>NZ_CP011927.1:5000-720000 GCF_001579905.1 Labrenzia sp. CP4 | reverse complement strand
AAGGATCCGGAACTCGCGGAGCGCATTCCCCCGTTCAATCCGTTGAACATGTTCGCTGACAATAACGACGATGATGGCGGCATCAGTGTTGCCGAAACCGGCACTCCGCTTCCGGCCGATTCCATCTATGGCGCAAAGCTGGAAAGCGAAGTCAGCATTTCGCTTGCCCCCTTCCCGTCTTCCAGCGGGGACATAGACCTCGACCGGACGCCGTCCGAAACCGAAGTTGAGCTTGCCGTTCGCGAAACCGCGCGCACTCTTTCTATTGACGCTGTCGAAATGGCGGCAAAATCCCTGGTTGATCCGGGCCGCTTCGATTTCAATCTCGCCCTGCAGCCCGACCTGGAACGCTACGCCGTGCGCATCACGCCGGAGAATGTTTCCTTCGTGTCCAAACAGGACGAGGACATCCGCTTTGCCGGAATGGACGAAAGCATCGTTCCCGTTACCAAGGACCAGGATCTGGTCGACGTCATGATGGATTATGACGCGACCGAAGATGAAGCACTTGCAATCTCGACCGCCTTCTCAAGCCTGTTCGGCATTTCGGACCTGACTGAAGGACAAAGATTGCGGATCGCCTATGCACCGTCGCCGGACGATCTGGAGCGGATGCGTCCTGAACGCGTCAGCCTCTATGAGAACACGGAGCACCGCGCTACGGTGGCCCGCTCGGACAGTGGCGCCTATATTGAGGCCAAGGAACCGAGCACGTTCCTTGCTGATGCCTTTGAAGAAGCCGACCGTGTTTCCTACGGTGGCCCGACCCCGGCAATCTACGACAGCCTCTACCAGACGGCTCTCGAACAGGACATGCCTGAAGAGATCATCAACGATCTGGTGCGGATGTTCTCCTTTGACGTCGACTTCAATGCGCGGGTCCAGCCGGGCGACGCCCTTGAGCTGTTCTTCACCGACGGCGACGACAACAGCCCGCCGAAGATCCTGTATGCCGCGCTCAACACCGGCAACACCACACGAGAATTCTACCGGTTCCGCACGCCAGACGACGGCGTGACCGATTTCTATGATGACACCGGTCAGAGCGCCAAGAAGTTTCTTATCCGCAAGCCGCTCAATGGCGGCAAGTTCCGCTCCGGTTTCGGCATGCGCCGCCACCCGATCCATGGCTACACCAAGATGCACCGCGGTGTGGACTGGTCTGCTTCGCGCGGAACGCCGATCATGGCGGCCGGGAACGGCACAATCGTAAAGGCCGGCTGGAGCTCCGGCTATGGCCGCCGTATCGAGCTGCAGCACACGAACGGCTACACCACGACCTATAACCACATGAGTGGTTTTGGCAGCGGCATCCGTGAAGGATCCAAGGTCACGCAGGGCCAGATCATCGGATATGTCGGCTCCACCGGCCTGTCGACAGGCCCGCACCTGCACTATGAAGTGCTCGTCAACGGCCGTTACATGGATCCGATGCGTATCAAGCTGCCGAAGGGCCGTACGCTGGATGGTGAAATGCGCACAGCGTTCGAAACCGAGCGCTACCGCGTCGACACCTTGCTGGACCGTGTCCGCAAGCCGTCGCGGATCGCTGCCATCAACTGACACTCCTGAAAAACAAAGTTCGGCCGGGGCCTTCGTGCCCCGGCCGAACTTGTTGATGTCTTCACTCCAGACAGGCTTCGATCATTCAATCCCCGCCTGAGGGACCGGCACCAGCTTGACGCCGGCGACAATCAACCTGCCGCTCATCCAGCTTCCGAAACTTCCTTCTGTCGTGCCTGGTCGCGGCGCAGAGCCATGTAGATCGCCGGGATCACCAGAACCGTCAGGATCGTCGACGATGCCAGACCGAAGAGCAGCGAGATCGCCAGCCCCTGAAATATCGGATCGGTCAGGATAACTGCAGCGCCGATCATGGCGGCAAGCGCTGTCAACAGGATCGGCTTGAAGCGGATTGCCCCGGCTTCCAGCAAAACGTCCAGAAGCGGTTTGTCGGGCGTGCGCGAATGCTGGATGAAATCGACCAGCAATATGGAGTTGCGCACGATGATGCCGGCAAGTGCAATGAAACCGATCATCGATGTCGCCGTGAATGGCGCAGCAAACAGCCAGTGCCCCAGCATGATGCCGATCAGCGTCAGCGGAATTGGCGTCAGGATCACGAGCGGCAGTTTGAAGGAACCGAACTGGGCCACCACCAGGAAGTAGATGCCCAGGATCGCCACCATGAAGGCACCTCCCATGTCCCGAAAAGTGACCCAGGTGACTTCCCACTCGCCATCCCAGAGCAGGGTTGGCCGCGTTTCGTCTTCGGGCTGACCATGGAACGAGATCACCGGTTCACCGTCAGGTCCCCAATCCATGCCCTGGATCTTTTGTCCAACAGCCAGCATCCCGTAAACCGGAGCTTCGAACGCACCAGCCAGTTCGCCGGTTACCATTTCAACCGCGCGGCCGTTGTGGCGGAACACCGGAAAGGATGTCTTTTCCCTGCGAACCGTCACCACGTCGCCAAGTTCGATCACGCCCCGGCCTCCAGGCAATGCATTGGCCGGCACCGGCGTTGCAAGCACCGCTTCACCGATCACCATGTCGCCCCTGGCTAGATGGATCCGGATCGGGATCGGATAACGCGCCCGGCCGCGGTGCGAATAACCGACCTCCGTTCCACCATAGAGGCGCCGGACGGTGTCGAAGACATCGCCCTGCTCGACCCGGTGATATTCAAGCCGGTCCTGATCGATGGCGATGCGCACCCGGTCGGCCTGGGTTCCAAAGGAATCGTCGACATCCACGATGAACGGCACGTCCTCGAAGGCCTGGCGAACCTTGCTTGCAACCGCGCGCCTGGTTTCGGCATCGGGCCCATAGATTTCCGCAAGCAGCGTCGCCAGAACCGGCGGCCCCGGGGGCGGCTCCACCACCTTCAACACAGTACCGGCGGGTAGGTCGAGACCTGCCAGCATCTCGCGGATATCCAGCGCGATGTCATGACTGGTCCGGTCCCGCTCCCCCTTCTCGGTGAGATTGATCTGCACGTCACCCTGTTCAGGCAGTGCGCGCAGATAGTAGTGGCGAACCAGTCCGTTGAAATTGAAAGGCGATGCAGTGCCGGCATAAGTCTGGAACGACAGGATTTCAGGCACCTTTCCCAAACGGGCACCAATTTCCTGAAGAACCCTGTCCGTGTCCTCGACCGAAGACC
This sequence comes from Labrenzia sp. CP4, assembly GCF_001579905.1. Classification (NCBI taxonomy): domain Bacteria; kingdom Pseudomonadati; phylum Pseudomonadota; class Alphaproteobacteria; order Hyphomicrobiales; family Stappiaceae; genus Labrenzia; species Labrenzia sp. CP4. Next base: position 716,834 of record NZ_CP011927.1, on the reverse strand, counting down.
CTTCCGGCAGATCGGCAAGCACCTGCAATTCCGCCTTGTTGTCGAATGGAAGCAGTTTCACCGTAACGTCGGTGGTATAGAACAGCGCAAGCGAACCGATCGTGCAGACGCCGACGATCAGCAGAAAGCCCCAGGCGCGCAGGCGCGAACCGATCAACGGTCTGGCGACCTTCGCGTAAATACGACCCAGAGCCCCGCCATGGGCCGCAGGCGCATGGGATTGGCCTCCGCCGCGGCCAGCGAATTTTATCATCAGCCAGGGTGTCAGCATCACGGCAACAAAGAACGAAAACAGCATCGCTGCCGAAGCATTGGCGGGAATCGGCGCCATATAGGGGCCCATCAAGCCTGAAACGAACAGCATCGGCAAAAGGGCGACGATGACCGTCAGCGTTGCGATGATGGTCGGATTGCCGACTTCCGCCACCGCTTCCACCGCGGCTTGCGTCCGGCTGCGATCATCCGACATGCCCCAGTGCCGGGCGATGTTCTCGATCACCACGATGGCGTCGTCCACCAGGATGCCGATGGAAAAGATCAGGGCAAACAGGCTGACACGGTTGATGGTGTAGCCCATCAGATAGGCTGCAAAGAGCGTGAGCAGGATCGTCGTCGGGATCACCACCAGCGTCACCAGCGCTTCGCGCCACCCGATCGCCAGTGCGATCAGGACGACAATGGAAACTGTCGCAAGCCCAAGATGGAACAGCAGTTCATTGGCTTTTTCATTGGCGGTCTCACCGTAGTTCCGGGTGATCTCCATATCCACGCCTTCGGGAAAGAGATCTCCGCGAATTGCTTCAAGCCGTGAAACGATTTCATCGGAAATCACCACCGCATTGGTGCCCGGTCGCTTGCCAATGGCCAGCGACACCGCCGGGGCCAAGGTCAATGCTCCATCTTGCTTGCGAATATGGGCGACCCTGTGCTCTGCCGGTTGAGTGGCAAGGTCGATGCGGGCGACATCACGCACATAAACGGGTCGGGCATCACGGGCGGTCAGGAAGAGATTTCCGATCTCTTCGGCCGATTGCAACGTCTCCCCTGCGACCAGAACGCGCTGCTCTCCGGCTTCCCGGACATAGCCTGCGCGGAAGGACTTGTTGGCACCCTCGATCTTGGCAGCCAGCTGCTGCAGCGTGATTCCGTAAAGCGACAGTTTTTCCGGGTCAGGTTCAACGCGAATGGCTTCCGGCTGCTCCCCGACGATGAACGTGAGACCGATGTCCGAGAGCTTGGCGATTTCGGTCTGAAGTTCACGCGCGATCCGGGTCAAACCGTTTGCCGTCCACCGCTCGGCGCCCCCCGGTGTCGGTGTCAGCGTAACGACGACAATGGCGACATCATCAATACCCCGGCCAACAATCAATGGCTCCGGAATGCCGACGGGGATCCGGTCCATGTTGGCGCGGATCTTTTCGTGCACGCGCAAGATGGCAGCGTCCGCGTCGGTCCCGACGAGAAACCGTGCCGTTACCAGCACACGGTCGTCCTGGGTCTGGGAATAGATATGCTCGACACCATCGATCGCCTTGACGATCGTCTCCAGCGGTTCCGTCACCAGTTTGACCGCATCATCCGCATTGAGGCCGTTGGCTTCCACATGAATATCGACCATCGGCACGGAGATTTGCGGTTCTTCTTCACGTGGCAGGGCAACAAGAGCAATCAGCCCGAGGGCAAGGGAAGCCATCAGGAACAGCGGAGTGAGCGGTGACCCGATGAAGGATCGGGTCAGCCATCCGGCAAGACCGAGTTTCATGGCACCAACACCCGATCACCGGCACGCAGTCCTGTCAGGATTTCGACCAGAACCGTCCCCTCGTGAAGAACATTTGCGCCTGGAACCACGGCGACATCCTGGGTGCCAGCCGCAACGGCAACCTGCACATAATCGACACCATGCCGGATCGAAAGAGCAGCTTCCGGCACCGCAATAACCTGACGCTCGCCGACGGGCACATGAACAAGTGTGCGTTCGTTGACGAAATAGTCTCCCAGGCCATCGACATCGACATCCGCCGTCACCCGGCCTTCGGTAATTTCAGGATAGACCTTCACGATCGTTCCGAAGGTTTGCCGGGTTGCGGTGCTCCCGGTCTCCGCAGCCTCGGGCTTGGGGTCAAGACCGCGTCCACCCAGCAGGACTTTCGCCCCTGAGGTTATTTGGGCGGCATGACGCTCCGGGATGGAGAGACGCAGGAAGTATCGGCCGCTGGCAATCCGGGCGACTTCCTCTCCCGGCAGAATGACCGAGCCTTCCGTGACCGGCACTGTCAGAACGCGTCCGGCATTGGGGGCCAGGATCTCGCCTTCGCTGGCACGTTGGCGTACGACCGCCATCTCCGATTCCGCCGCAACGGTCTGGTTGGTGACCACATCGAATTGTGTGCGCACCTGGTCCAGCCGGCTTTGTGCCGCGCTGCCACGGGCAACCAGTTGCTCCACACGTTCCAACTCGGTGCGGGCATTGTGAAGCTGGGAGCGCAGAACCTCGATCCGGGCCTCCGCAGCCCCCAGTTCGAGTGCAATTTTCTCGTCAACCACCAGGGCAATGACCTGGTCAGCTGACACGACATCGCCCTCGCGCACGGAAATTGTCTTTATGGTTCCGCCAATGCGGGCACGGGCAGGAACGACCGTCCGACTTTTGACCTCGGCAAATACCGCCTTGGTTTCCGGTACGGTGATCGGCTCGGCCAGAAATTCGCCGGCACGAGCCACCGGCGCGGCACCCGACGCTGCAGCCAGCGTCAACAGGAAGAAAATGAAGATACCGCGTCTCATCTTGTCCTCCACCTTACGAGAAGGCCACTCCCGGTTTCATGCCGAGCTTCTTGAAAATGATCGCTGCCGGACAAAAGCCGGTGAGGGAAGCCTGCATCAGGTTCAAGCCGACAAAGGCGTTGAGCAGATACCAGTAGGACGAAACGTAAAACCCCAGCGCCAGGGACAAGAGCACCATGGCACCTGCAAACATCATGACTGCACGATCGACTGTCATCTGAGTCTCCTTGATCGGATCAGCCGCCCTGGGGTTTCACCGAAGCGCGGCTCTTGTTTCACATTTATGAATATATGAATACCACAGCTTTTCGCAGGCCCGTTTGACAAAACGCAAACGCCCGGGCCAATCGAGCCACAAAACGAAAAACCCGCGGAAGTGTCCTTCCGCGGGTTTCCTTTTCATTTCTTTCAGCTTGCCTCAGGTCAGGCGGCTGCGCTTTCGGAGCCTTCCACCTGGAACATCAGGCGGTCTGACCCAGCCGTGACATCCACCGTCTGGCCGTCGAGGATTTCGCCGGCAAGCAGCTTTTCGGCGAGAGGATCCTGAACGTCCTTCTGGATCACCCGTTTCAGCGGCCTCGCTCCATAGGCTGGGTCGTAGCCCTTCTGGGCCAGCCAACCGAGAGCGCCGTCGTCCAGTTTCAGCGTGATCTTGCGATCGCTGAGGAGAGCCCGCAGGCGCTCCAGCTGGATCTTGACGATATCGGCCATCTGCGCCCGCTGCAGGCGATGGAACAGCACGATCTCATCGAGACGGTTCAGGAACTCCGGACGGAAATGACCCCGCACGGCGCTCATCACCTCGTCGCGAACCGCATCCGTATCCTGACCTTCCGGCTGGTTGACCAGATACTCGGCCCCCAGGTTCGAGGTCATGATGATCAGCGTGTTGCGGAAGTCGACCGTCCGGCCCTGACCATCGGTCAGCCGACCGTCGTCCAGAACCTGCAACAGCACGTTGAACACGTCGCTATGCGCCTTTTCGATTTCGTCGAAAAGCACGACCTGATACGGGCGCCGCCGAACGGCTTCCGTCAACGCACCACCTTCCTCGTATCCGACATAGCCGGGAGGCGCGCCGATCAGACGGGAAACGGAGTGCTTCTCCATGTATTCCGACATGTCGATCCGCACCATTGCGCTGTCGTCATCGAAGAGGAACGACGCAAGTGCCTTGGTCAGCTCGGTCTTGCCGACACCGGTCGGTCCGAGGAACATGAACGAGCCAATCGGCCTGTTCGGATCCTGCAGACCGGCACGCGCCCGGCGCACTGCAGTGGAAACCGCATGAATGGCTTCTGCCTGGCCAATGACCCGGTTCGCCAGCATGTCTTCCATCTGAAGCAGCTTTTCACGCTCGCCTTCCAGCATCTTGTCGACCGGAATTCCGGTCCACTTCGAAACGACCTGGGCAATGTGAGCCGGCGTCACGGCCTCATCGACCATGGCATCGGCATCCTCTGAAGCTTCCGCTTCGGCGAGTTTGCGCTCCAGCTCCGGAACCACGCCGTAGGCAAGCTCACCAGCCTTGGCCAGATCACCGCGACGCTGCGCGATTTCCAGATCGATGCGGGCCTGTTCCAGCTGTTCCTTGATCTTCTGTTCAAGGTTCAGCTTTTCCTTCTCGCCCTGCCAGCGGTTGCTGAGTGCCTGCGACTTTTCTTCCAGATCCGTCAGCTCCTTCTCGAGCCTGGACAGACGATCCTTTGAAGCTTCGTCGCTTTCTGCCTTCAGCGCCTCGCGCTCGATCTTGAGCTGGATGATCCGGCGATCCAGTTCGTCCAGTTCCTCCGGCTTGCTGTCGACCTGCATCCGCAGCCGGCTGGCGGCTTCGTCCACAAGATCGATCGCCTTGTCCGGCAGGAACCGGTCGGTGATGTAGCGGTTGGAAAGAGACGCTGCCGAGACGATGGCACTGTCGGTGATACGGACCCCGTGATGGAGTTCGTACTTCTCCTTGATCCCGCGAAGGATCGAAACCGTGTCCTCGACCGTCGGCTCGCTCACGAACACCGGCTGGAACCGGCGCGCCAGAGCGGCGTCCTTTTCAACGTGCTTGCGGTATTCGTCCAGCGTTGTCGCACCGACACAGTGCAGCTCGCCGCGCGCCAGAGCAGGCTTCAAGAGGTTCGAGGCATCCATGGCCCCGTCCGCCTTGCCGGCTCCAACCAGCGTGTGCATCTCGTCGATGAACAGGATTACCTTGCCCGCGGCCGCCTGGACTTCGGACAGAACACCCTTCAGGCGTTCCTCGAACTCACCCCGGTATTTCGCGCCGGCAATCAGCGAGCCCATGTCGAGCGCAAGAAGCTGCTTGTCCTTGAGCGATTCCGGCACATCGCCATTGACGATGCGCAGCGCAAGGCCCTCGGCAATCGCGGTCTTGCCGACCCCTGGCTCACCAATCAGAACCGGGTTGTTCTTGGTACGGCGCGACAGAACCTGGATGGTCCGGCGGATTTCCTCGTCACGGCCGATCACCGGGTCGAGTTTGCCTTCCCGGGCAACCTGGGTCAGATCCCGAGCGAATTTCTTCAGCGCGTCATACTGGTTTTCGGCAGTCGCGGTATCGGCCGTCCGGCCCTGGCGAAGCTGATTGATTGCCTCGTTCAGTCCGTTTGGCGTAATGCCGTGCCGCTTCATCAGCTTGCCGGTTTCGCTGTCGCTGTCCATGGCAAGGGCGAGCAGAAGCCGCTCCACGGTGACGAAACTGTCTCCGGCCTTGTCGGCGATCTTCTCGGCCTGCTCGAACAGACGTGCGGTTGCCTGGCCCATGTAGAGCTGTCCGGACCCACCGGAAACTTTCGGCATCTTGTCCAGAAGGCCCTCAAGATCGCCCCTCAATGCCTTGGCGTTGCCGCCGGCACGGCCGATCAGGCCGCTGGCCATGCCTTCGGGATCATCCAGAAGAACCTTCAGGATGTGTTCAGGTGCGAATTGCTGATGGCCCCGCCCCAAGGCAAAGGTCTGAGCGGACTGAACAAAACCGCGCGCACGCTCAGTGTATTTTTCAAAGTTCATAAGTTACCTCCTACCCGTCCGCACCACCCGAAGCGTGGGGAACGATCTGGAATACGGACCCCTGATACGGGCATCCGCACAGCCTTTTGCAGTGCTGCTCCTCTAATATAGTGTTGCATATTCACCACAAAAGCCCCTGCGGCATCTTATTCTGTGCCGTCCGGAACGGATGTCTGCAAGCCAAACAAAAAACGGCGCCCATCATGGACGCCGTTTTATCTGTTTCAGCTTTATCGAGGCTGACTATCTACCGGATCATTCTCCGGCAGGAGCCTCGGCCGGAGCCTCTTCAGCCGCCTTGGCACGGCGCGGGCGCGCGACCCTGCGGCGTGGTTTCGGCTGATCCTCTTCGTCGGAACCGCCAGAAGCTTCAGCACCCTCCGCGGCTTCCGCCGTGGCCTGGCCTGCGTCAGCCTGATCACCGGAGGCCCGGCGCGGCGTGCGCGCACGAGGTGTCCGGGGGCGGCGGCGCGGCTTTTCGTCCGCTTCGTCGTCGCCGGCTTCGGCTTTCTCTGCCTTCTGGGAAGCCCCGTTGACCTTACCTTCCTGATCGATGACAGGCATGTCGTCGATGAAAGGCTGCGGGCTGTCGGCATCCATCAGGTCGTTGTCCGAGGAGGACACGTCCTGGGAAGACCGTTCTGCGCCATTGGAGTGGCCTGAGCCATTCGTTGCCGCGGCTTCGAAACCGTCTTCGGCTTCGTTGCGGGAAGAGGCATGCGCCATCGGCTGCTGTTGCGGCTGCGCGGCAGCCACAATGCGCAGATAGTGCTCCGCATGCTGGTTATAGTTCTCGGACATCACCCGGTCGCCGGATGCCTGGGCATCCCGTGCAAGCTGCTGGTACTTCTCTGCAACGTGCATCGCAGTACCGCGGATTTTCACATCAGGACCGTTTGATTCGTAAGTCCGGGTTAACGGATTTGGGCCCTTGCGGCCCCGTCCGCGCATACGCTTATTGCTTTGATTACCTGGTCTCATCCTGCCGTTTTCTCTTAAGGAACGGCGGTCAGCTTGACGCTGACCCAACATCGGAATTGCCTAAAACCGACACGAAATACCTGCCGAAACCAACAATGCTGGTTAGCGGCTGTCATTGAAAACATACGCAGCGCGCTAAAGGCCGATGGCCAACGCGATTGTCTTTTTCTTCGACAGTCCGAAACACCGGATAGTCCGATTTGCAACGGTTTCCAAAACGCTGAAGTTGCGCCGGTTCCCAGCTGCCGGATGCGCATGCCCCGCTAAACGCTGATAACATTTCCGGTCTCGGCAAGAGGAACGTACCCGTTTCCGTTGCGATTTCCAAGTGCTTTTTCGCCTTTGGATCAAATCCGCAAAATTAGAGCCTGCGCCCCACCACAACACGGTCGTTTCCGGAAAGATCTTTAATGATTTCAATCTCTACAAAGCCATGATGACGCAGCTGTTTTTTCAGATCCTCTCCTTGATCGAAGCCGATTTCGAGAGCGATCCAACCGCCCGGGCGCAGCAGCTTCACAGCATCCGCGACGATACGAACATAGGCTGTCAGGCCGTCCTCACCGCCATCAAGAGCAAGCTTCGGGTCATGCTGAATCACTTCGCGCGATAACTCGGCGAGGACAGCGCTGCGGATATAGGGCGGGTTGCTGACAACCCAGTCGAAGCCGCTTTCCGGTCGCAGGGCGGAGGTATAGTCCGCCCGCACGGGAAGAAACCGGTCTTCCACGCCGTGCAGAGACGCGTTGCCTGCAGCACATTCAAGCGCCTGTTCCGACAGGTCCACCGCGATCATCCGGCTTCGGGGCAACTCGGCCAGCAACGTCACGGCGATCGCTCCCGTACCCGTGCCGATATCGCAGATAAACGGCGCTTCTTCAGGAGCACATCTTTCAAGCACGGCATCAATCAGGGTTTCAGTGTCCGGCCGGGGCTCCAGCGTTGCCTCGTTCAAATGAAATCGCCGGCCGTAGAAATCCCGTTCCCCGAGTATCCGGCCGACGGGCATGCCATCCAGGCGTTTCCGCGCATAGGCCTCTGCAAGTTCGGCCGCACCAGGTGCTGCTTCTTCCTGTTCACGAAAGACAAGTTCCGACAGGGGCAGCTCGAGCGCCGCGCTGACCAGAAGCCTTGCATCCAGTTCCGGTGTCGGCAAACCGGCCACCCGAAACCGGTCGCGCACGGACCGGTAAAGCTGGCCGATGGTCACCTCAGGCCTCTTCGGTTGCCAGAAGATTGGCCTGGTGGTCCAGGATCAACGGCTCGATGACTTCGCCGAGTGCTTCCCCGGAAAGGATCTGCTCCAGCTTGTAGAGCGTCAAGCCGATACGATGATCCGTCACGCGGCCCTGCGGGTAGTTGTAGGTGCGGATACGCTCCGACCGATCGCCGGACCCGACCTGCAACCGCCGGGCCTCGGTCCGCTCGCTCGCAGCCCGCTCGCGCTCCTCGTCATAGATGCGCGCCCGCAGAAGCTGCATGGCTCGCGCCTTGTTCTTGTGCTGCGAGCGTTCGTCCTGAACGGCAACGACGATACCCGTTGGCAAGTGCGTGATGCGCACTGCAGAATCGGTCGTGTTGACGTGCTGCCCACCTGCGCCGGATGCGCGATAGGTGTCGATCCTCAAGTCGCTCTCCTGAACGTCGATATCGACGTCCTCCGCCTGAGGCAGCACGGCAACGGTTGCCGCCGACGTATGAATACGTCCGCCCGACTCGGTCGCGGGCACCCGTTGCACCCGGTGAACACCGGACTCGAATTTCATCTTGGCAAAAACGTTGTCGCCGGAAACGGACGCGATCACTTCCTTGTAGCCCCCGACTTCACCTTCGCTGGCAGACAGGATTTCCACCTTCCAGCCCTGAAGTTCAGCATAACGCTGGTACATGCGGAAGAGATCTCCGGCAAAGAGAGCCGCCTCGTCGCCGCCGGTCCCTGCCCGCACTTCCAGGATGGCATCGTTGGAGTCCGCCTCGTCCTTCGGCAAAAGCCCGATGCGTACATCCTGGGCCAGTTCTTCGACGCGCTCTTCCAGCTCGTCGCGCTCCATTTCGGCAAGTTCGCGCATTTCCGCGTCGGAGGACGGATCCTGCACCAGTGACTTTGCACCGGCCAGATCCTGTTCCGCCTTGATCAACGCACGGATTTTGCCGACCAAAGGCTCCAGTCCGGCATATTCCCGCGACAGCTTCACATAAGCGCCCGGATCCGGATTGGCGGACATCATGTGTTCGAGTTCAGCGAACCGGTCCAGCAGGGTATCAAGTTTGTGACGCGCCAGCATACGCGCTGATTCTCCAGAAATTATCGCTTCGACGGTGAGTTACGCCCGTTAGCGCTAAAGGGCAACATCGGTTTCGGCGGCAAAGCGCTTCAACACTTCCCGTATGTTGCTGTCATCGTGTCCCGGCTCCAGTCGCGGCAGCAACCTGGCGGACAGGCGGCCTGCATCGAGAGTCCGAAGCATGGCTTTCACCGGCCCAAGAGACGCGGGCGACATGGAAAGGTCCCTGAAGCCCAGGCCTATCAACGCCATACCTTCAAGTGGACGGCCAGCAAGCTCTCCGCAAAGGGTCACGGGCACATGAGCCTTATTTGCGGCATCCACGATGGATTTCAAGGCCCGGAGGAAGCCGACACCCAATGTGTCGAACCTGTCGGCAACACGCGTGTTGCCCCGGTCGACGGCGCAGAAGAACTGGAACAGATCGTTGGAACCGACAGACACGAAGTCGACATGGCTCATCAGCTCTTCCAGTTGGAACAGCAGCGAAGGCACTTCCACCATCACACCCAGACGGATGTTTTCCGGCGTGGCGTGACCGTGGCGGCGCAGGTGTTTGACTTCCTTGTCCACCAGCGATTTGGCCTGAAGGAATTCATCGACCACGGCAACCATCGGGAACATCAATTTCAGGTCCCGGCCGGCGGCCGCATGCAGCAAAGCCCGGATCTGGGTTCTGAGCAGGCCCGGCCGATCAAGGCCGAGGCGCAGTGCGCGCCAGCCCATCGCCGGGTTTTCCTCCTGGATCGAGCGCAGGTACGGCAGCACCTTGTCACCACCGATATCGAGCGACCGGAACGTTACCGGCCGGCCCGCCGCCGCATCGAGAACCTGGCTGTACTGGGACTGCTGCTCCCGCATGCGCGGGAACGAAGACGCCACCATGAACTGCAGTTCGGTGCGGAAAAGGCCTACCCCGGCCGCGCCAGCCTCATCCAGGTGCGGCAGGTCGACCAGAAGACCCGCATTCATCTGAAGCGAGATGTCGACACCGTCCCGCGTGACGGACGGCTTGTTGCGCAGGCGCCGGTACTGGGCCTGTCGCCGCGCACGGAAGCGGACTTTTTCCGCATAGGCGTTTTCCAGATCGGCGGCCGGGCGCAAGTGCACTTCGCCGGTGTCGCCATCCACGATGATCGCGTCGCCGCCATCGGCCAGGCTGACGATATCATCCACGAGTCCGACCGTCGGGATGCCGAGCGCCCTTGCAACGATGGTCACGTGGCTTGTCGGGCCGCCTTCTTCCAGCACAAGGCCGCGAATGCGGTCGCGGCCGTAGTCCAGCAGTTCCGCCGCACCCATGTTGCGGCCAACGACTATCGCATCCTGGGGCAGTTCATCCAGGCCTGGGCCGTGTTCGCGGCCCATGAGTTCGCGGATAAGCCTGTGGGCAAGGTCGTCGAGGTCGTGCAGGCGCTCACGCAGGTACGGATCGGTCTGCCGCAGCATCCGGGCGCGCGTGTCACTCTGGACCTTTTCGACGGCAGCCTCGGCGGTCAGGCCGTTGCGGATCGCTTCCTCGATCTTCCGGATCCAGCCGCGGTCGTAAGCGAACATGCGGTAGGCTTCCAGCACCTCGCGGTGCTCGCCGATGGCCGCGATTTCTCCGCTGGCCAGCAGATCGTCGATCGAAAGACGCAACCGGTTGATGGCAGCTTCCAGACGCCCCTTTTCCCGGTCCGTATCTTCCGCGATCAGGTTCGTGACGACGACACGCGGTTCATGCAGAACCACATGACCGAGGCCGACACCTTCGGCAAGGCCAACACCGTTGGAGGTGATCGGCCGGGAAAGATCCAGACCGGTGGCTTTCTGGGAAATGGCTTCCAGTTCGCCGGCGGCCACCATTTCGGCGATCACCATGGCCGTCGTCTGAAGCGCTTCGACTTCGTCTTCCAGATAGGTCCGGTGAGACTTGTTCTGGACGACAAGCACGCCAAGCGTGCGGCCGGCTCTCAGGATCGGCACACCGAGGAAGGAATTATAGGCCTCTTCACCCGTTTCCGGCAGATAGGCAAAGCCTGGGTGGGCACTGGCGTTGGGCAGGTTCAGCGGCCGGGCTTCGGCCGCGATCAGGCCGACAAGACCCTGGCCGACGCGCAGCGAGGCATTGTGGACCGCTTCGCTCTTCAGACCTTCGGTCGCATAGAGTTCGAGAACACCATCGGCGCGCAGGATATAAACGGAACAGACTTCCGCGACGACGTTCGAGGCGATCAACACCACGATCTTGTCGAGTCGCTCCTGCGCCGTGATCGGCTCCGCCATGACTTCGCGAAGCCGGCGGAGCAGAAGGCGCGGTCCGGCTAGGTTGCTGCGCATAGCGCCCCCGTTGATCCCGCTTCAAACAGGCCCCTTTTCTACAGGGGCCTGCCTCCCGGATGAACTATCCGTCCAACCCGTATAGCGAATGCAGAGTCCGCACCGCAAGTTCTGCATATGCTGAATCAATAAGCACAGAGATCTTGATCTCGGATGTGGTGATGGCTCGGATGTTGATACCTTTGGACGCAAGGCCGCGGAAACACTGGGCCGCGATGCCCGCATGCGAGCGCATGCCGATGCCGATGACGGAGACTTTCACCACGTCACGGGCGCCCTCAAGGTTCTGGAAACCGATGACGCCGCGATTGTCTTCCAGCACCTTGTTGGCGCGTTCGAAATCGCCTTCGGGAACCGTGAAGGTGATGTCGGTGGTCTTGCCATCCGGCGAAATGTTCTGGACGATCATGTCGACGTTGATGTTGGCATCCGCCAGCGGACCGAACACGGATTCGGCGACACCCGGCTTGTCGGCAACGTCACGAAGAGAGATCTGGGCTTCGTCCTTGGCATAGGCGATGCCGGTGACAACCTGCTGTTCCACGAGTTCATCCTCGTCGCAAATAAGAGTTCCAATCGGAAGGCCGTTCTCGCCGACCTGGGGCGCATCCGGATCGTCAAAGCTGGAGCGCACGAATGTTCTGACGCCATGGACCATGGCCATTTCCACGGAGCGCACCTGGAGCACCTTGGCGCCGAGCGAGGCCATTTCGAGCATTTCCTCGAAAGACACCCGGTCAAGACGCTGCGCCTTGGGCACGATGCGCGGATCGGTGGTGTAGACGCCGTCGACATCGGTATAGATATCACAGCGGTCGGCCTTGATGGCAGCGGCGATGGCAACGGCGCTGGTGTCGGACCCGCCGCGACCCAGGGTCGCGATCCGGTTGTCCGGCGCCACACCCTGGAAGCCCGCGAGCACGGCCACCTGGCCCTGCTCGAGACGCTCGCTCAGGAAGCTGCCCTCGATATCGCGGATGCGGGCCGCACCGTGGTTCTCGTCGGTCTTGATCGGCACCTGCCAGCCTTGCCACGACCGGGCGTTGACGCCCATGTCCTGCAGCACGATGGCCAGGAGACCGGACGTCACCTGCTCGCCGGAAGCAACCACGGCATCATATTCGCGGGCATCGTGGAGCGGTGATGCCTCACGGCAAAACTCCACCAGCTTGTTGGTCTGTCCGGCCATGGCCGAAACTACCACCGCGACCTGATGGCCGGCGTCCACTTCCCGTTTGACATGGCGGGCGACGTTACGGATGCGATCGAGATCGGCAACCGAAGTCCCGCCAAATTTTAAAACCAGTCGGGCCATACCACTCGTATTCTTTATAGTCGTGTCTGGAAGCGCTGTTGCGCCTCTGGGATCGGCGCACATGCATACAGGCTGCGTTCCTTTGCTGCAACTGGGTGTCTTGACAAATAGTCTCAGACCTTGGAACGACTTCGAACCGTTGAATGACCAGGCGAAGCGCCAAGCCGCTTCACGCTCTTGAAAGGACCGTCCGATGACTGGCAGGGCTCAGGAAACCAGAAGCACGATCGACAGCGAGGAAGTCGCGCGCTTTTCCGCCATGGCAGAAGAGTGGTGGGACCCGACGGGCAAGTTCAAGCCCTTGCACAAGTTCAGCCCGGTGCGGCTGGGCTACATCAAGGAACATGTCTGCCGGCATTTCGACCGCGATCCGAAGACCACGGACGCATTCAAGGGGCTGCGCTGCCTCGATATCGGCTGTGGCGGCGGCCTGTTGAGCGAACCGATGGCACGGCTTGGTGCCGATATGGTCGGCGCGGACCCGTCCGAAACCAACATCGAGATCGCCCGCCTTCACATGAAGACCTCCGGCCTCGAAATCGATTACAGGGCAGAAACCGCGGAAGCATTGGCAGCGGCGGGGGAGACCTTCGACGTTGTGTTCAACATGGAAGTGGTCGAGCACGTCGCCGATGTACCTCTGTTCCTGGAGGCCACCGCGCAAATGGTCCGTCCGGGCGGGCTGATGTTCGTCGCGACCATCAATCGCACGCTGAAAGCCTATGCACTTGCCATCGTCGGCGCCGAATACGTCCTGCGCTGGTTGCCGAAGGGCACACATTCCTACGAAAAGCTGGTCCGCCCTTCCGAAATCGAAGGCCCGCTTCAGACCGCCGGGCTCACCATGATCGACCGTTGCGGCGTCACCTACAATCCGCTGACAGACACCTGGGCCAGATCGCGCGACATGGACGTGAACTACATGCTGCTGGCGGAACGGGCGAAAGACAGCTGATGAGCGATCCGATCCTGTTCGTACCGGGCCTTCTGTGCACTGAAGCGCTCTACGCCCCGCAGATAGTTGCCTTTGCCGACCGACCGATCATGGTGGCAAACCACCGCGAACACGACAGCATCAAGGCGATCGCCGCCAGCATCCTGGAAAAAGCACCGGAGCGGTTTTCCCTTATCGCCTTGTCCATGGGCGGCTATGTCGCCATGGAAATCCTGCGCGAAGCGCCGGAGCGGGTTGGCAAGCTTGCCCTTCTGGACACCAACTCCCGGCCAGATACGCCCGACCAGTCGGAGCGCAGGCAGTTCCTCATCGACCTGACTCGCAAGAAGGGCTTTTCCAAGGTTCCCCACCTGCTTTACCCTGGGTTCGTTCATGAAAAGCGCGAGGAAGACGAAGAGCTGAAGGCAATCGTCGTCGAGATGGCGCAGGAAACCGGGCCCGAGGCCTTCATCCGCCAGCAGACCGCGCTTATCAACCGCATCGATTCCCGTCCCCGTCTCGGCGAAATCGCATGCCCCACGCTTGTGCTGGTCGGTGATGGCGACCGGCTCACACCGGTTGAAATCTCGCAGGAAATCCACGACCACATTCCTCAAAGCGAATTGGCGGTGATCCAAGGCAGTGGGCACCTGTCGCCTCTTGAAGCCCCTGAAAAGGTAACCGCGACACTGCGCGATTTTCTCAATCGCCCTTAAGCCTGCAAATCGGCTGCACAAACCTGCGGCACAAATGCCTTTTACGTAAGAATCGGTATGCGATTTGATCCGTGTCAAAGCTTGGCCTTGATGCAAAGGTACAGTTACGTCACCTTTGGAGCGGGGCCCTGCGCTGGCAATGACAGAATGCGCAGGTCCGGGGACGGCAAGCCGGCGAAGAACGCCATGGCCAGCCGCAGGACGTCACACGAACAACCGGAGGATCTTTCATGCCGACGAAAAGCAATACAGGTGCCTTCGACTTCAGCGCCATGATGGCCGAATGGCCCAAGCTGCCGGAATGGCCGGCACCAACCGAATGGCCAATGCCTGCCTTTTCCAACTGGGCGTTTGCCGAGCGCGAAGACCGAATTGAAGCCAAGGCCATCGCGAGTTTCCAGAAAGTGGGCAAGACCATGTGGTCCCATGCCGAAAAGGCGTTTGATGACCACATGAATTTCGTCAGCCACCGGCTGCACCAGGACATGGAATGCGCCAAGTCCCTCAGCCAGTGCGCCGCGCCGGAAGAAACCATGGCAACCCTGCAGGATTTCTATTCCAGAATGGCGAGCGAGTATCAGGACCATTTCGAAAAGCAGGCTGCCCTCTTCCGCGACAGCTTTTCAGAAAGCGCCGCCGTGGTTGAAGAGCTCAATGAAACGGCGATGGAAAGCGTCAACGAGATGAGCAAGGCTGCAGAAGAAAGCCTGGAAGAAACCAAGGCTGCGCTGAAACCGGCGCAAGCGCGGCGCAAGCCGGCTTCAGCGAAACCCTGACGTCCTCGCCAGACCGGCCCTATACCGATTAACCTGCTTCATCCGCCCGGGCTGAAGCAGGTTTTCGTTTTGGTTGTCACGGAAAAATTCCAGGCGCCTGGTTCCACCGGCACCCGGTGAAGCCGCGGCAAAGCTTCACAATTCGGATGCCAGGAAGACGCCAGACCCCAAACCGATCAGCAAAGCGCACTCTGAAGGGCCCGTTTACGCCCGTTTGAGCAGCGTCCGGGCCGTTTCCACGGCAATCTGCAAACGCTTGGGGTTGGACGGCTTCGGAATGACTTCAGCCCCTCCGTAGCGATTCTTCAGGTCCACCTTGTCCGTATTACCGGTATGAAAGATGATCGGCACTTGCTGAGCATGCAGCGTGTCGGCCAGCGGATAGACAACGCCATCGGCCAGATCGACATCCAGAAGTGCCAACTCTGGCGGCTCTGAAGACACGCAAGAACGTGCCTCGGCAACGGTCGCGAATGGCCCGACAACCTGCAAACCCATGCCAGACAGGATATCTTCCAGCATCCAGGCGATCAGCGGCTCATCTTCCGCCACCATTACACGTATCGTATCGGGCATGTTCATCTCAGTCATCGACATCGGGAACCTCGGCACAGCATCATGATTAAAAATGTTTGTTTCAATATTCAACACCGACAACCCGAAAAAGTTCCCAAGTCGATGTAAATTTTAAATATCCAAAATAATTAACAATGATTAACACTACGTAAGAAATTTCTTGGAACAATCCCACTACATAAACGCAATATATCTTCTTTTACGTGATCTTCATCTGAGACTACCGAAAGAGAAACGCCTCTTTCCCGGCAAACTAAACTTCCAGCGAAACGGCTGAGAGATCGCTACAGCAGGGAAATTGCAGAGGGCGGCAACCCGGGCGCGAAGCTCCCGCCCCTTTCCTGGGTACGCTCCGAACTTCACGCTGAAAGCCGCCTGAACTCAGTTCTTGTCGTCAGGCAGTTCAGGAAGTGCGAACACCTGGATGCCCTCGTCAAGCAATGCCTCGACATCCTTGGGCGTTGTCTCGCCATAGATGCTGCGTTCTTCAGCTTCGCCATAGTGGATCTTGCGGGCTTCTGCCGCAAAATTCTGACCGACGTTTTCCGAACTTTCGACGATACGCGCACGCACCAGCCGAAGAGCTTCGAGGATTTCCTTCTGCTGCACATCCTGCGGCAACAGGGCGGACGGGCGCATTTCGGTCGAGGCAGCTGCCGTCGGCGCATCGGCCTTGTTGGCAGTGGCTGCGGCCACCGACTGCATTTCCGCCTGCGCGGCACCGACAAGCGCTTCCCGCTTGCGTGCGGTCGAAACTGCCGGCGCCATCAAACCTTTCTGAACGCTGGTTGCTCCGCAGATCGGGCAGACAACCAGTTTTCGCGCGCACTGCGCGTCGAAATCATCGGAATTGCGGAACCAGCCTTCGAAGGAATGTGCACTGTCGCAAACGAGCGTGTATTTGATCACGCCGAAATCTCCTTCAGACCATCCGCGTGACAGCAGACGAAATCCCGCTCGTTGGCGATCGCAGGGATGCGCGCCCGCGCATCGGCAACCTTCTTGGTGTCGATCTCGGCGAGAACGTAGCCGGGATCATCATTGTCTATCTCGGCGATCACGGCCCCCCAGGGGTCGACAATCAGGCTGTGACCGTAGGTTTCACGCCCGTCTTCATGCGTGCCACCCTGTGCAGCCGAAATCACGTAGGCACCGTTTTCAATGGCGCGAGAGCGCTGCAGTACGTGCCAATGCGCCTGCCCGGTCTGGCGGGTAAAGGCTGCCGGCCCCGTCAGAACCTGTGCACCCTGACGAGCCTGGGTCCGGAAAATCGCAGGAAATCTTATATCGTAACAGACAGCCATGCCGACCTTGGCAAAGGGCAGATCCGCGATGACCGTCTGTGTTCCAGGTTCATAGGTTGCGGACTCGCGCCAGCTTTCGCCATTTGGCAGGTCCACGTCGAACATGTGGATCTTGTCGTAGGTCGCAAGGATCTTGCCGTCAGGCCCGATCAGAAAGGCACGGTTGGCGACTTTGCCGTTGCCGGCAAGCACGGCCAGCGACCCCAGATGCAGATAGATGCCAAGCTCGGCTGCAAGCGCACGTGCTCTTTTCAGGAACAGGTCGTCTTCGGCATCGGAAATCCGCTCCAGCAGTTCTTCGCGGCTGCGCACCAGAACATTGGACATTTCAGGCGTTTGAACGAATTGCGCGCCATCCTTTGCCGCTGCCCGGATCAGGTTTTCCGCAGCATCGGCGTTGTCCGAAATCGTCTTGCCGCTGCGCAGCTGAATGCATGCTGCCGTGAATGAGGTCATCCGACCGCTGTCTCCGTCCTGGTAGGTAAGATTGTTCGTTCAGTAAATCAGGACGCGAGCAATGCGTCCAGTTTACCTGCCCGTTCCAGATCGTGAAGATCGTCGCAGCCGCCCACATGGGTTTTGCCGACGAAGACCTGCGGGAACGTTGAATGACCATTGGCCTTCTGCACCATTTCCTTGCGCAGGCCTGGATCGAACGTGGCATCGTGTTCCGTGTAGGCAACGCCTTTCTTGTCCAGCAGCCGCTTGGCCGCCGTGCAGAAGCCGCAGAGCTGGCGCGTATAGATCACCACTTCAGCCATCAGGTCTTTTCCTTGCTTTTTGGCAGCTGCACGCTTTTTCCCGCACCGCCGCACACCAAATCCGGGCGTTATATGCGAGCGCGCGGCGAAAACTCAAGAGGAAGACCGTCGGGATCAGGTCGTGTTGCCCGAGCGCAAAGCAGGGTCGACTTGCGCGAATGTGAGCACGTCGACGGAAGCTGCCCCTGAAGAAAGCAGGCATTTACAGCAGGCCGACACCGTTGAGCCGGTCGTCAGCACATCATCGATCAACACAACGTGACGCCCCTGAACCAGATCGGCCCGGCCACCATCGACCTTGAAAGCCGAGCGGACATTCTTGTGGCGGTCCTTGGCTGACAGGCCAACCTGCCGGCGTGTACGCTTTTGCCGCCTGAGGACCTGCGGTTCGAACTGACCACCGCATTCGCGGGCAACTTCCTTCGCCAGATCTGCCGCCTGGTTGAACCGGCGCTGCAGCAGTCGCATCCAGTGCAGCGGCACCGGCACCAGCAGGCTGTCCCTGCTCAGAAGTTCATTGCCGGAACGCGCCATCCAGCGTGCCATCGGACGGGCAAGTTCCCGCCGCCCGGAAAACTTCAGCGCATGCACCATCTGCCGGGCAGGACCATCATAAAAGGCGACCGCCCGCAACCTGTCGAACACAGGCGGCGAGGCGATCGCCTGCGGGCTCCAGGCACCGTCGCCGACATCATAGGAGAAAGGAATACCGAGCCGCTCACACCAGGGCCGCTCCAGGAACGGCATCCGGGACCAGCATTCCGCGCACAATCCCGTCTGCTCGGACACCCGTGCATCGCAACTGAAGCAGCGCTGCGGCAGCACGAAATCGAGCGCAAATCGCGCCGCGACTTCCGGCAGGCCGGCAATGTTCATCGCAAGGCTTCGCAAAACCGCTCCCCAATGGCACCCGACAGGAATAATTCTTCAAACTGAGGAATACCTTGGCACTGAAAACACAAATCTGGCCAGCCCAAACAAGCAGGAACCGGCCGGAACTTTCTGGATGCCTGCTCCGCAAGCCGCCTGGCGCGACCCTTGCGCCTTTGACCTTGGCGGACGGATACCATATGTGACCGCGATAAGTTCGATGACAACCGGAATTGCCGTGACCGCACAACCAGATCTCTTCGACCGCTCCTTCTTCCGCACCTGCCGCCTGCGGGCGCTGATGGCTGCCAAACCGGGCGCGGACTTTCTGCTGAAAGCCGTCAGCGAAGATCTGCAGGACCGCCTGCTGCTGGTCAATCGGCGGTTTCCGATTGCTGTCGATCTCGGCGGACACTGCGCTCACGTGAGCGAAGCAATCCGGCAGTCCGGCAAGGCTGACCTCGTGTTGCGCGCAGATCTGTTTGCTGCCGACCCGAGTCTTGCTGCACCCGACCTTGTCTTCGATGACGCCCTGATCCCCTTTGGCGACCAGTCGGTGGATCTGATCGTCTCCGCTCTCAACCTCCAATTCGTCAACGACCTGCCGGGCACACTGGTACAGCTCCGCCGTGCCTTGAAACCGGACGGCCTTTTTCTGGCAACCTTGCCCGGAGCCGGCACCTTGAGCGAGCTGCGCGACAGCCTCACGCGGGCTGAGCTGGAAGTAAAAGGCGGTGCGGCTGCAAGGGTGTTGCCGTTTGCGGACACGCGCGACCTCGGCAGCCTGCTTCAAAGGGCAGGCTTTGCGCTGCCGGTGACGGATCTGGACAGTCTGACGGTGCGCTACGACACGATGTTCGCACTGCTGGCGGATCTCAGGGCCATGGGTGCAACATCCGTGTTGAAAGACCGCAGCAGAAAGCCGCTGTCTCGGCAGGTACTGCTGCGTGCGGCCCAACTTTATGCGCAGAACCACGCCGATGCGGACGGCAGGATCCGGGCAACATTTTCACTGGTAACCCTGTCGGGCTGGGCGCCGCATGAAAGCCAGCAGAAACCATTGCGCCCAGGCTCGGCCAAGACACGGCTCGCAGACGCGCTTGGCGTTCAGGAACGGAAAATAGGCGACTAGGCGTAGCCTAACGGCCCGGATCAGCTGGAACCGAGCACACCTTGCAGAGCAGTCGAAATTGTTCCGAAGATATCGGTGCGCATGGCAGTACCGATAGCGGTCATGGCGACCAGCACGACAATGCTGATGAAACCGACAATCAGGCCGTATTCGATCATGGTCGCGCCGTGCTCGTCATCTCCGAAAGCTCTTCCCCGGCGAAAGGCCTGCAACATGCGGTCTGCGACGGTTTGAAATCGAAACGGCATGTGCCCCCCGGGGGTTTGAACAAACGGGCTTAGACGGCATCCAGGAGATGGGGTATCAGAGGTTCATCAGCGGCAGGCATCGGATAATCCCTCAGCCTGACAGCCCGCACCCATTTCAACGCCTGGCCTTCCTTGCCGAGTGGAGTTCCATTCCACCTTCGGCAAATGAACAATGGCATAAGTAGGTGAAAATCTTCGTAAGAGTGGCTGGCAAAAGTAAGTGGCGCCAGACACGCTTCGTTAACTTCAATGCCGAGCTCTTCCTCCAGCTCGCGTATCAGCGTCTCCTCGGGACGCTCACCTTGCTCGACCTTGCCGCCGGGGAATTCCCACAGTCCGGCCATGGATTTGCCTTCGGGCCGTTGCGCCAGAAGAATGCGGCCATCCGCATCCACAAGGGCGCAAGCGGCGACGAGCACGATCTTGGTCATTGGCAGATTGTCCAATCCTGATACGCTGAATTAACGCGCGGTTAAGCACGTTTGCGGGCAGTACCGTCAGAACTGCTAGGGATACTTAGCTCCGGTAGTCGCCATTAATGGCGACATATTCCTTGGTGAGATCACAGGTCCAGACCGCCGCCTGGCCGCTGCCGAGACCGAGATCGACCCGGATGACAATGTCTTCCTGCTCCATCACGGCAGAGGCGGCCGCTTCGCTGTAGTCTGGATCGCGCTCACCTTCCACGGCCACCCGCACATCGCCGAACCAGATGGCCAGCTTGTCGCGGTCGGCCGGCTCACCAGCCTTGCCGACGGCCATGACGACGCGGCCCCAGTTGGCGTCTTCGCCGGCGATTGCCGTCTTGACCAGCGGCGAATTGGCAATCGACAGCGCGATCCGCTTTGCGGACCCATCGCATTCGGCACCTTCAACCCGCACTTCCACGAATTTGCGTGCGCCTTCACCGTCGCGGACGATCTGATGGGAAAGGTCCAGCATGACGTCACCAAGAGCGGCCCTCAGCACGTCGACGCGCGGATCATCGAGCGAGGCAACGCTCTCCACGCCCTTTTTGCCGGCTGCACCGGTCGCGAACAGAAGAACCGTATCGGAGGTGGACGTATCGCTGTCGACGGTCACCGCGTTAAAGCTGCCGTCGACTTCCCCGCTGAGCAGAGCCTGAAGAACTGACGGAGCGATCGGAGCGTCGGTATAGATGAACGACAGCATGGTGGCCATGTCCGGCGCAATCATCCCCGCGCCCTTGGCAATGCCGTTGATCGTCACGGTAACACCATCCAGTTCAACGCTTGCAGTGGAGACCTTCGGATAAGTGTCAGTGGTCATGATCGCCTTGGCGGCATCCAGCCAGCTCGCGCTGCCCTGGTTGGCCTTCAATTCTCCGATGACACCGGAAAACTTGTCCGCCGGAAGCGGTTCGCCGATCACGCCGGTTGATGCCAGGAAGATTTCACCTTCGCTGCAGCCAAGCTCCCTGGAGACGATTTCGGCAGACAGTTCAACAGCTGCCTTGCCCTTCTTGCCGGTAAAGGCATTGGCATTGCCGGAATTGACCAGAAGCGCGCGGGCCTTGCCGCCACCGACCCGAGCCTTGCACCAGTCAACCGGCGCGGAAGAACACTTGGAACGGGTGAAAACCCCTGCGACGGCCGTTCCCTCGGCAACCGTTGCCAGCAGGACGTCGGTCCGGCCCTTGTACTTGATCCCGGCAGAGGCGGTCGCGAACTGAACACCCTCGATCTCCGGCATCTCGGGATAGGACTTGGGTGCAAGGGGAGATACGGTGGTCGACATCAAGGCGGTCCCGGTCAGATGATACAAAGTTCCGGATCAACGGGCGCTCAATCGAGATCGTTTGACCGTCCGGACATTGATCCATTCAAATGCGTGCGAGCACCTTGTCAGCGCTCGCCTGAACACTGGATGCTCTTGCCGTAAGCATGGGACAAAGGCAAGCCTTTTCAAGCCTTTTCGGGCGTGGTGCACAAGGGCTGCAAAAAAGCCCGGCAGTCTGACTGCCGGGCTTTCTGGTTTCAGGCAGCGTTTGCCTTATTCGGTCTTGGCCGCACCGTCTTCGGCAGCAGCACCTTCTTCTTCGGACTTGGCCAGGGCTTCATCGAGGATTTCGACTGCAACCTGATCCTTCAGCTCGGCCATGCGGGCGTCATAGCGCTCGCGCATCAGCTGCTGGCGCAGACCGTTTGCGACT
Organism: Labrenzia sp. CP4; assembly: GCF_001579905.1. Taxonomy (NCBI): domain Bacteria; kingdom Pseudomonadati; phylum Pseudomonadota; class Alphaproteobacteria; order Hyphomicrobiales; family Stappiaceae; genus Labrenzia; species Labrenzia sp. CP4. The sequence continues at coordinate 694,633 of NZ_CP011927.1, read as the reverse complement.
TCCTCGAACGCCGGCTTTTCCTGACGACGCTTGTCTTCAAGCTTGATCACGTGCCAGCCGAACTGGGTTTCGACAGGCTCCTTGGTGTAGGTACCCGGCTCCAGCGCAAAAGCCGCAGCCTCGAACGGCGGAACCATCTGACCCTTAACGAAGTATCCCAGGCTGCCGCCATTGGGACCGGACGGACCAGTAGATTTTTCGCGAGCCAGTTCAGCGAAGTCCGCGCCACCGTCCAGTTCGGCAATAAGAGCTTCAGCTTCAGCCTTTTCCTTCACCAGGATGTGACGGGCGTTGATTTCTTCCGGACCTTCGAAGTCGGCGAATTCCTTGTCGTATGCCGCCTGAACCTCTTCGTCGGTCACTGCACCGTCGATTTTCTGGGCAAGGTAAGCGTTCCGCAAGGCACGCAGTTTCAGGAAGTCGAGCTGGCGCTCGAAGTCCGGATCCTTGTCCAGGCCATCTTCACGAGCAGCATGCGCCATCAGTTCCATGTCGACCATGACGTCCAGAAGAAGCTTGCGCCACTGTGCCGGCGGAAACCGCTGCAATTCCTTGCCCAGGTCCTGCGCAGCAAAGGCGAGATCGGCTTCGGTGATTTCCGTGTCGCCAACTTTCGCGACCACATCGTCCGGTTCTGCAGCGGACAGAACGGTGGATCCGAGCGACAGCGCCAGGAGAGAAACGGCAAGCGCCTGAGCCGGCCTGCGCATCGAAATTCGGAACATGAGTAGTCCTTTACGTATCGGAACAGTAATCTTTCTTTCCCCTGTCTTGCAGGGGCGTGGCTACATTGCGCATTCCTGCGGCGTTGACAAGCATTCAGCCCCCTCTTATCTGTCGGGCGTCCTGGCCGTAGCGCCGGGAAGGCATCTTTTCGGCCGCGAATGCCGGCCAGCGCTCTGCGCCAGGCGGCAACGTGGACAGCAATTGAGACGATTTCATGGGCAGGCGCCTCTTTGCCAGTTGGCGCCGCCCGGTAGGGAAGGACCGCCACATGGCTGGCCTTGGCGCTTTAGCACGTAAGATTTTCGGTTCGGCGAACGACCGGAAGGTGAAGACATTTCGGGCAAAGGTCGAACAGATCAACGCCCTGGAGTCTGAGATCCAGGCTCTTTCGGACGACGCTCTCAGAGCCAAGACCGACGAGTTCCGAAACCAGCTGAAAAACGGCGCAAGCGTCGATGATCTCTTGGTTCCCGCGTTCGCCACCGTCCGCGAAGCGGCCCGCAGGGCACTTGGTCAGCGACACTACGACGTGCAGCTCATCGGCGGCATGGTCCTCAATTCCGGACAGATTGCAGAAATGCGCACCGGTGAGGGCAAGACACTTGTGGCGACCGCCCCGGTCTATCTCAACGCCTTGACCGGTAACGGCGTTCACGTCGTTACCGTCAACGACTACCTGGCACAGCGCGACAGCGACTGGATGGGTCAGGTCTACAAATTCCTCGGCCTCAGCGTCGGCTGTATCACCCACGGCCTGAGCGACGAGGAACGCCGGGCAGCCTACGCCGCTGACGTCACCTACGGCACGAACAACGAATTCGGCTTCGATTATCTCCGCGACAACATGAAGCATGACCGCCAGTCCATGGTTCAGCGCGGACATGCCTATGCCATCGTCGATGAAGTGGATTCGATCCTGATCGACGAAGCCCGTACGCCTCTGATCATTTCCGGTCCGCTGGAAGATCGCTCCGAGTTCTACAATTCGGTCGACGCCTTCATTCCGCATCTGACTGAAGAAGATTACGAGCTCGACGAAAAACAGCGTTCGACCACCTTCACCGAAGCCGGTAACGAGAAGCTGGAAAAGCTGCTGGGCGAAGCCGGCCTGCTGAAAGGCGATTCGCTCTATGACGTCGAGAACGTCGCCATCGTGCACCATCTGCAGCAGGCGCTGAAGGCGCACAAGCTGTTCCAGCGCGACAAGGATTACATCGTCCGCAACGACGAAGTGGTCATCATCGACGAGTTCACCGGCCGCATGATGCCGGGCCGCCGTTTCTCCGAAGGCCTGCACCAGGCCCTGGAAGCCCGCGAGAAAGTGCGCATCCAGCCGGAAAACCAGACGCTGGCCTCCATCACGTTCCAGAACTATTTCCGCATGTACGGCAAGCTGGCCGGCATGACCGGTACCGCGTCCACCGAAGCCGACGAATTCGCCGACATCTACAAGCTGGAAGTGGTCGAGATTCCGACCAACGTTTCCGTCAAGCGTATCGATGACGACGACGAGGTCTACCGGACCGTTCAGGAAAAATTCCAGGCCATCGTCAAGCTGATCGACGACTGCAAGCAGCGCGCCCAGCCGATCTTGGTCGGCACCACGTCGATCGAGAAGTCCGAATATCTTGCCGAGATGCTCAAGAAGCACGGCTACAAGCAGATCGATCTCAGCGATCCGGCTGCCTTTGCCGCCGCGCAGAAGAACGAAGGCGGCAAGACCAAGGTCTTCGCGGTTCTCAACGCGCGCTACCACGAGCAGGAAGCATTCATCGTTGCCCAGGCCGGTCTGCCGGGTGCCGTGACCATTGCCACCAACATGGCCGGCCGCGGTACGGACATTCAGCTCGGCGGCAACGCCGACATGCAGATCGCCATGGAACTGGGCGACATGCCGGAAGGCGAAGAGCGCAGCGCCAGGGAAGCGCAGATCCGCGCCGAAGTCGAGGACATGAAGCAGAAGGCGCTTGCGGCCGGCGGTCTTTATGTCATCGGCACCGAGCGTCACGAGAGCCGCCGCATCGACAACCAGCTGCGTGGCCGTTCCGGCCGCCAGGGCGACCCGGGCCATTCCAAGTTTTTCCTGTCCCTGCAGGATGACCTGATGCGCATCTTCGGGTCCGAGCGCATGGATTCCATGCTGCAGAAACTCGGACTGGAAGAAGGCGAAGCCATCATCCACCCATGGATCAACAAGGCACTTGAAAAAGCTCAGCAGAAGGTCGAGGCACGCAACTTCGACATCCGCAAGAACCTGCTGAAATTCGATGACGTGATGAACGACCAGCGCAAGGTGGTCTTCGATCAGCGTATCGAGCTGATGGACAGTGAAGCGATCCAGGACGCGGTTTCCGACATGCGTCACGACGTGATCGACGATCTTGTATCCGCGCATATTCCCGAGCGCGCCTATCCGGAGCAGTGGGATACCGAAGGCCTTCAGGAAGAAGTCCGCAAGTATCTGAACCTGGATCTGCCGATCAAGGATTGGGCGGCCGAGGAAGGTATTGCCGACGAAGAGGTCAAGGATCGCCTGCGCAAGGCGGCCGACGCCGGCATGGCGCAGAAGGTCGCCAAATACAGCCCGGACATCATGCGTCAGGTCGAAAAGGCCGTGCTGCTGCAGACGCTCGACAACCTGTGGCGCGAGCACCTGGCCAATCTCGATCACCTGAGGTCTGTCGTCGGCTTCCGTGGTTACGCCCAGCGCGACCCGCTGCAGGAATACAAGACCGAAGCGTTCACGCTGTTTGAATCCATGCTGACCCAGCTGCGCCAGATGACGACCGCGCAGCTGATGCGGGTCGAACTGGTAACGGAACAGGCACCGCAGATGCCGGCCGAGCCGGAAATGCATGCTCATCACATCAATCCCCTGACCGGGGAAGACGAGATGGCCATGGCGGACGCCCAGCTTCCGGTACCTCCGGCGCAGCGTGACCCGGAAGACCCTGCGACCTGGGGCAAGGTCGGCCGCAACGAGGCCTGCCCTTGCGGCTCCGGCAAGAAGTTCAAGCACTGCCACGGCGTGCTTGTCTGACGGCAGTCTGAACAATTGACCATCAAGAAGGCCAGCCTCGTCAAAGGGCTGGCCTTTTTCGTGAAATTCCGGCAGGTTGCCGCCGACTTCAACCGGCTAACGAATGTTCATGCACACCAAAGCGGCTAACACTGTCTATGTCACCCGGCGGGAAAACGCCCGCCCGCAGGCACCGCTGCTCAGCGTCATCGTACCGGTCTTTAACGAAGAGGAAGTCATCCTCCACTTCCTGCGGGCGACCCGGCCGGTGCTCGAGCGAAGCGGCCTTCGTTACGAATATGTTTTCATAGATGACGGCAGCCGTGACAGGACCGCGGACATCCTGTCGGAGGAGCTTGCAAACGGCCTGCCGGGACGGCTTCTGGGCCTTTCCCGCAATTTCGGCAAGGAAGCTGCTCTTTCCGCAGGGCTCGAGGCGGCGAAAGGAGACATCGGTGTCATCATCGATGCTGACCTGCAGGACCCGCCGGAGCTCATTCTGCAGATGCTGGACGGATGGCGCGCGGGCTATGATGTCGTCTACGGCCTCAGGGTCGACCGGTCTTCCGACACGCTCATGAAGCGGTCCACGGCGGGCATGTTCTACAGCCTGTTCAACCGCCTGGCCAATATCGACATGCCCGCGAACGCCGGCGACTTCCGTCTGATCGACCGCTGCGTTATCGATGCATTGCTGCGCCTGCCGGAACGCAATCGCTTCATGAAGGGGTTGTTTGCCTGGGTCGGGTTTCCGGCCATGGCACTGCCCTATGAGCGCCCCCCTCGCCTCGCGGGGGCTGGCAAGTTCAATTACTGGAAGCTCTGGAACTTTGCGCTGGACGGCCTCACGGGCTTCACAACGCTGCCGCTACGGGTCTGGTTCTATGGCGGCGCCCTGATCTCTGTCGGCGCCTTCACCTATGCGCTTTATCTGACGCTACGCGTCCTCATCGAAGGCATCGATCTCCCGGGCTACGCATCGCTGATGGTCGCGCTTCTGTTCTTCTCGGGTGTGCAACTGCTGTCGATCGGCATGATCGGCGAATATGTGGCGCGGCTTTTCAACGAAGCGAAACAGCGGCCGGTCTTCATCGTTCAGGATGTCATCGAAGGCGGCAACACACCTCCATCCGCAAAGCAAACGGACGACGCCGCCAATGGCGCCTGAAATTCGCCATGGCAAGCTGAAGACGGAAACCGCTGCCGCCGGAAAATTCGCCGTGATCGGCGTGCTGGCGACGCTGACCCATGCCATTGTGGCGGGCAGCCTGCTGCAATCTGGAATGCTTCCGGCCTATCCGGCCAATATCTGCGGCTTCCTGGTCGCCTTCTGTGTCTCTTTCACCGGTCACTATTTCTGGAGCTTCTCGCACCTGCGCCGGAAGGGCACCGCAATCAGAAGCATGGTGCGGTTCCTGGTGATTGCCGTCTCCGGCTTCCTGCTGAACACCACCGTTCTGGCCCTGTGGCTGACGCTGACCCCCTGGCCTGATCTCATCGGCCTCCTGTTTTCCATCGCGATCGTGCCAGCCCTTTCCTTTGCCGGAGCCCGGCTCTGGGCCTTCTCGCACCATCCAGCCGAGACCTGACCCTTGATACGTCTGATCGAAAACGCTCCTTCAAGGGCGGCCCTCTATTACGCTGGCGGCCTCTGCCTGCTTTATGCCCTGATACCGGCCCTGACCTTTCCCAACCCGCCACTCGACGTGGTTGAAGGCTTTGCCTGGGGCCGGGAACTTCAGCTCGGATATACCAAACATCCACCGATGCAGGCCTGGCTTCTGGAGCTCACCTATCGTCTCACGGGAGGCCTCAGTGGCGGGTACTGGCTGAGCGCGCTTTCGGTTGCCCTTGGCTATCTGTTCATCTGGCGGCTCGCTCGCCGTCTCGGACTTTCAGGCCAGCAGTCCTTCTGGTCTCTCGTGCTGACCAGCGTAACCTTCTACTTCACGCTGCCCCTGCCGGAATTCAACCCGAACATCCTGCAGATCCCCATCTGGGCAGGCATGATGCTGCTGTTTCACCGGGCAGTGGACAAAGGCCGCCTGCTCGACTGGGTCCTGCTTGGCACCCTCGCCGCCTTCGGCCTTTACACGAAATATTTCGTGCTGCTCCTGATCGGTGCAATCGGACTTTACGCGCTGGTCTTCGCCGATGCCCGGCGGCATATCCTGCGCCCGGGCCCCTGGGTGACGATAGCCGTCTGCCTTGCCCTGCTGGTGCCACACGCGGCATGGCTTCTGGAAACGGATTTCCTGACATTGCGTTACGCCGCCAGCCGCAGCAATCCGGCAGACGGTTTTGTCGACCATCTGTTCAATCCGCTGAACTTCCTGGCAGCTCAGATCGGCAATCACGCCGGCCTGTTCCTTGTGCTTCTGGCCGGTCTTGGCTGGCACGGCCTGAAACAGGTTCGACTGCGCAGGCGCGAAGCGGCCACGCCCCTGGCCACACCTTCCGACCGCTTTCTGCTCTGGTTTGCCGTTCTGCCGCTTGCAGTTGTTCTGATTGCATCAGCCGTTACCGGCAACGAGTTCGAACACATGTGGGGCACGCCCATGTTCGTGCTGTCCGGCATCCTGGCGGTGCGGTTTCTGGCACTACCGCAACTCTGGCCCTTTCCCGCCCGCGCCTTCGTTGCCGCCGTTGCGATCCAGGCGATTTTCCTGGGCATCCTGTTCGGGCAGGCGGTTCTGGAGCCGCACTGGAAACACAAGCAGACCCGGCTCCACTATCCCGGCAAGGCGATCGCCGAAGACATGGCACGCGTCTGGAAGGAGCGCATGGGCACCGATCTTGCCTATGTGGCCGGCGATATGTGGTCGGCAGCCAACGTCACCACACAGGCCGCCAGCCGCCCGTCGATGTTTTATCTGCATGACCGGACCCTCAGCCCCTGGATTGACCCTAAGGATGTCCAGGAAAAGGGTCTGATGATCGTCTGGCGAGGCGACCGGGAAACACCGATTGAGGAAATCCGCCGCTATTATCCGGATGCTGTCCGCGAAGGGTCGCGAACGTTCGCCTACCAGACCTCCGGCAGCATTCCCGACGTCACGGTCAACTGGGTCATCGTCCCGCCTGGCAAGGTGGTTTTCGAACCGGCGAATTAATCGCAAACGCTGGCACAAGCCGTCTGGAAACCGGACGAAAACAACACTAACTTGGCGCCATGATCAGTATGGCGGAAATCGACGGCGTGGAAGACTGGTTGATCGACCAGTCTCTTGGCTCGCCCGATCTGGGGTCGATGTTCGGAGAGATGTGCGAGCGCCTGCGCGCATGCGAGGTTCCTGTGGACCGCGCCATGATCGGCTGGTCGACCCTTCATCCCCTGATCGAGGCGGAAGCCGCCATCTGGGAAAACGGCACCGAAATCCAGCGCGAGCAGATTGCCCACAATGCCGAAGAAACAGACGAGTGGCTGCAAAGCCCCGTCCGTGCCGTGCTGGTCAACCAGGAATCCGTCCTGCGACGGCGCCTCACGAATGCCAATGCCCCGCTCGAGTTTCCCTTGCTCGTTCGGCTGAAGGAAAGCGGGTACTCCGATTACATCGTCATCGCGACCGAATTCGACCTGCCGACCATCAAGGACCAGATCGCCACCTCCGGCATCGTGATCAGCTGGGCAACGCGGGAAACCGACGGCTTCTCCGACGATGCCCTGACCGCAATCCGCTACATTCAAAAACGCTTTGCCCTGGCCGCGCGCGCCACCATTCAGGGGCAGATCAACCAGACGATCGCAGAGACGTATCTCGGCAAGATCGCCGGCAACAAGGTGCTCAGCGGCCAGATCCGCCATGGCGACGGCCAGACAGTCGATGCGGTGATCTATTTCAGCGACATGCGCAATTCGACCGCGATTGCGGAACTGCTTGGTCCCGATGCCTACCTTTCGTTTCTGAACACCTATTTCGACGCGACAGCCGGTGCTATCCTGGCAAAAGGCGGCGAAGTGCTCGATTTTATCGGCGATGCCGTTCTGGGCGTCTTTCCCATAGGCGCGCAAAGCCTGGACAAGGCGGTCGCACAGGCACTGTCGGCCGCGGATGAAAGCCGGAACCGTCTGAAAGCGATCAACGCCGACCCGGCGCTGCCACACGTTCTCAAGGCGGGCATCGCCCTGTCCGTCGGCTCCGTCATGTTCGGCAATATTGGCGTTCCGCACCGGCTCACCTTTTCGGTGATCGGCCAGACGGTCCATGCGGCTGCACGGATCGAAAGCCTCACCAAGACCGTCGGCGCCGACGTTCTGATGACAGAAGACGTCGCCCGCTTCGCCAGCGAAAGATCTAAACCGGCCGGGTCGTTCGAACTGAACGGCTTCACCGACCCCCAGCCCCTGTTTACCCTGGACCGGCTTTTCTGAACGCCTCCCGTCCGGCAGGTATTTCCTCAGCCCACCGACAAGCAAAGACCGACATGACCGATCTACGTCCCGACGCCCCTTCCCATCTGCCTTTCAGAGACCAGGAAGCCACCGGCCCTGACAACGGCGCTCCGGTTGTGCTCCTGCACGGCTTCGGTGGCGACCGGCAAACCTGGCTCAACATACAGACGGCACTGGCCTCGAAGAAACGCTCCATAGCGTTCGACCTGCCGGGGCACGGCGAGGCGCTGGACTGGCCGCGGATTGGCAATGCGGGGGTTTCCGCAAAAGCTGTCGGGCAGTCTCTGGAAGCGCTCGAGCTGACGAAGGTCCATCTGGTCGGCCATTCCATGGGCGGCGCAGTGGCCGCGCTGATTGCCCTGCGCAATCCTGATCTGGTGGCCAGCCTCACTTTGCTGGCACCGGGCGGCTTCGGCTCCGAAATCAATCACCGCCTGCTGCGTCGCTATGCGGCCGCAACGGATGCCGACACCATGGAAACCCTGCTGGAGCAGTTCTTCGGCTGGGAGTTCAAACTGCCGAAATTCCTCGCCAGGACGGCCGCCGAAAGCCGCGCGCGCCCGGGCGCGGCCGCGACACTGGAGGCAATCGCGGACGAGATCATCGACGGCAGCGTTCAAAAGACCCTGCCGCGCGACGAACTGGCAGCCCTGCCCATACCGATCAAGGTCCTCTGGGGCACACAGGATCGTGTCCTGCCGACGCGCCAGGCCCACAAGCTGCCGGGCGTCGTTGCCACGCACATTTTCGAACGAACCGGTCACATGCTGCATCTGGAACTGCCCAAGGAAGTGACCCGGCTCATCCTTCAGAACGCTGGCTGCTGACGCGAACCAACATCTGGAACTCCAGAAAATTTCCCCGTGATCTGGCCCCCCGGCGCGGTTTGGGATAGGTAGCAGGCCGAAACCCGGCCGGTCGGACGGCGGGGCCTGTATGAACCGAGCCGGAGCACGCATGTCAGCCGAAATGTCAGCAGCCAACGATGTCATCGTCACGGCGGTGTCGGGCTATGAGCCGAAACACATGGCTGCCTGGTACAATTCCCTGAAGGCAACGGGGTATCGCGGCCGGACAGTCGCGGTGGCTTACAATGTCAGCGAAGCCCTTGTTGATTACATGAAGCACATGGGCTCGCTCGTCATCACCTTCGATCATGACGCCGGCAAGAAGCGCTATTCCTACTCGCAGCTTCGGGAAGAAATCGCCGACCATACCGATGGCGGCAAGCTTTACACCGACAGGCGCTGGACCTGGAACAAGCGCGTCCTGCGCTTCAAGGACAAGATCTACGACCGGCGCTTCTTCCATGCCAGTCACCTGGTGAAACAGCATCTCGATGCGCTTGGCGAACCTGTGCGCTTCGTCGCGTTCTCGGATGCCCGGGACGTCATCTTCCAGTCGGACCCGTTCGCCTGGATGGAAGAAAACCTTGCTCCGGGCAAGGATCTCCTCATCGGTGAGGAAAGCATCACCCATGAAGACCCCTGGAACCGCCGGAACGTCCTGAAAACCTACGGCCGCCACGCCTATGACCGTGTGGCCAAGGTTCCCGTGTGCTGCGCTGGCTATTTCGCCGGCCGCTACGAGGCGATGATGGATTTCATGCTGGCGGTCTATTACTTCGACCAGACCAAACGCAGCGGTGATCAGGCCGCCTTCAACCAGCTGCTGACCTTTTGCGGCTGGAAGGAAAAGGCCGAGAAGGTGAACTGGCAGGTTCCCTGGCTGCTGCACGCGGTCAGTGCGAATGTCGGTCCGGACGCGCCGGGGTTCTGCATGCCGCGGGAAACCGTGCCGGTGTTCGAGGACGGGCTGGTCAAAACCTTCGACAAGCAGCCCTATGCCATCGTGCACCAGTACGACCGCAACAAGGAAATGACCGCCTATTTCATGGAGAAATTCGGCAAGGTCGAATAACAGCAGGCGCTAACCGCGGACAATGGAAGTGCTTCGCCCTCCTGTTGCCCGCCGGCACCTATCCAATCGAAACCTGTTGTTCAGGCTTCCGGCAGCAGATCATCACGCCACGGCTCACCGATTACCCGGCGGGCCATCATGTGCGAGCGCGGTGAATTGATGCTGTCGACGGCGATAAGCCGGCCATCGTGCAGGTAGGCGACATAGAACTTGCTGTCGTCGGTCGAACCCACGACCTTTGTGTCGTCATACCCTTCCGACAGACCGGCGATCTGCAGCTTGATGTCGTACTGATCGGACCAGAACCACGGCAACGGGTCGTAATCGACTTCCTGACCCAGCAGCGCCTGGGCAACCGCCTTTGCCTGGTCGATGGCGTTCTGGACGCTTTCCATGCGCACGGACCGCTGGTAGCGGTTGGAATAGAAACGCGTACAGTCACCCGCCGCGAAGATGTCAGGATCGCTGGTCTGGCCGCATCCATCCACCAGGATCCCGTTATCGACCTCCAGGCCCGCCTCTGCGGCCAGGTGATCATTGGGCTCTGCACCGACGGCAACCAGAACCAGCTCCGCCGGAACCGTCTCGCCTGTCGACAACCGGACACCGGTGACACTGTCACCACCCTCGATTGCCTCGATGCCCGTATTCAGGCGCAATTCGATGCCACGGGCCTTGTGCAGGCCGGAAAAATAGTCGGAGACCGCCTGGCTGACCACGCGCTTCATCGGACGATCCTGCGCCTCGATTACGGTGACCGACCTGCCCAGGCTTTTGGCGACGGCAGCGACTTCAAGACCGATGTACCCGGCCCCGATGATGGCGACATTGCTGCTTTTTTGCAGAATGTCCCGGATCACGTTGACATCGGCAATCGAGCGCAGCGTGACCACGCCCTTCTTGTCCGCACCCTCCAGCGTCAGCAGCCGGGCATTGGTGCCCGTTGCCAGAACCAGCTTGCCATACGGCAGCGTATCGCCGTTTGCCAGTGTCAGGCGCTTCGCGCCACGGTCGATCGCAACCACTCTGGTATTGGGAATGTGGTCGATATTGTTGGTGGTGAAGAAAGCCGGCGGGCGCAGCCACAAGCCTTCGGCGCCGATCTCGCCGGCCAGGAACTTCTTGGAAAGCGGCGGTCTTTGATAGGGAGGATGCGGTTCGTCGCCGATCAGCCGCAGCGGGCCTTCAAATCCGCCCTGCCGCAGGGATTGGGCGACCTGGGCTCCGGCTTGTCCTGCTCCGATGATGACGATGTCTTCCTGCATTCCGCTTCGCCCTCTTTGCGCTTGGCCGGTCCGGCGGATGGTGTGCCGGCCGATCGTTTGAGTGCATGGCTAGCACGAAGAAACGCAGGCCGCCAGAATGGCGAAACGCCGCGTCGGTGCGGACACGGCGTTTTTTTCGATTTTCTTTGTTTCAAGCGGTCCGGATCGGGATCAGGCGCTGCGCACGCCTTGCAGGAATTCCGCAACTTCCTGCCGGATCAACGCGCCCTGCTCGCCAAGCGATTCTGCGAGGTGCTCCACTTCGGAACCGTTGGACCGTGCAAGCTCGGCAGCCGAACCGACGGCCTCCATGCTCGACACCCCTTGTTCGGACCGCGCCGAGGCACTGGAAACGTTGTGCGAGATCGCCTGAACGGCTTCGTCCTGCTGCTGCACGGCCGACGCCACAGCCGAGGCAAGGCCCTCCATGTCGGAGATGATCCGGTTGACGTCCTCGATCGCCTGGACCGCCTGACCGGAAGACCCCTGGATGGCCTCGATCTGGGTCGCGATATCCTCGGTGGCTTTCGAGGTCTGGTCGGCAAGCTGCTTCACTTCGGCAGCAACCACCGCAAACCCCTTGCCTGCTTCGCCCGCGCGGGCAGCCTCGATGGTCGCGTTCAGCGCCAGCAGATTGGTCTGGTTGGCAATGTCGCGGATCAGCCCCATGACTTCGCCGATCCGGTCTGCCGCACTGGAAAGTTCCTGCATGGTGGCAACCGTTGAAGATGCACTCCGCACCGCCTGCTGGGCCACTTCCGTCGACTTGTTGGCCTGGCCGGCGATCTCGGCGATGGACGCGGCAAGCTCTTCCGCGGAATGAGCTGCGGAAGTGACGTTTTCCGCCGCCGTGCGCACCGCTTCGGCTGCTTCCCCGGACTGGTTGGCAACATCGTCGGCCGACTGTTCCATCGACTGGGACGTCTGCCGCAGTTCGCCGTTGGCTCGGTCAAGACTGTCGAGTGCTGCGGACACGGTCCCCTCGAACCGGCCGATCAGTGTATCGAGACGGGCAACGCGTTCTTCGCGCCGCCGGTTTTCCTGATCCTGCGAGGCCGCAAGTTCAGCCCGCTCGACCGCGTTGTCACGGAAGACCTGAACCGTGCGGCTCATCGAAGCAAGCTCGGTGCTGCCACTGTCGTCCGGCAGGTCGAGGTCGGTCTGGCCGCTGGCAAGGGCTTCCATGGCCGACTGCAGACGCGCCAGCGGACGCGCCACCGATTGGCCGATCACAAGCGCGATGGCCGGAAGCAGCAGAAGCAGAACCACGATAGCCCCGCCGATTGCATAGGTTGCGATCGACCGGGCCATCTCAAGCTGACCGGCGGCTTCACCTTGAGTGGTGTTGGCGGCTTCGCTGAGGGAAGCGATGTGCGGCGGAACAAGTTCAAACAGGTTTTCCAGCAGTTTCGAATGCTCGCCCCGCTCTGTCTTGGCGACTGTGTAATCGTCGAAAGTCGTCTTGTATTTGGCCATGTTGTCGGCCAGCTCCGCCTTGATGGCGTCGGAGATGTAGACTTTCTTCAAGAGCTTTTCGAAATCGTTGAACTCGCCCTGGAAAACTTCCAGCGCCGCCTCGGTATTGTTGAGCGTGAACTCCCGTTCCGCCAGCTGAACGGCCAGGATCGCGCGGGCCAGCTTTTCGAAATCCGGCCCGCCGCCGAATTTCATCTCTTCCGACAGGCGATGCTTGACCGCCCCTGCATATTCGTTGAGCCCCGCCAGATAGCCCTGCGTAGAGTCATACCCGATCATCTGCTGGGCAGTGTCCAGCATCTCGAAAGCACCTCTTGTGCCTTCCAGCGTATCCTTGACGTCGGCGATTTCCGAAGCGTAGGCCGCTGCTGCCGGGTTGGTTGCGATCGTCTCCAGAACTGCGCTGGCTTCTTCAAGCTTGGCGTTGAAACTCTGGAACGTCTCGACGGATGGCGTGCTGTGGTAACGCTCTTCAATCGAGCGCAGCGCCGCGGCGCTTTCCGACAGTGTGCTGACCTGTCCGGCCAGTGTCGAACTGCTGCTCATGCGCGCGAAGGCCGAATTGAGCTCACCCTGGCTCCAGAAGAAGACACCGCCGATCGCAAGGAGCCCAACAATGGTGAAAAGGCTCAAGGCCAGAATTCTGGCTTTGACTGACAAATTCGCGAAGATCCGAAAAGGTGATTGAGATCTGAAGGCCACCAGCGTATGTCCCCTGGATCAACGGATGTGCCATCGGGGTCGATGTTTACATCCATGAGTTGATCGATCTGGAAGTGTTCGCGCTTCTGGCCTGCGTTTCTTTCACGACAGAACGTTCGAACACTCATGTTTGCGCCGTATATTTGACTATAAATGCCAACTTACGGTTAACATGCGTGTAACCCCACCGACTCGACGCAATCTAACCTTGCGTCATCTTCGACTTTGTCATTGAGGCTGCAATTGAATCTCCTCGCCAGAGCCGCACCGGCCATTTTTGTTTTGCTGTGGTCTACGGGCTTCGTCGGTTCTAAACTCGGCGCGCCCTACATCGATCCGATGGTGTTTTTGACGGTCCGCTTCGTTGCGGTTTTGCCGGTGCTGATTCTGCTGGCGATGTTCTTGTCGAAGTCCTGGCCGAAAGATCCCGCTGCCATTGCCCATTGCATCTTCACCGGCATGCTGGTTCACGGCATCTATCTCGGTGGTGTGTTCTGGGCAATCAAACAGGGCATGCCGGCTGGAGCGTCCTCGATCATTGTCGGTCTTCAACCCGTACTGACCGCGCTCATCGCGGTGGCTTTGCTTGGCGAAACCATTTCCCGCAGACACTGGCTCGCCATGGCCATCGGAGCGATTGGTCTTGCCTTCGTTCTTGGTCCGAAACTCGACCTTGCCGGATCGGGCATCACGCCGGTGACGATATTCGTGGTCCTCATCTCCGTTGCGGCCATCAGCCTGGGAACGGTCTATCAGAAGCGTTTCGTACAGCACACCGACCTCATGGCGGCAACTGTCTGGCAGTATGTCGGCGCGTTGTTTGTCACCGTTCCGCTGAGCCTGACCGAAAGCTGGCAGATCACCTGGTCAGGTGAGTTGATCTTTGCGATGGCCTGGCTTGTGCTGGTCTTGTCCGTCGGCGCGATCCTGCTCCTGATGCTGCTGATCCGCGAGGGCGCGGTCTCCCAGGTTGCAAGCCTTTTTTATCTGGTGCCGGTGGCAACAGCGGTGGAAAGCTATTTCCTGTTCGGTGAATCCCTGACGCCGGTTCAGATCGGCGGCATGGTTCTGGTCATCAGCGCCGTCTTGACCATCCGCAAGAAGCCAGCAAGGAGCTAGGGTTGGTCCCCGGAAGCCGCCTTTCTGAAAATCCGGTCAGGCTTCGGTGTCCAGCGCCAGCGCAAGCTGCTCCTGACGGCGGCGCCAGTAGCGCCGTTGACGGGAGATTGCGGCGTTGAGTTCACCACCCAGAATGAACACGAGCGCGCAGATATAAAGAAAGATCAGCGCGGTCATGATCCCGGCCAGACCGCCATAGGTGGAGACGTAATTGGCGAAGCTGGCGAGATAGGCGCCGAAGGCACTGCCGGCAATGATCCACATGAACAGTGTGGCGAGCACTCCAGGCCAAAGGTCGCGGAAAGTGCGATGCCCCGCCGGCAGCAGCCAGTGGGTGATGAAAAGGCCGATGATCAGCAGCGATCCGGCCAGTGTGTATCGGGCAACGTTGATTGACAGCAGGAAAGTCTCGACCTGCGGCACGAAGACCTTTAGCCCCTCGAGGGCGAGAGGCGCCAGAACCACCAGAAACGTGTAGGCAAGCAGAATGCCGGCACCCAGCAGCACAAGCCCGATCGATTGCAGCCGCAACAGCACGATGGAGCGGTTTTCATGCTGCCGGTAGGCCCGGTTGAGCGCGGTGCGCAGCGCCTCCACCCCGTTGGAGGAAAACCACAAAGCGGCAACGGCGCCGAAGGTCACAAGGTCGCCGCGGCGAATGGTCAGGACATTCTGGATTTCCCGCACGACAGGCGATGCAACGCTTGCCGGCCAGGCATCGAACAGCAGTTCCGACACCGTGTCGGCAGCGCCAGTCATGCCGAGAAAGGCCGCGAGCGAGGCGATGAAGATCAGCAGGGGAAATATCGCCAACAACCCCGACAGTGCCACGTGACTGGCCATTGCAAAGCCGTCATCCCGGGCGAAGTGACCGATGGCGTCTTTCAGGACGGCGTAGATCACGAGAACTGTCTGTCTGGCGCTCATGACCCAAGATGTGGCCTGCGCTGACACAATTCGTCAAGCCTGGGTAGTGAAAACCGCATCCGCCAAAAGGTCTATAAATTCACGCTCGACAAATGAGGGTGTGCAACGCAACATAGCTTCAACAAGAAGCGCTGCTGCGCAACAAATGAAAACGGAGATCGCCATGTCCACCGCAGCCCTGCCGGCCGCAGAAACACCCGCAAGCCTTACCGAGCGAACGGAAGTTGCCGTCGCCACGCTCGATCATCTGCTCAATCTTGCAGCGCAGCGGGTGCGCGACCGCGTGAGCGAGGATGGTCGCATCTCCTCCCGCCTGATGGAAGAAGAGCAAAGGGCAACCCACGGACTGGCCTGGTTCGCAACCTATGTGGAGTCTCTGCGCCAATTGGATGCCTACGCGAAACGTCTGACCGCGGAAGGCCGCTACGGCGCTCTTGAGGACTACATCGTCCAGCTCGGATTTGCGGAGTACCTCGCGCAGATCTTCGGCGGCATTCCGATGAACCAGGGTGAAATCGTTCGCCTGGCGGATCTTGGCGTTTCTTCCGAAGAAGCTCTTGGCTTCCAAACAGCCGAAATCCTGTCGCTGATCGATACCGGAAGCCGTCCGGAAATCCGCAGCGAGATCACCCGCCTGATCCGCGACCAGGCGGGCCATTCCACCTTCGGCGACCCAGGTCTGGACGAGACCATGGAGCAGATCCGCAACGAGATGCGCCGCTTTGCGGAAGACAACGTCGTGCCCAACGCGCACGAGTGGCATCTGAAAAACGAATATATTCCGCTTGAGATTATCGAGCAGATGTCCGAGCTCGGCGTCTTTGGCCTCACCATACCAGAAGAATATGGTGGCCTCGGACTTGGCAAGGAGGCCATGTGCGTCGTCTCCGAAGAACTGTCCCGCGCCTATATCGGTGTCGGCTCGCTCGGCACCCGGTCCGAAATCGCGGCGGAACTCATTCTGTGCGGCGGAACGGAAGAGCAGAAGCAGCACTGGCTACCGAAAATCGCATCCGGCGAGATCCTGCCGACTGCCGTCTTCACCGAACCCAATACCGGTTCGGACCTTGCCTCGCTGAAGACCCGCGCCGTGAAGGACGGCGACGTCTGGAAGGTGTCCGGCAACAAGACCTGGATTACCCATCCGGTCCGTGCCGATATCATGACCCTGCTGGCCCGCACCAACCCGGATGAACCCGGCTACAAGGGCTTGTCCATGTTCATCGCGGAAAAGCCGCGCGGCACCGACGAGGAGCCCTTCCCGGCAGACGGCATGAGCGGCGGCGAGATCGAAGTTCTCGGCTACCGGGGCATGAAGGAATATGAAATCGCTTTCGACGGCTTCGAGGTGAAGGGCGAGAACCTTCTCGGCCAGGTCGAGGGCGAAGGTTTCAAGCAACTGATGCAGACCTTTGAAGGCGCCCGCATCCAGACCGCTGCCCGCGCATTAGGCGTCGCCCAGTCTGCACTGGACCTGGGCCTGAGATACGCCGAAGAACGCGTCCAGTTCGGCAAGGAACTGGTCAACTTCCCGCGTGTTGCCGACAAGCTGGCCATGATGACTGCCGAACTGATGATCGCCCGCCAGCTGACCTATTTCTCGTCCTGGCAGAAGGATTCCGGCAAGCGCTGCGATCTGGAAGCAGGCATGGCGAAACTGCTTGGTGCCCGCGTTGCATGGGCCGCGGCGGACAATGCGTTGCAGATCCACGGCGGCAATGGCTTTGCTCTGGAATATGCAATTTCCCGTGTCCTGTGCGACGCCCGCATCCTGAACATCTTCGAAGGTGCGGCGGAAATTCAGGCTCAGGTCATCGCGCGCCGCTTGCTCGAGACACGCGGCAACGCCTGATCGTCATCACATGGATCCTTCCTCGCGATGGCCGTGTGCCTGCGCGTGGCGAAGCTTGTCAGATCTCTCGCTCATTCCCTCGTCCGGGGCGCTGTCCCGGGCCCGGGGGCCAAGCTTGCTTTGCAGGCGGCCGATGACAGCCAGGACAATCACCACCATGAGTGATGCAAGACCTGCCAATCCGATCTGACCGACGCCGCAGGCCGTGCCGATGGCGCCTGCCAGCCACATTGATGCACCTGTGGTGACGTTCTGCACCGAGCCGTTGCGGGAGAAGATCAGACCGGCGGAGAGGAACGCCACGCCCGCCGTCACGGCTTCGACCAGACGGAGCGGATCCACATTGACGTTGCTCGCCCCGGAAAAGGGAAGATCGGCAAGCGCCTGACTGATCAGGAGAAACAGACACGAGGCGAATGCGATAAGCATATGCGTCCTGAGCCCGGCATCCTTGCCACGCTCTTCCCGCTCGAACCCGATGATACCGCCCAGAACGATGGCCGCAATCATCCGCAGAACCAGAACGTCCAGCGGAACCGCACCGAAGCCGAGGTCCATCTCTGCGGCAAGCCGGTCTACCATGGTCGTTCCTTGTTGCGGGTCGGTCAGCATAAGAGAGCAACGCCGCAACAAGTCTTTCGTTCCGGAAGGTGACCGGTGCTGGCTGCCGCCTACTCCACGGTAACCGTGATCTTTTCCGACATGACCGGCGGATTGTGCGGAATGTGCGACCAGTCACCCAGCACCAGTTGCAGCGTGTGTGAACCGGCTGGCAGTTCAATCGTGGTTTCGGTTTGCCCACCACCGAAATGCTTGTGATTGTCATCCGCCGGAATAGCTTCGTTCAGCTCCTCGCCCTCGATACTCTCATCGATGATCAGGTGATGGTGTCCGGTGTTTTCCTTTTCCGTGCCGGCGGGGGCAACGCCCATTCCGGAGAGGCCGAACTGGATGGTCACTGGACTTTTGACGGTGTCGCCATCCTTCAGGTTTACGAAGTAGAGCTTCACGCCGTCCGGTGCCGGAGTTTCTCCAGCCTGGGCGACGGCACCTGTGAGGGCAAGCACGGCAGCACCGAGCCCGATTGCAAGTCTCTTCATGATCTTCTCCCTTTCAAGGACGGAATTCTGCATTGTTCCTCACGACCACTCTTCACTTAGGGCGCCGCGCTCTCTTCCGGTAGGCCCCGCAATCCGTTTCCCGTACCGGTAGGCTTGCGAACTGTCGAAATTGTCACAGATATCCTCAGGAACGCTTCCGGTGTTCCGGCGTTCACTCCAGACGGACCCAAAACTGCAGGAGTGCGACATGAAGGATGCGATCCGACTGAAACATGATGGTTGGGTAGTCGTTGCCGACGGAACCAAGGCTTTGTTCCTGACCAACGCGGGCACGGAACACGTGCCGGACCTCAAGGTCTTTCGGAAAGAAACCCAGGACAACCCTCCCAACCGCGAGCAGACCGCTGACCGTCCCGGTCGTTTGAGCGACGGACCGCAGGGGCATCGAAGTGCAGTTCAGGAAGCCGACTGGCATGCCCTGGCTGAAGACGATTTCGCCGCGGACCTTGCCCAGATGCTCTACAAGCGCGCCCACAAGGGCAAGTTCGACGAGATCGTACTGGTCGCAGCCCCGTCGGTTCTCGGCCAGGTCCGCAAGCGCCTGCACAAGGAAGTCAGTGACCGTGTCGTCGCGGAGATCGACAAGGATCTCACCAATCATCCTGTCGATCGCATCGAGAAACTTGTCTTCGGAAGATAATCATCTTCTTGCGCAGACGCTCAGGGCGTTCGGCCGCCACCGTCCGAACGTCCCTGCCACGATGCGCCTTGCAAGACCAGGCTCGGAATTTTTTCACCCTAGAGAACAGTGGCCGCCAATTGCGGCCGCTGGAACAGGCAGGACCATGACCGCTGATCCGGACTTGGACCGGCCCCTGACGTCCATTGTCGACAGGGTCGGAGACATCACGAAAGAAGGGCAGGTTTCGCTTGACCGCGTGGTCGGCGCTTTCGAGAAAACCGGATTTGCGACGATGCTGATCGTGCCCGCGGCCGCCGTCGTGACACCGCTGAGCGGCATTCCCCTGTTTTCAAGCCTGTGCGGAGTGACCATTTGCCTGATCGCGGCACAATGGCTGATGAAACGCGACCGGGTCTGGCTTCCCCACTGGCTGGGTCAGCAAAGTCTTGAGGGCGACAAGGTGCGGGTGGCGATGAACAAGCTGCGGCCCGCCGCACGCTGGCTCGACAAACATTCCCGCGCGAGAGCACGGTTCCTCTTCCGGCAACCTCTTCGGGCCTTGTTGCCGCTCTCCTGCCTCCTGTTCGGCGCCTTGATGCCCTTTCTCGAACTGGTACCATTCTCGTCATCGCTTCTTGGCGCATCTGTTTGCCTGATTGCCTTCTCTCTCCTCACCCGGGACGGGTTGTTTGCCCTTGCCGCGCTTTTGCCCCTGGCCATCGTTGTCTGGGCACTGACGGCCTTGTTCTGAGGAAGGCCTCCCGAACAGGTTCGCAGGATCAACCGAGCGCCTGAAGCGCGATGGCACCGCCATAGATGCCAAGCAGACTGACACTTTCAAAACCGATCCCGCCGGGGCCTGACTTCTGCCGTACCAGCAACCCCAGAAGCAGAACCGCCGTCATCACCAGCCCGATCGCCAGCCAGAAATAGTCCTGAGGGGAGACGGCTTGATACAGCGAGCCGTCGCGATAGGCGACATCGGAAAGCGTCAGGAACAGAGTATCGAAGGTGTTGCCGCCAACAATGCCGCCGATGGCGAGCTGCAGGGCACCACGATGCACGGCTGCCAGCGTCGTCACCAGTTCGGGCAGCGAGGTGACAACGGCTGTCATCAGCGCGCCGACAAGCGAGGCGTTGAGATCGAAACGGTCCGTCAGCGCGCCAGCCACTTCCGCCAGCACCCAGCCCATCGAGGCGAGGATAAGCATCAGCGCTGAAAACCCTGCGATAAGCCGCAAGTTACCGCGCAGGTCGTGCTGTTCCTCATCCGGGCTGTCCTCGTGGGTTTCGGACGTATTCACGACACGCCACATGGGCTGCTCCCGTACGTGCCGCTGAGCCAGCAAACCGCTGCCATAAACGATAACCAGGGCGTAGGAGGCTGGATGAACGCCCAGTAACGTGATTTCCGGGGTGGTGTAGGCGACCAGGGGAATGGCCAGCAAAAGCATCAGCAGGGCGCATTGAAAAAGGCTGGAAACGTCAGCGGCCACATGCTCCAGGTTGCCGCGCCGGTAAACGATGTCAGCGATGGCCAGAAAGGCAGTCTGCGCGGCGATACCGCCAACGCCATTTGAAAAGGCCAGCGACGCACGGCCGTCCAGCGCAGCAGTTACGGACACCACGGTGCCCGAGAGCGACGTGGCCGCCCCCAGCAGGACACCGCCAACCAGGGCCTCGCCCAGCCCTGTCCGGTCGGCGATACGGTCAGCCTGACCGGTCAGATGAATGCCGCAAACCAGTATAACTCCACCGGCACCTGCAAAAAGCGCAAGCAAGACCCACAGCGGCAGGCTGTCGAAACCCATAGTGACCTTGTCCCCTCTTGGCATTTGCGGAAGTTGTCCGGACTTCAAAGGGAAAACGGCCACCCCATCAGGAAGTTCCCACCTGAACGTTCTCCCTTGGAACCCCCGGAGGGGAACGAATAAGGATCTTGCGCGTTAACCGCTGAAGAGCAGTCGAGCCTGGCTGCCAAGTGGCAACATCGCGAGGTAGTGAAGATGATCTATCACGGCTTTAACGACGATGCGGACCGGCACCTTGCCATCCTGCGTGAAAGGATCAGAGACAAGGAAGCCTCCAGCTGGAAGCACCTTGCTCTTGGCTTCGGATTCAGCGGCATCATTTTTTCGCTGATCGCCCTGATATTCCTGCTCAGCTATTGACCGGACGCCCAGGCCAGCGTGGACGTTTTCAGGAACACTACTGCCGCTCGAACGTTGTTCTGAAGAGTGACGAGGTCAAACCACCCTCAGCGCTTGCAACGACGCACAATCCAGCGAGGTAGAGATGACTTATCAAAGGCAGACCAACGAACAGGACAAGGAAGTCGTTCTGGGAGAAAAGGAAGCCAAGCAGGGCCTCGAACTTCACGAGATGCGTTACGTCCTGGCGATCGGCACCGCAGGCGCGGTAATCGCACTGGCGGTTGTCGGCTACATCCTGCTTTGAGTTCACCAGTCCGGAAGGGTAGAGCTTTTCGAAGGACCAAACAAAAGGGACGAACCTTGAAAAGGTCGTCCCTTTTGTTTTTCAGGCGAGAGGCTCAACTCCCGCTCACAGAAGGTGACCCGGCAGATCGCCGGGCAGACCGATTAACGGCAAGCCGCCACATATTCGCGGCCATAGGAATCGCGGTAGATACACTTGCCCGGTTCCGTTGCCCTTCCGACAAGCGCACCGGCAGCCGCGCCGACAGCGCCGCCAACAAGCGCCCCGCCTGCCTTACCGGTCGTTGCAGCACCGATCGCCGCGCCTGAGGCACCACCGATCACCGCGCCCTTTTGCGTATTGTTGCAAGCGGTCAGACCAGTCAAAGCGACCGCAACCAGCATGATTTGCCACATGATCAACTCCCTTCGTGTTGCATTAGGCAGAACGGGAGAACAGCGGAAATGTTCCAGAAAAAGATGGAAAACTGCCGCCAAGACCAACGCAGAGATCCGTCGTGCGGAGGAACTTCTGTCAGCCTCGAACGTTTGCCCGGTATCGGGCAGCCGGAGATCCAGCAGAGGATTTCCCGGCTGCCACTTACAGGAGGATCCGACATGACTGACAGGACCAGGGACGAGATCGCCCGTATTCTGAAAGACAACACGCGCAGCAAGGCTGATCGCGTAGACGAGCTTCTGAGGATGCGAGAGGACGCACGCGCCCTGCAACGGGCGGCGACGGAAAGCCCGATGGGTAATGAAACCCCGGATTCGTCGGGCCTTCGGGACATCGACAGGGCATTGGAGCGCCTCGGCCATAGCGACCTGACCGAGGCTGAGGAAAACAGCGCCGCAACCCTTTGACCGGCGACCTTGCGCGGCCCTTCCAGCCCGGCCAGGAAGGGCGAAACGTTGAAGCTGCTGGCATGAAAACCTATCTCTAAGGGCGAACACAACCACAGGCGGACCCATGAACACCACCTTTGAAGACCTTGGCTTTGACCCCGAGATCCTCGGTCCGGAGGAAGAGCAGAAGAGGACGATCCGTCAGAAATTGATGACGACGGTCCGCAAGGCCGCGCGTCAGGTGCCGTTCATGGAAGATGTCGTCGCCGGCTATTTCTGCGCGCTCGATCCCTCGACACCCAGCAAGGTGCGGGCCACCGTGCTCGCATCGCTGGCGTATTTCGTGCTGCCTTTGGATGTAATTCCAGACTTTCTGATCGGCATCGGCTTCGGCGATGACGCGACCGTGCTTCTGGCCGCCCTCGCGATGATCCGCAGCCACATGCGACCGGATCACTACCAGGCTGCAAAGGATGCCTTGAAGGACGGCGAAATCTGACCGCCTTTCTAGAGGTGGTCGCGTCCGGGTTGATCGTCTTTTGCCGGCTTGTGCGTCACTTGACCGGCCGCTTTGGTTCCGTGCCAGCAGCCTGACCTTCTCCCGGCAATCAGCCAGTAAATTCCACCGCCGATAAATCCGGCCGCCAGCGCAACCGCACTTCCCGGCCGGAAGGTACTGTCCACGGCTTCGGCTCCAAGTGTCCAGACCGCAAAGGCGATCACCCCGGCGGCACCGACGTGAAACAGGAAGCTGCGCAGCCGTGCAGCTTCGGCCAGAACGATTGCAACAGCAGCCGGGGTCAGGGCCGTGGCACCGACCACACTTGCACCCACGAGACCGCTGCCGACCATGGTTGCAAAGGCAA
The DNA here is from genome assembly GCF_001579905.1 of Labrenzia sp. CP4. Classification (NCBI taxonomy): domain Bacteria; kingdom Pseudomonadati; phylum Pseudomonadota; class Alphaproteobacteria; order Hyphomicrobiales; family Stappiaceae; genus Labrenzia; species Labrenzia sp. CP4. Next base: position 671,341 of record NZ_CP011927.1, on the reverse strand, counting down.
TCGGATCGGCTTCGGGATGCCCGGCCCGGAAAAAGCCCCAGGCAAGGAACAGGCCGCACGCCAGCACCGCGAAGATGAAACCGAACGCGATCCTGAGAAGCTGCAACATGAATTTCCCGCCGTCCAAACCGCTGTCCTTCCTTGATATGCGCGAGCTGACTGCTTACTTGACCATCTGCCGGTCGGATTGCAACCTTCCAGAACCGGCAGTTGCCCGACTGGCCATGATCAGGCCAGCCGGAGCCTTAGCCCCTGAAAATGTGACCCGGCATGTCGAAAACGGTGTTTTCGCTTGACTTTTTGCCGGTTTCGCAAGACGTTGGGGGATGGCGTTAGGCCATATCCATCTCAGCACCTTGGTACCAGCGTTCCGAGGATTTTTGTGCATGGAGCATATCAAAGCCCTAGCGCCACGTTGAAACGAAAGAGGAGTTTGCGACCATTCGCCGTCCGTTCCGCGCCCCGCCTCCTACGAAGGAAGGCCCGCGCACAAACCACGAAATTCGCGTTCGCGAAGTCCAGTTGATTGATCATGAAGGCGCCAACCGTGGCGTCATCCCGACAGAAGAGGCGATGGGCATCGCCATGGATGCCGGGTTGGATCTTGTTGAAATCCAGCCGAACGCAAATCCGCCTGTCTGCAAGATCCTGGACTATGGCCGGTACAAGTACCAGGCTCAGAAGAAAGCAGCAGAAGCCCGCAAGAAACAAAAGACCGTCGAGATCAAGGAGATCAAGATGCGTCCGAACATCGACACCCACGACTACGAGGTGAAGATGAAGAGCATGTTGCGGTTCTTTGGCGAAGGCGACAAGGTGAAGGTCACACTCCGTTTCCGGGGCCGCGAAATGGCCCACCAGGACCTGGGCATGAACTTGCTCAACAAGGTCCGTGAGGAAACCAACGAAATCGCCAAGGTTGAATCCGCGCCGAAGCTTGAAGGCCGCCAGATGGTTATGGTTCTGGCTCCGATCAAGTAAGCTTCATCGCGTTTGAATGTCCGAAAACCCCGCTCCGGCGGGGTTTTCTCGTTTTCGGGCGGCAGAACAACTCATTTCCTCAAAAACCCCGTCCGGCATGTCACATCCAGCGCCGCTGTCTTGTCATTACCTGCGAACACCACGTGTGCGCAGGAGACGAAAATGATGATGGACAATGGGAATGCAGCAGCAGGGCTTCAGACCAAGCTTGCGAATGACCGGCAATTGATTGACGTCGCCGTCGTTTTTCACAGCGGGTACGGTCACACAGAACGTCAGGCAGCAGCTGTCGGGCAGGGCATAGAGGATGTCGACGGTGCACGCGCACTGCTTCTGACGGCCGATGAAGCCAGCACGCGCTGGAACGAACTCAATGCGGCCAGCGCAATCATCTTCGGCACGCCAACCTACGTCGGCGCAGCCTCCGCCGCCTTCAAGACCTTTCAGGAAGCCAGCTCGCAGGAAATCATGTCGAAGGGCTATCTCTGGCGGGACAAGATTGCGGCTGGCTTCACCAATTCCGGTTCGCGTTCCGGCGACAAGCTGGCAGTGCTCATCCAGTTGGCCCTGTTTGCAGCCCAGCACGGCATGCACTGGGTCAGCCTGGACCTGCCACCAGCCAATTGTTCCTCGCAAGGATCGGAAGACGATCTCAACCGGCTCGGCTTCTGGCTCGGGGCCGCGGCACAGTCGAACACCGACGAAGGGCCGCAGACAGCTCCCCCGGCCGCGGATCTGGCAACCGCCCGCCATCTGGGCAGGCGTGTGGCGAAAACGGCCTTGCAGTTTGCAGCCGGACGGGTGCAAGCGCGGCCTGAACCGGCGTTGACGTGATAGGCTGTCGTGATCATGACGGATACGCCGGCCCCTGAAGACGACACCGCTTTGCGCAGGCGACTGACCCGCATCGCCTACCGCATGCTGGGATCAGTCTCCGACGCGGAAGACGTGGTTCAGGAAGCATGGTTGCGCTGGCTTGCCACCGACAGGGAAAAGGTGCGCGAGCCTGCCGCCTTCCTGAAGACCATCGTCACACGGCTCTGCCTCAATGAACTGAAATCCGCACGCCGTCGCCGCATGTCCTACGTTGGACCCTGGCTTCCAGAACCCCTGCTGACAACATCAGATGCCGAAGTCGCCGACGACATCACGTTGCCCGTGATGGTGGCTCTGGAGCGGCTGTCACCGCTCGAAAGGGCCGCCTTTCTGCTGCATGACGTTTTCAGCATGGGTTTCGAGGATATTTCGACCGCCATCAACCGGGAACCGGCTGCCTGCCGCAAGCTCGCCAGTCGCGCCAGGGCTAGGCTGCAAGAAGCAAGACCACGCTTTTCCGCCACGCCGGAACAGGGCCGGAAGCTGGCGACCGCCTTTTACGAAGCATCGCGCAGCGGCGACATGGAGAAACTCCAATCCCTGCTGGCCGAAGACATCGTCGTCTACGCCGACGGCGGCGGCAAGGTGCCTGCAACGTCAGCTCCGACATTCGGGCATGAACGGTCGATGATCCTCTTTGCGGCACTCGCCCGCTATTTCAGAAAGTCTCCGTCACGCCTGATCCGGTTTGCTGACATTGACGGACTGCCCGGTTTTGTAACCGAGGAAGATGGCGGCATTGTCCAGACAACCGCATTGCAGATCCGGGACGGCAGGATCATCACCATCTATGTGACCCGCAACCCGGAAAAGCTCAGGCATCTTGGCGCAGATCAGGAGGACACGATACGTCCGCCAATTGACCTGAACTGATCAGCACGAGTGGAAATCAGCTTCGCGGCGTTATCCGATCAGCCGGTTCACATCAACAACCGGCATTCTTGCGTTGTGCGCTGCCTCAAGCCCCTGATGACTGTCCTCGAACACGAGGCATTGTGCGGCTGCGACACCGAGCCGGGAAGCGGCTTCCAGGAAGAGATCCGGCGCCGGTTTGGCATGGGCAACGTCATCAATCGTGACAACCGTATCGAACAACGGCAGCAGTCCCGTCTCCTTCAACGACGCCAGCACCACTTCCTGCGGTCCACCAGAGGCGACCGCCATCGGCAACTTGCCGTGAAACCTCCGTGCAATGGCGCTTATTACCTCGATCTCGCCGACTTCACCGATCCGGGCCAATACTGCCGTGCGCATCTCCCGAACGGCCAGTGGGCGATCCACCGTAACGCCGTGCTCGGCTTCGTAGTCATCAAGCAGCACATGTTCCGACATTCCCGCCCGGGCGTGGTACCAGTCCGGCTCCATATGATGACCGGCGGCCCTGAACGCGTCCTGCCAGGCACCGGCATAAAGCGTTGGTGTTTGCACCAGCGTACCATCACAATCGAAAATCAGGGCTTGCGCCCGTTGGAGAAGCGTCTCCAGTTCATTCATGTCATTGGGCTTTCGATGAGAATTGCACGGAAGTCGTTGACGTTGGTGAGGGTTGGCCCCGGCACCACCTGATCGCCAAGAGCCGCGAAGAAACTGTGGCTGTCATTGTCGCCGAGCATGGCGACCGGTTCGAGGCCAAGCGCCTCTGCACGCTCAAGAGTGTCTGGGCCAACAACCGCCCCTGCCACATCCGCCGCCCCGTCGACACCGTCTGTGTCACAGGCAATCCCGTAAAGACCGTTAGCTCCCTTGAGTGCGATCGCGAGAGCAAGGGCAAATTCCGCATTCGGCCCACCACAGCCCTTGCCGCGCCGCGTCACCGTGCATTCACCGCCGGACAGAAGCAGGACGGGCCGCCCACCCGGTTTCATCGCCTGCTGGCGTTCGATCGCGAGTCTTGCCTGCTGTGCAGCCACTTCGCGCGCCTCGCCTTCAATGGCGTCCCCCAGGATCTCGACTTCCACACCTTCGTCGGCTGCCAGGCTTGCCGCTGCTTCCAGCGAAAGGGACGGTGCCGCGATGATGCGGTTTTCCACCCTCGACACTCTTTCATCTTCCGGCGGCAGCACTCCGGTGGCGCCGTCCAGCACAGCGAGAACAGATGCCGGCACAGACATGCTGAAGCGTTCGATAACCGCACGCGCGTCCGCTGGCGTCGTCCCATCGCCGACCGTCGGGCCCGAGGCAATGAAGGCCGGATCGTCACCGGCAACATCGGAAATGATCAACGCCGTCATCCGGGCAGGATAAGCTGCCGCTGCAAGCTGGCCACCCTTGACCAGGCTGACATGCTTGCGGACCGTGTTCATGTCGGTGATTGGCGCGCCTGATGCCAGCAGGGCTTCATTCAAGGCCTGCAGGTCAGCCAACGAAATATCTCCGGCCGGTGCCTCCAGCAGCGCCGACGCCCCGCCTGAAATCAGCGCGATCACATGATCCGCTTCTTCAAGCGAAGACAACAGACCGAGAAGGCGTTGTGTTGCCTGAAGCCCACGCCCGTCCGGCACCGGATGCGATGCCTCGACGATTTCGATTCCCCGGCAAGGCCGGGAGTAGCCGTCGCGGGTGATGACCAGTCCTTCTGAAGCCCCCCAGGCTGCTTCAACCGCTTCGGCCATGCGTGCCGACGCCTTGCCGGCACCGATCACGGCCGTCCGGCCCTTTATCCGTTCCGGCAGGAATGCGGGAACGCACTTCATCGGGTCGGCCGCTGCAACGGCCGTCTCGAACAGACGCCGCAACAGGGCCTCACGCGAACAATCTGTCATGCATCGAGCCCCAGGGTCGATTGCCGTTTGATCAGCTCGACCGGATAATGTTTCGTGTCGGGTGGCCTGACGCCATCGACAATCCAGGCCAGCATCGCTTCGGCAGCATTGCGGCCGAACAGCGCGGTATCGCAGCGCACCGAGCTGAGCCTGGGAAAGGCCAGCGAGCATTCCTCGATATCGTCGAAGCCGATGATCCTGAAATCCTGACCAACCTTGATGCCAAGCTCGGCAAAGCCGCTCAACATGCCAAGCGCAACCAGGTCGCTGAAACAGATCGCCGCTTCCAGGCCTTCGTGTTCCTGCAGGATCTTCAACGCGATTTCACGGCCGAACTGCCTCGATGGCCGTCCGTGAAAAATGGTCGGCGCAAGGCCGTTCGCCTGCATCACGCTTCGATAGCCGGACATGCGCTCCAAGGTAATCGGACGATCCGCCAGACCGCCGGCAAAGGCGATCTTCTGACATCCCGTATCGATCAGGTGCCGTGTCGCAGCTTCGCCTCCAAAGGCGTAGTCATGCGAAGCGAAGGGAAACAGGTCCGTGCGCTCGTCCAGCTGGCGCAGCACCTGCATGGTGGGAATTCCGGCCCGCTCGATCCGTTCGAAGGGGCTTTCGTCGCCGCCATAGGTCGGCGAGATGACAAAGGCCGACACGCCATGCTCGATCATGCTGTCGATCACCTGGGCCTGGATCTCCGGGTCCTCGTCCGTATTGGCGATGACGGTCGAGTATCCCTTGCTGGCAAAGGTCATCTGCGCACTGGCGGCAAATTCGGTGAAGAAGGGGTTGCGCAGGTCGTTGATGATCAGGCCGATGAGGCCGGATGCAGCGCCCCGCAAGCCGGCAGCCGACCGGTTGTAGACATAACCAAGCTCATCAATGGCCCTGGCCACCTCTTCCCGGGTCGACTGTTTCACCAGCGACGAATTCTGGAGCACCAGCGAGACGGTCGATTTCGAAACGCCCGCCTGCCTTGCAACATCCAGAATTGTCGGCCGCTTCTTCATGAAAGGTCTATCCGATCCCGTGCAGTTTCAGGAGCAGCCCCATGCGCTCCTCGGCGATCTCCGGCTTTGACAACAAACGCGCCTGATCCGCAAGCCGGAAGACCTCTGCATAATGGGCAATCTCACGCGAAGACTGAAACCCGGCCGGCATGATGAAGTGGCTCTGGGCATCGTTCAGCCAGGCAAGAAACGCGATTCCGGCCTTGTAGAAGCGGGTCGGCGCCTTGAAGATTTCCCGGCTCAGCGGAACGGTTGGCGCGAAGAGCTTGTGATAGGTGCCCATATCGCCTTCCGCCAATGCCTCAAGCGCCTGGCTCGCCACGGGGGCAATAGCCGCAAAGGCCCCCAGCAGCGCATGCGAATAGTGCTTGCCGTCGCCGGCGATCAGATCCGCATAGTTGAAGTCATCGCCTGTATAAAGCCGCACGCCTTCAGGCAAGCGCGCACGGAAGGCTTCTTCGTGTGCCTGGTCGAGCAAGGAGATCTTGATGCCGTCGACCTTCGCTGCATGGCTTTCGATGATGGCGAGGACAGCGTCGGACGCCGCCGCGACATCCTTAGACCCCCAATAGCCGGTCAGTTCCGGATCGAACATGTCGCCCAGCCAGTGCAGGATGATCGGCTCCCGTGCCTGACGGATCAGCCGGCCATAGACATCGGCGTAATCGTCCGGCCCGGCCCCGATGGCGGGAAGAGCCCGCGATGCCATCAGGATCGCCTGCCCGCCTGCCGCCTCGATGGCCTCCAGCTGGACCGTATAGGCCGCAACGATGTCGTCCTTCGTCTTGAGATTTTCCAGCGGCACCTGATCGGTGCCTGCCCCGCAGGCAACACGCGGCTTCAGCGGATGCGTCTTCGCCTCTTTCATGGTGCGTTCAATCAGTTCCTTCGCCGTTGCCCAGTCAACGCCCATGCCGCGCTGCGCGGTGTCCATCGCCTCGGCCAGTCCAAGCCCCTGATCCCACAGCCAGTGCCGGAATTTCAGCGTATTTTCCCAATCGACAGCCGGAGAACCGACCCATGGATCGCGCTCGCGCAGCGGATCGGACACCACATGCGCTGCCGCAAAAGCGGTGCGGGTCAGCGGTACCCGTGGTGCGCGCGGGGTCAGGGCTTCTCCGATGAGGCTGTAGGGTTCCAGACGGTTTTCGTAAGTGGGCAGGGTCAGCATGATACGCTCCGGAAACTTGGCGGCCGGTCAGGCCGAGACGGGAATATCGAGGACGAGAATGCCGTCGATCCCGCCGATGGCATTGGCGACCAGCTTGGCGCCGAGCGCCTTGTGGTCCGGATGGGTCTGGTAGGCTTCCAGTGCCTCCCAGCTTTCGAAATCGACGGTGAAACCGTGCATGTAGCCCCGTTCGATCTGTTCCGGGCTTTCGCTGCGGCCCGAAACGATCTCGCCGATGCCGGACACCTGATCGCGGATGCTTCTGAGTTCCTGAAACAGGCTTTCGATCAGCTCTTCGGCGACGTCCGGCTGAAACTTGATGAGAACGATATGGCGGATCATGACAGCGCCCCGTGATCTTGGCGGATCATGTCGGAGGCTTTCTCGCCGATCATGATGGCCGCGGCATTGGTGTTGGAGGAAACGACCGTCGGCATGATGGAAGCATCGACCACACGCAGACCGTCCACACCGTTGAACCTCAGGCGCGGATCGACCACGGCCTTGTCGTCGGAGCCCATGCGGCAGGTGCCGGCCGGGTGGTGAGAGGTCTTGGAGTGTTCGCAGATGAAGCGGAAGTAGTCTTCGTCGGTCTTCACTCCTGGCCCCGGCAAATGCTCGGCCTTGATGAAGGGCTTCAGCGGTGCCTGCGCCAGAATTTCCTGCGTCAGCTTCAGACCCCGGATCGACATTTCCCGGTCCTGGCTGTCCTGCAAGTAATTCGGGTCGATCAACGGCGCATCCGCAGGATTGGAGCTCTTCAGGCGCACACTGCCCCTTGAGCGCGGGCGAAGATAACAGGAGTTGAGCGTCACGCCGCCGTCCGGCATGGCAGCAACGCCGGATTCGATCCCCGTCCCCAGACCCAGATGGAACTGCAGGTCCGGCGAACGCGCATCGGGGTTCGCGTACCAGAACCCGCCCGTCTCGAACAGGCTGGAGGACACCGGCCCGCGCCGGGTGAGCAGATATTGAAGGCCGGCCAGAACCGACAGAAGCGGCTTGGCATAGCGGTCGTAGGTATGCGGGCCACTGACTTCGCAAATGCAGTAGAGGTCCAGATGGTCCTGCAGGTTGGAACCGACCTCAGGCTGGTCATAGGCGATATCGATACCGAGCTTTCTGAGCTCGTCCGCGGGACCGATGCCGGAAAGCTGCAGCAGACGGGGAGAGCCGATGGAGCCGGACGACAAAATGACTTCAGAGCCCGCCGTCAGCCGGGTGCCGTCAATGAGCTCGACACCGGTCGCCTTGCCGCCTTCCACCACGATACGGCGCACCTGGGCACCGGTCTTGATATGGAGATTGGGCCTGCCCTTGTTGGGCGCCAGATACGCCATGGCGGAGGAAGACCGGCGGGCATTGCGCTGGGTCAGCTGGTAGTAGGCAACACCGTCCTGCTTCTCGCCGGTCACATCCTCGTTTTTCGGAATGCCAAGCGCAGCAGCGGCTTCGAAATAGGCTTCGCAGATCGGCAGCGGGGCACAGGGCCTGGAAACGCCGAGCGGGCCGCCCTTGCCATGGTAGCGGTTGTCGTAGGTGTCGTTGTCCTCGGCCTTGCGGTAGTAGGGCAGAACGTCTTCATACCCCCAGCCCTCGCAGCCCATTTGACGCCACTCGTCATAATCGAGCGCGTTGCCGCGGGTATAGATCTGCGCATTGATGGCCGAACCTCCACCAATCACCTTGGCCTGGGTATAGCGGAACACCCGGTTCTGCATGTGCTTTTGCGGCACCGTGTGCCAGCCCCAGGAGCCGATGCCCTTGGTCATTTTCGCAAAGCCGGCAGGCAGGTGATAGAACGGATGCCAGTCGCGTCCGCCTGCTTCCAGCAGCAGCACGGAAACGTCCGGGTTCTCGGTTAAACGCGCGGCAACAACCGAGCCGGCGCTGCCACCACCGATGATGATGAAGTCGTAGCCTGTATTCATCTGAAGTCTCTCAGAACAACTCGCTCTAAAGCCGGGGGATCGACAGTCCGCCGTCCACCGCGAAGGTCGAACCGGTTGCAAAGGCCATTTGGCCATCGGCAATCGGCACGATGATTGAGCCGATATCGGCGGGCTGCCCCCACCTGGCAGCAGGCACCAGACCGCCTTCGATCCGGGCCGTGTATTTGTCTTTCACTCCGGCGGTCATGCCGGTTTCGATGATGCCTGGCCTTAGCTCGAAGACACCAATGCCATGCGGCGCAAGCCGGACGGCGAAAAGCTCCGCCATCATGGCGGCGCCTGCTTTCGACAGGCAGTATTCCGCCCTTTCGATCGACACCATCTCCGCACTTACGGAGGTGATGAAGCTCATCGAGCGATAGCTGTCTGACGGCTGATCCAGCATGCGCCTCGCCACTTCCTGCGCCAGGAAGAAGGCCCCGCGCAGGTTGACACCCATGACGAAGTCGAAACTGTCGGGCGCCAGATCCAGCATGTCGCCCCGGATCCTGGCCGGAACGCCCGCGTTGGAAACAAAAGCCGTCACCGGCCCGAGATCCGCCTCCACCCGGTCGAGCAACGTCTTGCAATGGTCGATGTCCAGAAGGTCATGCCGGAAATAGCGGCCCTTGCCACCCAGGCTGTTCAGGGCTTCGACTACCTCCGGTGCGTCCGCTTCTTCCTGAGCGGCGATGGCAACAGTGTAACCGGCCTCCGCGAGAGCCCTCGAAATGCCGAGACCGATGCCGCGCTGGCCGCCGGTGACAAGTGCGATCCTGTTCATGCCGCCAGGTCCTTCTTGATCGTTTCGGCGGCGCGCAGTGCCAATGCCGCGACCGTAAGGGCCGGATTGACGGCAGCCGAGGTTGGCAGCGCTCCCGCATCGGCCACAAATAGGTTGGGATGATCCCAGGACCGGCAGTCCGGATTGAGCACGGAGTTAGCCGGATCATCGCCCATGCGCACCGTGCCACACTGATGCGACGGCACCCTGCCGTCGAACAGCCGTGACAGCACCACCGGGAAACCGGCTTCGCGCAAGGTCTTGCGGGTCTTTTCGACCAGCTTTCTGTGCGCGGTCATGTTGGACCGCCGCCAGATGAGCTGGATCTTGCCGTCCCTCAGGACAACCCGGCTTTCAGGATCGGGCAGATCCTCGGAAATCAGATAGAGATCAAGGGCATGCCCTGAAATCCAGCGGGCAGCGAATTTCGGCAGCTGCGGCACCTGGATCTTCAGGATATCCGGCGTTACCCGCCCCAGCAGCTGGACGTTGCCCAATGGCTTGCCGTCTTCGCCGTCATCGAGATACCAATCGTTCAGGCCGAAGGTCTTCTGATAAACGGAAGTATTCCGGAACCGCGGATCAATGGCGATCATCGCCGTCGCATTGTGGTTCATGAAACAACGACCGACATAGTCCGAGAGGTTGGCAACGCCGGACCGCAACAAGAGCGCCGCGGACTGGACCGCCCCCGCACACAGGGCAACGACCCCCGGCGTCAGGCAGATCTCTTCACCGTCCTTGCTGTAGTGGACTTCATCTATTCGGCCGGACTTGTAGCCTGTCCGCAGCGCGGTGACTTCGGCACCGGTGACAAGAGTGACGTTGTCATGAGCCATTGCGGCTTCCAGCGCACAGGTTTCCGCATCCATCTTGCCGCATCTGAGGTCGGGGTAACCGTCCCAGCCGGTGTGCCCGGCATCCAGCCAGCGGTCGATATCAACCCCCAGGGGCAGGCTGAACGGGCGAACGCCCGCCTGCTCAAGGCGCCGCCGGGCAATCCGGATGGCTTCCTCGTCCGGGATGGGCGGAAACGGATAAGGCCTGCCATGCGGCGGCTCAGTCGGATCGGAGGCGGTATCGCCCCGAACCTGGAAAAGCTGTTCGGCGGCGTCATACCAGGGCGACAGCTCGTCATAGGCAATCGGCCAGGCAGGCGAAACACCGTCATAATGCTCCAGCGCGCTGAAGTCCTCTTCCCGGTAACGGATCAGCACCGCACCGTAGAGCTTCGAGTTGCCACCGACATTGTAGTAATTGCCGGGCTCGAACGGATTACCCTGTCCGTCGAGCCAGGTTTCCGGTGCCCGGAAGGCGCTGTTGGTATAGATGCGCCAGGGGTCCCGGGCCGGAGCATCGTCCGGGATCCGGTATCCCCGTTCCAGAATCGTGATCTTGGCCCCGGTAGGAGCAAGGCCCGCGGCAAGGGAAGCTCCTCCCATGCCGCTGCCGATGATCACAATGTCGGGCGCCGTATTCATGGGTCAGGCGATCCGCTTTTCGGTCTTCGGGTCGAAAGCGACCGCCTTTTCCATGTTGAAGGCAAACGGGAACACTTCTCCCGCCTTCACGGCAACGTCGGCACGGAAGCGGCCGGTCACGTCCTTGCCGCCGATCTGGCTGACGACGAACGTGTCGGAACCTGCCGGCTCGGTGACTTCCACCGGAGCATCGACGATGTGAACCGCCTTGGAATTGCGGTCGGCACCATCCTTGTCGGTAATGGCTTCCGGCCGAATGCCGAGGATGATGTCCTTGCCGATGCTGGAAGAGAGCGCGTCGGAGGCAAACGGAATGGCCGCCGTCTTGCCGTCTGCCAGCGAGACTTCCGCTGCCGGCCTGCCGTCCGCCGAGACCACCTTGGCCGGGAACAGGTTCATGGAAGGCGATCCCATGAAGCCCGCCACGAACATGTTGGCCGGATTGTCGTAGATCTCTTTCGGCGTGCCCAGCTGCTGGACATAGCCGCCGAACATGACAGCGATCCGGGTCGACAGCGTCAGTGCCTCGATCTGGTCATGTGTCACATAGACGATTGTCGTGCCGAGCTTCTGGTGCAGCTTCTTGATTTCCGTGCGCATGTCGACGCGCAGCTTTGCATCCAGGTTGGACAGCGGCTCGTCGAACAGGAACACGTCCGGCTCGCGCACCAGTGCACGCCCCATGGCAACACGCTGGCGCTGACCACCGGAAAGCTGGCCCGGCTTGCGGTCGAGCAGATGGCTGATCTGAAGGAGATCGGCCACCTGGCCGATCCGCTTTTCGCGTTCCGGCTTCGCAATGCCGTGCATTTCCATGCCGAAGGAGATGTTCCCCGCAACGGTCATGTTCGGGTAAAGCGCGTAGGACTGGAACACCATCGCGATGTTGCGGTCCGCCGGCTTGACGCCGTTCATGCTCTTGCCCTTGATCGCGATCTCGCCGGAGGTGATGTCCTCCAGGCCAGCAATCATGTTGAGCAGGGTGGACTTGCCGCAGCCGGACGGGCCGACGAGTACGAGGAACTCGCCCTCCTCGATGGAGATGTCGGTTTCATGCAGGACCCGCAAGGATCCATAAGACTTGGTCGCCTGCTTGATGTCGAGAAAGCCCATTGTCTTATCCTTTTACTGAGCCTGCCATCAGACCACGCACGAAGTAGCGGCCCGCGACGATGTAGACGAGAAGGGTTGGCAGCGCGGCCATGATCGCGCCGGCGAAATGCACGTTGTATTCCTTCACCCCGGTGGAGGATTGCACCAGGTTGTTGAGGGCAACGGTCATCGGCTGGCTGTCGAAATCGGAGAAGGACGCGCCGAACAGGAAGTCGTTCCAGATGTTGGTGAACTGCCAGATGATGCAGACCACCGCGATCGGACCCGACGATGGCAGCAGGATGCGCCAGAAGATCCGGAAGAAACCGGCACCGTCGATCTGCGCCGCCCGGACCAGCTCGGTCGGAAAGGCCGCGTAGTAGTTGCGGAAATAGAGTGTCGAGAAGCCGATCCCGTAGACGAAGTGTACGAAGATCAGACCCGGGACCGTGCCGGCGATGCCCATCAGACCCAGCATCCGGGCCATCGGGATCAGCACCATCTGGAACGGAATGAAGCAGCCGAACAGCAGCAGGCCAAACAGGATGGTCGCACCGCGGAACGTCCACTTGGTGAGAACGTAACCGTTCAGCGCGCCGACCAGAGTAGACAGGGCAACCGCCGGGACGACCATGATGATGGAGTTGAGGAAATAAGGCCGCAGACCCGTTGCCTCAACGCCCACCTGGGCACTCGACCAGGCGCTTTGCCAGGGAGCAATAGTCCACTCCTGCGGCAACGCCATCATCCCGCCCGAAGTGATTTCGGTCAGCGGCTTCAGCGAGTTGACCACCATCACGTACAGCGGCAGCAGGTAGTAGATGCAGAACAGCGCGAGCAGCAGATACAGGATCACCCGGGCCGGACGCAGGGAGGAAGACTTGGACATCGTCGACATCACTTTTTCTCCCTGAGTTCTGACCAGAGGTAGGGCACGATGATCGCGGCGATCGTCATCAGCATGATCACGGCGGAAGAGGCACCGATGCCCATCTGGTTTCGGGTGAATGTGTAGGAATACATGAAGGTTGCCGGCACTTCGGTTGCGGTGCCCGGTCCGCCACCTGTCAGGGCGATCACCAGGTCGTAGGACTTGATCGCCATATGGGCGAGCACCACGAAGGCCGACATGAAGGCAGGACGAAGCTGCGGAATCACGATCCGGCGATAAAGGGCGAACGTGGAAGCACCGTCGATCTGGGCAGCTTTCATCATCTCGCTGTCGATACCGCGCAGGCCCGCAAGGAACATCGCCATGACGAAGCCCGAGGTCTGCCAGACCGCCGCGATCACGATGGTGTAGATCGCGAAATCCCGGTCCTTGATCCAGTTGAAGGTGAAGGTTTCCCAGCCCCAGCCGCGCACGACGGCCTCGATACCGATGCCCGGGTCGAGGAACCATTTCCAGGCAATTCCGGTCACGATGAAGCTGAGCGCCATCGGATAGAGGTAGATCGTGCGGATGAAGCCTTCTGCGCGGATCTTCTGATCGAGAAGGATCGCCAGCAGCAGACCCAGGACGCAGCAGATGGTGATGTAGAGAACGCCGAAAACCACAAGGTTCCAAACGGCCGTATCCCACGCACGGATCTTGAAGAGGTTTTCATAATTCTGCCAGCCGACCCAGCCGAAGGTGGGCAGAATACGGCTGTCCGTGAAAGACAGGTAAAGCGTGAAGGCGATGAAGCCGTAAACGAAGATTGCCACGATGGCGATCGTCGGGCTGAGCACGAGTTTGGGCAAAGCATCACGCAGTCTGTCAACAACGGAACCGCGCGGGTTCGCCGTTTCAGAGAGAGACATCTTGAGTTCCCCGACCTAGAGCACTTTTGCCGGCGTTCCAGCGAACGCGCGCGGCAGCTCTGAGACTTTGGTTCCGGCCGGCTCCAGGCGGTTGGTTGCAACCGCGAGACGGTCCGCCGAACCGGTGGGAGAGCGGTGACGGATCACCGCTCTCCGCGCGGTCGTTACTTGTTGATCTGAACGGCGGTAACGAGTTCTGCAACAGCGGTTTCGCTGTCGTATTCCCCGTTGAAATGCGCCGTGATCACGTCATACATGGCGTTCTTGACGGCAGCCGGGTTGGCGTGACCATGCGCCATGGAGCCGTAGAGGTTGCCGCTGTCGGCAGCCTTTTTCAGATCCACCATGCCCTTCTTGCCGCAGGCGTCAAAGTCATCGTTCGGCACGTCGGTCCGAGCCGGAACGGAGCCTTTGACGACGTTGAACGCGGACTGGAAGCTCGGTGACAGGATAGCGGTTGCAAGTGCAGCCTGCTCCTTGCCGACTTCCGGACCCTGCGCGAACATCGCGAACTGGTCGGCGTTGAAGGTCACCTGGTCCTGGGTGCCCGGGAAGCGGAAGCAGAGGAAGTCTTCATCCGGCTTCTTGCCGGCATTCAGGAATTCACCCTTCGCCCAGTCGCCCATCATCTGGAAGGCCGCATCGCCGTTGATGACCATGGCGGTTGCAAGGTTCCAGTCACGGCCGGAGAAGTTGTCATCCACATAGGAGCGGATCACGGCCATGCGGTCGAACGATTCCTTCATGGTGTCGGAGCCGAGCGCGTCCTCGTCCAGGTCGATGAAGGCTTTCTGGTAGAACTCGGGTCCACCGGTCGCCATCACGACTGCGTCGAAGATCGTCGCGTCCTGCCAGGCCTGACCGCCGTGCGCGATCGCGGTCTTGCCGGATGCCTTGACCTTCTCCAGAGCGGCAACGAACTCGTCCCAGTTCTGCGGCGGCTCGATGCCAAGCTCGTCGAGGATGGCCTTGTTCGCCCAGACCCAGTTGGTGGAGTGGACGTTCACCGGAGCGGAGACCCACTTGCCGTCATACTTGGAGAATTTCTGCAGGGCTTCCGGAACCACGTCGTCCCAGCCTTCCATGCCGGCCAGGATGTTCAGGTCGGCAAGTGCGCCTTCCTTGGCCCAGTCGGTGATGTCGAAGCCGAGCATCTGTACGGCGGTGGGCGGGTTGCCGGAAGTAACGCGTGCGCGCAGCACGGTCATGGCCTGGGTACCGCCGCCACCTGCAACCGGCATGTCCTGCCAGCCGATGCCCTGGCTTTCCAGGTCCTGCTTCAGAACGTTCAGAGCAGCAGCTTCACCGCCGGAAGTCCACCAGTGCAGAACTTCAACATCGGCGGCGGACGCCAGGCTTGTGCTCATTGCAAGGGCGGCGAGGCCCAGCTTCAGAGATTTCAAAGACATCGATATTCCTCCCATAAGGTGCCTAAAGGCGTTTCGAGTGCCGGAGCCCGGCAATCGAGTGTCACGCAACGTTTATTGTAACGTTGCAAACCGGAGTGGTGTCAACGATTTTCATCACTCCCGAAAAACAAAGAGTTTCGTTTGTCTTACATACTATTAAGGCGGATGTTTCGGTGCTGCAGTGCAGCACATTATTGTGTTGTAACGTTACAAAAGCCCTGATTAGACTTGGCTTGCTTTTTGAGCTAGAAGGCTTCGGCTGAAGTGAACGGGCATGACGCGAAAAACCTTTGAAACCAACAGCGGTCGCGCCGCCGAAAAGCTGCCGCGTCCCACCTTGCGCACGGTGGCGCAGGAAGCAGGCTTCGCGGTGACCACGGTTTCCCGCGCCCTTGCCGGAGACCCCAGGATCGCGGAAACGACGCGCGAACGTGTTTCCGAAGTCGCCCGCCGTCTCGGCTACGTTCCAAACCGCGCGGCGCAGCGCCTGCGCACCGGCCGCACCAAGGTCATCAGCCTTCTCCTGAATACACGGCACGAGTTTCTCAGCTTCACATCCGAGTTTCTCGGCGGCATGTCCGAAGGTCTTGCCGGAACCGGCTACGCGATCACCATCACCGCAGACGGCCTTGCCGACGACCGGCTTGAGGCAATCCGCAACATCCGCAGGCACTCGCTGGCAGACGCCATTGTCTTTACCCGCACCGAATGCTTTGACGAGCGGGTCCGCTACCTGCTGGAACACGACTTCCCCTTTGCCACCCATGGCCGGACGGACTTCACCACGCCCCACCCTTACGTCGACTTCGACAACGAGGTTTTCGCTCGCATGGCCGTGGAGCGACTGGTTGCAAAGGGGCGCAAACACATTTGCATGGTCATGCCGAACGAACGCTACACCTTCGGTCAGCACCTGCGGTTCGGCGCCCGCCAGGCAGCCATTTCCCATGGCGTTCAATTGACGGTTCCCGATGGCGTTGACCTCGACAGCGAGCCCGACGAGATCGCAGCGACCCTGCGCTCGCTCCATGCCGGCCCCAACGCGCCCGACGGTTATGTCTGCGTCGGTGAGGTCATGGCCCTGGTCACCCTGGCCTATCTCAACGACATCGGTCTGACACCCGGTATGGAAATCGACGTCGTCGCCAAGCGCGCCTCGCCCATTTCCAATCATTTCCGCCCGAGAATCGAGACCATCGACGAGGACCTGCGCGCCACCGGCAGAGCCATGGCCAAGGTTCTTCTCGCGAGGATCGACGGCGCCCCCATGGAGGATATGCAGATCCTCCTGAAGCCCGAAGGCGCCTTCTCGATTTCGGACTAGCCTGCTCATCACGCCACCCAGGGTGCCCGGGTCTTGCCGATGCGCATGGTCACGGTCTTGGCTTCCAGGAACTCGTCCAGTCCGTATTTGCCAAGTTCCCTGCCCTGGCCGCTTTCCTTCACGCCGCCGAAGGGCAATTCCGCAAAACCATCCATCCAGGTGTTGGTCCACACCGTGCCTGCATGCGCCCGGCGGGCGAATTCCAGACAGGTGTGAACGTTCTCGCTCCACACACCGGCGGACAGACCGTAGTCGGCATCGTTGACGAGTTCGATCGCCTCATCCAGCGTCTTGAAAGTCAGCACCGAAAGCACCGGCCCGAACACTTCTTCGCGGGCGATCGGCATGTCGTTTTTTACATCCGCAACGATCGTCGGCTGATAGAACTGTCCGGCAAGGCCGGGAACCGTCAGGGCTTCCCCACCCAGGTGGACAGTCGCTCCGGCGTCCGCGGCATCGCGCACATATTTGTCGATCTTGCTCTGGTGGTCGGGCGTGATGATCGCGCCGACCTTGGTCGATGGGTCCAGAGGATCGCCGAAGGGCACCTTCCGCGACAGGTCCACTGTCGCCTTCAGGAACGCCTCGGCGATGTCTTCGTGCACAATGATCCGGGATCCGGAGTTGCAGCATTCGCCGGCATTGAAATAGACGCCGAAGACAACCGCATCGACGGCGCTTTCGAGGTCGGCATCGGGGAAGATGACCTGCGGGTTCTTGCCACCAAGTTCCAGCGAGACCTTCTTCAAGGTTCCGGCCGCCGCCTTGACGATGGCCTTGCCGACGCCGGTCGAGCCGGTGAAGGTGACCATGTCGACACGCTTGTCGGCGGTCATCGCCGTTCCAACCGGATCGCCATAGCCAAGGACGATGTTGACGACCCCGGCCGGAATACCGGCTTCGATGCACAGTTCACCCAGAATGACCGTCGTTGCCGGGGTCATTTCGGAAGGTTTGATAACCGCGGTGCAGCCGGCGGCCAGCGCGAAGGGCAGTTTCTGCGACACGATCAGGAACGGAAAGTTCCACGGCGTGATGATCGAGACGACACCGACCGGCTCCTTGAGAACCAGGCCGAGCATGTCGCTGCCAAGGGAGTTGTAGCTTTCGCCGTGCATGGTGCGCGCCAGTGAAGCGGCAAAGCGCCAGATATCGGACGCGCCTTCGATTTCCGCCATGGCCTGGCTGATCGGCTTGCCGGATTCCAGCGTTTCCCAATAAGCGATCCGCTCCCGTTCCCGGTCGATCAGATCGGCGATCTTCAAGAGAAGCGTTGCCCGCTCCTTGCCGCTGGTGCGCGACCAGCGGCCCTTGTCGAAGGCCAGGCGTGCGGCGGATACCGCCGCATCAACATCACGGGCACCGCCCTTCGCTGCCTTCGTGACAACGCTGCCATGGGACGGAGACACACGATCGAAGGTGGAGCCGTCAGCGCTCTGACGCCAGTCGCCATCGATCAGGTGACGGGCGACGAAGGGTTCGGCCGGGAGTTTTGCTTCACTGATGGAAACGACGTTCAGGTCACTCATGACTTAACTTCCAGGAAATTCGGTTTGCGCTTTTCACGGAAGGCGGTAACGCCCTCGTTGCGATCTTCTGTCGGACTGATCATGCCGGAGCCGAGCGCCTCGATCATGGCACTGCGATCTTCACCCACGGCGGCATGGATCATGTATTTGGCCACTTCCACGGCCCGGGACGATTTGTCGGCCAGCTTCTCGGCCATCTCGAACGCAGCTGAAGCCGGATCGTCGGATATCTCGGCTGCAAAGCCCGCCGCATAGGCACGTTCTGCGGAAATGCGCCGGCCGAACAGGGCCATTTCCTTCACCATCGGCTCACCCAGCAAACGGATCAACCGTTGCGTGCCGGACCAGCCCGGTACGATGCCGACGGATGCTTCCGGCAGCGCCAGCGTCGCCCTTGGCGCCATCACGCGGATATCGGCGGTCGCTGCAAACTCCAGTCCGCCACCAAAGGCGTGCGCGCCAAGCGCAGCCACCGTCGGCTTGGAAAGCCGCGCCAACCGGTCAAAAACCCGGTGGCCTTCGCGCACCCAGTGGCGGGCAAAGTCGTAAGGCGACAGCTCGGACCATTCGAGAATGTCCGCGCCGGCACAAAAGGCCTTGCTCTCCTCCGCCGTAATCACCACCGCAAGGATCGACGCATCGCGCTCCAGCTCATCGCAAAAGGGTTCAAGTGCCTTCAGCATGTCGAGCGTGAACGCATTCAGCTTGGCCGGATTGTCCAGCTTCAGCTCGGCGATTGCCCCATGACGGATGAGATGCAGCGCGCTCACAGGCTCAGCTCCATCGCACCCCTGGACAGAAGCGCTTTCGGCATCTCGACCAGATCGTTTGCGAGCCGCACCCGGCCCTTCGAAGCATCGACGATGTCACGTGCCGGATCGATGCCCGGCATGATCTCAGTCGCCACCAGACCTGCATCGGTCAGGTGGATAACGCAGCGCTCGGTCACATAGATGACGTCCTGGCCGAGTTCCTTCGCCCTGCGACCGGAGAAAGTGACATGCTCGACCTCGTCCACCATCTTGGTGAACTTGCCCGGCGTCCGCACCTTCAGCGCGTCCTCCGTCAACTCCAGATCGGCACCCGCCTCGAAAAGACCCGAGAACACGATCTTGCGCGCATTCGCAGTGATGTCGACAAACCCGCCGCAACCTGCGGTCAGATAGGGCTTCTTGCCGAGCTTGGAGACATTGACGTTGCCATCCAGATCGATCTCTAGGAAGGACAGGAAGGAGACATCGAAACCGCCGCCCTGGAAGTAGGTAAACTGCTGCGGCGACGGCATGTAAGCATCGGCGTTGGAAGCGCAGCCGAAGGCAAAACCCGTCAGCGGCATGCCGCCGGTCGCACCTTGCTCGATCGCCCAGGTGACGGCCTGTTCCTGACCGGCTTCCAGCAGCACGCGTGGCACCATCGCCGAAATGCCGAAGCCGAGGTTTGCCGTCTGGCCGGACTTGAGTTCCATTGCTGCCCGGCGGGCGACAACCTTCTCGATGCCGTGCTCGGCAAGCGAGAAGCTGGACCATGGCCGCATGATCTCGCCCGAGATCGCCGGGTCGTAACCGGTTTCCGTGGTCTGGCGCTGGTCCGGATCGACAACGATGAGATCGACCAGATGACCGGGCACACGCACATCGTGCGGACGCAGCGAGCCCGAGGCTGTCACGCGCTTCACCTGCGCGATCACCAGGCCGCCGTGATTGCGCACGGCAATCGCTTGCTCCAGGCCGCCGAGATAGGCGCCTTCGTGTTCGTAGGTGAGGTTGCCGCGTTCATCCGCAGTCGTTGCCCGAATGATCGCGACGTCCGGCACGATGTTCGGAAAATGCAGCCAGGTTTCGCCGCCAAGCTCCAGCCGGGACACGATGGGCCGGTCTGCCGCAACATCGTTCATGGCACAGCCCTGACGGATCGGGTCGACGAAGGTGTCCAGCCCGACCTTGGTCATGACGCCCGGGCGGCGGGCCGCAACATCCCTGTGCATGTCGAACAGGATGCCGGAAGGCACGTTGTAGGCAGCTACCCGGTTCTCCACCAGCATCTGCCAGATCGCCGGCATCGGCAGGTTGGACGGACCGGAGGGGTAGGACCCTGCAATGATGGTCGACAGCAGACCATCCTTGGCAAGGTGGTCGATCCCCTTGATGCCGTACATGTCGCCGGCGGCAATGGGATGGAGCGTCGTGAGGTTTCTCGGGTGCCCTTCGCTGTCGAACCTTGTGCCAATGGCCTCAAGAATCTTGTCCGGGCACCCGAGACCGGAGGAAGAGGAAACGGTGATGACCGCGCCGTCCTGAATGCGGGCGGCAGCATCCGCCATGGAAACGATCTTGGAGGTCATGTTCAGAAGCCTCCATAATTGACGGCAACAGCCTTGCCGGACTGCGCGGCCTCGCGCACGGCAAGGGCGACCGCCAGCGACTTGACCCCGTCGACACCATCGGCAGAAGGACGCCCCTTGCCGTTGACCGCATCGGCAAAGAGGCCGAGCGCGCGGTGGTAGAGGTTATGCTTGTCGTAGGAGATCTCGTGTTCGCCATCCGCATCGACCAGACGAACCGCTCCGACAGGTTCCTGGGTCATGACGTTGCGGGCGAAGATCGACCCATCCGTGCCATGAAACTCGATGCCGGTTCCCGCAAATTTATGCGTGAAGCTTTCATGCGACTGCACCATGGCACCCGACGGCATCGACCAGACGGACATCACGCTGTCCTCGACCCCTTCTCCGAGGCCTGAGGCTGCTGCCTTGGCAACGACTTCCTGCGGGTCTTCACCCAGGTGGAAGCGGATGGTGTCCGCGTCATGCACGGTGATATCGGGAATGACGCCGCCACCGGCGGCCGCATCGTTGATGCGCCAGCCGCGCAACGCGTCCGGCAGGTTGACCGCGTGGAAGACGCGCGCGCTCAACACCTTGCCGATGCGGCCGGAAGCGATCAGCTCGCGGATGGCCAGATGAGACCCGGCATTGCGCAAATGATGATTGGTCGCAAAGACCACACCCTTGCCAGCGGCGGTGCGAACCATTTCACCGGCCTCATCCAGGGTCATGGCCAGCGGTTTTTCGCACAACACATGCTTGCCGGCAGCGATCGCGGCCAGCGCCTGCGCATGGTGCTTTTCGTTGGTGGTGGAAATATAGACCGCGTCGACACTGTCATCCGCAAGGAGCGCATCCAGATCCGTGAAGCTGTCGGCAATACCATGCTCACGGGCATACGCCTCGCCGCGGGCCGCATCCGAACTCAGGACGGACTGGATGTCGGCATTCTGCGAGCGGATGGCATCGATCATGTAACTCGACGCAATTCGGCTTGCACCGATAAGGGCCCAACGCATCCATTCCTCCCGAATAACTCTTAATTTTGGAACGTTCCAATTTCTTGATCGGAACAATTACTGGAACGTTCCAAATGAGTCAAGAGTGGAATTTTGCAAGGAGGTGAAATTGGAGAGACAGACGAGATCGATGATCGGGTTAGACAACAATCAGCAACACGTTCGCATTGCTCAAAGTCTCCAGACATCTCCGCCTTATCAACGACTTAAGGCAGCTAGGCTCTCGCCTGCTCAGCACTGCATCAGAAATTGCCCCCACTTCACCCCCCCTGCGTCACCCCGGGCGAGCATCGCGAGACCCGGGGCCCACTCATTTCCAGAGCGTTCGCAAGGTGCAGCAACCATCAAGACGATGACATCGGCTTCAGCAAGCGGCTTCGCGAGTAGGCCCCGGATCTGCGCTTCGCTTGTCCGGGGTGACTCAGGTGGTGAGGTGGTTCCGAATGCGATGAACTTGGAAACGTTCCGCAGGTGGATGGTCAGCACCTCAGGAAACGACCTCGATGCGCGGGGTGACTTCCCCGGCTTCTTCCACGTTTTGCGGAAACCGCAATTCGACGGTCGTGCCCTTGCCCGGCTCGGAGAAGATATTTGCCGTGCCGCCGCTTTGGCGAACGAAGCCATAGACGACAGCAAGGCCCAGCCCCGCGCCGCCCTCGCTGGTCTTGGTGGTGAAATAGGGCTCGAAGGCCTTGTCGACCTCTTCCCGGCTCATGCCGATGCCCGTGTCCCGGACGGCAACCACGACCGCGTCCCCGTTTGAAAATGTGGCAACCTGCACTTCGCCGCCGTCGGGCATCGCCGCTGCCGAATTCAGGCAGAGATTGAGTACCGATTGCTCGAACAGTTCCGGATCCAGCACCAGCGGTGGCAAGCTGTCGTCCAGATCCAGTTTCAGACTGCATTTCTCGCCGATGGCGATTTCCAGAATGTCCGCCATGCCGCGCAGCAACGAGGACATACCGATGCGGCTGAGGTTGGCAGGTTGCTGACGGCCGATGGTCAACATGCTGCTGGCAAGCGATCGGCCCCGATCCGCCGCCTTGCGAATGCGGGCAATGTTGCGGGCCTGACGATCACTGAAGCCGCCGTCCCGCTCCAGCAGTCCGAGGCTTCCTGTAATGATGCCGATGGTGTTGCCGACCTCGTGGCTGAGCTGGTGCGTCAGGCGCATGATGCCGTCAAGCCTCTGGGCCTTGGCTGCCTCCGCTTCCTGCCGGTCCAGCAAGGTCACATCCCGGGCGAGCAGCACGACACCATCATCGCTTTGCCGCGACAGAGAGATTTCCGTCACCGACCCGTTCTCGGAACGATGACGTACGGAAAAGGGTGCGCTCAGGGGTCTGCCGTCGGGCGCACCCGGAAGCAGTTCGGTCCGGATTTCCGGGACCGGCTCCAGAAACTGGACAAGCGGCAGCTTGCGGGCAGCACCCTTGTGACCCAGCAATTCGATGACCCGCCGGTTCATGGTGACCGGTTTGCCGGCAGCATCGAAGATGGCAATGCCCTCATTCATGCTGCGGAAGGTGGAACGGATTGTCCTGGCAGCGGCTTCCGCCGTGCGCCGCAAACGTGTGACCCGGTCAACGCTTTCCTTGAAGGCGAGAAAGGCCTGTTGCAGGTTCAGGAGCTCGGTTTCATCGCCCTGATAGACCGGCGGACCGACATCCTTCTGCCCCTTGGCAAGGGCGTTCATGCCGCTCGACAGCGAAACGATGCCTTTCGAGACCCGGATGACCGAACGGATCGACATCACCGCCATGGTCAGCACCAGCAGTGAAGCCACGGCAACGATCACCAGAAGCTGCTGCAAGGTGGCCGAAGTCGACTGGAAATCCCGGTTGAGGGTTTCCGTCACGATGCCCGACTGGGTTTCCGTCGCAAGGGACAGCTCCCGCGCCACCGTGTGCAGTCTGGCAATTGCGCTGCGCACGGCGAACATTTCCAGGAGATAGCTGGTCTGCGCCTCGAAAACCCGCTCATAGGGCCTGAGGTCCGACGGCGGCAATGAGGCCGCGGCAGGCTCCGCCACATAGCGCCGCTTCAATTCACCCAGCTGAAACAGGCTGCCCGCACTCGACACGGAATGCACGATGGCATTGAGACGCTGACGAGGTTCCTTCTGGCTGGCGGTGTCGGCAACGGCGATCATGCCGAGCGCAGAGGAGACCTCTTCCTTGTAGTGCTGGGCGGTTTCGGCCTTGGCAGACAGCGCGAGCGTCTGCGCACGGATCTGCCCGAGCAGTTCGAAGATCCGCGTGTTGGCGGCCCGGTAGGTCTCCTTGCCCGGCGGATAGTCAGGAAGTGAACTCAACAACTGGTCGACCTGCTCCACCAGCAGCCGGCTCTTGCCAGAGACGGTGTAGGGCGAGGTCGCATTCATCAGGAAAGGCGCACTGGAGACGAGGTCAGACACCTGCCTGGAGACCAGCGCGGCATCAGCCAGACTGGTGAAGGCCTGCAGCCCGTAAGCGGCGGTTTCCTCACGCGCCTTCAAAAGCCCGTAGATCGCGATGGCCGACAGCGTGAAGGCGACGGCGCAGATCAGCGCGATGGCGGCAGGCAGCCTGAAGGCAATGGAAGAAAGAACCGGCCGGCTGATCATTTAAGGTGCATGGGCGGGATCCTGATGCAGGATGTAGCCCTTCCCCCGGCGGGTCTTGATATGTTGCGGCAGGTCAGGGTTTCGCTCGATCTTGCGGCGAAGCCGCAGGACCAGAACATCGACGTTGCGATCGATCAGCCTGTCCGTTTCCGCGCCCAGCTGTTCCAGGATCTTGGTCCGGCTCACCGGTTCGTTCGGCGTCGATGCCAAGATCTCCAGCAGGGAAAATTCCGACGACGTCAGCGTCCGGGTCGGGTGAGACGTGCAGACGGCCTTGCGATTGACGAGATCGATCACCCAGTCGCCCAGAAGCAGCGCGGTCGGCTCGTGCTGAACGCTGATGGTGTCCTTGTCGCTGCCGCGCAGGGACGGATGCATCCGCCGGAGCACCGCCTTGATCCGGGCGGTGAGTTCAATCGGCTCGAACGGCTTGACCACATAATCGTCGGCGGCGGTTTCAAGGCCAAGCACACGCTCTGCGGCGCTACCGGCGGCCGTCACCATGACGATACCGATATCGGTCTGCGATCGCAGCTTCTGCGCAAACACCCGGCCGGACATGCCCGGCAGGTTATGATCGACCAGAACCAGATGAAAGGCATGCTCCGGCAGGATCCGCGCAGCTTCTTCCGCCGAGCGCGCAGCAACCGGCGACCAGCCTTCGGCTTCCAGAAGATCCGATATCAATTCCGCCATATCCTGATCGTCCTCCACGATCAGGATCTTGATGCCTTCGTTCAGCAAACCTATGTCCTCCCGAGTGACATCATAGGCATAGAGCCGTATTATGCAAAGCCTTGGTTTTTCAATTGCTTGTCACATTTGTAAGGCTTGTAATATTTGTAACTCTTTTCTTTTGCCAGCGAAACAACAGTAACCAATCTCCTGTTGCGAACACTGCCTCTTCTGCCATGGTAATAGCTGTCCGGGGCCTGGTTCCGGACTGGGAGGAAACATGAAATTCATCGCGTCACTCGGAGCGGGTGCGGCCGTATGGCTGTCGCTGTCGCTCAACGCTGCTTCGGCGCAGGACCTGAATGTCCTTTGTGCCGTGCAGGTCGAGTGGTGCCAGATGATGGAGGCTGTCTTCGAGGAAAAGACCGGCCTTGATGTTTCCATGGAACGCAGAAGCACCGGCGAGATCCTCGACAGGGTCCGGGCCGAGCGCGCCGCACCAGAGATCGACGTTTGGTGGGGCGGCACCGGTGACACCCACCTGCAGGCTGCAGGCGAAGACCTGCTTGAACCCTACCAGCCGAAAAACTTCGAGGACACGCTGCCCTGGGCGCAGAATTTCTTTCTGATGTCAGGCGGCAAGGCGGCAGGCATTTATGCGGGCGCACTCGGGTTTGGCTATAATTCCGACTTTCTGGCTGCGCATGGCGTTGCCGCTCCGTCCTGCTGGAAAGACCTGACCGCACCGCGGTACAAGGGCCTTGTTCAGATGCCCAATCCGAATTCCTCGGGAACCGCCTATACGATGCTGGCAACGCTCGTTCAGCTGCTGGGGGAAGACGAGGCTTTCGAATATCTGGCGGCGCTTGCGATAAACATCGACCGGTTCACCACTTCGGGCGCAGCACCGGTTCAGGCAGCCGCCCGTGGTGAGACAGGCATCGGCATCTCCTTCATCCACGACGCGGTGACGCAGAAACTTGCCGGCGCGCCCATGGTCATCGTCGCACCTTGCGAAGGCACCGGCTACGAGATCGGCGCCGTCAGCATCGTCAAGGGCGCCAGGAACCCCGAGGCTGCCCGCCTGTTCGTCGATTTTGCGCTGAGCCCGGAAGGACAGGAAACCTGCGCGGCCTCGGGACAGAACCAGATACCCGCAAACGCGAAAGCGTCGCTGCCACCGGCAGCCCCCGATATTTCACTCATTCGCATGGTCGACTACGACTTCGCCACCTTCGGTTCACCTGACCAGAGGCGAAGACTGCTCGACCGTTTCGACAAGGAGGTGCTGCAGACGGCAACCCCTGTAGCCACCCAGTAAAGGACGAGATTGACCCTTCGCCAGCGAAGGAAAATCCGGAGTTCGTCATTTGAAATTCGACCGGCAACGGACCCGTGGAGGCGGATCCGAACGGGCAAGCTTTGCCTCATGCCGGTCAACACATCAGCCCCCGGGCTGAAACAAACGCCTGCCCGTCCGGGCAGGTAACAGGCTGAAAGCCAAAAGTGGAGGAAACCATGTCTTTGAAATCACTTTCCGTCGCACTGCTTGCAACGGCAGCAACCTACTCGGTTGCTCCGGCCATGGCAGCGGGCGACCTCAATGTCATCTGTTCGGCGGATGTCGTGATCTGTGAACAGCTGCAGGGCGACTTCGAAGCCAAGCATGACATCAAGGTCAACATGGTGCGCCTGTCGTCAGGCGAAAGCTACGCAAAGATCCGCGCCGAATCCCGCAATCCGAAGACCGATATCTGGTGGGGCGGCACCGGCGACCCGCATCTTCAGGCAGCTTCTGAAAACCTGACCCAGGAATACAAGTCGGAAAAGCTCGCAGATCTTCATGAGTGGGCTCAGAAGCAGGCGGAAAGCTCCGGCTTCAAGACCGTTGGCGTCTATGCCGGCGCTCTCGGCTGGGGTTACAACACCGAAATCTTCAAGGACAAGGGCCTTGCCGAACCCGCCTGCTGGGCAGACCTCCTGAAACCTGAGCTGAAAGCTGAAATCCAGGTCGCTAACCCGAATTCTTCCGGCACCGCCTATACAGCGCTTGCTTCCCTGGTTCAGATCATGGGCGAAGATGAGGCCTTCGACTATCTGAAGGAACTCAACAACAACGTGTCCCAGTACACCAAGTCGGGTTCTGCACCGGTGAAGGCCGCGGCACGCGGCGAAACCGGCCTCGGTATCGTCTTCATGCATGACGCCATTGCACAGGCTGCTTCCGGCTTCCCGGTCAAGGCAATCGCACCGTGCGAAGGTACCGGTTATGAAATCGGCTCCATGTCCATCGTCAAGGGTGCCCGCAACCTCGACAATGCGAAGGTCTGGTACGATTGGGCCCTGTCTCCGGAAGTTCAGTCCCGTATGAAAGAGGCAAAGTCCTTCCAGCTGCCGTCCAACAAGGCTGCCGAAGTTCCGCCGGAAGCACCGAAGTTCGAAGACATCAAGCTGATCGACTACGACTTCACCACCTACGGCAACCCGGATACCCGCAAGAGCCTCCTGGAGCGTTGGGACCGTGAGATTGGCGCTATCGCCAACTGACCCCAACACCCGAAGAAGTCCGCACACGGCTGCCTAATAGCCGGGTGCGGGCTTCGCCCGGACAGTCTGCGCAGCAAGGTGGACGTACGTTCGCTAAAAGCTGCCGCCACAAGCATCTGCACATCGATGGCAATGCCGCGGCACGTCCGCACTTCCGGCCGGCTTCGCCAGCGCATCGCAACAGGCATGCGGCGGGGCACGTCCGTTATTGAAAAACCATAAATACAGGGGTGGCCATGCTGAGTGGCAACAAACGGCTGAACGCTCTACTCGGGCTGGGGATCGGCGCCTTTCTGATCGTACCCTGGTACAGGGTCGAACGCGGCTTCTTTTCCTTTGAGTGGCCATCGGACTTTCCGTTCTCATCCGATCTCGCGCCCGGTCTTCTGCAGATCTTCGCGGAAGGTCGCGTGTGGCTTGTGCTGGCACTGGCCCTCTTCCTGATCGGCGGCAGCGCGCGCTTCATGGCGGACGCCAACAAGCGCGGCCGATTGCTCGTCGTCACCGGCACCATCGGCATTCTGTACATGGCGCTTCAGGGCCTTGCGATCAGCTTCACCGGCTGGGCCTGGACCTTTCCCGAAACCGCCTTCGGAGCCTTGCCGCTTGGCCAGCCCGCCATGGGGGCAGGTGCCATCCTCACCTCGCTGATCTTCGTTCTCTTCATAGCCTTCGGTCTTGCCGAGCGGGGCTTCATGAAGGGCGATGCCTTTGTCGTCGGATCGATCTCCATCCTGATCTTCCTGGTGACGGTATTCATCTTCTATCCCATTGGCTCGATGTTCGCCGGCTCGGTGCAGGATTTCGACGGATCGTTCAAGCCGGACGGCTTCATCCGCAACATGCAGGATCCCGCGATCTGGAGCCTTGACTGTGTCATCGGCGGCAATCGCTGCGGCGTCGCATGGCGCACGCTGTTCCTTGCGGTGATGACCGGCCTCGGCTCGACCATCCTCGGCCTCGCCTTCGCATTGGTCGCCACACGCACGCGCTTTCCCTTCAAGAAGGGCCTGCGGCTTCTGACCGTCCTGCCGATCATCACCCCGCCCTTCGTGATCGGCCTGGCACTCACCTTGTTGTTCGGCCGCTCCGGCGTTGTTACCGAAGCGCTCGACACGCTGTTCGGCATCGAACCAAGCCGTTGGCTCTATGGGCTGACGGGCATCTGGATTGCGCAGGTCCTGTCCTTCACGCCAATCTCCTTCCTCGTCCTGATCGGTGTTGTCGAAGGTGTCAGCCCATCGATGGAAGAAGCCTCGCAAACGCTGCGGGCTGATCGCTGGCGCACGTTCTGGCGCGTCTCGTTGCCCTTGATGAAACCCGGCCTTGCCAACGCTTTCCTGATCGGCTTCATCGAAAGCATGGCCGATTTCGGCAATCCGCTGGTGCTTGGCGGCAGCCATGGCGTGCTCTCGACCGAAATCTTCTTTGCCGTCGTCGGCTCGCAGGTCGACCCGTCCCGCGCCGCCGTGCTCGCGATCATCCTGCTCAGCTTCACACTGACCGCCTTCCTTGCGCAGCGTCTATGGCTGTCGGGCAAGAACTTCGCAACCGTCACCGGCAAGGGCGACAGCGGTGCCCATGCGGGCCTGCCGAAGAGCCTCTCCGTCACCGTCTATGGCATCGTTCTTCCCTGGATGGGCTTCACCATCGTCGTCTACGGCATGATCCTGTTCGGCGGCTTCGTGAAGACCTGGGGTCTCGACAATTCCCTGACGCTGGAACACTACGCCAGGGCGTTCTCGGTCACCTTCCAGGATGGCGCTCTCGTGTGGACCGGCGTTGCCTGGAACTCCTTCTGGACGACCATGGAAATCGCCCTGATCTCCGCCCCCCTGACGGCGGCAGTCGGCCTGCTGACGGCCTATATCATCGTGCGGCAGAAATTCGCCGGCAAGAACGCCTTCGAATTTGCCCTCATGATGAGCTTCGCCATTCCCGGCACCGTCATCGGCATCAGCTACATCATGGCCTTCAACCTGCCGCCCATCGAGATGACCGGCTCGGCCCTGATCCTGGTTGCCTGCTTTGTCTTCCGGAACATGCCCGTTGGCGTGCGCGGCGGCATTGCCGCCATGAGCCAGCTCGACAAGAGCCTGGACGAAGCTTCGCTGACGCTTCGGGCCAACAGCGCCCGGACCCTGCGCAAGGTGATCCTGCCGCTGTTGCGGCCGGCCATCACCGCTGCGCTGGTCTATTCCTTCGTCCGGGCAATCACATCCATCAGTGCGGTCATCTTCCTGGTCAGCGCGGAATACAACATGGCGACCTCCTACATCGTCGGCCTCGTCGAAAACGGCGAATACGGCATCGCCATCGCCTATTCCTCCATGCTGATCTTCGTGATGATCACGGTCATTGCGGGCTTCCAGCTGCTGGTCGGCGAACGCCGCCTGCGCCGGGAAAACCGCGTCTCCGGCATGGCCAAATCCAATAAAATCCGTATCGCGCAGGAGAAAACTGCATGACTGACCTCAAACCCGGCTCCGTCGTTTTTGAAAACGTCCGCAAGGACTTCGGCACCTTCACCGCCATTCCGGACCTGTCGATCACCATCGAACCCGGCACTCTGGTGACCCTGCTCGGCCCCTCCGGCTGCGGCAAGACGACCACCTTGCGCATGCTGGCAGGTCTCGAACACCCGAGCGCGGGCAGGATCCTGATCGGTGGACGGGACGTGACCATGGTTCCGGCACATGAACGCGACGTCTCCATGGTGTTCCAGTCCTATGCCCTTTTCCCGCACATGAACGCGCTCGACAATGTTGCCTACGGCCTGGAATCCTCCGGGTACAAAAAACGCGAAGCGCGCGAGCGGGCGGAAGAAGGCCTTGCCCAGGTCGGTCTTGGCGGCATGGGTCACCGCCTGCCGGCAGAGCTTTCCGGTGGTCAGCAGCAGCGCGTCGCGGTCGCTCGTGCTCTGGTGCTGAACCCACAGGTGCTTCTGCTGGACGAACCCCTGTCCAACCTTGATGCCCGGCTGCGCCGGCGCGTCAGGACGGAAATCCGCGAGCTGCAGCAGCGGCTCGGTTTCACCGCCGTCTACGTCACCCACGACCAGGACGAAGCACTTGCGGTGTCCGACCGTATCGTGGTCATGAAAGACGGCAAGATCGCCCAGGAGGGCGCTCCGCGTGAACTCTACGAAGAACCCGTTTCAGAGTTCATCGCAGACTTCATGGGCGAGGCGAATGTCGTAACTTGCGAAGTCGTCGGGCGTGAAGGCGACGAAACACTGATCGATGTCGGTGGCCTGCAGCACCGGCTGCGCGCCCGCCAGACCGCCAACGGCAAGGCCAAGCTGGCGGTACGCCCCGGCTCGGTCGTGCTGAACCCGGAAGGCGCTTCCGGCTTTGGCGGAGAGATCCTGAGCGCGGCCTATCTCGGCGATCACGTCGAATACGAGATCGAGACCCAGGTCGGAAACTTCTTCGTCATCGATCATTCGGTCGAAAGGTCGTTTGCCCCCCACACCGCCGTTTCCCTCGGCTTCCGCAACCGCGGCCTCGCCCTGATCGAGGCATGAGATGACACTGGTTACTGAAGACATGTCCCCATCGACCGATGCGCTGACAGCAAGGTTCGCCGCAGCTCGGGAAATCGCCGAAGAAGCCGGTTCCCTGGCACTGGACTATTTTCGGCGGCGCAAGGACCTCACCATAGAGATCAAGGGCGGCCTGCAGGATGTCGTTTCGATCGCCGACAAGAACGTTGAAACCCTCATCCGCGACAGGCTGCACACCTCGTTTCCCGAAGACGGCATCCTGGGTGAGGAACACGGCGTCGAACAGGGCAGCAGCGGGTTCACCTGGGTGGTTGACCCGATCGACGGTACATCCGCCTTCGTTCACGGTCTGCCGAGCTGGTGTGTTTCCATCGCCCTTCTCAACGGCACGGATCTGGTCATGGGTGTTATCCGCGTGCCTTGCGACGACGAGAGCTTCGCAGCCGTCAAGGGCGGCGGTGCAACGCTTAACGGCGAACCCCTCCGGCTTGATTCATCCAGGACCCTGCAAAACAGCCTGACCGGGATCGGCGCCAACCACGCCGTACCGGCGGAAATGATCGGCGCGCTTATCGCCGGTCTGATGGCGCGTGGCGGCAACTATATCCGCACCGGATCGGGCGCGCAGATGCTGGCCTCCGTGGCCGCGGGCAGGCTCGCCGGTTTCTACGAACCGTCCATGCATGCCTGGGATTGCCTTGCCGGCTATTGCCTGGTCGCCGAAGCCGGCGGCAGCTACCGCCCGTTCCCGGTGGCGGGGGATGCCATCCTGGACGGTGGCCCGGTTCTCGCGGCCGGTCCGGGAACATTTGACGATCTGTCGGCTCTGGCAACGGAGTGCGAGCGTTTCCTGAAAAGCTGACGTTTCAGGGAAATCCTGCAAACATCTCCAAAGGCGTGTCTCGGAAGAGGTACGCCTTCTTTTCATTCAGGACCTTTTGAACGCCCTCAAAACATCACGCGCAGCAATTTTCCGGTCGTTTTTTCAAACTCGAGCCATTCCGGGCGAACTTCTGTCAGAACATCGATTTCCGCCCAACCACAGCCTGAAAGCGGAACGCAGACGGCTCGGCGCCCGGGGCTGTCCGTTTGCTCATCCGCATTCAGCAGCAAGAACTTCAGGCCGAGTGCATCCGTTGCCGCAGCCGTCTTGTCCGCAGACAGGTAAAGCGGCGCAGCGGGGTTTGCCGCTATCATGTAATCAGGCTTCGCCTCTACTTCCGGCGGCCCGAAGCCGACAAGATAGCGAGTGGCGTTTTCGAAGATACGGACATCCTTGCGTTCCAGGTCTTCTGCAATACGCTCGATGGCGTTGAGCGCGGCCCAATCGCAATTGCCGCCACACTCTTCTCCACTGGCGCGGGCAAACTCCGGCACATCCCGGTTTATTGCCGCCAGCAGTTCTGCAGACGTCCGAGGCAGACCAAAGGCAGCAAGATGCTGTGCGGCGTCTTCACGTGTCTGGTTTGCACCTATTGCGGAAAAGCTCTCCAGAATGGCCATCCGCTGCAGCAATTCAGAAGAAATCCGACCGTCATGAAGAAAACTCCCGGCGGTGTTTCCCTCTGCATCAAAGACCAGGACCCGATCGACAGCCAGAACGATGTTGCCACCTTTCGGAAAAGGCAGACGGTCGCCGTTTGCCAAGATCAAACGTCTTTGACCGTCGCCCTCTGACAGCTTCATCTGGAGACCGCCGAACTCGACCGCACCCGTGATGGGGGAAGGCAACGTGTCCGCAGCGGCGCCTCCCGCGAGAAGGCAGGGGCCCACCACGGCCAGAAGTCCCAAAGTTCTTGCGAAGATACCTATCGCGTGTCCCTCTCTCATATTCATATGCGCTCGCCGGCAGCGGGAAAGGTCGCACCAACAAGAGGGTCGATCAAGCCGGTTACCCTGCCATATCTGACTGCCGTCGATACTGCTCGCGGAACGCGCCCGGCGTCAGACCGGAAAGGCGTGAAAACAGGCGAACGAAGGATGGCGGGTCGTTGTAGCCGACGGCAAAGCAGATATCCGAGACGGGCCGATCCGTTTCGATCAGGAGATCCCTGGCACGTTCAATGCGAAGCTCCTGGAGATACTGTTTCGGGGCAAGTCCCGTTGCCATCTTGAAGCGCCTTTGAAAGGTCCGCGCCGGCAGCCCGCTGGTGCGCACCATATCGGCAACGCTCACGTCGTCACCCGACCGGGTTTCCAGGAAATGCTGCACTTTCAAGATGGAAGCATCGCCGTGCCGAAGTTCAGGCAGGAAGCGCCTGAACCGGCGCTGGTCTCGGCGGCGAAAGTCGACAATGAAATGCCGCGCCGTGTCAACAGCGACCGGGTACCCCAGAAACCGCTCGATGAGCGCCAGCGCAAGATCGACCCAGGCCATGAGGCCTCCGGCCGTGATCAGGTCGGAATATTCGATCAGCAGCCTGTCCGTATCGAGCCTGAGGTCCGGATAGGTTGCTGACAAACGCTGTTCCAGTCCCCAATGGGTGGTAACCTTGCGCCTCTCCGCCAGACCGGCCGCCGCAACGAACGTCAGCCCGGTACAAGCCGAACAGACAACAGCGCCGCGACCGTGCAAATGCTGCAGAAAAGCAGGAAGAGCCGGAACCTCTTCCAGACGCACCGTTCCTGCCGAGGGCGGCAGGACTACCGCGTCATATCGGTCCACTGCCGCAGAAAAATCTTCCAACAGATCCAGTTTCATCCCGGTATCGCTGATCCGCGCCGCATGGCCCAGAATATCCTGGAGCCCGTAGACAGCGGATTTCAGGGATCCCGGATAAGCGAGAATGGCGATCGACAGCGATTGATCCATTTGGCTGATTTAGCACATTCTTTGTCATTTGCGCCAATCGCCCCGAAAGATGCTCGAAGCTAGGTTTCTCCAAAGTACAAACACATGGAGACCCCTATGCTCGACACTCTCGATAAATCTGCATCCCGTCTTGCACGAGGCAACCTGACCGTCACGGCCCTGTCGGACGGCTATCTCGATATTCCCGCAGCCTATTTTTCCAACGTGACACAGACCGAACAGGACGCCGTCAGCCCGAGCACACGCTTTGGCGCCAATACCTGGTTGATTGAGACCGGCACCCGCAAGATCCTGGTCGACGCCGGTTCGGGCGAATATCTGAAGGAACGATTTCCGGCCAGCGGCACGCTGACCTGGCAGGCTCCGGAAAAGACCGAAGAGCGCGCAGCGGTGACCGATATCGTCATTACCCACATGCATGCCGATCATATCGGCGGACTGTCACTGAACGGCGGCAGTCTCTTCCCGAATGCAGAGATCCACGTTCAGGCAGCCGAGTGGGATTTCTGGACCGACGAGGCCCTGCTGACCTCCGTACCGGAAGACAAACGGCCGCTGGTGGGTCTCATTCAGGCGCTTGCGAAACCGGTCGGCAATCAGCTGCGGCTTCATCGTGGCGATGCCGACATCGGCGATGGCATCACCCTGCTTTCAGCGCCCGGCCACACCCCTGGTCATCAGGCCTTGCACCTTTCTTCAGGCAACAAGGAAGCCATTCTGCTCGCGGATGTCGTGGTGTCCGATGCGCTGCAATTTGCCAATCCGGATGTCCGTTATGCGCTCGACAGCGACCCGGATCTGGCCGTAAAAACAAGAAGGGCTCTGTTCGACAGGCTGTCGGCAGACAGGATTCCCTTTGCCGCGACCCACCTGTCTACCGACAGGTTCGGATATCTGGAAACACGCGACAACGGTTTCGCTTTTGTGGAGATTTGAACACAAGGCGACTTTTCAACCACGCCAAGTCCTTTCGTGGTTGCGCAGGCCTTTCCGCCGCGGTCTCCTCAAAAAACAAGTCCCGGCTCGAGGCCGGGACCTGGCTTTGTGGCAGGCAGGGTGTGCGAACGGCTTAGCCGATACTGACCCAGCCATCCTTTTCGGCCGACGCGAAGATAGCGTCGAGGATCTTCATGTTCTGGACGGCGTCTTCCGCACCATAAGGCAGTGGCGCTTCACCGGTGATCGCCCGGCCAAACACATCCGCCAGTTCGGCATATTGATCGCAAGGCGCGATGATATCCGACTGCATCGCCGCATCGCCGAGCAGCGAACCGTCGTCAAGCCGGATCTGAACAGCTTCGCCCTGCGGCGCGTTGAACGGAATGACGATTTCCAGCCGCTTCTTCGTACCGACCAGATGAATGCGCTGATAAGGCGTCAGCTGGGTCGAGACGGTGAAGTTGAGATGCCGGTTGTTGCCGAAGTCGAGCAGGGCACTGGTCATGCGGTCGGTGCCGAAGGCGGGATCCCGGTCGATCAGCGAAACGACCCGCTGAGGTTCGGCATCGAAGAAATACCGGCCGGCCAGCATCGTGTAGCAACCGATGTCAAGCAGCGCACCCCCGCCGATATCCGCCTTGTTGCGGATGTTGCCCGGGTCATCGTTGTAGTAGCTGAAGAAGGTCTGGATCGCCTTCAGCTCCCCCAGATCGCCGGACCGCACGATCTCGCGCGCCTTGATCCATTGCGGGTGCGCCCGAACCATGAAGCCTTCGGCAACCAGCTTGTCCTTCGGCAGGTCCAGAAGCTGTTTTGCCTCGTCGGCATTCAGCGCGACCGGCTTTTCGCAAAGCACGTGCTTGCCCGCGTTCACCGCCTGGATCGTCACGGGCACATGCATATGGTTGGGCAGCGGATTGTAGATCGCGTCGATCTCCGGATCTGCGAGCAGCTCCTCGTATGATCCGTAGGCCTTCTCGATGCCGAGACCCCTCGCTGCTTCCTTTGCCCGGTCGAGATCTCGCGAAGCAATCGCATAGGCGGTGCCGGTCTTCGACCGCTGGATGCCCGGAATGACCTTATCAAGACCGATTTTCGCGGTCGAAACGATCCCCCACCTGATAGTCTTTTCCGTCATGCCGGCATCCTTCCCATGATTTTGAGGTACGCACGCCAGATGACATAAAACGATTTAACTCTGCAAGGGCAGAAAGGCCGGAGAAAGGCCTGCTCGCTGGTGAAAAGCTGATTTGAAACCGGCCTCATCGGCTGGACGCAGGCAGCAGTCACACCAAACTCGCCCCCCCGGACAAGCGTAGCGGAGATCCGGGGAGACATCGAAGGTCTTTCACCGCGATTTCACATAGCAGCGCCGCGCCCGTGAAGGGAGCATTGTCCCGGCTCAGAATTTCTCCGGCACGTAGAGATGTTCCGGCAGGACTTTTCGCTCATAATCGGAATTGTAGACCCGTTCCGGCAGCTTGATCGGGTCGTGCGGGATATCTTCGTAAGGGATCATCGACAGGAGGTGGCTGATGCAGTTGAGGCGCGCCTGCTTCTTGTCGTTGCCTTCCACGATGAACCAGGGTGCTTCGGGAATATTGGTCCGCTCGAAGGTTTCTTCCTTGGCCTTGGTGTAATCCTCCCAGCGCACGCGGGATTCCAGATCCATCGGCGACAGTTTCCACTGCTTCAGCGGATCGTGGATGCGCATCAGGAAGCGGAGCTGCTGTTCTTCATCCGTGATGGAGAACCAGTATTTGATCAGCCGCACACCGGAGCGCACGATCATGCGTTCGAATTCCGGTACATCGTGGAAGAACTCCTCCACCTGGCTATCGCTGGCAAAGCCCATGACGCGCTCGACGCCGGAGCGGTTGTACCAGGAGCGATCGAACAGCACCATTTCGCCGGCGGCCGGCAGATGCGGCACGTAGCGCTGGAAGTACCACTGGGTCTTTTCACGGTCGGTTGGTGCGGGCAGCGCCACCACACGGGCGACACGCGGATTGAGCCTTTGCGCGATGCGCTTGATGACCCCGCCCTTGCCGGCGGCGTCGCGCCCCTCGAAGATGATCACGATCTTCTCACCGGTATGCTGCACCCAGTCCTGCAGCTTCACCAGTTCGGCCTGCAGACGCAGCAACTCGTGGAAATAGGTGTTCCGGTCGATGGTCGACTTGTGCTTCTTCGCGGAGATGAAGGCGAGATCCTTGGCGACGAGAAAATCGTCGATCTCCATCTCCAGCTCTTCGTCCAGGCTGTCTGCCCATTCCGCTTCAACCCAGGTTTTTGCACTTTCTTCGGTCATCAATCGGTTCCTTTGAAATACATCCCGGAGGTACGCCCAGGTTCGTCAGCGCATTCAACCGGACGCAGAATGCCCAAGGACTGTGAACAGGTTATCCATGAAAGTTTTTTGACAGTCGCGCCTGTTCCCCTGTCATTCTTTCTAGCAGCAACGCTTTCGCACTCAAATTAGCCTTGCAAATGAACGAACGTTCATTTATTTTTTGCAGCAGGGAGAAACAAGATGGCAAGTGCAGCCGCAAGACCGCAAAGCCGATCCAGAACGGGCGCGAAAGGCCAGGAGACTGCCGCACGTGTGCGCAAGGCAGCCTTGAAACGCTTTGCCGCCAACGGTTATGCCGCTGTCTCCATGCGCGAAATCGCCGCCGATGTCGGCGTTCAGCCAGGCGCGCTCTACAACCATTTCCCGACCAAGCAGGACATCCTGAAGGACCTGATGCTCGCCCACATGGGCGAACTCCTTGCCGCTTGGGACGAAGCGGCTTTTCCGGCTGACATGGACCCGCTGGAGCGTTTTGTCCGCTTTCACATCCGCTATCACCTGGAACGGGCGGACGAGGTGTTCATTTCCTACATGGAACTGCGCAATCTCGAACCGGACAACTTCGACATCGTCGAAGCCGAGCGCCGTCGCTACGAGGGCATCCTGACGGGTATTCTGGAAACCGGCTCCGCTGAAGGCCGCTACAGCGTACGCGAACCGAGGGTCGCCACCCGCGCGATCATCGCCATGCTGACTGGCATTCCGAGCTGGTACCGCCCAGGCGGCCGCCTGTCGAAACTGGATATCGAAGAGATTTACCTGGACCTGGCGCGCAAGGCCGTTGCGCCGGGGAACCAACACATTCTGGCCCCTCAGGCGTGAAACCGGACGCGTGGGGAGCAAGCAACTGAACTCAATCGACCGTCCACAAGGTTGATCCAAGGGAGACCGGGTGACATGAGCATCCTGAAATCGAGCCTATCGCCGAGAAGCGAACAGTTTGCAGCAAACCGCGCCGCCCACGAAGCGGCCATGGACACCGTCAAGGCAGCAGCCCAGACAGCCCTGGACGGTGGTGGCGAGACCGCCCGACAGCGTCATGTGTCCCGCGGCAAGATCCTGCCGCGCGAACGCGTCTCCCGCCTGCTCGATCCCGGCTCACCCTTCCTGGAAGTCGGCATGCTGGCCGCCCACGAGATGTATGAGGGCGCGGCTCCCGCCGCCGGCATGATCGCGGGCATCGGCCGGGTTGAAGGCCGCGAGGTGATGATCCTCGCCAATGACGCGACCGTCAAAGGCGGCACCTATTATCCGATGTCGGTCAAGAAACACCTGCGCGCTCAGGAAATTGCCTCGGAAAACAATCTACCCTGTATCTATCTGGTCGACAGCGGCGGCGCCAACCTGCCCAACCAGGACGAGGTCTTCCCGGACCGCGACCACTTTGGCCGCATCTTCTTCAACCAGGCCAACATGTCGGCAAAAGGCATCGCCCAGATCGCGGTCGTCATGGGCTCCTGCACCGCGGGCGGCGCTTATGTGCCGGCCATGTCGGACGAGACCATCATCGTCAAGAACCAGGGCACCATCTTCCTGGCCGGTCCGCCTTTGGTGAAGGCCGCCACCGGCGAGGAAGTATCTGCGGAAGATCTCGGCGGCGGCGATGTTCACACACGCCTGTCCGGTGTTGCCGATCATCTGGCCCGCGACGATGCCCACGCACTCGCCCTCGCCCGCCGCGCCATCGCCAGCCTCAACCGCACCAAGACCCCATCCGTCGCGCTGCAGACCCCGGAAGACCCGCTCTACGATCCGGACGAAATCCTCGGTGTCGTTCCGGCCGATCTGAAAACGCCCTACGACATCCGCGAAGTGATCGCCCGCACCGTCGACGGATCGCGCTTCGATGAATTCAAGGCCCGCTACGGCACCACACTGGTCTGCGGCTTCGCCCATATCCATGGCATGCCGGTCGGCATCATCGCCAACAACGGCGTTCTGTTTTCCGAAAGCGCGGTGAAAGGGGCCCACTTCGTCGAGCTCTGCTCCCAGCGCAAGGTTCCGCTGGTGTTCCTGCAGAACATCACCGGCTTCATGGTCGGCCGCAAATATGAAAGCGGCGGCATTGCCAAGGACGGCGCCAAGCTGGTGACGGCGGTCGCCACCACCTCGGTCCCGAAGATCACCATGCTGGTGGGCGGCTCCTTCGGTGCCGGCAACTACGGCATGTGCGGCCGGGCCTATTCGCCGCGCTTCCTGTGGACCTGGCCCAATTCCCGCATTTCGGTCATGGGCGGCGAACAGGCCGCCGGCGTGCTTGCCACCGTCCGCCGCGACGGTATCGAGCGCAAGGGTGGCAGCTGGCCGGCGGATGAGGAAAAAACCTTCAAGCAACCGATCATCGATCAGTTCGAACAGCAGGGTCACCCGCTTTACGCGACTGCCCGGCTCTGGGACGATGGCATTGTCGACCCGCGCAAGACCCGGGACATTCTGGGCCTTTCCCTGTCGGCAGCCCTCAACGCCCCGATCGAAGACACGCGCTTCGGTCTCTTCAGGATGTGATCCGATGTCCATCGACGAGCTGAAAGCAAGATACCCCGGCGCCGAAACCTTCAAGTTCGGCGACAATGCGGACCTGTGTGCCCAGCTCATCGCCCTTGTCCGCGCCGGCAGGAAAACCGCTACATGCGGCGCCTTGCAGAGCTATGAGGACGGTGGTGAGGTCCTGCCCGTTCATGGACGGCGGGACATTGCACTGAACTGGGACGACACCCCCGCGCTGGTGATCGAAACACTGGAAGTGTCCGTCGTGCGCTTCTGCGATGTCGGGGAAGACTTCGCCCTGGCGGAAGGCGAGAATGATGACCTCGCCGGCTGGCGCAGGGACCATCAGGTCTTCTTTGAACGCAACGGTGGATTTGACCCGGAAATGGACCTTGTCTGCGAGCGTTTCAAGGTTGTTGAAGATCTGCAGCCGGAGCTCAAGCCGTGAGCAGGATCGAGACACACATCGGCGACATCACCCGGCTCGACGTGGATGCCATCGTCAACGCGGCCAACTCGTCGCTGCTCGGCGGCGGTGGTGTCGACGGGGCGATCCACCGTGCGGCAGGTCCGGAGCTCCTGGCCGAATGCAGGACGCTTAACGGCTGTGAAACAGGCGATGCAAAGATCACCAGTGGCTACCGCCTGCCCGCCCGCCACGTCATCCACACGGTCGGCCCCGTCTGGAAAGGCGGCACGTCGGGCGAAGCGGACCTTCTTGCCTCCTGTTATGAAACGAGCCTGCGTCTTGCGGCAGAAACCGGCTTCAGAAGCATAGCCTTCCCGGCCATTTCCACCGGCATTTACGGCTATCCGGCCGGCGGCGCCGCGTCGGTCGCGGTGGAAACTGTCAAACGGGTTCTGGAGGACCTGCCGGAAGTCGAAACCGTCACACTGGTTGCCTTCGACGAGGCAAGCCATGCCCATCTTCTGGCCGCACTCGGGAGGAAACCTCATGAAGGGTGAAGTCCGCTCGATGGTGGAATGCGGCCCGGATATCGAAGCAGCGTTCCGTGACCAGCATCCCGACATACAGCTGACGCAGCCCCTGACGGCCATCCTGGTTGCGCTCGACGAAGGCAATATCGACAAGGGTGACACCCTCTCCGTCGGCGGCCTGAAGGTGAGCGTGCTGGCAACCGGACGAAGCGCACTCCTTGCCGACGGAAGCCGGAACTCCATCACGGTGTTCAGCGAGCTGCCCATACAACATATGCCGGATCTTGCTCCGGACCGAACTGCCGATACCCCCGGCGCACTAGTCACTCCCTGGGAGGAGAACTGAGAAATGTTCAAGAAGATCCTCATTGCCAACCGCGGCGAGATTGCCTGCCGGGTGATGGCAACGGCCAAGAAGCTCGGCATCAAGACCGTTGCGGTCTATTCCGATGCGGACGCCAGGGCCAAGCACGTTGCCATGGCCGACGAGGCTTTCCGTATTGGACCGGCACCGGTCTCGAAAAGCTATCTGAAGGCTGACAAGATCATCGAAGCCTGCAAGCTGAGTGGCGCCGAAGCCGTGCATCCGGGCTACGGCTTTCTGTCGGAAAATCCGGATTTCGTCGACGTCCTCGACAGGGCCGGCATAGCCTTCATCGGCCCGAGCGCCTCTTCCATCCGCGCCATGGGCCTGAAGGATGCCGCCAAGGCGCTGATGGAAAAGGCCGGTGTGCCTGTGGTGCCTGGATATCATGGCGAGAACCAGGACGCGGACTTCCTGAAGGAACAGGCCGACCGGATCGGCTATCCGGTGTTGATCAAGGCGCGTGCCGGCGGTGGTGGCAAAGGCATGCGGCGTGTCGATGAACCGAAGGATTTTGCAGACGCCCTGAAAGGCGCGCAGCGCGAAGGCGAAGCCAGTTTTGGCGATGGCCGCGTGCTGATCGAGAAATACCTGACCAAGCCGCGCCATATCGAGATTCAGGTTTTCGGCGACAGCCACGGCAATGCCGTGCATCTGTTCGAGCGCGACTGCTCGCTGCAACGTCGCCACCAGAAGGTGATCGAGGAAGCCCCTGCCCCCGGCATGCCGGTAGAAATGCGCCGCGCCATGGGGGAAGCCGCCGTGACCGCGGCCAAGGCCATCGACTATTCCGGCGCCGGCACTATCGAGTTCATCGCCGACGTTTCCGAAGGTCTCAGGTCCGACCGGTTCTATTTCATGGAAATGAATACCCGGCTGCAGGTCGAGCATCCGGTTACCGAGCTCATCACCGGCGAAGACCTGGTCGAGTGGCAGCTTCGAGTGGCCTCCGGCGAAACCTTGCCAAAGCGCCAGGAAGATCTTTCCTTCAACGGCTGGGCCTTCGAAGCCCGGCTGTATGCGGAAGATGCGCCGAAGGGCTTCCTGCCCGCCATCGGCACGCTGGAGCATCTGGCCCTTCCGGAAGACAGTGCCCGGGTCGACAGCGGCGTGCGCTCCGGAGATGAAATCACCCCCTATTACGATCCGATGATCGCCAAGGTGATCGTCCACGGCCCGACCCGCCAGGCGGCACTTGGCAAGCTGCTGGCAAGCCTTGAGGCAACGGAAGTTGCCGGCTGCGTCACCAACGCCGGCTTTCTGGCGGCCCTGTGTCGCCATGAAGGTTTTGCCGCGGGCGATGTCGACACCGGCCTTATCGACCGGGATCTGACCCAGCTCATAGAAGAGCCCTCCATCCCGGTGGACGCCATTGCCCTTGCCGCTCTCACGGCGCTCGGCCTGACCAGGCCGGCAAGTGGCAACGATCCGTTCGACACGCTGGCCGGATGGCGGATCTGGAGTGCATCGCGCCAGTACGCACTGCTTGAAATTGCGGGCGAGCGCCGGGACGTCGAGGTCCACGCCCTCGGCCATCAGCGGTTCGCGGTCCAGCTGGAGGAAGGCTCACGCGAATATGCTCTGGTGAAGGTTGAAGGCGGTGCAATCACCTACGACTGTGACGGCCACCGTGCCCGGGCGGTCGTGGTGGAGGACCGCAAGGGACTGACGGTCTTCCTCGGCGGCCATGCCTTCCCGGTTGCCTTGCCGGACACGCTCAGCGCCGACGAGGAAGCCGGCGGCGCGGGCGATCAGCTGATTGCGCCGATGCCCGGCCTCGTGAAGGTTCTGAACGCCAAGGCAGGCGAAGCCGTGACGAAGGACCAGCCTCTGGTGATCCTGGAAGCCATGAAGATGGAACACACGCTGAAAGCCCCGCGGGACGGTGTCATTGGCGAGGTTCTTGTTGCCGAAGGCGAGCAGGTAACCGACGGCACCGTTCTTCTCGCGCTCGCGGAGGAAGCCGATGCTGCCGCATGACGCCACGAGTTATGACGACCTGTCAGGCAGGTTCCGATGGGAGATCCCTGACCGGTTCAACATCGGCGTTGCCATATGTGACGACTGGGCGGCACGCGAGCCGAACCGGGAGGCGCTGGTCTATACCGACGAGGACGGCAG
This sequence comes from Labrenzia sp. CP4, assembly GCF_001579905.1. Taxonomy (NCBI): domain Bacteria; kingdom Pseudomonadati; phylum Pseudomonadota; class Alphaproteobacteria; order Hyphomicrobiales; family Stappiaceae; genus Labrenzia; species Labrenzia sp. CP4. The sequence continues at coordinate 628,499 of NZ_CP011927.1, read as the reverse complement.
CGCCACCAGCTACACCTATGGCGACCTGAGGCGGCTTTCCAATCAGCTTGCCAACCTGCTGACCGCCCGAGGCGTCCAGCCCGGCGACCGGATCGGCGTCCTGATGCCGCAAAGGCCCGAAACCGCCTTTTCCCATATTGCGGCCCTGAAACTCGGCGCGATCACCATTCCGCTTTTTACCCTGTTCGGGGAAGAAGCACTTGAGTATCGGCTGAAGGATTCCGGCGCGAAGGCGGTGATCACGGATGCAAGCGGCGCTGCCAAACTGGCGACCATCCGTGACCGGCTACCGGACCTGACGACCGTCCTTTGTGCGGATGAAGACGTCCCGGGGGCAGAAAGCCTCCATCATCACATGGCCGGACACGAAGGCTCCTTCCACCCCTTCGACACAGGCCCCGATGACCCGGCAATCATCATCTACACCTCCGGCACCACCGGACAGCCCAAGGGCGCCCTGCACGGCCACCGGGTGCTGCTCGGCCATCTGCCGGGCGTCGAGATGAGCCATGATCTTCTGGGCCAGCCGGGTGACAGGATCTGGACCCCGGCGGACTGGGCCTGGATCGGCGGCCTGCTCGACGTTCTGATGCCCGCGCTCTTCCTGGGTGTGCCCGTGGTAGCGTGCCGGTTCAGAAAGTTCACCGCTGAAGCAGCCTTCCAGCTGCTGCAGGACCAGAAAATCCGCAACACCTTCCTGCCGCCAACCGCGCTGAAGATGATGCGTCAGGTGGAAGCCCCGGAAAACCGCTGGCAATTCACCCTGCGCTCGGTTGCCTCCGGTGGCGAGACGCTCGGCGCTGAGCTGATAGACTGGGGCCGGCGCATATTCGGCCTGACGATCAACGAATTCTACGGCCAGACCGAGTGCAACATGATCGTTTCCAGTTGCGCCAGTCTGATGGAGGCGCGTCCCGGTATCATGGGCCGCCCTGTTCCGGGTCATGATGTCAGCGTCGTCAGCGACACGGGTGAGGAACTGCCTGCCGGATCACTCGGCAACATTGCCGTCAGACGTCCTGATCCTGTGATGTTCCTGACCTACTGGAACAACATGGAAGCGACGGAAAAGAAATTTGCGGGCGACTGGCTTTTGACCGGCGACACGGGCATCAAGGACGACACCGGGTGGATCCGCTTCGTTGGCCGGGATGACGACGTCATCACGTCATCAGGCTATCGCATCGGCCCGGGAGAGATCGAGGATTGCCTGATCAAGCACCCGGCGGTCGCCATGGCCGGTGTCGTCGGCAAGCCCGACAGCCAGCGCACGGAGATCGTCAAGGCGTACATCGTGTTGAAAAACGGCATTGAACCGACCGACAAACTTGCCGGGGAAATCGCCGACTTCGTCAAGACGCGCCTTGCAGCCCACGAGTATCCGCGCGAAGTCGCTTTTGTCGACGCCCTGCCCCTGACCACCACCGGCAAGGTCATCCGCCGTGAACTGCGCGCCCGTGCCGAGCAGGAAGAGTGATCGTGTCAAACACCGTTTAACGAATGCCTCCGCGATTTGCCTAGTGCCGTCCACGGACGAAGCGCAGCGAAGAACCGGCCTCACCTTTAGGCCTCACGAGAAGCTAGAGAAGAAAACATGTCTGAATTCGTCACCCTGTTTGAAATGGGCCCGCGCGACGGTCTGCAGAACGAGAAAACCTTTGTGCCGACGGCCCAGAAGATCGACCTCGTGGACCGGCTTTCTGCCTGCGGCTTCCGCAAGATCGAGGTAACCAGTTTCGTCAGTCCGAAATGGGTACCGCAGATGGCCGATGCCCAGGAAGTGATGGAAGGCATCTACCGGCATCCGTCAGTGACCTATGCGGTGCTGACACCCAATGTGAAGGGTTATACGGCCGCCAAGAAGGTGTCGGCGGATGAAGTCGCCATTTTCGGTTCGGCCTCGGAAGGCTTTTCCAGAAAGAACATCAATTGCTCGGTTGCCGAAAGCATCGAACGGTTCAAGCCGCTTCTGGAAAAGGCACACGAGGACGGCATCCCGGTTCGCGGCTATGTCTCTTGCGTAACCGACTGCCCCTACGACGGTGCAACACCACCGGAGAAGGTTGCGGAGGTCGCCAAAACGCTGTTCGATCTCGGCTGCTACGAGATTTCCCTCGGCGATACCATCGGCGCCGGAACGCCGGAGACCATCGGCCGGATGCTGGACGCCGTGCTGACCGCGATCCCTGCGGACAAGCTTGCCGGCCATTTTCATGACACCAAAGGCCGGGCGATCGAGAACATCGAGGTCAGCCTCGAAAAGGGCTTGCGCACCTTCGACAGTGCGGTCGGCGGTCTGGGCGGTTGCCCCTATGCACCGGGCGCCAAAGGCAATGTCGCAACCGAAGCCGTCCTCGACCTGATGACCCGCAAAGGCTTCGAGACCGGCATCGACCGGGCGAAGCTTGCTGAAATCGCCGACTTTGCCCGCACCCTCAGGAGTGTTGACGCATGAGCTTCGAGACAATCTCCCTTGCTGTTGACGACCGGGGCGTCGCAACGCTGACACTCAACCGCCCGGACAAGCACAATTCGCTTTCCGCCACGATGATCGCCGAACTGACGGAAGTTGCCTCGCAATTGGCGGAGGACGACACTGTCCGTGTCGTTATCCTGACGGGTGCCGGTGCCAGCTTCTGCGCGGGCGGCGACCTTGGATGGATGCGCGAGCAGTTCGAAGCTGACCGCGAAACCCGCATGACTGAAGCGCGCAAGCTTGCCATGATGCTGCAGAGCCTCAACGAATTGTCGAAGCCACTGATAGGCCGTGTGCAGGGCCAGGCCTTTGGCGGCGGCATCGGCATGATGAGCGTCTGCGACACCGTGATTGCCGTCGACAGCGCCAAATTCGGCCTGACGGAAGTACGTCTCGGCCTCATCCCGGCAACCATCAGCCCCTATGTGCTGGCCCGCATGGGCGAAGGCAAGGCACGCCGGGTATTCATGTCCGCCCGCCTGTTCGGCGCGGAAGAGGCCCGGGATCTCGATCTTGTGGCGAAGGTCGTGAGCGAGGCGGACCTCGATGCGGCGATCGAAAAGGAAATCAAACCGTATCTCTCCGCTGCCCCCGCTGCCGTAGCCGCCTCCAAGGCGCTGGCCCGCAGCCTTGGCCCGGAAATCACCGAAGAAATCATCGACGACACCATCCGCCGTCTCGCCGAGACCTGGGAAACTCCCGAAGCCCAGGAAGGCATCTCCGCATTCTTCGAAAAGCGAAAGGCGAACTGGGTCGGTTCATAGTTTGCAGCGGCTGATGCCAGCACCGGGTCTTCGGCAGATCGCCCCTCCTTCCGTCGGCGCCCCCACACGCCCTCATGCTGAGGAGGACCGTCAGGTCCGTCTCGAAGCATGTGCCAGAAACTCCTGCGCGTGCCGCCCATCCTTCGAGACGCGCGCAAGCGCGCTCCTCAGGATGAGGATGAAGTTGTGGTCAGCAGACAGCCGAATGAGATGTGAGGCTTAAAACCGCCCTCAATGGCCGGCGCTGCGCCTGGCGTGTTCGATCAGGGCTGCGATACGCGCCACTTCTCTCTGTTCCGACTGCGGCGGTTCCTGCGGCGGGCCACCGTACATGCGCTCGCGCCGCTGGCGGATCTTCTTGCGCTGATATTCACTGATCCCGTCAGGAAGCTCCATACCGGCCCTGTCGATGTTGATCAGCACCCGCTGCAGGTCCGGCACCAGTTCGGAGGAAATGGTAAAGGTTGCCCCGTCCGGGCGCTTGAAGACCAGAGTCGTGGTGGTTTCAGCCCCATTCAGCAGAACCGCTGATCTCGGCCCCAGCGAGCCGATCGTCGACTGGAACCAGGCAGCCCAGCCGGAAGCGTGCCACAGGCGGATGTCGATCTTTTTCAGATCCTCATACATCACCCGGACGCGCCGGCCGAACTGTGTGAATTCGAAACCGTTGCTGAAGAAACGGACCCAGGATGTCTCCTGTCGTGCGGACACGGTGAACAGCACCGGTGCAATCGAGGCAGGACCCAGGCAAAGCAGCGCCATCAGGGCTGCGCCTCCGCTCCAGTCTGCCATCCCGATGAATGCTATGGAAAAGAAAGCGGCACCAATAACAAACCCGATCATGTCGAGTACCAGAACCGGCGGATGACATACCGGTTTTACGGCACCGGACGGTACGTTCGGCCGCGGCAAGGCGGCATAGATCCCGGCGGCCGCGATAATGCAGAGCAGGCTGCTGAGCACCGACATGAAAAAAAATCCGCCGACTATACCCAGCACGCAGAGGCCGAGAGGCAATATCCGGCGAAGTAATTCAAGTTTTGCTGTTTTGCCCACACCGCTCTCCATGCATTCAGACAGTGGAACCGATACGAACTAGGGGGAGACTTCTGATTCTTTCATTGAATCAACTGAAGCGTTTTAAATCAAGAATGCTGACAAACAATCCAGAAACAATGTAAGCGTTCGGCAAATGGTTCCCGCGAAATGTCCAGGAGACCCAAGAGGAACGATCAGCACTCGCCAGTCCGGCGAGCCTCACGATGCCTTGCGTTCTCGTTCCATGAAGCTGAACATGTTGCGCACCTTGCCGAATTTTGGCGTATCCAGCTCCAGGAACTGATGCATGAGCGTATCTATGTCCTGAGGCGTGAACGGCTTTTTCAGGAAACCGGATATCCCGACGAAGGCCGCGGACCGCTCCAGATAGCTCGTGTCGTTGGTGGACATCATGTAGATGCCGATCTTGCTCGACAGGTCCCGGATCGAACCGGCAAGCTCGATACCGTCGACATCCGGCATGTGAAAATCCGTCAGCACCATCCGGAACTTGCCCGATGCCAGTGTACGAAGCGCCGCCTGCGCGCTGTCGGCTTCCGAGATTTCGAAGTCGAACCGGCTGGCCTCCAGAACCTTGCGCGTCAGTTTGCGCATCGTACCGCTGTCGTCGACGATCAGGATCGGATAGGTCGTCGTCATCGTCATGTAAGTGGCGACGATCTCCGACACATCCTCCTGGGTGAAAGGCTTTTTCAGGAAATGATAGGCCCCCAGCTGCTGAAGCATGTTGGCATTGCGCTCATCAAGGCCGCTTGAAATCGCGACCGTCAGACAATCTGCAGACTTCGTCTCGCTCATCGCGGCGATTACGTCCGGACCATTCAGCCCCGGCATGTTGATGTCGATGAAGGCGATGTCGATCTGTTTCTTCTTCAGAACCTCGACAGCGGAACGACCGTTATCGACGTTATCAACCTCGATGTACCGCTTGGAACGATGAACGGCGATGCCGTTGTTGATGACTTCACGAGCGATGCCGCTGTCGTCAGCGACAAGAATGCGGATCATTTTATGCAGCAATTCTCATCACCTTGTGTGCGGTTCTCGCATCGTCACTTGAGGCCATGTCTAAATTAACAAGTACAATAAGGAAACAATTGTATATTTTCTGTTACTGAAGCTCGCCAGGCATTTTACAACCTTTGATATACATAGATTTACATGAATATTCATTCACTCGATTCCAAAATTCTTACAAATAGGATGTAAAGACCGAAACCTCATCTGGGAAAATCCCACAAAATACGAGGAAACAGGCGCAACCCGTCGTCACAGGATTCCCGCAGTCGCATTATGGTTCAGTGACTTCCGTCGAATTGGAGCAACCTGTGGCCAACTTTTTCAAAACACGGGATCTAACCAGCCTGTTTCTGAAAATCAGACGAGGCCAAAACAAGCACCTGCTGGACGATACGATTGTCTCGTGAGGACAAGGGCGCCCACAACCTGCCAAACCAACTCTACGTCAATTTGTAGCGTCAGAATTGGACAATCACCTCGCCTCTTGCAAGGACTGCCGACGAGCCATCAATGTGGCACTTCCCATCCGACAAACAGAAACCGGATCAGCAGCAGGGCAACATAAGTTCGCCAGCATCAAAGTTGTCACTGTGACCTGTGCAGCCCGTGAATCTGGTGGCAGGGCCAACGATCGCACAGCTGTTTCTGAAGTCTCGTGACAGCTTCCTCAATTCTGAGGAAAGCATCAGAGAAGGGATAGCCCTGTCGGGCGCACCTGAAGAAAGGAACCTGGGCCTGGAAAGTGGTGCCGCTGAAGGGACTCGAACCCCCGACCCCATCATTACGAATGACGTGCTCTACCATCTGAGCTACAGCGGCGTTCTCCGGCAGATGCCGGGCATCGCGCGATTTGGCGCGGACACTCAGGTCAAGCCCGAGTGCGCCGCTAATTACCGGAGCTTGGCGTCAGATGCAAGAGCCTAAAACCGGTTCTTTCAGGAAGATCACATCTTCCCTTTTCCGGAAGCCAGGCAAACACATGCTCGTCAGCACATTCCGACTATCGCCGCAGCAGCGCTTCAGTTGAAAAAGCGCGGCCGTGGCGTCTTGGCGGTCTCGTCCTCGTCGTCCTCATCCGGGCCCGGATCGTCCGGCATCCGCGACAGGGGAAATTCGATTGGCCGGTTGAGATCCTCTTTGGAACTGCCGGATTTTGTTTCGCCTGTCTTGGCCTCGCTGGCTTTGGCAGCCGATGGCTTTGCATCCGCCGATTTCGAGGTTTCCTCAACCTTGGCCTCAGATGCTGCCTCTGGCTTGGAAGGCGTCTCGGAACCGTTCCGGGTGTCGGTCTTGCCGGTCACACCAGCTTTCGCTGTCCCGGCGTCTTTGCCTGTCACCACGGCAGGTTTGTCGTCTGCCCCGGCTTCGGCTTTTACCGCGGTTTCCTTGGCTGCCGTCTTCTCAACGGTCGCAGCCTTGTCCGAAGGTGCCTTGGTAGCCTCGGCGTCGGGCAGGTCCTTCAGCGCAGGGCTGTATTTGACATCGTCCGTCGTCCCTTCGTAGCCCTGCTTCTCCAGTGCTGCAGAGGCAGTGGAAGGTTCCGCGGCGGCTGACTTGGCGCTGCCGGATGTGGCGTCACCCGTCTCGGGTCCCGCAGGCTTGGCAGTGGCAGGCCTGGTGACGGGTTCGGCTTCCAGCACCACAGCGCCGTCATCCACATCTGCAACCGGGCGAACCGGCTCGGCTGGAGTGGCGGACGGCAGGGCCGGCGCCTCGAACAGGCTGTCCTCAAGCAGCGGACCATCCTCGTCCGACAGACTGCCCGGCGTTGCCCACTGGAACGCATCGAGCTTGCCGGTGACCGGTGACACCGGCTGCCATTCGGCGGAAATGATGCCGTCGGCCATCCAGACCTTGTCGAGCGGCGCACTGACGGCACGGGCCAGCCAGTCGCGTGTGCGGCCCCGGTCACCGTGTTCGGCTTCCTCCACTTCCGCCATCAGCAGAAACGCCTGACGGGTAGGTTCGGACTGCAGGACCTTTTTCAGCTGCTTGCGCGCTTCTTCAAACTCGCGCGCCTCCATGGCTGCGCGGGCGATGGCCAGCGCACCTTCGGGAGTGTTTGCCCGTTGTGCGGAAAGCGATTTCACCCGCTTCAAGCGATCGACAGCCGAATCGCCGGTACGCACATGGGCATAGGTTTCAGCCAACTCCGGATGCGGAAACAAACGCCAGGTCGCCTCCAACACTTTGGAGGCCTTGCGAATGTCGCCCCGGCGCGTTGCCAGACGAGACGTCAGCACGGCCGCCGGCACAAGGTCGAGTGCCAGGCCATGAGCTTCCTTGGCCAGCGAATAGGCCCGTTCCGGCTCGCCGTCCTCCAGCTTTGTCGCAAGCGCCGTCAGGATGACGGCGCGCTGACGCCGATAGGTTTTCTTGTCCAGCATCTTTGCGGCGTAGTTGCGCTCCAGGGTCTTGAGCGCTTCGTCCCAATGGTGGGCAACCGCCTGGTAGCCGAGAACAGCCTTGCCGGCCCACTCCAGACCCGGCGATGTCTTGGCGGCTTCCTCCGCATAATGGCGTGCTGCCACCGGCTCCCTGTGTCGCTCGGCCTCGATGAAGAGGCCGTGCAGACCAAGCGCCTTGGTGGCCGGATCTTCCAGCATCGCCTCGAAACGCTGACGCGCTTCGTCGTCCTTGCCGGCAAGCTGGGCCGTTTGCGCAAGCAGCAGCTTTGCCGCGGGTTCATCATCCAGCAGCTTGTCGGCGTCCAGCGCGTAGCGGCGCGCCAGTTTGGCATTGCCCGTGCCCAGAGCGATCAAGCCCTGTGACAGCGCATTATAGCCCTTGTCTTTCCGGCGGCGCCGAAAGAAGCGGCTGGCAATCTGCGGTGATTTCAGGACGACGCGGATCACCCAGACAATCGCCAGGAAGATCGCCAGGAAAATAGCTGCGGCAAGGGCAACAATCGCAGGCGACTGCTCCCAGATGTCCGTCCCGACCTGCTGGCCGCCTTCATAAACCGGCCAGGAAATCTGGATCGTTCCCGGCAGGTCCGCCATCCAGGCAAAGCCCATGGCAACGGCAAACAACAGCGCGAAAAAGAACAGAACGCGGATCATTCAGTTCGCTCCCTGCGACGGCCGGCTCCTGCCGGCACATAGTTCCATTGACGGGCGGGCGAGTGGCCGGCCTGCATTCAGCTATCCTTCGCAGCAAGCGCGTTGAGCACTTCCTGCGAGGCCTTGTCCGTCAGGTCATCAACCTCGACGCGGGCTTCGGCGCGCGTTGCCCAGTCGGCAGCAGCAGCCTGTCCCTGTTCTGGCAGATCCTTGTAGGCGGCAAGTGCCGACTTGAGGTCTCCCTTCCGGACGGCGTTTTCCATGCGCTGCAGGGCAGCTGCCGGCCCGTCGCCTTCACCTGAGCCCGAACGACGAACGGTGAACAGCGACTGTGCACTGGTCATCAGGCTGTCGAGTACATCACCGGACCGGTCCGGTTCGGAAAACGTCTGGTAGACAGAGCGCGCAACCGGCGGGAACTGGGCGATCAGCACGGGCACCGGTTCGACACCGGTCTTGGCGTTGGCCTCCAGTGCAGACAGGTCGAGCCCGCCCGGCAGCCCCGCCTTGACCGCGGCCAGCTCGGTTTCATAAGGGCGGCCGGAATCAACGGCCGACTTCAACGCGGAAACGGACAGTGCCCTGGCAGCAACTTCACGCGCCGTCGCATCGCCCATCGTTGCCTCAACCGCGGCAAGGCGCGTTGAAAGCGCGTCCAGTTCAGAGCGCAAACCTTCCAGCGCTGCCGTGTTGGCCGCACCGACAGACTTGATATCGGCAGCCAGCGAAGACAGGGTCTCGGTTGCCCGTGCCTGGCTGTCGGCAAGGGTCTTCAGGGAAACGTCCGACGTCGATACGGCTGTCTGCGCTGCCTTCGCGGTCGCTTCGGTATTGGAAAGGCGGGTTTCCACCTCGGAAAGGGTCGTCTTCAGGTCCGAAAGCTGGCCCTCGAGCCCGGTTACGGAACCGGAAAGCTTGTCGGCTTCGGAAGAGGTCGACGTGGTGTCGGTTTCCAGCTTGGCCAGGCGGCTTTCAAGCGGCGCCAGATCCACCTGGCTGTCGCCCTTCACTTCCTCTTCCAGCGCGGCCAGACGGCTTTCAAGCGGCTGGAGATCGGCTGGGGTTCCTTCGCCGGTGCCGGCCCCAGCCGAAGCAACGGTACTGCGCAGTCCTTCGACATCCTGCTTCAGGGCATCGACCGCGGCGCTCAGATCGGACGACGATGCATCCTGCAGTTTGGCTTCAAGCGCGGTGACCTTGCTTTCCAGAGCAGAAACAGCACCGGAGCTGCCCTGGCTGGAGACCGAAGACGTCACGTCGCCGAGTTTTTTCTCCAGATCGGAGATCTTGCGTTCGGCGGCACTGAGCGCGCTGGTGAGCTGCTGGTTCGGCTCGGGCGACAGTTTGACGAGCCCGGCCTGGTAGAGGCCGAAGCCGCCGCCAAGCACCAGGATACCGCCGATAACGGCCGCAATCAGAACGCCGAATGCCCCGACACCGCCGCGGTCTTCAGCAGCCGGCGGATTGGAAAAGCTGGTTGATCCCCCAGGACGGGAGCTGCTGCTTGTCGAGGAGGTTCCGGTCTGGCTGGTGGCAGACGTCGATGAGCCTGCCGGAGACGCCGGTTTGCCGGTCGCAGATGACGACCCGGTTGTGCCGGCTCCGGCGGGCTTTCCGGCTGTGGAAGACCCGGCAGTGGTAGAAGACGACGAAGAATAGCCTGATCCGGTCGAGGACGAGGTCGATGCAGACGAAGAGGGCGACGATGTGCTGCCCGAACTGCCGGTAGACGTTGTATTTCCGGTTGACGTTGAGCTGCCGGACGCAGTCGTGCCGCCGATGCCGCCTGTCTTGGTTGCACCCGCAGTCGTGCCGCCAGACCCCGTCGTGGCGCTCGTCGTTGAGCTCGTACCAGAGGCTGGCTTCGTGTCTGTCGGCTTGGCACCGACCTTCTCTGCGGTCAGATCGATCGTTACCGGCCGCTTGCTGCTGCCGGAGGAAGACGCAGTGCTGCTGCCCGGCTTGTCCTTGCCGCCGGTGCCGCCCGATGAAGATGTCCCGCCCGGGGATTTCTTGTCCGTCGTCATCTCATCTCCTCCTGAACCCTGCCGGTCCCAAGACCTTCACTATACACACCTCTTTGCGAAGCGGTACCGCCGCAGCAAAGACTTTTGCGCGCTGCAAAAGAACGACTCCCCCGGATCTGGTTAACACTGTGTTAAAGCCAGATCCATCAAGGCGCTTTCGTTCGGCGCAGCTGCAATACGCACCTGGCTTACCTCAAATAGGGGCTCGGCCGACTGCCGCGAAAGGGCATAAACAGGCAACCTGGAAAAAATATGGTCGAGACCGTGCCTGCGAACCAGCGCCAGAAAAGCTTCAGCCGTGCGTTTGGAATAAATGAAGACACCATCAAAGGCATTCTGGCGAAGGCCGTCAACCACGGCAGAAGGCAGGTTTTCCGCCGGCTCCATGCGGTAAAGCACGACGGTGCGACAGGAAATGCCCCCTGCGGCGAGAAGTCCCTCCAGATCCCCCGCCCGATCCTCGGCAGCTGGATAAAGGACGGCCCCTGAGGACAATCCGCTCCGATTATCGAGAATCAGCTGAGCCAGCGCAGCGACATCCCCGCTGGCCGAAAGTACATTTGAAAAGCCCGCTTCCCGGCAGGCGAGTGCGGTCGCGTCGCCCACCGTGAAAACCGGCAAGTTCCGCAAGGCATCGATCCGGCCCTGCGCTAACAGGACGGCGACCGACCGCCGGCTGGAAAACGCCAGCGCCGACACGCCATCCGGCCCGAATTGTGCCGACCGCACCTCAACGGTTTTCAGAACGGGAGCTTCATCGGCAACATGCCCCAACGCCCGCAGTTTTTCAGCGGTCCGCCGGCAATCCGGCTGGGGGCGTGTCACCAGAAAGCGCATGACCGGGTCAGGCTCCTGCCAGAAAGTCCGGTCCCATCCGGGTTTTCAGATCTTCCCCGACAGACCGGCCAATCCGCGCGGCCTCTGCCGCAGGCCCACTGCCCGATGCCTCATGCGCGGCCGATCCGTCCGGCTTCAGCACAATCCCTCGGAAGTGCATCGTATCACCTTCGAGCGTTGCCAGGCCGCCGATGGGCGTGCGGCAAGACCCGTCCAGAACAGCAAGGAAGGCGCGCTCCGCATCAAGGCGGATCTGCGTTGCCGCGTCGTGAATTGCCGCCAGCATTTCAAGGGTAGCCTTGTCGTCCGCCCGGCTTTCGATGCAGATCGCACCTTGGCCGACAGCCGGCAGAAACTGGTCGGTTTCCAGAAGGCTGGTGATTTCCGCTTCCAGGCCCAACCGGCGCAGACCGGCCGCCGCCAGAAGTGTTGCGTCCACCTCGCCCTCTGCCAGCTTGCGCAGGCGTGTCTGCAGGTTGCCGCGGTACATCACCACTTCGATATCCGGGCGCAGCCGCTTGATCATCGCCTGGCGCCGCAGCGAACTGGACCCGACGACGGCACCCTGCGGCAGATCGGTCAGGGTCTTTGCCTTGGGCGACAGGAACGCATCGCGCACATCTTCCCGCGGCAGGAAGGCCGTCAAAGCCAGACCATCCGGCAGGACCGTCGGCATGTCCTTGGACGAATGAACGGCAAGATCGATCCGCCCGTCCAGAAGCGCTTCCTCGATTTCCTTCGTGAACAGCCCCTTGCCACCGACTTCCGACAGCGGCCTGTCCTGGATCCTGTCGCCGGAGGTCTTGATGACCACGATCTCGAACGCGTCTTCGGCCAGATCATGGGCCGCCATCAGCCGGTCGCGGGTTTCGTGGGCCTGTGCCAGCGCCAGCGCGCTGCCCCTTGTTCCGATACGCAAAGGATTTGATTGCAAGGTTTACCGTCCAGATGCTACGCCCGGCAGAAATGACGGGCACCGATTTATGTCTTTTCGGATGTCCTAACACAGGCCACCGCACTTAGACCAATGACCTCAGTCAAAACAGATGACAATGCGACCAATCTGACGGTCCTGGGCATTGAAACCAGCTGCGACGAAACCGCAGCAGCGGTTGTGTGCGGCCCTGCGCACAAGAAGATCCTCTCCAATACGATCCGTTCGCAGATCGACGAGCATACAGAATTCGGTGGCGTGGTGCCGGAAATTGCCGCCCGTGCCCACATCGAGATCCTCGACCGGATCGTTGCCGAAGCCATGAACGAGGCCGGTTGCGGCTGGGACGATATCGACGCGATTGCCGCAACTGCCGGTCCCGGCCTCATCGGTGGTGTCATCGTCGGCTTCATGACCGCCAAGGCCATCGCGATGGCAGCGGGAAAGCCGATCGTCGGCGTCAATCACCTGGAAGGCCACGCCCTGACCGCGCGCCTGACCGACGATCTCGAGTTTCCGTTCCTCTTGCTGCTCGTCTCCGGCGGCCACAGCCAGTTCCTGCTGGTGCGCGGCGTCGGGGACTATGAACGTCTCGGCACGACCATCGACGATGCCATTGGCGAAGCTTTCGACAAGACAGCCAAACTGCTGGGCCTGCCCTATCCCGGCGGCCCGCATGTAGAAAAAATGGCTGCCAAGGGCGACGTCACCCGCTTCCGCCTGCCGCGTCCGCTTCTGGATCGCCCGGGCCTCGACATGTCCTTCGCCGGACTGAAGACGGCCCTTCGCACCCAGGCGAAAAAGCTTGAACCTGTCGATGAACAGACGATTGCCGACCTCTGCGCGGCATTTCAGCGATCTGTGTCCGACGTTTTGGCAGCCCGCACCCGCTCCGCACTCGATCTCTTCCGGACACGCCACCCAGGTGTCAAACCGGCAATCGTTGTGGCTGGCGGCGTCGCGGCGAACCAGGAAATCCGCAACAGTCTTCTGGCTGCGGCAGAAGAGGCAGATGCCCGTTTCATCGCGCCGCCCATGCGCCTTTGCACCGACAATGCAGCAATGATCGCCTGGGCCGGTATTGAGCGGCTTCGACTTGGCCCCGTGGACGACATGAGCCTGTCACCCAGGCCTCGCTGGCCGCTGGATTCAGCCAATGCCGGTGTGCTCGGCGCGGGTAAAAAGGGCGCCAAGGTCTAGGATGTGGACCTGTAAATCATCGCTCAATTTCCCACCGACCCTTTTGCGCGACCAAAGACCCTGTTAGGAAACTTCAGCCTTCCAACAAGGACTGTTCTGAGAAATGCGCGTCTACCACAAGGCCTATGTCTACCTGACCTGCGGCACGGACCTTCTGGTCTTCGACGAACCGGACACGCCTCATCTGGGCCTGCAGGTTCCGGGCGGCACCATCGATCCGGGGGAAAGCTTTCTGCATGGCGCCATGCGGGAATTTGCCGAGGAAACAGGCCTCGAACTGGACGTGGCCTTTGATCATTTTTCCAGTCAGGATATCCCGTTCGAAACGATCCCTCCCGTCGGCCAGTACCGGCCCGCACCAAACCGCCCGCTGCTTGGCCGCCACATCCGCCGCAACTACCATGTCCGCCTCGGTGCCCGGCCGGAGAGCGAGTGGGAGCATTACGAAATGCATCCCAGCAGCGGCGGCGAACCGATTCGCTATCGTTTCTTCTGGGTTGACCTCTTTGGCGAACGGGCAAGCGACGAGGAAAACTTCTTCGCAGCCTTCGGCGCGCCCCTCGATGCGCTGCGCAAACGTGTGACACGCCTCGCCAACGCGGCATAAACAACAGTTCTTTCAAGGACCTGCCCGTGCTGATCTACCAAAAGGCCTATGTCTACCTGACCTGTGGAACAGAGCTTCTCGTGTTTGTGGAACCCGATTTCCCGAATGCCGGCCTCCAGGTTCCCGGAGGCACGGTCGACCCCGGCGAAAGCTATCTGCAGGCTGCCAGGAGAGAATTTGCCGAGGAGACCGGACTTTCGTTGGATATCGCGCTCGAATCGTTCGCCGACCAGGACCATATCTTCAAAGATGTTCCCCGTTGTCTCGACGGCTTGCATCGCCGGCGGCATTTTCACGGCCGAATTCGTGAAAAGCCCGCGACAGAATGGGAACATTTCGAAATGTCACCGAACGCAGGCGGTCCACCGATAAGGTTCCGTCTGTTCTGGATTGACCTGTTCACCATGGATGCGCCGACCGAGGCCCGCTTTTTTGAAGGGTTTGGAGCGCAACTTGAAACATTACGGACGCGCGTGGAAAGGCAGAGCAATGGGCGCCATTAGGTCTATCGGCGTCGTTGGCGGCGGCGCCTGGGGCACTGCCCTGGCCCTGACCGCAGCCCGTGCCGGACGGGAAGTGCGCCTTTGGGCGCGTGATCCCGGCACGGTCTCCGATATCAGGTCCCGTCGGCAGAACCCGAGGTATCTGCCGGGAATCACCTTTGACGAGGAACTGGAAGCGACATCTTCGCTGGAAGAGGTTGCCGACGCCGATGCCATCTTGCTGGTGACACCCGCCCAGACAACCCGTGCGATGCTGGCTGCCCTCAAACAGACCGGCAAGGTACGCGGCCCCGTCGTGCTGTGCGCCAAGGGCATCGAACAATCCTCCGGAAAGCTCTTGTCCAAGGTCATGAGCGAGGAACTGCCCGGCGTCGAACCGGGCGTGCTGTCCGGCCCGAGCTTTGCCGACGACGTCGCCAAGGGCCTGCCGACCGCCGTCACCGTTGCCGCCAATTCGGCCAAGACCGCGCTCAGCCTGTGCGAAGCGATGCAATCGCCCTGTTTCCGGCCTTATGCCTCGATCGACATTCTCGGTGCCCAGATTGGCGGCGCCCTCAAGAACGTGCTCGCGATCGCCTGCGGGGCCGTGGTCGGCCGCAAGCTCGGCGCCAGTGCCCAGGCGGCGCTGACAGCACGCGGCTTTGCCGAACTGTCTCGCCTCGGCACTGCCATGGGCGCACAGGGCGAAACCCTGACAGGCCTTTCCGGTCTGGGGGATCTTGTGCTCACCTGTTCGTCCAGCCAGTCGCGCAACTTTTCCTTCGGGCTGCGGCTCGGGGAAGGCTTCATGGCTTCCGAGCTGATTTCGGCAGGCGGCAAGCTCGCGGAAGGCGCCTTTTCCGCCCGCGTCGCCGTAAAGTTGGCCCGCAAATACGATGTCGAAGTGCCGATCTGCGAGACGGTGGCCAGGATGATCGACGAGGACCTGACCATCGATGACGCCCTCAACACCCTGATGGCACGCCCACTGAAATCGGAAACGGCAGGGCTTTGACCCCGTCTCGACGAAACCGGCCTTCGACATAGGCACAAGCCGGCACCTGGCTCTCTTTCCGCTTGTGATAGGGGATTGGCATATGAGCGATATCCTCATCCCCACGGCGTCACCCCGGACAAGCGAAGCGCAGATCCGGGGCCCACTCGCCGCGCCGCTTGCCGAAGCAGACAAGGTGCCCTGAAGAGGCACAACCCATTCCAGCTCTCTGGAAACGAGTAGCCCCCGGGTCTCGCGTTGCTCGCCCGGGGTGACACTTGTGCTTGCTGCCTGTCTTTAGTCCAAAGTCAGTTGCCCTGCCACAAAGGGGAGAACAGCTCCCCCACGTCCTCATCCTGAGGAGCCGGGCAACGCCAGGCGTCTCGATGGATGGGCCGCTTGCATAGGGTGTGATGCACCTCCCCGACTTTCCCCCATTGAGTTTCCCCCGCCCCGGCCCTAGGTTCGACGCAGATTCGACCAACCCGGGGAATTCTTCATGCTTTATGCCCTGATCTGCACCGACAAGCCCGGTGCCCTGCAGACGCGCCTCGACAACCGCGCCGCCCATCTCGACTTCCTGAAAGGCCTCGGCGACAGCCTCAAGGCAGCCGGCCCGTTCCTTGACGACGACGGCAACATGACCGGCTCGCTGGTGGTGATCGAAGCCTCCAACCGCGACGAGATCCTGGCGATCTCCCAGGAAGATCCCTACGCCCGTGCCGGTTTGTTCGAAAGCGTCGAGATCCGCCCCTGGAACTGGGCAATCAAGAACCCGGAGGCAAACTGAGTGCAGTACTGGCTGATCAAGTCCGAGCCCGACAAATGGTCATGGGAACAGCAGAAGGCCCGTGGCGACAAGGGTGAGCAGTGGGACGGTATCCGGAACTACCAGGCACGCAATAACATGCGGGCCATGGAAATCGGCGACAAGGCGTTCTTCTACCATTCCAACATCGGCAAGGAAGTCGTCGGCATCGTTGAGGTCTGCAGCGACATCCATCCGGACACCACCATCGATGACCCCCGCTGGGAATGCGTGGACTTCAAGGCCGTCCGCGACATGCCCAAGCCAGTGACCCTGGCCGACGTCAAGGCCGAACCGCGCCTTGCCAAGATGTCGCTGGTCACCTCCATGCGCCTGTCGGTTCAGCCGGTCACGGAAGAGGAATGGAAAATCGTCTGTGAAATGGGCGGTCTCAAAGAGCCTGCGTAACTTCCTCTCCTGAGAGATCCGCCCTGAATGGCCCTTATCAAGGATCCGGCAGCCTTCATCCGGAAGGAGACCAAGGTCAAACCCGTGCCGCATGCAGAGGAAATCCTGCTGCATGTGGCCGATGAGGCCATGGATCTGTGGCAAAAGACCGAAGACGAACTGGGTGAGCTTGGCCTGCCGCCGCCATTCTGGGCCTTTGCCTGGGCAGGTGGCCAGGGACTTGCCCGCTACGTGCTCGACACGCCGGAACTGGTCGCAGGAAAGCGCGTTGTCGACTTTGCCTGCGGCTCCGGTCTGGTCGGTATAGCCGCCATGAAGGCCGGCGCAGCGTCCTGCCACGCGGTCGACATCGACCCCTACGCCCTGACCGCAACACGCCTCAACGCCGCGCTCAACGAGGTGGAGATCACCACCGAGACCGCGGACATCACCACCGGAGAACCGCCGCAAGCGGACCTTGTCTTCTGTGGTGACGTTTTCTACGACAAGCCCATGGCCGACAAGGTGCTGGCATTTCTCGACAGGTTGCTGGCGAACAACATCGAGGTCTATGTCGGCGACCCTGGCCGGTCCTATCTGCCCTCGTCACGCTTGATTGAACTGGCGGCCTACAGCGTTCCGGTGGTCGGTGCGCTGGAAGACAACGAGATCAAACGCACGCGCGTTTTCCGTTTGCAGGAAAAATCATCCGGAGAATGACCTGGTGGCGGATCAGTCTTGCAGACCATCGCCTTGCACATAACTTTTTCCGCAATCCCACTTCCTCTTTTTGCAGCTTGCGATAGGTTAGCCGTTCAAGCTTAATGCGCTTTCCTGTTCCGATGTGTTTCTAGGAGTCCTGCATGCCCATCGTTAATCGCCTCGCGGATCTGGCCGACGAGATCACCGCCTGGCGCCGCGACATTCACGAAAATCCCGAAATTCTCTACGAAACGGTGCGGACTGCCGAGAAGGTGTCCGAGCTGCTGCAGAGCTTCGGTGTCGATGAAATCGCAACGGGCGTCGGCAAGACGGGCGTCGTCGGCGTGATCAAGGGCCGCAACGGTGGTGCCGGCAAGACCATCGGCCTGCGTGCCGACATGGACGCGCTGCCGATCGAGGAAATCACCGGCAAGGACTATGCCTCCAAGATCCCGGGCAAGATGCACGCCTGCGGCCATGACGGCCACACCGCCATGTTGCTGGGCGCTGCAAAGTATCTCGCCGAGACCCGCAACTTCGACGGCACGGTCGTCGTCATCTTCCAGCCGGCTGAAGAAGGTGGCGCAGGCGCGAAGGCGATGATCGACGATGGTCTCCTGACCCGCTGGCCGATCGAGGAAGTCTACGGCATGCACAACTTCCCGGGCATGCCGGTGGGCGAATTCGCCATCCGCAAGGGCCCGATCATGGCCGCGACCGACGAATTCCGCATCACCATCACCGGCCGGGGCGGCCATGCCGCCAAGCCGCATGAGACCATCGACCCGATCGTGATCGGCTCGCAACTGGTGTCCGCGCTGCAAACCATCGCCAGCCGCAATGCCAATCCGCTCGATTCGGTTGTTGTGTCGGTGACCGTTTTCCAGGGTGGCAACGCCTTCAACGTCATTCCGCAGGAAGTGCTGCTGCGCGGCACCGTGCGCACGCTGAGCCCGGAAATGCGGGATCTCGCCCAGGCACGGATGGAATCCATCGTCAGCTCTGTTGGCGATGCGTTCGGCGCAAAGGCAGTTCTGCAGTTCACGCGCGGGTATCCGGTCACGGCGAACCACGACGAGCAGACGGATTTCGCGGCAGCCGTCGCCGAAGGCATTGCCGGGGTCGGCAAGGTCAATCGCGAGATCGAGCCGATGATGGGCGGTGAGGATTTCTCCTACATGCTGGAAGAACGCCCGGGCGCGTTCATCTTCGCCGGCAACGGCGACAGCGCGGGCCTGCACCATCCGGCCTATGACTTCAACGACGACCTGATCCCTGTCGGCTGTTCCTACTGGGTGAAACTGGTCGAAACGGCCCTGCCCGCGGCGGCCTGACCGCCTGTGAAATCCTTCATCGCCATCCCGGTTCGCACGATGCCGACCCGGGATGACGGGCCGGGATGACGGCGGGAAGGTTTTGGATTAAGAGTGACGCCGGTTCCGACCGGCGTTTTCATTTGGATTTTCAAATATGGCTCTTTCCCCGTTCAAGCTTCCCTTTCTGGCAGCCTATGTCGTGGTCGGGGCCATTGTCGGTGTCCTGGTGATCCACCCGCTGAACCTTGTGGTGGTCTGGTGGGAACTGGCCCGTTTTTCGGAAACGGCTCCGAACCTCCTTGAATTTCTGACGGCGCGCCTGTGGCTGGTGCTGCTTCCCCGGCATCTGGATGTTGCGGTTGCCTATACCGGTCTCGGCGCAGTTGTCGGCCTCGCCTTCGGCATCTTCACCCGCAACTACATGCGAACATCCAAAGCCTACCGGTCGCTGCGCGAAGAGCAGACCGCGCTCATTCCCGATCTTCTGAAACAGGGCGAAAACCGGCGCGTGGAGTTCAAGTCGTCGCTGCGCTGGGACCTGAAGGAAAACCGGACCAACCGGTCCCTGGAAAAGGTCATCGCCAAGACCCTTGCCGGCTTCTTCAATGCCGATGGCGGCCATCTTCTGATCGGTGTTGACGACAACGGCACACCGCTTGGTCTCGACAAGGACCTGGCAACGCTGAAAAGCCCGGACCTCGATTCGTTCGAGCGCACCGTCAACGACATCGTTTCCAAGACACTCGGCGGAGATCTCTGTCCTTACATCCACACGGTCTTTTCCAGGGTGGACGGCAAAGACGTGGCGATGGTCATCGTCAGCCCGGCACCCCGCGCCGTCTATCTGGAAGAAAACAAGGCCTCGGTCTTCTATCTGCGCAGCGGCAATTCCACCCGCGCACTGGATGTCCGCGAAGCGGTCAACTACGCCAACAAGAGATGGTCGTGACATGTCGGACATCGCCGGCTTCTTCTTTCCCGATCAGCTGCACCTTGCTGCATCGCTGACACTGATCGTCACGAGTTTCTTCACCTCGGCCCTGACAGCGGCCGTCGGCCTTGGCGGCGGGGTCGCGCTGATCGCGATCATGGCAACCGTCATGCCGGCCAGTGCCCTGGTGCCGGTCCACGGTGTCGTTCAGCTCGGATCGAACGCCGGGCGTGCGCTGGTGCAACTGAAACATGTCGACTGGCTGATTGCGCTGTGGTTCGCAGTCGGGGCGGCAATTGGCGCAGCCGTGGGCGGCGCTATCGCGGTGGAATTGCCGCCGGCGGTTCTGAAGGCGGGCATCGGCCTGTTTGTGCTGTGGGTCGTCTGGGGCAAGGCACCGCATTTCGGCAAGGCGCCGAAACGGGTCATGGCAGCAGCGGGTTTTGCCTCCACGTTCCTGTCCATGTTCTTCGGTGCGGCCGGCCCCATCGGCGGTGCCGTCTTGTCGACCCTCGGCCTGCCGCGCCACGGGTTCGTCGCCAACCAGGCAATCACCGCGCTGATCATGCACATCTTCAAGATCATTGCGTTCGGCGCGCTCGGCTTCGCCTTTGCGCCCTGGCTGGGACTGATTGTCCTGATGATCGCCAGCGGCTTTCTCGGCACACTCGCCGGCAGCCGCCTGCTCGGCCGAATGGACGAGAAGAGCTTCAAGACCGGCTTCAGATGGGTGATGACCGCGCTGGCGCTGAACCTCCTGTTCCAGGCAGTGCGGGGCTGGCTCGGCTGATCCTTGCAGGAGCTGTCCTGAAACCGGCTTCAATCCCTCTGCTCTCCGGGCCCTTCAGCCGTTCTTGACCTTTCCCCACGGCTTGCTTGAGTTCTTCGCAACTGGCTTCATCTTGAAAGACAACGGCCGACGCGCTAACCCATCGCCATCAGATTTCTCAAAATGCGGGATGGAACATCCATGGCTTCACAAAACCTTCTGCTTCTGCCGGGTGACGGCATTGGCCCGGAAATCATGCAGGAAGTGAAAAAGGTCATTGCCTGGTTCAATGAAAAGGGCGGCATGTCCTTTGAAACCGACGAAGGCCTGGTGGGTGGTTCCGCCTATGACGCGCATGGCCAGTCGATCTCCGAAGAAGACATGGCCAAGGCCATGGCTGCCGACGCGGTTATCTTCGGCGCCGTCGGTGGGCCCAAGTGGGACGACGTTCCCTACGAAGTTCGCCCGGAAGCCGGCCTTTTGCGTCTGCGCAAGGACATGCAGCTGTTCGCCAACCTGCGCCCGGCCATCTGCTACCCGGCGCTTGCCGATGCATCCTCGCTGAAGAAGGACGTGATCGAAGGTCTCGACATCCTGATCGTGCGCGAGCTGACCGGCGGCGTCTACTTCGGCGAACCGAAGGAAATCATCGACCTCGGCAACGGCCAGAAACGCGGTATCGACACGCAGGTCTACGACACCTACGAGATCGAGCGCATTTCCGGCGTCGCCTTTGAGCTGGCACGCACGCGCGGCAACAAGGTCACGTCCATGGAAAAGCGGAACGTGATGAAGTCCGGCGTACTGTGGAACGAAGTCGTTACCCAGACGCACAAGAACGGCTACGAGGATGTTCAGCTGGAGCACATGCTGGCTGACGCCGGCGGCATGCAGCTTGTCCGCTGGCCCAAGCAGTTCGACGTCATCGTGACGGACAACCTCTTCGGCGACATGCTGTCCGACGTTGCCGCCATGCTGACCGGTTCGCTCGGCATGCTCCCGTCCGCATCGCTCGGCGCACCGGATGGTGTTACCGGCAAGCGCAAGGCGCTTTATGAGCCTGTCCACGGCTCGGCTCCGGACATTGCCGGCACGGGCGCTGCCAACCCGATCGCCATGATTGCCAGCTTCGGCATGGCGCTGCGTTACTCCTTCGAGGAAGTTGCAGCCGCCGACAAACTGGACAAGGCCATCGCCAACGCTCTCGACAAGGGCCTGCGGACGAAAGATATCGCAGCGCCTGGCCAGGCCACCGTTTCCACCGTGGAAATGGGCGACGCCATCATTGCCGAACTGGACGCCTTGAGCGCTTGATAGGCAATCGCCATTTGCAAGCAGAGCCGTCACCGGTTATCCCGGTGGCGGCTTTCCCTTTTCAAGATACCGCTGGTCCCATGATCGAAGACAAACTCGCCCCCTTTCTCGGCACCTGGATCCTCGACACGGAGGAAAGCGACTTCGAACAAGGCGAACCGCCACGCAGCGCCACACTCAAGATCGATGAGAACTTCGGCGTTGCCGTCTTCACGATGAACCAGGTGGCCTCCGACGGCGAAGTCACCAACGACACTTTCGAGGCAATGCCGGACGGTCCGGAAGTGCGTCTTGGCAAAAGCGGCCTGGTCGACGCCATGCGTCTCGTGTTCCAGGGAGATCGCAACCTCATTTCGGAAGCCCGCCGCGGAGGGTTGACGATCATGAAAGCCGACCGGGAACTGTCTGACGACGGCAGAACGCTGACCGTGACGCAAACCGTCCACCTGGTCGACGTTGCAAGCTACACGAACGTGTCCGTCTACCGGCGCGCGCAGTAGGAAACGGCCTGCCATGAAACAGATGATTGGAGCGATCGCCCTCATCGTGCCGGATTATGACCAGGGCATCGACTTTTATGTCGGCAAGCTTGGCTTTAACCTGGTTGAAGACACTCACCTTGGCGGCGGCAAGCGCTGGGTACTGGTTGCGCCCAAGGGCAGCTCCGAGACACGTCTCCTGCTGGCGCAAGCCGACGGTGACGATCAGCACGCCGCCATCGGCAACCAGACCGGCGGCCGTGTGTTCCTGTTCCTGCACACCGACAACTTCGATCGCGATCATCAGGCGATGCTAACGGCCGGCGTCACCTTTCTGGAGACACCACGCCACGAGGCTTATGGCAAGGTTGCCGTCTTCCAGGACCCCTTCGGCAACAAGTGGGATCTGATCGAGCGTTTTGAGGGTTAAGCGTCCCGCGCAGCGAAGGTTTCGTATTCCCCCGACTGGCCCGCAGTCTCAGATAACCTGCAACGTGATCAACGCGACAGCGACATAGCGTGCTGTCTTTGCAATTGCGACCAGCAGGGTGAAGCTCCAGAAGGGCTCCTTGAGCACGCCTGCCGCCAATGTCAGGGGATCGCCGATAATCGGCGCCCAACTGAGCAGCAGGCTCCATCGTCCGTAGCGGTGATACCAGCCCGTTGCCTTGGCGAGCTTGTCAGGCTTGACCGGAAACCAGGAAGCGGTCGACCAGGCGGTTGCGGCCCTGCCGAGGCCCCAATTGACCATTGATCCGAGCGTGTTGCCAAGGCTTGCCGCCGCAACCAGCAGAACGACAGGTTCCGTTCCAAGCGCAATCAGGCCGGAAAGGCCCAGTTCGGATTGGGCGGGCAGCAGGGTGGCAGCCAGAAAGGATACGCCGAACAGGCCCAGCATGCTGGCACTCATCGGGAACTGCCGGTCTGGGCTTTCTGCATGGCTGAAATGGCTCTGTGCATGAAATCCAGGAACTGCGCCTTTTCCTGTTCCGAAAACCCCTCCAGCGCCTCTCCGTTCTGGGCAATCGCAGACGCGATGGCTTCCTTTTCCAAAACCTTGGCCTTGTCGGTCAGGAATATTTCCTGAACCCGGCCGTCTTCTTCACTCGCCCGACGGGTGATCAAGCCGTCCCGCTCCATCCGGGCCAGGGTGTTTGCCAGCGTTGCCTGTTCGATATCAAGCAACTGCACGAGTTCCTTTTGCGTGCGTCCTTCCTTTGCCCAAAGGGCGACCAGTGCCGGAAATTGGCCCGGCGAAAGGCCTAGCGGCCGGATACGGCGATGGAGACCGGCGGCAAACAGCCGTGCCATGTGGTTTGCCAGATACCCGGCGGAGGAATCTTTTTCGAAGGTCATCCCTTGCATATACGATAGATAGCACCCTATATAAATAAACATAGCTTGCTATATAATTAGGAGTTCGAAATGACATCACTCTGGACACGTCGTGCCATTCATCTGGCAGCACTTTCCTTCCTGACCGCCAACTTGGGAGTCTCCGCCATGGCGAGTGAAATCAACACCAACACACCGGTAACGCTGATCAATTCCTTCGAAGTTCCCGAAGACCGTCTTGCCGACGCAGTTCGCAGCTGGGAACAGGCGCGCGACTTCCTGAAAGAGCAGCCTGGCTACATCACCACGCGCCTGCACCAGTCCCTGTCTCCGCAGGCGAAGTTCCAGCTGGTCAACATCGCGCTTTGGGAAAGTCCAGATGCGTATCAGGCCGCCATTCAGAAGCTCGGCAAAAGCGGCATTGTCGCCGAATTCAAGGGCATCAGCTTTCATGCCGCACTCTACACCGTCATTCGGGAGGATGAATGATGGCGGCCTTGCCCGTAACCGGATACCGGTTGCTGCACTGGACGATTGCCGCTCTTACCATCAGCGCCCTGGCTACCGGCTATGCCCTGACGAACAACGAACCGTTTTCGCCAAACCTTCTGAAAACCCATCTGGGACTTGGCTTGTCTGCGGGCCTGCTCGCTCTTGTCCGCACAATCTTTTGGCTGGCAAAGGGTACCCCTCACCCGGTGTTCGCCGTTCATTCCGGGTTGCAGCAAGCTATCGGCAAGGGCGTCCACGCCGCCTTGCGCCTCATACCGCTGCTGCTCCTGGTCAGCGGTATCGGCATGATCGTCATATCCGGTAGCCTTGAAAAGATTGCGAATGGCACATTGCCGGGACTTGCGGCTTTCGCCGGATTGCCACCGGCAGGCCTGCACCATGCCGCGGCGCTTTTGCTTGCAGCACTCATCGGACTGCACAGCCTTGCTGCCCTGTGGCACTGGCAAAGACGAAGTTTCACGGCATGAGAATGGCAATGCAGAAAAGGAAAGGCCCGGCTGCATAAAGCGGCCGGACCTTCGCTCAGGTCTTGGGAGGACCTTTGTCTGAAGTGCCTTAGTTCAGGCGGCTTGCCGGGCCGAGGTCGATCAACCGGGTTTCACCCGGTGCATCGTCAACACCGTCATTGTCGGTGACCAGGATCAGACGGCCATCGGCCGTGATCGTCAGGCCTTCCGGCTTGTCGAGAACCCAGCCCTTGCCTTCAGCCAGAGCCGGCAGGATATCCATGGCGTAGCGCTTCTGGACCACCGGGAGCTCAGATCCGTAGGCAGCCGGGGTCACACCTTCCAGGGAAATCGTGGTGATCTGCTTGATGGCTGCGTCTTCACCACCCTTGTTATCGCGCTCCAGAATGGCGAACTTGCCGTCGCCCATGGAGACGATTTCCGACAGGCCGACCCAGCCGCCGGCTGCGCTCTTCGGCTTGTCGAGCGGATAGTGAACGAAGCCCCAGGACTTGTCGGCCGGGTTGTAGATGGCCAGCTTCACCATGCCCTTCGGGTCGTCTTTCCATTCACGCTGAACGGCGACGGCCACCAGCGTCTTGCCGTCCATTTCGAACTCGGCAACGCCTTCAAAGGAGAAACGCGCGGACTGGGCGTTCAGCTCTTCCGGAAGCGTGATTTCTTCCTGAACCTGACCGTCGGTGCCGACTTTCAGCAGCAGGTGCTGCAGTTCCTTTTCCGGATTGCCTTCGGAAGCCAGCCAGAAGCCGCCATCCTTGGCAACAGAGATGCCTTCCAGGTCCAGTTTTGCCTGCTTGCCACCCTGAACGGTTGCATAGGCAACGATTTTTGCCGGTTTGGAAGAGATGTCCAGCGTGTAGATGCGGGCGTCGTCATAGAAGCTGTCGCTGACGGCGTAGAGCTTGTTGCCGTCTTCCGGGTCTGCAGCCAGTGCGGACAGTGCGCCCCAGCCGATCGGCGCGCCTTTTTCCGGGTCGGTTTCGGACACGACCATCGGGTAGGACGGAGCGTCCGCACCGAACTTGTAGAGGGAGACCTGCGCGCGAACGTTGTCTTCCGCACTGTCGACCTCGTTGGCAACCACAAACAGGTCACGGCTCGGGATCGCAAGTGAGCCTTCCGGACCGACGTGGGTCGGCAGGAACTGGACGAATTCCGGCTCGGCACCGGTGTCCTTGTAGACAGCGACGAAGTTGCCGCGTTCGGAATTGACGAAGATCAGCTTTTCACCGCCGAATTCACCAACCGTCACACCTTCCGGCTCGGTGCCCTTCTTGGACGCGCGCTTGGCCGGATAGTGGCCGTTGGCCATGCCAAGGTGTTCCATCTGGTTGCCGCTGTCGAACAGGACCTCGCCCTTGGTGTTCCAAATGGTGAAGCCGCGCGAACCGCCTTCGTAGTCGCCTTCGTTGGCGGTCACGAAACGCTCGTCGTCGATCCAGGCAACCGCATCCGGCTCACGCTTGACGTTTTCGGTCGAACCGGAGGCATCGCTCATGCGCGCCTTGGACACCGGAATGTTTTCAGCCGAAGCCGTACCGGCGGAAAAATGGCTGACAACTTCACCGGAGGCCAGATCGACCACGGCGATATGGTTGTTTTCCTGCAGCGTGACGACAACCTGGTTCTGGGAGTTGATCGAAACGAACTCCGGCTCCGAATCGGTCGGCGCAATTTCGGCAAGACCTGTCAGGTCGACAATGCGAACCGCGTCGCAGTTGGTCGGCGTGCCGGTTTCGTCCAGATCGAAGATCGCGAGATGGCCGGCCGGCATTTGCGGGATCACACCGTCGTTCAGATCTTCATCGCGCTCGTTCTCGATGGCGATCGCAACGAACTTGCCGTCCGGAGAGATGGCAACGCTGTCCGGCTGACCCTTTGCATCGCACTTCGCGGTGATACCAAGACCGTCGAGAGCGATCACGGCCAGATGGCCGGACGCATTGACGTAGTCTTCGGACGTGTTGACGCCGGCATAGGCGAATGTTTCGCCGACGGCGACCGAAGTCGGCTCACCACCAAGCGCGGTGCGGCCCATCGGCTGCAGGTTCAGCGGGTTGGCCGCATTCACGAAAACAATGGCTTCGCCCGGGCTGTCGGTGAAGACGAGCGTGCGGCCGTCCTTCGTGGCGTAGATGATTTCGGCAACGGTTTCGGTGGCCTGATCCACGCCTTCCGGCAGGGTCTTGTAGACCGGGAATGTGTTGATACGCTCGAAATACTCTGCCTGTGCTGCCGACACGGCGCCAAGGCCGAACAGGACTGAAAGGCTGACACCTTTTAAAAAGCGCCCACGAAGGTCCGCCATTGCACTCGCTCCCACAAAATATCGGGTTGATGGTGCGCGCAAGCTAGTGGCCCTGATTACAATATCGGTGACAGTTGCATGAAGCTTTCATGACAACACCCAGCAAGCCTTGAATTTGCATTTCGAGCACTTACATCATATCAAGGCCGGGCGGTAATCTCCGCCACCTCCATCTTCCAGACTTTCCCGCATTTGTGCCTCCGGCGCATTTTTCATCGGATTTTCCAATGCAGATCGGTTTTGTCCGCTCCGCCATTGTGCTGGGGCTTCTCGCTGCTGTCGGTCCATTTGCCATCGACCTCTATCTGCCCGCCATGCCGGAAATCGTGCAGGCATTGCAGACGGACGACGCTGCGGTTCATATGACCTTCACGGTCTATTTCATCGCTTTCGGGTTAGCCCAGTTGATCTACGGTCCGCTGGCAGACCGGTTTGGACGCAAGCTGCCCGCCTTCCTGGGCCTGATCGTCTTCCTCATCGGATCGGTCATGTGTGCGACCGCGGTGGACGTTTCAGCCCTGACATTCGGCCGTTTCGTGCAGGCGCTTGGTGCCGGCGCGCCGATGGTCATCGTGCGGGCCGTGGTCCGCGACCTCCACACCGGACCAAAGGCGACCAGGCTGATGGCTCTGGTGATGCTGGTCTTCAGCGTTTCGCCGATGCTTGCACCGCTCGCCGGCAGCCTGATCATCCAGTTCGGCAGTTGGCGCCTGATCTTTGTGGCCCTGGGCGTGATTTCCCTTCTCGCCATGCTGCAAATGGCCTTCTTGCTGCCCGAAACGCTACCGGCCGAGCGCCGGGGCAAGATCGACCCGACAGCAATGCTGCGCAGCGCCATCTACCTGATGCGTGACAGCAGGTTCATGGGTCTGACGCTGATCGGTGGCTTCTCGCTTGCGAGTTTCTTCGTCTTCATCGCCGCAGCGCCGCTGGTCTACATGACACAGTACCAGTTGACGCCGACAGCCTTCAGCCTTGTTTTCGCGCTGAACGCGATCGGCTTCTTTGCGTCTTCCCAGTTTGCCGCCTCGCTTGGTGAGCGCTTCGGCATGGGCAGAGTGGCATTGAGGGCCGTCAGCGGATTTGCGGCAGCCAACGTTCTGCTGGTCATTCTTGTGTGGAGCGGCATCGACGACCTGCCGGTTCTGATGGCACTCTTCTTCATCGGCAACACCTGCCTCGGACAGGTCATTGCTCCTGTGATGGTCATGGCGCTGGAAGAACATGGCGAACATGCCGGCATGGCATCCTCCCTCGGTGGCACCTTCCAGATGGTTGCCGGTGGCGTGATGATCCTCGTCTGCAGCCCGTTCTTCGACCGGACAGCTTTGCCATTGGTTGGCGCGGTTGCCGCCTGTGCTCTCATCGCCCTGGTCATCGCACTGCTGACCCTGCGCACGTCGCGCGAAGGCCAGGCAGTCGCCTGACGCGACAACCTTGAAACCAGTCCGCCGGAGAAACGTTACACGCGCTCTTCGGCGGACTGCCCGATTTGATCGAGTTTCTTCTGCAGGGACAGACGGTCGAGCGAAGACATCGGCAGGCTCACGAAAACCGAGATCCGGTTGCTGAGCATCCGGAAGGCATCGTTGAATGCGACAGCCCTTTCGCTATCGCTTCCGGAAACGGCTGCCGGATCCGGCAGGCCCCAATGGGCTGACATTGGCTGGCCAGGCCAGACAGGGCAGGTTTCCTTCGCCGCATTGTCGCAAACGGTAAAGACGAAATCCATGACCGGGGCATCCGGCGCAGCGAATTCGGCCCAGTCCTTCGAGCGCAGCTCATCCGTCTTGAAATTGAGCTTGCTGAGCAAGGCAAGTGCTTCCGGACGCACCGCTCCAGCCGGTTGTGACCCGGCAGAAAACGCCCTGAAGCGGCCCTGCCCCTCCCGGCTCAGGATCGCCTCCGCCATGATCGACCGGGCGGAATTGCCAGTGCACAGGAAAAGCACGTTGTAGACATCGCCGGACATTTGATCCCCCTTAACCTCAACAGGTCTCTCCGCAGGCAATCGTCTCGATGACCTGCGCACAAAGTTCCGGATGACCACCACAGCAATCAGCCATCAGAAACGTCAGCAACTCGCGTATGCCGTCAAGATCCGCGAAGTAGCGAATCGACCGCCCCTCGCGTTCATTTCGGACCAGCCCGGACTGAAGCAGAACAGCAAGGTTCGCCGACATGGTGTTCTGCCGAACGTCCAGAGCCTCACCGATCTCGCCGGCGGTCATTCCTGCCTCACCAGCCCGGATCAACAACCGGAAGACTTCCAGTCTGGTTTTCTGGCTGAGCGCCCCAAAGGCGCTCAGTGCATCTTTCATATCCATAATTCATGATATTTCGATTCATCAGAAACAGGCAAGTCTTTTTCGCAACCAGGCGCAACATCTCGGACACGGCCCGATCTGGTTCGTAACCGTCATTTTCAGCAAGTCGCTTGCAACCGGCCTTCAGAGCTGCTGACCTGCCTGGGAAACCGCGCGGGGCAGATGATGAAAACACTGAAAAATCCGTTCCTCGGCAAAGGCCTTCCCGAGCAAAGCGGGCTTGCGGATGGATCCGTGTCGCAGGACGTCGCCGGAGCAGAGAACCTTTTTCGGAAATGCCCGCGTGCCGATGAAACCCCGCTGCTGATTGTGAATGACCTCGCGGCCGGTCTTGCTATCGGCAACCTTGCCCTCAAGGACGAACGGCAACGCATGGGTCTTGGCAGCTTCAAGGCACTTGGCGCGGCCTATGCGATTGCCAAACTGGCGGACAGCCGCGTTCGGGGCGGACTTGCCCAGTCGCACGCTTCCGCGCTGACCGGCAGAACCTTTGTGTGTGCGAGTGCCGGGAACCACGGCATGTCCCTTGCAGCAGGCGCTCCGCTGTTTGGGGCCAGGGCCGTCGTCTTCGTGGCCGAAACTGTTCCAAGCGCCTTTGAGGCCCGCCTCAAGGCCCGGGGCGCTGATGTTGTCCGGGCCGGAGCCACCTATGAAGACAGCATGGCGGAAGCCCAGAGACGCGCCGACGCCGAAGGCTGGACCTTGCTGCCAGACAGCACCTGGCCGGGCATGACCGCCGCCGGACACGACGTCATGGAGGGCTATCTTGTGATAGCCGCGGAAATTGCCCGGCAGATCAAGACGCCGCCCACGCATGTCTTCTTGCAGGCGGGTGTCGGCGGACTTGCCGCCGCCTGTGCCGTCGGCGCTCGCCTGACCTGGGGCCGCGATGTCACCATCGTCGTGGTGGAGCCAGAATACGCACCCGCCCTTATGGCCAGCATCGAAGCCGGAAAGCCCGTCACGGCGCCCGGTCCGGTGTCGAACATGGGCCGGTTAGACTGCAAGGAACCCTCGCATCTGGCGCTGAAGTACCTGGCCAGGGAAGCCGATTTCTTCGTGACCGTTTCCGACAGCGAAGCGGCTGAAACGGTCGACTGGCTGGGCAACAACGGCATTGCGACGACGCCATCCGGTGCGGGCGGCATCACAGCCGTTCGACACGCAGGTGGCGGGGCATCGACCCTCGGCCTCGGATCTGAAGCCCGGGTGCTCTGCTATCTTTCCGAGGGACCGGAAGATGTCTGAACAGGATTTTCCTGAAGACGAATTTGCCGCGCGCACGCAAGCGGCCCAAAAAGCCATGCATTCCCAGGGCATCGAGGCGCTGTTTTTCACGACCGAAGCCGAAATGCGCTATTTCACCGGGTTCCGGACCCTGTTCTGGCAGAGCCCTACGCGGCCCTGGTTCCTCGTGGTGCCGGTAACCGGCAAGCCGATTGCGGTCATTCCGCAGATCGGCGCGCACCTGATGGCGAGCACCTGGATTGACGATATCCGGGTGTTTTCCGCCCCGCACCCCGTCGATGACGGCATCGCCCTGCTCGCGGATACCCTCAAGGGCTTCACGAAAATCGCCATGCCGATGGGGCGGGAAAGCGTGCTTCGCATGCCACTTCGCGACTTTCAGCGCCTTCGAGATCTCACAAACGACGCTGAATATCTGGACGGAACCGGTGTGATCCAGAGCCTCAAGATGGTGAAATCTGAACGTGAAATTGCTCTCCTGCGCGAGATTTGCGGTATCGGTTCGGAAGCATTTGCCAGGGCACCGGAGCTTTTCCACACCGGCCAACAGCTCAACGAGGTTTTCCGGTCCTTCCGGATCGAGCTTCTGAAGCAAGGTGCGGACGATGTGCCTTATCTGGTCGGCGGAGCCGGACAGGACGGCTACGGCGATGTTATTTCTCCCCCCTCGGCCCGGCCCCTACAGGAAGGGGACGTCCTGATGCTCGATACGGGTGCCACCAAAAGCGGATATTTCTGCGATTTTGACCGCAACTTTGCGATCGGCCAGGCGAGTGATGCCGTCAGATCCGCCCATGAAACACTTGTCCGGGCCGTTGAGGCAGCTGCCGAAATTGCCCGCCCGGGCCGTACCTGTGCCGATCTATTCCAGGCCATGACCAAGGTGCTGGACCAGGGCGAAGGTGACGTCGGCCGGCTCGGCCACGGGCTTGGCATGCAGCTTACCGAAGCGCCCAGCCTGACCGGCTTCGACGAGACCCCACTTCGAGAAAACATGGTGCTGACACTGGAGCCGAGCCTTGCTCTCGGACCCGGCAGGATGATGGTTCACGAGGAAAACATCGTCATTCGAGACGGATCGCCCGAATTCCTGACCGTGCCGGCAGGGCCGGACATTCCGGTTATCACCCGCTAGAACACCTGGAACCGCGGCATGAAACTTTCCTTCGACTGCGACAGGGGATCGGCAACCAAAGCGGCTTTAGGCCTGATCTTGCTGTCGGTTGACGAAACCATCGAGCGCGAGTTTCGGCCCCTCTTTGATCAGGAAGGCGTCTCGCTGCTTCACGCAAGAATCGAGAGCGCTTCCGAAGTCACCTCCGAAAAACTCATGCAGATGAAGGCCCGGCTGACGGACACCGCGGCCCTCTTGCCGGGAACGCGCCCACTCGACGTCATTGCCTATGCCTGTACGTCCGGCGCAACGGTGATCGGATCGGATCAGGTCGCCGGTGCGATCCAGGCAACTCATCCTGGCGCACGCGTGACCGACCCCGCCCGCGCAGTCGTTGCAGCCCTTGCACACCTTGGTGTCTCGCGGATCGCCATCGTCTCGCCCTATGTGGAGGAAGTCTCCGACGCACTCTGCCGTCTCCTGGAAGAAAACGGCATAACGCCCTTGAGTGTCGGTTCTTTCGGGCAAGCGGAAGAAGCCGTAGTTGCAAGGATCAGCCTGCAGTCCGTGGAAGAGGCAATCTGCGAGGTCGGGAAAGATCCGGAGATAGAAGCCGTCTTTGCCTCCTGCACTAACTTGCGCACGATGCCTGTCATTGAAGCCTGCGAAAAACGTCTTTCCAAACCCGTCATCAGCTCCAACCTGGCGCTCGCATGGCACATGATGCATCTGGCGGACCTGCCGACGGCGGACCGTGGACCGGGACGGCTCTTTGCCACCTGACCTGCAAAAAACGAACACATCCACGCCAGAACACAAGGCTGCCGAAGGTCTTCTTTCGGTGAAATTGCCGAGGCTGTTGCTATTCGACTGTTCCCGAACGGCATCAATTCGTTCACTTAGCTGGCAACACCTGCCTATTCCTTGTTGACTCGCGGGGATTTCCGGGCAAAAACACCGCCGTCTCAAGTTTTGACGATTGCGAGCCCCGATGACCCGGCTGAAAGCCGACATTCTGGATATGATGTCCCAGGCCCTTGCCAGCGCTACCTTCATGCGCGGCGAGCCCCGGACGGCTGCCGCAACCGCTCTTAAACGCACTACCAAGACCACCAAGACCACCGCTTGACGGTGCCGCTCATCCCGCCTCCCCGGGGATGGGAGGCGCCGGGAGCCGGCCACGCCCATCCAGAACCGGGCGGCTGGCGAAGCGGGGAGACGGACAAGGACTAGTCAAAGATGGGTTTCAAGATCGCAATTGCAGGCGCTACCGGCAATGTCGGACGCGAGATGCTGGACATTCTCGCTGAGCGCGGCTTTCCGGCAGACGAAGTCGTCGCCCTCGCTTCCCGCCGTTCCCAGGGCACCGAAGTCTCCTTCGGCGACAAGACGCTGAAGGTTCAGGCCATGGAGAACTACGATTTCTCCGACACCGACATCTGCTTGATGTCCGCCGGTGGCACCGTTTCCAAAGAATGGTCGCCGAAGATCGCTGCCAAGGGCTGCATTGTCATCGATAACTCTTCCGCATGGCGCTACGACGCGGATGTGCCGCTGATCGTGCCGGAAGTGAATGCCGATGCCGTTGCCGGTTTCACGAAAAAGAACATCATTGCCAATCCGAACTGCTCCACCGCCCAGCTGGTCGTGGCGCTGAAGCCGCTGCATGATCACGCAAAGATCAAGCGCGTCGTCGTTTCCACCTACCAGTCGGTTTCCGGTGGCGGCAAGGAAGCGATGGAAGAGCTGTTCAACCAGACCCGTGCGGTTTTCGTGAACGATCCGATTGAGCCGAGCAAGTTCACCAAGCGCATCGCCTTCAACGTGATCCCGCACATCGACAGCTTCATGGAAGACGGCTACACCAAGGAAGAATGGAAGGTGCTGGCGGAAACCAAGAAGATGCTCGATCCGGCCATCAAGGTGAC
This sequence comes from Labrenzia sp. CP4, assembly GCF_001579905.1. Classification (NCBI taxonomy): domain Bacteria; kingdom Pseudomonadati; phylum Pseudomonadota; class Alphaproteobacteria; order Hyphomicrobiales; family Stappiaceae; genus Labrenzia; species Labrenzia sp. CP4. Next base: position 595,091 of record NZ_CP011927.1, on the reverse strand, counting down.
CTGCACCGCCGTGCGCGTACCGGTGTTCATCGGCCATTCGGAAAGCGTCAACATCGAGTTCGAAAACGAGATCACCGCTGAAGAAGCCCGCAACATCCTGCGCGAAGCTCCGGGATGCCTCGTCATCGACAAGCAGGAAGACGGCGGCTACATCACGCCATACGAAAGTGCTGGCGAAGATGCGACCTACATCTCCCGCATCCGCGAGGACGCAACCGTTGAAAACGGCCTCAACATCTGGGTCGTTTCCGACAACCTGCGCAAGGGTGCGGCGCTCAACGCCGTCCAGATCGCCGAGGTTCTCGTGAACCGCGGCCTGATCACGCCGAAGAAGGCAGCAGCCTGATCGACAGTTCAAACGGGCGCCTCGGGCGCCCGTTTTCTTGTGGCCTGCCGGCTGCCATCCGGTCGACGGCACTGCGAAGGTCCTGAAGCGGGAACCGCGTTCCCGACACGTACCAAGCAGCCCCCCGAGCCATCGATCCAGGCCCCGGATTTCCTCTTTGCGGGGAAGCTCGATGCGCTATGTCGAGCGTTGAAGCGACAACACTCAGCTCAGCGCCACAAACCCGAACATTGCCGGCGACCGACAGGTTTTGATGTTGACAGGCCGCCAAAACAGCATCACCTCTGTCATCTCCTGTTCCCGGCGTTCGCAAAGGTCGCCAACGAGTTTTCTCCCATGCCCTCTGAATTTGACGGGTCGTTCACCGACTTCCTTGAAAGCACTCCCGGCGGACGCTTCACCGACTGGCTGGCAGCTTGCGCCGAGCCCTACTGGAGCGATGCGTGCAGCCACCCCTTCACCGTTGCGATCGGCGATGGCACCATGCCGGAGGAAGCCTATGCGCGTTATCTGATCGAGGATTACACCTTCGTCACGGATCTCGCTTCCACGCTGGGATATCTAGTCGCCAAAGCTCCCGGAATGCCCGCCAAGTCTCGGCTCTCCGGTTTCCTGGCTCTGCTGACCTCGGAGGAAAACGACTATTTCCTGCGCTCGTTCGAGGCGCTCGGCGTGGAACCGCGGGTTTACGAGACCGCAGCACAGGGCCCCGTGACCCGCGCCTTCTCGCAGCTCCTGCTGAAATCGTCCGGACAAGGCAGTTACGCCGAAGGGCTTGCATGCCTTCTCTCCGCGGAATGGTGCTACCTGACCTGGGGCCAGCGCGAAGCGGGAAAACCGCGCCCGGACGCGTTTTATCTCGCCGAGTGGATTGACCTGCACGCCGTGCCTGGCTTCGAGGCTTTCGTGACCTGGATTCGGGCGGAAATGGACCGGATCGGCCTCAATCTGCCGGAACCCGAGCAGGCCCGCGTTGCGGGCCTTTTCCGCCAGATGAGCAAACTGGAAGTCGCCTTCTTCGAAGCCGCCTGGACCGGCAAAGTGCCCGGTCCGGAGGACGATCTGTTACGGACCTGACCCGATGTTTCTCTATGAAGCCGCAGCCCTCGGCGCGGCTGCCCTGTGGGCGCTGACAGGTCTGCTGTCCACCGGCCCCGCTCAGCATCTCGGCGCGATTGCCTTCAACTGTACCCGCATGGTGCTTGTGGCATTGATGCTGTGTGCCTGGGTTCTCCTGACCACGGGGTGGAGCTCCATCGGCGACGCGCAGATGCTGCCTCTTGTCCTGTCCGGTTTCGTCGGCATCTTTCTTGGCGACACCGCGCTTTTCCTGACGTTGAACCGCATGGGTCCACGCCGGACTGCAATGCTGTTTTCTCTGAATGCCCCCATGTCGGCGATCCTTGGCTGGCTGCTCTTGAACGAAGACCTCAGCCCCACGCAGATGGTCGGTATCGGCCTTACCTTTCTGGGTGTCCTGCTGGCCATCCGTTTCGGCAAGCGCAAGTCCCAGCTTCACAAATGGGAAAACATCAAGGGTCCGGTATGGATTGGCGTGCTTCTCGGCCTTGCCGCGGCGCTGTCCCAGTCGGTCGGCTCCCTCATTGCCCGTCCGATCATGGAAACCGGCGCTGACCCGGTCGCAGCCTCCAGCATACGCGTCGGCGTTGCGGCTGTGGGCCTGCTGCTCCTGACACGCCTTCCGGTCAGCTGGGTCAAGCCGGCGGGAAATTTTACGCTTCCGGTCGTCGGCCTGATCGCCATTTCCGGCTTGCTCGGCATGGGTCTCGGGATGACGCTGATCCTGTTCGCGCTGTCCGGCGGAGAAGTCGGCATCATCGCGACCCTGTCGGCAACGACACCCGTCCTCATGCTACCGATGATGTGGTGGCGAACCGGGGAAGCACCGGCGCTCGGCGCCTGGGTAGGCGCGGCAGGTGTTGTGGCAGGCAGTGCGCTGCTCTTTGCCAGCTAGGCAAAAGGAAGTTGGCAGATCGGAACAATGGATCTACAAGTGTGAGAGGAATATGGGAGCCGGATTCGAACCGGTACTTTGCAGCGGGCTGCAAGCGGGTAGTTCCGACCTCACCCGGCTCCCTAACGCCAGTATCGATAGTTTAAAAAACACCCGAAACGAATTTCGAGGACCGACCGCCCCTCGAGTAAGCAACCGGCAAAAACACAGCTGACACCAAACAAGACGTTCCAGCTTAAACAGCCATACCGCCCCGACGCAGCCAGGAAGATCTTATGCCCCTACGGCATATCTCCTATTCCCCATCTGGGGAATATATCGGTACTTTTTTCGAAAAATTTACTTAAACCCGTTTCTCAACCTCGCCTGAATTACTACTAATGGGTGTATTTTTTCAACAAACACCTCAATGACAGGAACAGGCGTCAGCATCGATTTACGGCCAAGCAGCGCCTTTCGGTCGCCAAAAACCGAACGGTAATGCGCGCAAATCAACGCAAACTGGCGGCCTGTTCGTCGGGGCGCGAACCATCCGAAATCACATTTATGCCATCTGCGGGACATCCATCTTGCGCTACGTCCATGTCCGGCATGTCGCTTAGACTTTGGCGCAGGATCGGCGCCAGGTGATCGACAAAGCGGCGCACCTTCGCCGTCACCAGTCGGTTTGAAGGATAGACGGCATAGATGCCGCTTTCAGGTAGCGTCCAGTCCCGCATCACCCTGACCAGGGCCCCCTCATTCAGCTCAGTGGCAACCGCCCAACGGGGGAGTGCCGCCAGGCCGATACCCGACACGACCGCTGCCCGTAGCGATGCCGTGCTGTTACAAATCATCACGGGAGACAGTGAAACGGTGTGTTTCTGAGGCGACAAGAACGGCCATTCCCGTGCCCAGTAGAGCGCAGCGAACCCGATGCACTTGTGGTCCGGAATGTCGACGGGATGTTGCGGCACCCCATGCCTTGCGATGTAGTCCGGTGCGGCACAGACGAGGATCTCCGACATGCCGAGTTTACGGACAATCGTCGCAGGCTCCGGTTCACGCACGATCCTTATCGACAGGTCGAGACGCTGCTCAACGAGGTTGACCATGCGCATGTCTTCTACGATTTCTGCTGTCACTTGCGGATTCTCTGCAAGAAAAGACCCGAGTGCCGGAATGATAAACCGGTCAGCAAAAGCTTCAGGCGCACCGATCCGCATATGGCCAACTGGAGTTTCCTGATACGCCATCACTTCAGTTACGCCTGCGTGTGCCTCTTCCAGTGCACGGGTACAGCGCTGGTAGAAAATCACACCGGCTTCGGTTGGAGAAACGTGACGGGTGGTCCGGTCGAGGAGCCGTACCCCCAGACGTTTTTCCAGGGCAATGACACATTCGCTGACACGGGATTTGGACAAGCCGAGCTGCTCGGCGGCCCGGGTAATGTTTCCGGCTTCAACCACCCGGGCGAAGATCTCGATTGCATCAAAGAGTGCCATGCGAACGTCCTGTGAAACCGGACAAACTGTCCGGAGTATCACCACTTCCGCAATTTCGGGAAAGTCGTATTTTTTGCCCTCGCCGCAGTTTGCGGCTTGAGGAGACCCATTATGACAGCAATTTTTAATGCAGCCGCAATCGCGGCGCACCGGGACGCTTGCGAAAACGAAATACTCGGCTTCCGCCGCTTAAGGGTGCGGAGTGCCGATACCGGCGGACGGCTTGGATTTTTTGAGGAAATCGTTCCGCCCGGAGAAGGTGTCCCCCTGCACATTCATCACAAGGAAGACGAGATGTTCAATGTCCGCGAAGGTCATTTCCGCATCTGGTGCGCCGATGAAGTCTTCGACGTCCATCCAGGTGATGTCGTCGTCCTGCCACGTGGTGTCCCGCATGCGTTTCGCAATGTCGGCGATGTCGAGGGCTGGCTCGATGTGACCGTTACGCCCGGCGGGTTCGAAACGATGTTCGCACGCGCTGCCGAAGCCGGCACGGAAGGAGCAGAACGTTTCATGGAACTTGCTCCCGACTACGGCCTGGAAATGCTTCCAGGTCAGGCTGCGGCTTAGGAGGCGGCAATGATCTGCTTGGTCTTCCAGAGAACCATTCTGGCTTTTGCCGTGCTCGCGGCCTTTTCAGGATCCGTGTCCGCGGATGAGAACAAGGCTGCACGTGGAGCCTACCTTGCCCGGATCATGGCTTGCGCCGATTGTCACAGTCCGCGCGGACCGAACGGCGCGCCGATGCCCGAAGCCGGGCTCATCGGCGGCAATGTCGGCTTTGAAATTCCGCAGGCAGGTATTGTCTGGGGCCCGAACCTCACGCCCGCCAATGGCGGGGCGGGATCCTGGAGTACGGAAGAAATCGTAACGGCCCTGACGACCGGCGTTCGACCAGACGGACGGTTGCTCATTCCCGTTATGCCCTGGCCTGCCTACGCCGGACTGACCACACAGGACGCCGAAGCTCTTGCGAGCTACCTGCAGTCCCTGACACCGGATGACAATCCCGTTCCAGGGATGATTGCGCCGGGGGAAAACGCCCCTGCCCCCTATTTCACGATAAAGTTTCCAGGATAGGGCACACCAATGCCGTTGGCCTGACGGCCAACGGCGCCTGGAAGCCGAATTCGGGCTATCCTCCAATCGACTGCCCGTTACCGTGCCTGCCGACGCCACCTTTCGGCATAAGGTAGGGCAAAAAGGTAAAGTCCCGATACCAGCAAGAAGATCAATGGCACCAACGCCAGCAATCCGACCCAGAGTGCCGGTTCGGACTGCCCCATGGCAGCCAGATTGACAACCACGGCCAGTGTAAAGGCTATGGACAGCCAGCGGTGCAGCTGACGGATGATCTTGTTCCAATTCATGGTTTGCTCCTGGTAATCACGACGCAAGATCCCGTCTGCCGGAAAGATCCGTCAGCAAAGGGTTCTTGAGAGTTGGGGGTGTGCGCTCAGTCCGCCACGTGGCGGACTGTCAGACCTGGGCTGATTTCCTGCGCGTTTTCCTGGCAGCCGAGGCAGTGGCATTCTGCTCGGCGGCTGCACAAACGAGGGCTTTCAGCGCCGCTTCATCGATGACTGCATCCTCGAACAGGTCGATTGCCCGGCGCACGTTGCCGTCCAGGCTGGAATTGAAGAGACCAGCCGGATCATCAAGTGATGCGCCTTTTGCGAACGTCAGCTTCACGGCTTTCTTGTAAGTCTCTCCAGTGCAGATGATGCCATCCTTTTCCCAGACGGGAACACCGCGCCATTTCCAGGTTTCCTCGACATCGGGAACCGCTTCGTGGATGAGGGCGCGCATCCGCGCCAGTGTGCGTCCACGCCAGTCGTCAAGTTCTGCGATCCTGGCGTCGATCTGCTGCGCGGGGGACATTTGATTGTCCATGGTCGTCCTCCTTGCGGTTATCAGGCGTCTTTGCCGGCATCGTCCAGCCGCGCAACAACGCTTTCCAGCGCCTCCATGAAGCGGGGCCAGGCGGCGCTTGCACCGCGATAGTAGGGCAGCTGTTCCTGCGTGAAGCCGATTTGCTCCATACGCAGAAGGGTGCCGTTATCCGTCGGGGTCAATGTCCAGGTCACTGTGCTTCGAAGATCCTTGGTGTTCCAGCTGTAGGCCAGCGCTTTATGCGGCTCGATCGACTGGACTTCGCAATCAACCATTCCCCAGTCGGCACTCAGGTCGAAGCGGTGGCCGACAACCGGTTTGAAGGCATTTTTCATGAGCCATTCCTCGATCAGGTGGGGCTGGGTCAACGCGCGCCAGATCTTTTCCGCGGGAAAGGGAACTTCCCGTTCCACGACAACAGCAAGGGTATCTTCGTCCGAGAAACTCATTGGTCCATTCTTCTCAAAAGGTCTTCCAGATCGTCGAACCGGCGTTCCCAGAACACGTTCATGCGCTGGGTCCAGTCGACCAGCGGTGCGAGCGCTCCGGGCCTGGCGCTATAGTGCGACTGCCTGCCGTCCTGGCGGTCCGTGACAAGCCCGGCCTCCTTCAGGACGCCAAGATGTTTGGAAACCGCAGGCTGGGAGACACCGGCCTGATCGGTCAACACCCGCACCGTCAGCTCGCCTTCACGGCAAAGCCGCTCGAACAACGCCCGCCGGGTCGGGTCGGCCAGCGTCCGAAACAGAAGGTCAGGTGTTGGCTCACTCAAATACATAACTCCGCGGTTATTGATTGAATTGATAACCTTGGAGTTATGAATGAGTCAAGGGGCAATTCAGACCTGCTCCACTTCCCGCTTGCGCGCAAGTGACGGCAGGCAGACGGTGCGGCCATCGGCGAACTGTTCGATCCGCACATCGACACCATAGACTTTGCAAAGAGCAGCGCTTGTCAGCACTTCCTTTGGGGGGCCATCCGTCTTGATGCGACCATCGTGTAGCAAAGCCACCCTGGTTCCGATTGCAAAGGCGTGATCAGGGTCGTGGGTCGACAGGACAACGGTCAGGCCGTCCGCCGCAAGACCCGCAACTTCGGAAAGCACCAGCGCCTGATTCCCGAAATCGAGACTGGCTGTCGGCTCATCCATCACGAGGACACGTGTTTCCTGCGCAAGTGCCCTGGCGATCAGCACCAGTTGCCTCTGTCCACCGGAAAGCTGCGTATAGTCTGCGCCGGCGAGTTCCCCGATACCGAGCCTTTCCAGCGCCGCCAACGCTACGTCCCTGTCACGCGGGCCGGGCTGCTGAAAGGCACGCAGTTTTGCGGTTCGGCCCATCAACACGACTTCCAGAACCGGAAAAGCAAAGGGCGCGGCGTGTGCCTGTGGAACGTAGGCGATCCGCGTCGCGATATCCGCACGGGACAGCGACTTCAGCGGTCGTCCTTCCACCAGCACCGTGCCGCCACGCGCCGGCAACAGCCCCAGAAGCGTCTTGAAAAGAGTGGTCTTGCCGGACCCGTTGGGCCCAAGCAGGCAATAGACGTCGCCAGTGGAAGCGGTCAGGTTCAACTCGCTCCCGACATCGTGGCCCGGATAGCCGATGGACAGGTTTTCAGCCCTGAGCTTCACGCCCATGCCCGCCTCCCCCTGGCAAGCAGCCACAGGAAAAATGGCGCACCGACAACAGCAGTCAGAATGCCGAGCGGGACTTCGGTTCCCGAGAGCGTGCGTGCCAGCGTGTCGACTGCAAGAAGGTATCCCGCACCAAGCAAGGCTGCTGCCGGCAACAGGCGCCCGAAACCAGGGCCAACGATCATCCGGGCGATATGCGGTATCACCAGCCCCACCCAGCCAACGACACCGGCAATGGCGACGACGCTTGCGGTGATCAAGGTCGCGCAGAAAATGACAACAAGCCGCAGTCGACCGGCCTCCACGCCAAGCGCCTTCGCTTCTTCATCCCCCAGAGACAGGACGTTGATCCGCCAGCGCAACAGGAACAGAGGGACAAGCCCGAACAGAACTGCAGGTACCGCCGGCAGGATATCGCCGGCCTTCACGCCTGCCAGACTGCCCAGCAACCAGAAAGTGATCGCCGGAAGCTGGTCATAAGGATCTGCCAGCACTTTCAGCAAGGATGTCGCCGCCCCCGCCAGAGCACCTACGACGACGCCTGCAAGCACAAGGACAAGCGTACTGTCTCCACCGCGCACCGTCGCGGCAACAAAACCGACGAGAGCAACAGCGGCAAGACCGCCGGCAAAACCCATCAGCTGGATTGCCGCGACAGGAAGCGACAGGAAGATGCCGAGCACGGCCCCGAGCCCCGCGCCGGCAGAAACACCGAGAATATCCGGTGACACCAGCGGATTGCGGAAAAGGGTCTGGTAACATGCACCGGCGGCAGCAAGCGAAGCGCCGACGAGCAGCGCGGCAACCACCCTTGGCAGACGGATCGACAGCAGGACCGTGTCCTGCGTTCCCGAAGGCTGTGCGCCGGACACGACGCGCGCCAGCACACCGACGGCCTCGGACGGCGTAAGCGGAAACGGACCGATCAGAAGAGCCGCGAAACTGCCAAGAACAAGCGCGAGGCCAAGCCATACGAACAATCCGGAACGCGCGAAAGAAGTAGATTTGCCGGTCAGGGAGCCCGCCCCTTTGCCCATTCCAGCAGAGTGTCGAGCTCTGCTTCACTCAGGTCCACATGATACCACAACTTATAGAAGTCGGCGGTTTCCTGACGCAGCTCCCCATCCCAGAGTTCGGGATAGAATAGACCTGCAAGCCATTTCAGACCCATCATCCGATTGACGGACGGCGGCCTGTCGATCCAGCCGTAAGGGGCCGTTGGTGACAGGAAAACCCGGCCTTCACGTACCGCGGCAATGCCTTGCCACAGGGGATCCTGCCAGACAGCTTCATAGAAGCTACGATCCCACGTCACGATTGTGTCCGGATTGGCAACGATAATCTGCTCGGGACTTGCCTGCACCAGTCCGTATTGCCCAGGCACATCGGCAACGTTGCGTCCACCGGCCTTTTCGATGATTTCGGTGTTGATCGACCCTTTCAGGCCTGTTTCAAGTCCATCCGCCCCACGGGCGAGGTAGACACGCGGCCTGTCCGCCTCGGGTACGGCACCGAGTGCCGACGTCAGCGCGGTGAAGGTTGCCTCGACATCTGCGGCCAGAAGATCTCCACGCTCCGGAACGCCAAGCGCTTCGCCCACAAGACGCAACGCGCCGGCGGTTTCATCGAACCGGCCGTTGACCAGGAGATAGGGAATCCCTGTCTGTTCCTGCACACGGTCGGCAAGATCGATATAGGTATCGCGGACGGACCCGAAATCGATGATCAGATCGGGTTTCAGGGCAAGAACCTGCTCCAGGTTTGCCTCCCCGCCGCGTCCGGTCAGGCGGCCGGTCTCGGGCAGGTCCCGAAAGGCTTCGGCGATGAATGGCTTCTCGTAGTCCCGAAGCGCTCTCGGCCAGCCGAGCAGCGCTTCCGGTTTGAGCGCGTAGACGAGAATGGACGCCGGAGGCCCGGCAGCAAACACCCGGGTCACCGTATCCGGGATCTCGACCGTACGACCCGCGGAATCGGTAACGCTTCGCGCCAGGACGGACGTCCCCGAAATGCAAAGCAGGAAAAGGCAAATAGCGGCCAGGCGCGTCATGTTTCCTCCAGCATTCTTGTAACTGACCGAGGGTTTCTGCTCATTTCAGTTCAGCTTCAGGAAAGCGACAAGACAGAAACTCTATCGGCACAGAGATGGATCATGCGGAGAAAATACACAAAAACAACATAAACTGCAGCTCTTTCACGGAACTATGAAACGCTCACTAAACTGTGATTATCACTGCTATTTTTACGCGAATTTTCTTTCATTCTTAATTTACGCAAATCGACAAAGATGATCCCAATTATGACCTTGGGGGAAATGATGAAGAAGTTCTTGTCCCGATTAAGCGTGACTTCGACGCTCGCAATTATTTCTGCCAGCGTGCTTGGAATATCGATGATTGTTGTGGGCTTTATCCTGTATCAGGTAGCCCTTGGCCAGGCTGAGGACCGTGCCCTCGTCAAACAGGATATCAACCTTCGCGTGGCCGCGACGCTGCTTCAGGACCGCATCGACGGTGCAAAGGTCAGCTGGGACGCAAACAACAACGTCAAGCGGATCGAACTGGCCGAAATGCCGGTGTTCGAAAACCATGACATGATCGACGCCGTCGGGCGCATGACAGGTGAAACCGCGACTGTTTTTGCCTGGGATCCGGAAACGAAGGATTTCTGGCGCAAGACCACCAACATCATCAAGGGTGACGGCAAGCGTGCCGTCGGAACCCAGCTCGGCCAGAACGGCGCGGTTTATCCTGTCGTTACCCAGGGCAAGACCTTCCACGGGCAGGCCACCATTCTCGGCAAGGACTACTTCACTGTTTACCAGCCGATCTTCTCTTCCAAGGGCGATATTCTCGGCATCCTTTATGCCGGCGTGGAAAAGGCTGCAGTCGAAGCCAACGCATGGGAACTGACCAGCCGCTACGCGATGCTGGTGCTACCGGTCGTCGCCGTTTCGGTGGTCCTTCTGATCCTCGCAATTCGCCGCCAGCTGCGTCCGATTACGCGCCTTGCGGAAATCACGGACCAGATTGCGCAGGACAATCTCGCAGACGAAGTCCCCTTCAAGGAACGCTCCGACCAGATCGGCACGCTTGCGCAGGCCGTCAGCACCCTGCGTGACAGGGCCGTCGAGCGGATCGAACTGACCGAGCACCAGCGCACGTCCGAAGCCGCTGCGATCGACCGCCAGAACCGTGTTCAGGGTCTGATCGAAACCTTCCGGACCAATGTCTCCAACGTGCTCAACTCGGTCAACGAAACCGTTCATGGCCTGGAAGGCACCGCGGGACACCTCTCCGACCTGTCCGGCCAGAGCGCCTCAAGCGCGACGGAAACCCTGAACTCTGCCGATGAAGCGACCTCGAGCGTTCAGACCGTGGCCAGTGCCGCGGAAGAACTCTCCGCGTCCATCAGCGAAATTTCCCGCCAGGTGGCCCAGACGACGGAAGTTGTTGGCCGGGCAACCGAAGGCACCCGCATGACCAACGAAAAGGTGGAAGGCCTTGCAGCCTCCGCCTCCAAGATCGGCGAAGTGGTAACGCTCATCCAGGCGATTGCCGAGCAGACCAACCTGCTGGCCCTCAACGCCACCATCGAAGCGGCACGCGCCGGGGAAGCCGGCAAGGGCTTCGCGGTCGTCGCAGCGGAAGTGAAGGAACTGGCCACCCAGACCTCCAAGGCGACCGAGGAGATCAGCGCCCAGATCACCGCCATTCAGGATGCAACCAAGGACTCGGTCGGTGCGATCGCGGAAATCACCAAGATCATGGAAGAGGTGAATTCCTACACCAGCACCATCGCGGCAGCCGTGAGCCAGCAGGGCTCGGCCACCGGCGAGATTTCGCAGAACGCCCAGAATGCCGCCGAAGGCACCACCTTCGTGTCGTCCTGCATGTCCGACCTTTCCAGTGCGGTCAATCAGACGTCACAGGCTTCCCAATCGGTTCTGGACGCATCGGAAATGCTGTCTTCGCGCACGGAAGAGCTGAAACAGGAAGTGGAAACATTCCTGAACGGTGTGGCAGCCGCCTGAGGCAACCAACCATCGACAATTTATCTTGTCAGGAAGGCGCGGACATCGTCCGCGCCTTTTCGTTTTCGGCATCCGGTTTTCGCTTAGAACTCTCCCGACATCAGAGCCCCGCTTCGCGGCAATCAGCCTCCAACCACGTTTATCCAGAGACCGCACAGGCCGGCCCGCCCGGCACGTTGGTGAGCGCAGGAAACGTCGAGCACCTGAAAAGGCGAGACTTTCAGACCTGCAACCGTCACGCAGCACTTTTCACGTAGCCAAAACTTTGCTGCACTGCACACGATTATTCACCAAGTGCCTTTAACGTTTACAGGCAGGCCAATTCACACAGGCGGTTAAAGGGAAGTGTCCGAAGCAAAAATTACTCAGCATCCTGCGTATTTTTACTTGGCAGATTTACTAAACCTTTTTTAGGTTTTTTCTACAATCCTTGATTTCAACCAAAATTGTTTCAGATGCCAATTGATCATGGTTCAAATTTTAGTTGCGGCAGTGGATTTCGGAAATTTTCCATCGCGTTTCGCCAGAATCGCGACCCTCTACCCGACAAAACGAATTGCCTTCTCCCGCGCCAACCTGAGGGACATCAAGCCCCGCTCACTGCTTCTTGTCGACTTTCTGGACCTTGGCACTGACCACATCGAAATCCTTCGAGATTTTTCGAGAAGCGGCCAATCCGTGCCGGCGCTCGGCATCGTTGACACAAAAAGCAGACAGAGCGTGCTGCAGGCGCGCGAGCTCGGCTTCTACAATCTGATAGATCGCGAGGAAAAATTCGCGACACTGTTCGAAAAAATACGCGAAGTGGTGGGAGACTATTCCAAACCGACGCTGCCCAGCCGGTACTCGGAGAAAATCGTCAAGTCGGTTGAAACCACCAGCATGGGCTTGAACCTGATGTCGGCCGCCGCCCTTTCCGGCGCTCCCCTGCCTATGCAGCTTCTGGCAACCAACGCCCAGGACATCACCTCGGTCATCATGACGGACGGTCTCGACAGTTGGTTGAGTGCGGTTCAATGCCACCACAGCCACACCTTCTGCCACACGATGATGGTCGCCGGACACACGGTTTCGTTTTCGCGTGCACTCGGCCATTCCGAAGCGCAGCAGACAATTCTCGGCCTGGGTGCACTGGTGCACGACCTGGGCAAGGTCAAGATCCCGCTTTCCATCCTGGACAAGCCTGGCAGGCTGACCCTGGAAGAACGTGAGCTTGTCAACAAACATCCGCTCTTTAGCCGGGAGATGCTGGCAACGCGCCAGGAAGTTCCAAAGCAGGTTGTCGAGATGGCGCTGTATCACCATGAGTTTCTGGACGGAACCGGGTATCCGGATGGCCTCAGGGGCAATCAGATCTCGCAAAGGGTCAGGCTTCTGACGATCAGCGACATCTATTCCGCCCTCACCGAAAAACGAGCCTACAAGGACAGCCTCAGTCCGCGCCAGGCCTTTGCGATCATGTTCGAGATGAAGGGCAAGCTCGACATGGACCTGTTGCGAAAATTTAGAACCCAGGTGCTGAGCTCGGAATTCGGCCGTGTCCGGCGGCAGGCCAGGGCCTGAGACCTGGGAAAACACCCCAAGGCTGCAGCGCTAAATTCGACACCGTCTCAGGATTGCGCGATCACCTATTTGTGTTGTCAAAAATAGCTATATCGTCCGACTAGAAAGGGTCATTGAAACTCTTTCTTCAGTTTCCCCTACGACAATATCTCCCCCTACAGAGGCAAAAACCGGGAGTAAACAAGGTGCTGTTTTCAGGGTCGAACATGTGGAAAGCCGCCTTTGATGCGCTAAACCGCTCGCAGGCCATCATCGAGTTTACACCCGAAGGCACGATCCTGACTGCCAATCCCAATTTCCTGAAAGCGATGGGCTACGCCCTCAATGAAGTTCAGGGAAAACCTCACAGCATGTTTGTCGACCCCGCCTACGCGGCATCGGCAGAATACAAGGCCTTCTGGAAAAAGCTGGCGCAAGGCGAATTTCAGACCGCCGAATATCTGCGCTACGGCAAGGGTGGCCGGGAAGTCTGGATCCAGGCTTCGTACAACCCGATCCTCAACACCGCCGGCAAGGTGGTCAAGGTAGTCAAGATCGCCTCGGACATCACCGAGCGCAAGCAAAAGAGCGCCGATTTTGAAGGTCAGGTTGAAGCGATGAATCGGTCGCAGGCCGTGATCCATTTCGACCTCGACGGCACGATCCTCGACGCAAACGAAAATTTCCTGTCCGCGATGGGTTACTCCCTCGATGAAATCAAGGGCCGTAAACACAGCATGTTCGTCGAAAAGGACCATGCGGCGAGCACGGAGTACCGGCAGTTCTGGAAGAATCTCGCCGAAGGCAAATTTCAGGCGGGTGAGTTCAAGCGCATCGGCAATGGTGGGCGCGAAGTCTGGATCCAGGCAACCTACAATCCGATATTCGATTCCGCCGGTCGTCCCTTCAAGGTCGTGAAGTTCGCGACTGACCGCACTCCGCAAGTCGTCGAAAGACGTCGCCGCGCGACCGTTCAACAGGGCATCGACCAGGATCTTTCCGAAATCGCCACGGCCATTTCCAACACGACGGAACAGGCAACAACTTCCGCATCAGCGTCCGAACAGACCTATTCCAGCGTGCAGACAGTTGCCGCAGCGGCAGAAGAACTCGTTGCCTCGATTCAGGAAATCAGCCGCCAGGTCCAGACCGCGCTTGAAGTTTCGCAAAGCGCTGCGACCGAGGCCGAGCGGTCCAGTGACATCATGAGCGGGCTGTCTGAGGATGCAAAGACGATCGGTTCGGTAATCGAACTGATCGACGGCATTGCCGACCAGACCAATCTCCTGGCCCTGAACGCGACCATCGAGGCCGCAAGAGCTGGCGAAGCCGGCAAGGGCTTTGCCGTTGTTGCCTCCGAAGTGAAGAGCCTCGCCGCGCAGACAAGCAAGGCAACCGAAGAGATCTCCAACCAGATCGGCTCCATGCAGGAGACGACCGGTCAGGCAGTCGCCGCAATCGAATCGATCCTTGCGGTCATCAAGAATGTCGGAGACATCGCCGCCAGCATCGCATCTTCGGTCGAGGAGCAGTCGGCGGTTACGAACGACATATCCTCCAACATGCATTCAGCCGCCCAGGGCGTTGAACGGATCACCTCCAACATGCAGTCGATCTCCTCGGCAACTGCCCAGATAGACGCCGCGACCAAGAACGTTAAGCAGGCCTCGCAATCCCTGATGTGAACAAGGGACGCGTAATGTGACATCACGCCCAGCCCCTGCCAGACAAAAAAACCCGGTGCCAAGGCACCGGGTTTTCTTTTGACGGGTTATTGAACCTGGCCTTAGCGCGCCGGAAGCGGGATCCATTCGGCAACAGAAACATCCGCATGCTGGAACTGCGGCATCTTCTGGCCCAGCTCTTCCATGTTCTTGACGTCCTGCTCGTTCAGGAAGTCCTGGGTGATCAGGGTCGGCGGCACGACAACCTGCTTGCCCGGGTCTTCACCTGCCAGCATCAGCGCCAGCGTGCGCACGCTGACCTCACCGACAACCGCCGGGTTGGTCGCGACCGTTGCCGCCCACGCGGAATCCGGCTCGCGCATGGCAGAGATATCGGCCGTGGACACGTCCGCGGAATAAATGGCGATGTCCTGATTGAGACCGGCTTCATCGACCGCGATCTTCACGCCTTTGGCAAATTCATCGTAAGGGGCAAAGACGACGTTGATGTTCGGGTTGGCCTGCAGCACTGAACGGGCCTGGTTGGCAACGGAGTTGGCAATCGGGTTATCAAGCGTGCCGAACATGGCCGCTTCCGTGATCCCCGGATTGGCTTCCTTGACTTCCTTCCAGGCGACGTCGCGGCGGTCCAGCGGTGCGATGCCCGGCACATAGACATAGCCGGCGGTAAAGCTGTCGCCATTGTCCTTGATCGCCTGTTCCAGGGCCAGCTTGCCGAGCAGGTAGTCGGACTGTTCGATCTGCGGGATCGCATCGTTTTCAACGTTGACGTCGAAGGCGACAACCTTGATGCCCGCATCGACGGCGCGCTGTGCAGCGGCCTTCATGGATTCGGTCAGGCCGTGCTGGATGATGATGCCGTCGACACCAAGCGCGATGGCCTGGTCGACCATGTCGGCCTGAAGGGCGGCATCCTGACGGCTGTCGAGAACACGCAGATCAACGCCAAGGGCAGCTGACTGCTTTTCAACACCTGAAAGATAGGACTGGAAGAAGTCACCGGTGGACAGATAACGCACCAGCGCGATCTTGACCTCTTCCGGCTTGTCGAACGGCGCCGGCATGTCGGCTGCGAAAGCCGCTCCGCCGGAAAGCCCGATCCCGGCGGCAACCGCCAGCTTCATGAATTCACGTCTCAGCATTTGTTTTCCTCCCAATGGAAACGGCGCCATTCAGGGCGTCACGCTGTTCTCCGGCCCCCACGTCGCGAGGACAGGTAGAATGTGAAGACAAGGGCGGCAACCAACACGGCCCCCTTGACGAAATCCTGCATGTAGTAAGGAGCGTTCATCATCGTCAGCCCCTGAAGAAGAATGCCGACAAACAGTGCCCCTGCCGCCGTGCCGAAGGCGTTCGGGCGGGCAGCGCCCAGTACCGCGAAGCCGATGAGGGCTGCGGCCACGCTGTCGAGCAGAAGGTTGTTGCCGGAGGCGATGTCACCGCGGCCAAGGCGGGCAGCCAGCAGAATGCCGCCAACCGATGCCAGCATGCCGGAAATCATGTAGGCCACGATCTTGTAGCGCTGCACGTTGGTGCCGACCAGTTCGGCAGCCCGTTCGTTGGAGCCGATGGCATACATCAGGCGGCCATGCCGGGTGTACCCCAGGAACAGCCAGATCAGCAGCGCGATCAAAAGGAACACCACCACCGGCACCGGCAGCAACCGGTCCAGGAACAGGTCGAACCGGTGCCGACCGAGCCACAGGAAGGCCGCGGAGAACGTTCCCTCCGCAACGACGCCCTCGCCCAGGCTCATCCCGGTCGCAATCGAATTGCCCTGGGTCGGAATGCGCTGCAAACCGATGAGAAGGAACATCATGCCGAGCGTCGCCAAAAGGTCCGGCACCCGCATCTTCACGATCAGGAACCCGTTGATCAGCCCGACGACCGCACCCATCACCAGGCAGAGTGCAACCGCGACAAAGGCGGATTGCTCCAGCACCACCATGGAATAGGCGGACAGCATCAGCGCCGAGGTTGCGACCGAGCCGATCGACAGGTCGAACCCGCCCACCACCAGCGTACAGGTGACACCGAGCGCGAGAATGCCGGTAATGGCCACCGACTGCAGGATGAAGACTGCCGAACGCGGGCTGGCAAAGCCGCTGGCATAGAGGCTGAAGAAAAGGGCCAGTCCGCCGAGTAGGACGAGGAAGCCGTAGCGGATGGCAAGTTCGAGCGGGTTCTTGTTCATTGTTCCGGTATTCATCCTGCCATTGCCTGCGTTGCTGGCTCGCTCTGCCCCTGCCCGCCTGCGGGCCCGGAGACATCCGCGACCAGACGGTTCAGGTCGACGTTCTTGTTGATGTATTCACCGACGATGGCGGCCTCGTGCATGACGACGATGCGGTCGGCGATTTCCAGGGCCTCGTCGATTTCCGCCACGAAGACGAGCGTCGTGCGCCCTTTTGCGGTCTGCCGGATGTAGTGACCGATGTCCCGCCGGGCGCCGATGTCGACACCCTGGAAAGGTTCGTCCAGCAACAGCACGCGGCTTGCCTGCAACAGCCAGCGGCCGATCATGACCTTCTGCTGGTTGCCACCCGACAGGGTGTTGATGCCGTCGCCGTTGCCCTGACAGACGATCCCGATCTTGCCGATCATGTCGTCAGCAGCCCGGCGCTGTCCGCGTTCGCTCAGGAAAGAGAACCGGCTGAATGCCCCCAGGAAAGGCAGTGTCATGTTGTTGGCGATGTCGAAGTCCGGCACCACGGCGTTCACGCTGCGGTCCTTGGGCGACATGAACACACCCTTGGCGACGGCGTCTTCCGCACTCTTCGGAGTGTAGGCCTTGCCGTCCAGGCGCAAGGTGCCGCCGGCCGGTTTCGCAAGGCCAAACAGCACTTCCGCCAGTTCCGTGGTGCCGCTGCCGAGCAGACCCGTCAAGGCAACCACTTCGCCTTCGCGAGCAGTCAGATCGATCTGCGGGCCATTTTCGTGTAGGCGCACACCATCGACTTCCAGGATCGGATCACCGCCGGCAACCGGATCGATATCGACCTCGGTCATCTGGTGGCCAAGCATGGCGTTGACCGCGCCGACATAGTCCAGAGGCTCTGTCTCGAACAGGCCGGAAATCGCCCCGTCTCGCATGGAAACGATCCGGTCGGCCACGCGGCGGATGTCCGACATGCGGTGGGAAATATAAAGAATGGCGACACCTTCCGCACGCAGCCGGTCAATCAGCGCGAACAGGCGGTCGGCTTCGGAAGCGGACAGTGATGAGGTCGGCTCGTCCAGAATGAGCAACTTCGGCGCGCGGGCCATGGCACGTGCGATCGCGATCATCTGGCGGTCGGCAACCTCCAGATCCGCAACACGGGTGCGCACGTCCATCGTCAGACCCATGCTTTCGGCAACCTTGCGGGCCTGCCGGCGAAGTTTCCTGTCGTTGACGAAGAAATCGGCACCCGGTTCGGTCAGGAGGTCCAGCGTCAGGTTGGTGGCAACATCGAGATCCGGAATGACACCGTCATCAATGGACTGGTGAACGGTCACGACACCCTTTGAGATGGCATCGGCCGCATCAAGCGGCTTGAAGGGTGCACCGGCCAGCTCGATCTCGCCGGCATCGGCAAAATGATAGCCGCACAGGACCTTCACCAGCGTCGACTTGCCGGCACCGTTGGCTCCCATCAGCGCCGTGACTTCGCCGGCGCGCAGCTCCAGATCGATCCCCCGAAGCACGTGGTTGCGCCCGAAGGACTTTTCCAAGCCGCTCAATTTACAGGTGACGTCTGGCACCTTTCCTCCCGATATTCTTGCGAGTTCCTCCCCCGCTTCTCATCGTTACAACACGCTAAATAGGCATTTGTCAACTGTGTTGACTTTTGAATAATCTTGACCATTATCGGGGCAAAATAGGGAGGAACAAGACCCAAGATGGACACGCCAGACCTCTATCGGCCCCTCACGCCGGAAACGCTCGGCGAAAGACTTTCCGGCATTTCCGCCGTTGCGGACAGGATCGGAGCAGACCCGTCTGACTGGACCGTTCGCGAAGTTGGCGACGGCAACCTGAACCTCGTCTTCATTGTCGAGGGCCCCAAAGGCACGATCATCGTCAAGCAGGCACTGCCCTATGTACGCCTGGTGGGCGACAGCTGGCCGCTGCCGCTTTATCGCGCGCTTTACGAGAACCATGCGCTTGTGCGACAGGCCGCCCGTGATCCGGGCGCAGTGCCGGAGGTCTACCACTTCGATGAGGACCAGGCGCTGATCGTCATGGAATTCCTCTCGCCGCACAAGATCCTGCGGCGCAAGATGATCGATGGTGAAAAGGTTGCAGGGCTCGGTACTTTCCTTGGCACCTTCTGCGCCCGCACCGCGTTTCGCGGCTCGGAACTGTCCATGAAGAGCGCGGACAAGAAGGCCGATGTCAGCCTGTTCGCCGGCAACGTGGAAATCCCCGCAATCACCGAAGCGCTGGTTTTCACCGATCCTTATTTTGCTGCTGAAATGAACCACCACACGGAAGGTCTCGACCCCGTTGTGGCAGACCTGCGCGCCAATGCCGAACTGAAGGCAAAGGTGCAGCGGTTCCTGATGAAATTTGCCTCCAACACCGAAACAATGGTGCACGGCGACCTGCACAGTGGCTCGATCATGTCCACGGACAGCGACAGCCGCGTCATCGATCCCGAATTCGTGCAATACGGCCCGCTCGGCTTCGACATCGGCATGCTGACGGCCAACTTCCTGATGGCCTATTTCAGCCAGCCGGCTCATCGCAGCGCGGAAACACTCGACGATTTCCAGGAATGGGTTCTGTCGGTCATCGCCGAAACCTTCTCATCCTTCGAGGCCGAGTTCACCCGCCTCTGGAACACCGAGCGCACCGGCATGCTTTACCCGGCTTCCCTGTTCGAGGATCAGGGGCAGGCATCGGACTTCGCATGTGCGGGCCTCCTGCAGGAAATCCGCAACGAAGCCATGGGCTATTGCGGTATCGAGATGCACCGCCGTACCCTGTCGCTCGCCCACAATGCCGACTTCGAGGAAATCGAGGACAAGCAGCTGAAGCGCCGTCTGGAAACGCGCAACCTGCTGATGGGGGCCGACCTCATCCTGTCGCCAGAAAGTTACGGCTCGACCGATGCGCTCGTGAAGCTTGCGCGCCAATTCAACAAGAAGGACATCCCATGAAGGTCAACGGCACTCATTACCGCTCGCTCTGGTGGGATGACGACAAGGCTGCCCTGCAGATCATCGATCAGCGCTGGCTGCCGCACGAATTCCGCATCCAGCAGGTCGACACACTTCAGGACTTCGCCGACGCGATCGTTGAGATGCGCGTGCGCGGCGCGCCGCTCATTGGTGCTACCGCTGCCTACGGCATGGCACTGGCCGCAAAGATCGACCCGTCCAATGCGCATCTGGACACGGCCTGGGAGTTTCTCGACAAGACCCGGCCGACGGCCATCAACCTGCGTTGGGCGCTCAACCGCTGCCGAGCGCACCTGCTCCCGCTGCCGGAATCCGACCGTCCCGCCGCAGCGCTGAAGCTCGCGCACGAGATTTCCGACGAGGATGTCGGCATCAACCACAGCATCGGCCAGAATGGTCTTGAGATCATCCGCAAGATCGCAGCCAGCAAGAAGGACGGAGAGCCTGTCCGCATCCTGACCCATTGCAACGCCGGCTGGATTGCGACCGTGGACTGGGGCACGGCGACGAGCCCGATGTACCAGGCCCATGACGCCGGCATTCCGATCCATGTCTGGGTGGATGAAACCCGCCCGCGCAACCAGGGTGCCCTCACCTCCTGGGAACTGGGCAGCCACGGCATTCCGCACACCTACATCACCGACAATGCCGGCGGCCACCTGATGCAGCACGGCCTTGTCGACATGGTCATCGTCGGAACCGACCGCACCACACGCCGCGGCGACGTCTGCAACAAGATCGGCACCTATCTGAAGGCACTCGCCGCCAAGGCCAACAACGTGCCGTTCTACGTTGCCCTGCCTTCGCCGACCATCGACTGGACGGTAGATGACGGCGTTGCCGAAATACCGATCGAGGAACGCCAGGAACGCGAAGTCACGCACATCCAGGGCCTGACGGACGACGGCAAGATCGGCGTCGTCCAGGTGACACCGGTTGGCACGCCCGGCGGTAATCCTGCCTTCGATGTCACGCCGAACCACCTCGTCACCGGCCTGATTACCGAACGCGGTGTCTGCGAGGCCAGCGCCGAAGGCCTTGCCGCTCTCTTCCCGGATCTCAGCGGGATCGCCAAGAGCGCATGAGCCCTGGCCCGACCAGTTCCCGGCCAACCGGCACCAAGGCCGCGGCACCCTCCGCGGCCACCAGGGCGCGCAGCCAGGACGATGCCATCATCGAGGTCACCTGGTGCTACTACCAGGAAGGCATGAACCAGAACGAGATCGCCGAACGCCTCGGCATTTCGCGGGCGACGGTCGTCAACTATCTGTCCGAAGCGCGAAAGCGCGACTATGTCCGCATCACGCTGGACACGGACATTTTCCGCGACCACGATCTGGCGCGCCGTCTCGTCGACCGGTTCGGTCTGCAGGACGCCATCGTCGTTCCGACATCGCCCGCCGGGGCCGATCAGTCCCTTGACCGGGTCACCCGGGTGGTTGCCGACTGGTTGCCAGGCCTGCTGGAACCGGGCGACCGGCTTGGCGTTGCCTGGGGCGAAACGGTCTACAGGGTGGCGGAGGCCGCGCCGCGGGTGACGGTTCCGGACCTTACCGTGGTGCAGCTGGTCGGCTCGCGCCCGGCAGCCCTCGGCTTTGCCGCGGAAACCTGCTCGGCAACGCTCGCCCGCCGCTATGGCGCGCACTGCGTCAACCTTCATGTGCCGCTGCTCTTGTCCAACCGGGCGCTTGTGGAAGAACTGAAGCGGGAACCGGTGATCCGCATGCAGCTTGATGCGGTGGCCGACTGCAACAAGACCATCTTCGCCTGCGGCACCTGCACAGCAGACAGCCACGTTGTCCATACCGGTCTGCTTGACCCCGCCGACGTTGACCCATGCGCGGAACGCGGTGCCATCGGCGTGATCTGCGGCCGCCTGATCGACCACGACGGCAACGGTCTCAACCGGGAAATCGAGGACCGGATGATTGCCGTGACGCTGGACCAGATGCGCGGCAAGGACATGGGCCTGCTGGTCGGCTCCGGCCCGGACCGTGCCAGACCGATGCTGGCCGCCCTGCGCGGCGGCTACGCCACCCACATCGCCACCTGCTCGGAAACGGCGACGGAAATGCTCAATCTGACGGAAAACAATGCTTAAGACGCCTTATCAGGACACATCCGAACTTCGCCAGGCCATCATCGATTCCTGCAAGGAGATGAACAGCCGCGGTATCAACCAGGGCACATCGGGCAATATTTCCGCGCGCGCAGGCGACCGGATGATCATCACGCCTTCCGGCGTGCCCTATGACCGCATGACCCCGGAGATGCTGGCCTCCATCCCGCTGGAGGGCGACAGCGCTTTCGAAGGGCCCCTGCCACCTTCAACCGAGTGGCAGTTCCACCTTGCGCTGCTGCGGGCAAAGCCGGACATGCACGCTGTCGTACACGCCCACCCGGTCCACTGCACCGCGCTGGCGATCAACCGGATGGAGATCCCCTCCTGCCATTACATGATCGCGCTCTTCGGTGGTGACACGGTTCCCCTGGCAGGCTACGCCCTTTTCGGCAGCGACGAACTTGCGCGGGAAGTGACAGACGTCATGAAAGACCGGCAAGGCTGCCTGATGGCCAACCACGGTGCCGTGGTTGTCGGAGAGACCCTTGAAAAGGGCCTCTGGCGTCTTGAGGAACTGGAAGTCCTGGCCAAGGCCTATATCCTCAGCCGGACGATCGGCTCGCCGCACATTCTCTCGAAATCCGAGATCGACGCAGTGCTTGGCGCGGTGAAGAACTACGGAATGAAGACGGAAGTCTGAACAGGCTTCGCCGTCACACCAGATCGGGCATGAACGGCAGATCGGTGACGCCGATGTCATGCCCGGCCTGTGTCAACAGCGTCGACACCTGGCCGCGATGATGGGTCTGGTGATTGAACATGTGGGTGACAAGCATCCAGCGCGGCCGGGACCGGGGAATACCGTCCTGGCCGCTTGTCCATTCCAGATCCTCCGCCAGCCAGTCGATGGTCAGCCACTCGGCAAAGTCGGAAATCTGCAGGCACATGTCGAAATGGGCGGCTTTCAACTCATCAAAATTCTCGAAGAGGTCAACGCCCATGCCCTTGATTTCGTATTTGCGGCCAGTAAAGCGGCTCATCCAGGCCCTGTCGGCAAACAGAATGTGGTTAAGCGTGGAATGCACGGACCGGAAGAAGGCACCCCGGTCGGCCTTGCGGTCTTCGTCACTCATGAGATCCGCTGCCGCATAGACCTTTTCGGTCATCCAGCTGTTGTATTTGGCCATTCGGCGATAGAGCACCGGATCGACGAGCATGACGTCCCTTTCCTTGCGGCGCTTATCCCGCCGTGGCGAGAACTTCCGGGGCTGTCGTGGAGAATCTCTGTGTTTCGGCATCCATGACCCGCAATTCGCCGGACCCGATGTCGAACCAGGACCCGTGCAGGCTGAGCGAACCCGCCGAAACGGCCGCCTCGATGAACGGGAAGGTCATCAGGTTCTTCAGCGACTGGCGGATACCGGCATATTCCATGGCAAGCTGAGGATCGTCAGCCTTGTCCACCGGCATGCAGGCCATCGCGATTGCCGCCGGCTCCAGCAGCTTGATCCACCGACCAATGAACTGACCTGTCGCCAACGGCGCATTCGCGTTTTCCCGGAACGCCTTCACGCCGCCGCACTGGCCATGCCCCATGATCACAATGTGCTTGACCTTGAGCCCGTTGACCGCGAATTCGATCGCAGCGCTGGTGCCGTGCTGGCCTTCCGTATCCTCGTAAGGCGGCACCAGGTTGGCAACGTTGCGCACCACGAACAATTCGCCCGGACCGACATTGAAGATGCCTTCCGGCGTGACGCGGCTGTCGCAGCAGGAAATCACCATCACATCCGGCGTCTGACCATAGACCGCCAGGCGTTCATGGGTTTCCTTGTATCTGACGAACCCCTTGTTGAGGTAACGGCCGTAGCCTTCGAGAAGATGTGCGGGGAAAGTCAAACTCAAGTCTCCAGCTCTTGTCACCCGGGATCAGCCACCTGCGCCAGATATGGGCAGGCCTGCCAACCGGAATGGCGGCACCTGGTACTGCATCCCGAAGGACGCGCACCTGTGCACGAACGATAGGGGATCTCCCCTGCCGGCCATAGATACGGGTTAATACGTAACGAGCCAAGTGACTTCAACCTTTTGGACGACTTCGCCCGTCAGGTCGCAACATTCACCTCATGGGGCGGCTCACCGTCCTCGTGATCCTCATAGGCATGACGGACGTTGTCCGCGGGCATCCTGTCCACAGGTCCCCGCAAGGGGTGAACCGGCCCGTGATCGATGCCCGGTTCCATGACCTGCAACGCGACAGCCCGATAGGCGGCAACGCCATCCAGCACATGATTTACGGTGTGGTGATCGTCAACAAGAACTGCCGGAGTGTCCTCGGACATCCCGGTTTCATTTTCATGGCGCTCTGCGGTGTCACGCTTCTTTCTGCGGTCGTAACCGGTGCCGTCACCGTCACGGTCCGCGGGGTACTCTGTCGCATGCGCCACGACCTGGGCCGATTGCGGCCTTTCGATCGTCGCCATTCCGGCCTCCTGGCCCTCAGAGAATTGCCGCCTTCTGGCGGAACCCGCCAATTGTTTCAACAAAGGGTTAACAAAACTTTACGTTAAGTTAACCCTCGGTTTCATCAAAAGCAACGGCGTCAGGCCGACTGGGACCGAGGGGGCGGATAGTCGACACAGACCCGGTTGCGGCCCGACGATTTGGCGATGTAAAGCGCCTGATCCGCCCGGGCGATCGTGTCTTCGACATCACGATCATCAGCCGTGACTTCCGCCAGACCAACGCTGACCGTGACGGAAATATTGCCAACGCCGGCATCCACGGTGAGGGCTGCAATTCTCAACCTGATGCGCTCGGCCAGAACCCAGGCCCCGTTTGCGTCATTTTCCCTCAGGAGGAGAACGAATTCTTCCCCGCCGAACCGGGCAGCCTTGTCGGTCGAACGGATTTCTTCAACGATGGCATCCCCGATGGCCCGGATGACGTCGTCACCGGCCCGGTGCCCGAATTGGTCATTGACGGTCTTGAAGTGGTCCGCATCGATCATCAGCACGCTGAACAGCCGGTCATGGCGCTGGAAGGTCGCAAAGGCATCTTCCGCAAATGGCTGGAACGCACGCCGGTTCAGGAGGCCCGACAGGGAATCGTGTTCCGCCAGCGTTCTCAAGGAGCGGATGTCGGCTCCCAGTTGCCGGTTCCGTTCCTCACTGGACCGTATGTTGCGGCTGTATTCGTCCTTCAGAACCGCCAGCATGTCCCGGGCTGTCCTGGCGCTTTCTTCCACCGTACCGAGCCGGCGTAGCAGCGATCTGACGGAGGCAGACACCTGCGAAAGCTCCCGGAACCCGTGCAGGCGCGGAACTGTCGTTTCCTTTTCGTCACGCCCGATCCTGTCCAGTGCTGAGACCAGGCCGAGAAGCGGCTGCGAGATGGTGCGAGACGCAAGCCATGCCAGCAGCGCGGAAAGACAGGCAACCGCAAATCCGATCAGAAAGATATTGCGAACCAGAGCCGCCACCCGAGCGGACACGACGCTGACCGGCTGCTGCACGGCAACTTTCCAGCCCAGCCCCGGATAATCGCCAAGGCCCGAGGTTTCGACCTCCGCGACCACCATGTCGGGATTGCCGGGATCGTAGGCAGCAGTTTCCCGGGAGAGGCTTGTGCCTTCGGCGTCTTCCCCGACAAGCACCGAGCCGTCGCGCGCAAGCACGAAGAGGTCGAGCCCTTCCTTGCCGAGATTGTTTTCCAGAACATCGCGCCGGGTTTCTTCCGCCCAGCTCCAGCTCATGTGCGCACCGAGTACGCCCGCCAGTTTTCCGTTTTCGTCTTTTACCGGCATTGCCACGTCAACGAAACGAAACGGCGCTTCGTCGGGGCTTGTCCGCAACAGGTGGTCAAGCAACTTGGCAAGATGCACATCTTCGACCGCGGGCCTTTTCAGGCCACTGATGAACCAGGGCCGCTCGGCAACGGATGCGCCCTCCAGCATGCCCTTGGTTGCCGCCACGACCGTGCCGTCGAGAGATGCAAATCCGATCCAGGCATATTGCGGCAGGCTGCGCTGCAGCTGGTCAAGCGTTTCACGGATGATGTCGGGATTGCGGGTCCAGACAGGCTTCAGCAGTTCCATGTCTGCGATGTTGCGCACTTCGCGGTAACGGTCGAACATCGTCTGGTCCAGCCGCTGCGCCATGCTGCGTGCAATCAGGGTCAGGTCCCACCGGTTTTCCCGGATGGCTTCGCCGCGTGCAATCAGGGCCGCACCGAATGCCGCCACCGCAATCGAAAGGATGCAAAGCGAAGCCGCCAGAAGGGCAATCTGCTGGCGCAGACTGGTCCCGTCCCGCAATCCGATGAGGACTGAAGTTATTCTGGAAATTGGCTTACGTATCATCGGATCGTTTCCTGCTTAGACCCGCGCTAAGGGAAACTACTAATGGCCAAGTATAAATAAATCTTGAACCCGCCAGCGAAACCGACGCAGCCACGACTGCGCCAGTTGCAACTGAAAGTTTATCCGAGACTAGAAGAGCGAATAATTTTCGCCAATAAATACTTCAATCGGCATTATTGTCACTTTCGACGAAGGCCGGTTCAAGCTGCCTGTTCTGCACGGTTGCCGACAATCTTCACCACATCGGCCATGATGTCGGTGAGCTGGAAGTCCTTGGGCGTATAGACTGCTGCAACGCCCTGGGCTTTCAGCTGCACGGCGTCCTCATCGGGAATGATACCGCCGACAACGACCGGGATATCGTCGGCTCCAGCCGCCCGCAGCCGATCCATCACGTCGCGGACCAGGGCCAGGTGCGAGCCGGACAGGATCGACAGACCGATCACGTGAACGTCTTCTTCCACCGCGGCGTTGACGATCTGCGCCGGCGTCAGCCGGATTCCCTCATAGACCACCTCCATGCCGCAGTCGCGCGCCCTGACGGCAATCTGTTCCGCTCCGTTCGAATGCCCGTCAAGACCCGGTTTGCCGACCAGGAACTTCAACCGGCGACCGAGTTTCTTTGACACTGCTTCCACATCCGAGCGGATGTCTGCCAAGGTGCCGGCATTGTCCCGCACGGCCTGGCCGACACCGGTCGGTGCACGGTACTCGCCAAAGACCTCGCGCAGGGTCCGGCCCCATTCGCCCGTGGTCGCTCCGGCCTTGGCCGCGGCAATGGAGGGCTCCATGATGTTGCGGCCTTCCTGGGCGGCGGCTTTCAGGTCCGCCAGCGCGGTTTCGACCGCGGCCTGATCGCGTGCATCGCGCCAGGCCTTGACCTTCTCGACCGCTTCTTGCTCGACATGCTCGGAAACGGTGAGAATGCCGCCGTCTTCCCCGGCGGCCAGAGGCGAAGGCTCGCTGTCTGTCCAGCGGTTGACACCGACCACCACCTGGTCGCCGCCTTCGATCGCGGCAAGGCGTGCGGAATTGGCTTCCACAAGCTGGCGCTTCATGTAGCTGCTATCGACCGCGGCGACCGCACCACCCATGGCATCGATCCGGGCAAGTTCCTCGCGGGCTTGCGCCTTCAGCTCTTCCACCTTGCGGGTAATTTCGGCCGAGCCGTCAAAAATGTCCGCATAGTCCAGAAGGTCGGTTTCATAGGCGACGATCTGCTGCATCCGCAGCGACCACTGCTGGTCGAACGGTCGCGGCAGGCCCAGCGCTTCGTTCCATGCCGGCAGCTGCACGGCGCGCGCGCGCGCATTCTTGGATAAGACCACCGCCAGCATCTCAATGAGGATACGGTAGACGTTGTTTTCCGGCTGCGGCTCGGTCAGCCCGAGGCTGTTCACCTGAACCCCATAGCGGAAGCGGCGATAGCGCTCGTCCTCAACGCCATAGCGCTCCAGGCAGATCTCGTCCCACAATTCGGTGAAGGCGCGCATCTTGCACATCTCGGTAATGAACCGCATGCCCGCATTGACGAAGAAGGAAATCCTGCCGACAGCCTTCGGGAAGTCTTCCTCGGGAATGGCACCGCTCGCCTTGATGGAATCCAGAATGGCCACCGCCGTTGCCAGCGCGAAGGACAACTCCTGAACCGGTGTCGCGCCTGCTTCCTGCAAATGATAGGAGCAGACGTTCATCGGATTCCATTTGGGCATGTTGGAATAGGTCCAGGCGATGACATCGGTCGTCAACCTGAGCGAAGGCGCCGGCGGAAACACATAGGTGCCCCGGGACAGATATTCCTTGATGATGTCGTTCTGGGTCGTGCCCGACAGCAGTTTGCGGTCGGCGCCCTGTTCGTCGGCAGCCGCTATATAGAGCGACAGCAGCCAGGGTGCGGTCGCGTTGATCGTCATGGAGGTGTTCATCCGCTCCAGCGGAATGTCCTGGAACAGGGTGCGCATGTCGCCGAGATGAGCCACCGGAACACCGACTTTGCCCACTTCGCCGCGCGCCAGGGCGTCATCCGGATCGTAGCCGGTCTGAGTCGGCAGATCGAACGCAACGGACAGGCCGGTCTGACCCTTGGCAAGATTGCCACGGTAGAGCTTGTTCGATTCGGCCGCCGTCGAGTGGCCCGCGTAGGTCCGGAAAATCCACGGACGATCTTTCTCCGGCCGGCTCTCACCCGATGCACTCATGCCACTCATCCTCCTAAGGCGTTCTGCTGCCTGTTTTTTCTTGATTTGGCAGCACCGCGTCAGCCTGTTTCTCCCGAACAGTCAGCAGTGTGCCGGAGTTTACGCGACTGCGAAACCCCAATGTGCAATGCAAAATATGGTTGGCATCAAAACGCAAGTTAAGCAATAGTCGTATAGAACGGTGATCGTTTTTGAACAATAGTTGCGCAAAATTGGGTATTTGCCCGATTACGACTTGTGCAAATGCGAAATTCTGAGGCCCAAAAGAAGCCCTGGGAGGGGAGAATGACAGCGACCGCGGAAGCCAATGACAACCAAACGCGAGAGGGCGCGCCGGTGAAAGATCTTTATGAAATCGGAGAGATCCCGCCGCTCGGACACGTTCCCAAAAACATGTATGCCTGGACCATCCGCCGTGAACGCCACGGACCGCCGGAAGACGCCATGAAACTGGAAGTCGTGCCGACCTGGGAACTCGACAGTCACGAGGTTCTGGTTCTGGTGATGGCCGCCGGCGTCAACTACAACGGCATCTGGGCAGGCCTCGGCCAGCCGATCAGCCCGTTCGACGGTCACGGCGCCGCCTATCACATTGCCGGCTCCGATGCCTCGGGCATCGTCTGGGCCGTTGGTGACAAGGTCAAGCGCTGGAAAGTGGGCGACGAGGTCGTGGTTCATTGTAACCAGGACGACGGTGACGACGAGGAGTGCAACGGCGGCGACCCGATGTTCTCCACCTCCCAGCGGATCTGGGGCTACGAGACACCGGACGGGTCGTTCTCGCAGTTCACCCGCGTGCAGGCCCAGCAGCTTATGCCCCGGCCGCGCCACCTGACCTGGGAAGAAAGTGCCTGCTACACGCTGACGCTCGCAACCGCCTATCGCATGTTGTTCGGCCATCACCCGCATGAGCTGAAGCCGGGTCAGAACGTGCTTGTCTGGGGCGCCTCGGGTGGCCTTGGCTCCTACGCCATCCAGTTGATTACTGCAGCAGGTGCCAATGCCATTGGCGTCATCTCTGACGAGGACAAGCGCCAGTTCGTGCTGGATCTCGGTGCCAAGGGTGTGATCAACCGCAAGGACTTCAAGTGCTGGGGTCAATTGCCGACGGTCGGCTCGCCCGAATATGCCGAATGGTTCGCGGAAGCGCGCAAGTTCGGCAAGGCGATCTGGGACATCACCGGCAAGGGCAACAACGTCGATATCGTCTTCGAACACCCGGGTGAGGCAACCTTCCCGGTCTCCACACTGGTCTGCAAGAAGGGCGGCATGGTTGTCATTTGTGCAGGCACGTCAGGTTTCAACTGCACCTTCGACGTTCGCTACATGTGGATGCACCAGAAGCGCCTTCAAGGGTCACACTTCGCCCATCTGAAGCAGGCCTCGGCCGCCAACAAGCTGATGATCGAACGGCGCATCGACCCTTACATGTCCGAGGTCTTCCCCTGGGATCAGATCCCGAAGGCCCATACCAAGATGTGGAAGAACCAGCACGCACCGGGCAACATGTCCGTCCTGGTCTGCGCGCCGACCACCGGTCTTCGGACCTATGAGGACGTTCTGGAAGCCTCCACCCGCTGATCCGGCACGCCGCCTTCAGGGCAACCACCTGCAGGCGGCGGGCTCAACAAGCTCCCTGAAAGGCTGGGGGCCTCAAGCCCCGTTAGCCTCATGCAGCCTGACCAGCCCGTATCTCACGGGCTGGTCTTTTCTTTTTGATTACCCGGCGGTGGCGACCCAGCCTCTGAAGGTGAAGGCCGTGTAGAAGGTCTCGACGTCGACAAATCCGGCCTGCCTCAACAGATCCGCATCCTGTTCGGGCGTCAGCACCGGCAATCGCTCCTTCATCGCAGCCATGCCGTTTTCGGTAAGCGAGCGGGAAGTGCCCGATAGGGTGGAAAACGCTGCATATCTTGCCAGCCACCTGTCCTTGCCCGCAGGGTCGGTCGGAAAGCTGTGATGAACCGAAACGAAGGCCGCTCCAGGCTTCAACCGTTGCCGCAGCCCGGAAAGCGTCTTTAACCTCTCCTCCCGATCCAGAAAATGAAGCGTCAGCAGGCAGGCGGCGCCATCAAATTGTCTTTCGGGGGCATCCTGGATGTATCCCTCCAGCAGGCTCACTCTTGCCCCGAGGGGACCAAGATGCTCTTGCGCCTTTTCCAGCATGTCCGCGGACGGGTCGACACCAAGGAAACGCCAGTCGGGCTGCATGCGGGCAAAGGCCTTCAGTTCAACGCCGCCACCGGCACCAAGCACCAGGATTGTTCCGTCCGATGGCGCCCGCTCCGCAAGCAGCAGGCCGGTCATCTTGTGCATGTCTGCAAGTCCGGGAACGAGCCTCGCCGTTCTTTCCGCATATCCGGCGGTTGATGCGGCTCCGGAAAACAGGGACATGGAAAAGGTCCTCAAGCAAAGCGTGGCCTGGTGCTCCGATCCATACCAAGACGCCCGGCACCATCATGTTACTTTATATGTAACTTGAAAATTGCCATTCAAGAAACCTGCTCCATTTTTTCCAACCCATTGCGCGCGCACCCCAGCTGAAAGGCTTGTGCACCGGTTTCAGGAGCCTTGCGCCGCAATTCTGCTCAACTGTCGTCCCATCACCTTCCAAAGTGAGGCGAATCATGTGCCTCACTAAATCTCATTGATCCTGAGCGGGAGCTTCAACAGCGTGGCTGACAATCCGATGGTCCATCGATCCCTGAAACTCGCCCTCGCCGGAGCGCTGCTGCTCTCGGTTGCCGCCTGCATGGGCGACCGCATGCAGACGCCGCCCTTCTACGAGGACATGGCGCGTGTAGACGGTGTGGTGGATGCTGCAACGGCCGCTCAGATGATCTCGCAATACCGGATCAACAACGGACTGTCGCCAGTGATTGCCGATCCGCAGCTGACGTCCATTGCAAAATCGCAGGCCGACGCAATGGCCGCGGCCGGAAACGTTCAGGCATCGCTCGCCCCGAACCAGCAGCTGGCAACCCGCATGGCCTCCATCGGCGAGCCGAAGACGGCTGCCGCCGAAAACGTCAGCGCCGGATACAGGACCTTTGCCGAAGCTTTTTCAGGCTGGCGGGAAAGCCCGAAGCATAACCAGGTGTTGCTGACGAAAGACGCCACCCGGCTTGGCATCGCGACGGCTTACGCGCCCAATGCCAAACACAAGGTATTCTGGTCGCTGGTCATGGCCGGACCGAAACCGGCCCGGTAACAGCCCGCGTCAATAGATACGCGGCTCGAAATACCTTTGCGGATAGCCGGGAAATGAATCCCAGTAGGGCCGGATAATGATCGGCTGCGGCGGCGCGACCACGACAGGCGGCGCTTCGTAAAGCGGTTCCGGTGCATAGACGGGTCCCGGTTCAACCGGCGGCGGATCATAGGGAGGATCGCCCTTGTAGACCGGCCCGCCGCGATAGGCAGGCGCAGGCGCCTCCGCATAGATCGGGTAATCCCGGTAGTAGCGCTGCACACCCAGGTTGATGCCCGCGCTGGGGATCGGCCGGCCATAATAGATGCCTTCACCGCCATAGCTGAGATATTGGCCGGAAACCCATCCCTTCACATTGGTGAAGGCGGCATCGCACCAGCCGAAGTCTGCCGTACACCCGAAAATGGTTACCCCGCCCCCGCGCGGCACGGTGGCCATTACGGGATAATTGGTTCCCGGTCCGGCGCGCATGTTGAGATTGGCCGTCGTAAAGGCAATGGCCGGCCGTGATTGTGCGCTTGCTGGCAGCACCATCATCACGATCGCGGCAAATGCCAGCGAAAAGCGGATCAACATGTTCAAAACTCCAAAGTTCTGCGCCCTGACGCTTTCAAGAAGCGGCTAGCATCATGGCAAAAGTATAGCGCTGCAGGCGTCTCTATTCCTTCTCACGCCAAAGGCTGCCCGCCCCAGCTTGCGCCCAGCTTGCGTCCGATTTGCGTTCGGCCCGCATTTCGGGCTTGATAGGCGCACGAACAGCCGGGGGGCTTTGTGAAGTGAAACGAATTCAATCTGTTGCGTCTGCCATGGCGCTGGCGGCGCTCTGGTTTGCTGCATCCATTGCACCGGTGTCGGCCTTCGATGCGCATGCCGGCTATTATTACCCGGAAGTGCAGACCCAGGAGGTTTACGTCTCAGAACTGGGCCTTGCACCTGACACCGGCAAGCGGTCGCGGGCAGCCTTCGTCAGCGGCCTTGCATCCCAGAACGCAAAACTGGGGTATCCGCCAGGATATCACCTGTTCGCCAAGGGCACCGAACTGGAAAAACTGATTGTGGTTGCAACCGGCGACGGGCGCTATGACACGCTGTTCAGGCTGCGGGCCCTGCTTGCCTCGCTGACCTCGATGGCCCGCACGACGGAACTCTTCGCGCGGTCAAACCAGCCGCAAGACCTGAACTTCCTCGATCTTTGCAAGATGATCGGCTTCACCCAGGTCACGGTCAGCAACGGCAAGGACGTCACGCACCAGATCAAGGTGCGCTAGCGGTATTGGCCCTGGGAACGGTCAGCGCCTCAGCTTGCCGTTCAGCCAGTCGCGGTATTGCGACTTGGTTCCGAAGAACGCATTCCGGTCGACGTCGCCTTTGACGCCCGGCACCCGGCCCTCGGCCGTATACTGCCAGAACACCCAGTCGTCGCGCTGCTCATAGATGTTGTTCGGGAAGCTGGCGACCGAGCGCAGCCAGAATTGCTCGTTCCTGAGCGCACCGACCAGCCTGTCTCGGTGAAAATCGACCGAGGAATAGATCACCGGGCGCTTGCCGTAGTGCTTTTCCATTTCATCGAGGAAGATCTTCATGTCCCGCAGGATCTGCGGTCGTTCCGGCCGTTCCCGGCAGGTCTTGGAATGCGCATTCCATTCCATGTCGAGAACAAGCGGTAGGGCTTGCGGGTCGACGGGAACGATTTCCTTCACCCACGAAATCTGTTCTTCAACCGGACGGCAGAAATAATAGAAGTGATAGGCCCCGCGCGGCATGCCCGCCTGGCGCGCTGCCACCCAGTTCTCGACAAAGCGCGGGTCGACGTGGTCGCCGCCTTCGGTCGCCTTGATCCAGGCAAAAGCCACACCGCCCTGTTTAGCTGCCGCCCAATCGATATCGCCCTGCCACCGGGACACGTCGATGCCGTGTACCGCGTAGTCTTCTGGCGTTGGATCCGGAAAGTCGTAAGCCGCGCACGAGCTTAAAAAGATGAACCCGAAAATGGAACAAAACGATTTTACGATTGCCAGCACAGCGTCCTCGGCAGGGTTAAGAAAGGCTTTCACTCACCGCACAAAATGCGCGGGATTTCCTAACGGAGCGTAGACGAAATCACGATTTCTCCGCATAAACACGTATCTGTTATCGTGCGGGCAATCGAATAGGGCGGGATTGCGGCGGATCAAAGACGTCTGGTCTCTTTCCCTCAATGTATGAGCATGGAAATCGCGACCACCCTGATCGCCATTGGCGCCCTGCTGCTGCTCGGCATGCTGGCCGACGAAATCGGCCACAGGACGCAGATGCCCCGCGTGACGCTGCTGATCCTGTGCGGACTGGCAGCGGGCCCCGCCTTTCTGGATCTTCTGCCTGAAAACCTGACCCAGCTTTATGAAACCCTCGCCGTTCTGGCCCTGTCGATGGTCGCCTTCGTTCTGGGCGGCAAACTCTCCAGGGTCCATCTGCAGAACAGCGGCAAGGCCGTAACGGTCGTTTCGGCTTCAGCGGTCGTGTCAACAGCGATCGTCGTCTTTGCAGGTCTCGCCCTGCTCGGCTTTCCGCTGGAACTGGCACTGATTCTGGCAGCCCTGGCCACCGCCACCGACCCGGCAGCCACCAGCGATGTCATCCGCCAGTACCGCGCCAAGGGGCCCTTCACAACCATCCTGTCCGGCATCGTTGCGCTGGACGATATATGGGGCATTCTGGTCTTTGCGTTCTGTCTCATGGGAGCACAGGCGCTCATGGGCGGCGATGGTTCGGGCGCCCTTCTGCATGCGGTTTGGGAAATTGCCGGATCGCTCCTGCTTGGCGCGATTGTCGGCCTCCCGGCAGGCTACCTGTCAGGCCGCCTCCAACCCGGCGACCCGACCCTTGCCGAGGCGCTTGGCATCGTGTTCCTGACAGCGGGTCTGGCCATCTGGCTCGACCTCTCGTTCCTGCTTGCCGGCATTGCCTGCGGGGCCATGGTGGTCAACACCGGGCGTCACCATACCCGGCCGTTCTATGAAATCGAACATATCGAATGGCCGTTCATGATCTTCTTTTTCGTGCTGGCCGGTGCAGCGCTGCAGCCGGACCTGCTTTTGCAGCTTGGTCTCCTTGGCGCGGCATATGTTCTGCTGCGGCTCGCCGGGCGTCTGGCAGGAGGCTGGCTGGGCGGCAAGCTCAGCGGCGGGGCCGGAACCGACCGAAGCTATCTCTTCGGCCTCTCGCTTCTGCCCCAGGCGGGCGTCGCGCTTGGCATGGCCCTGGTTGCTGCCGAAGTGCTGCCGCAGTTCCGGGACGAAATTCTGACCGTCGCCATCGGATCAACCATCGTTTTCGAACTGCTCGGCCCCGCGGCCACTCAGCTCGCCCTGAGACGGGTCGGCGAAACCGGCAAGGCCGGGGAAGACGATCCCGAGATCTGAATTCGTTTGCACTCGGTGGCCGAATCCGTATGACTTGGCTATTCCCGCAACAAGCCTTGGCAAATTTCCCATGACAGACCGGATCAAACTCGTCACCTGGAACATCAATTCCGTGCGCCTGCGCATGCCGATTGTGGAACAGTTGATCGAGGAAGTCGCACCGGACGTGATCTGCCTGCAGGAAACCAAGTGCCCGGACGCCAATTTCCCGGAAAACGCCTTCCGCAAGGCGGGATACGAACACATGGCCATCCACGGCCAGAAGGGCTACCACGGCGTCGCAACGCTTTCCAAGCTGCCGCTGAGCAACATCGAGAAACGCGACTTCTGCCAGGTGGGTGACAGCCGTCACGTGGCGGCGGACGTGCCGTTCAATGGCTCCAGCATCCGGCTGCACAATTTCTATGTGCCGGCAGGTGGCGACGAGCCGGATCGCACCATCAACCCGAAATTCGGCCACAAGCTCGACTTCATGGCAGAGATGCTGGGATGGCTGAAAGGCGAGGAAACCTCGAAACCCGCCATTCTGGTCGGCGACCTCAACGTCGCGCCTTACGAGCACGACGTCTGGTCCCACAAGAAGCTCCTGAAGGTGGTCTCACATACCCCGGTCGAAACGGAACTGTTCGAGCAGGTCCGCGAGGCAGGCGGCTGGCTGGACGCCATGCGCCAGTTCACCCCGCTGGACGAAAAGCTCTACACCTGGTGGAGCTACCGCGCCAAGGACTGGTCTGCCGCCGACAAGGGCCGCCGTCTTGACCACGTCTGGGTGTCTCAGCCGCTCGCCCCGTATGTGAAGGGCACCACGGTCCTGCGCGACGCACGCGGCTGGGAAAAGCCGTCCGACCACGCGCCGGTGATCGCCGAATTCGCGATCTGAGGTCAATTCGAACAAGCGGCCCGGAAGGCCGCGCCGCGCATACTTCCGCAGCACTCAAGGCGTCACGATCACCTTGCCCTGCACCCGGCGCGCAGCGATTTCCTCAAGCGCGGTTGCCGTTTCTGCCAAATTGTAAACGCCGTGGATGTGCGGCTTCAGCTTGCCTTCAGACACCCAGGACAAAAGTTCCTTCATGTTGCGGCGATGGCCTTCCGGATCCCGGTCGAGTGCGGCACCCCAGAAGACACCGCGAATGTCGCAACCTTTCAGCATCACGATATTGAGCGGAATTTTCGGAATGTCACCCGCGGCAAACCCGATCACCAGGAACCGCCCCTCCCAGGCCGTTGCCCGGATGGCCTGTTCCGACAGCTCTCCGCCAACCGGGTCGTAGACGACATCCACACCCTTTCCACCGGTCAGCTCCTTCAGGGTTTCCTTGAGCGGGTCAACCGAATAATCGACCGTCATGTCAGCGCCGAGCGAGCGGGCAAAAGCGAGCTTTTCCTCAGATGAGGCGCAGGCAATCACCTTTGCTCCCATGATCGCGGCAATTTCCACTGCAGCCTGGCCGACGCCGCCCGATGCGCCCAGAACGGCAACAGTCTCGCCAGGCTTCAACCCGGCCCGGTCGCGATAGGCATGCAGCGTGGTGCCATAGGTCACGGTCAAACCTGCCGCGACTTCAAAGGAAATATCGTCCGGCAGCGAGACGAGATCGCCAGCTGCGACCACCACTTTTTCCCGCGCCGCGCCCCAGCGCATATAGCCCATGACCCTGTCACCGGGCGAAACCCCCTCGACGCCGGAGCCCACCTGGTCGACCACACCAGCGAATTCGGCACTCGGCGAAAACGGCATTTCCGGCTTGTACTGGTACTTGCCCCTGATGATCAGCGTATCGAAGAAATTGAGCGCACAGGCCTTCACCCGCACCACGACCTCCCCCGGCCCGGCAACCGGATCGGCAATCTCCTCGACAACCAGGCTGGAAGGCGGACCGAAGGTTTTGCAGAGACAGGCTTTCACGGCATCCTCATGACATTCTACGGGTAAAGCGCCGCTCGCGCTGCGCCGGGTGAGACGTTAGCAAGCCCTGTTCGAGGCGGGAATTGGCTTTCCGGATAAGCTGAAAACTTTCGAACATGGCGAAAGTCGGCTATGAGGCTGCCAAATCGAAAACGGACAAACTGATGCGCGGATATTTTGCAATCGGGGCCGAAGGCCTCTCGAAACGGATGAACCTGGGCACCTTGATGCGCTCTGCCCATGCCTTCGGCGCCAACTTCTTCTTCACGGTGGATGCCGACCAGAAGCTGCGCAAGGCGCCCCCCTCCGACACCTCCAAGAGCCCCGGCCACCTGCCTGTCTTCACCTGGGACAGCGTAGATACGATGGACCTGCCCAGAGGCTGCCAGCTTGTGGGCATCGAGCTCACGGACGAATCGATCGAGCTGCCGAGCTTCGGACATCCCCTTCAGGCGGCCTACGTTCTTGGTCCTGAAAGAGGCTCGCTTTCACCGCAGATGCTGGCGCGCTGCGACCACGTGGTGAAGATCCCGACTAAGTTCTGCATCAATGTGGCGATGGCCGGCGCGATCGTCATGTACGACCGTCACAGGGCGCTGGGTCGCTACGCGGACCGCTCCACCACGGCCGGCGCTCCCAGGATCGAACGTCCGAAACATGTCAGCGGCGGTCCCGTGATGCGCACGGGACGGAAAGTGCCGGGAACCTGAATGAGTTGTGCCTGAACTTCAGGCCGCCAGAATTTTGGGCGTCTCTTGCCCGGGGCCCCAATTAGTCCACATCCACGGACGTGTCGGTTTCCAGAAGCTGGCGCAAACGTCCGAAAGCAAGCCGGATACGGGATTTGACCGTGCCAAGCGGCAAGCCCGTGTGTTCGGCGATCTCGCTGTGCGACTGTCCTGCGAAAAAAGCCAGCCGAACCACATTCCGCTGCTCTTCAGGCAACTGCGACAAAGCAGCACGCACGCGTTTTTCCCGCAACTTCGCATCCATCTCTTCGGCAATGTCCGGCAGCGGCGTCGGGTGCAGGGACGGATCTTCGGGATCGAGCGCGGCAGACTTCTGGCGGCGGATCCTGTCGATACGCCGGTTCCGGGCAACCCGGAACAGCCAGGTGCTGGCATTGGATTTTTTCGGATCGAACAGATCGGCCTTGCGCCACAGCGTCATCATGACGTCCTGGGCGACTTCTTCGGCAAGGGCCTCATCGGCGCCCTGCTTCATCAGGTAGCCCTTCAGGCGCGGCGCAAAGTGATCGAACAGCTCGATGAAAGCCGCCTTGTCCCGGTCTTCCGCCACTTTGACAATGAGATCGGAAAAATACTGCACCTGCGTCAAAGACAATCAATCCCCCTGCCGATCCATCTTCTTTATCAGGTTCGGCATAATTCGAAAGGGGGGTCAAGCAGGTCTGCCACACTGTTGCCGCGTTTAACCGCAAAGCGATTAGGTTGGTGCACGCACCGAAAAACAGAAAATACAATTGTCGGGCTTCAACCCTTTCGTAACCCGCTTTAAGTTATCATTAAAGCAAGGTTTATATGTCAGACGGCAGTTGAACTAAATTTGACGGAAACTCAAATCCAACGGTGTGGAGATGATGAAAGCAAAATCGCTGGTTCTGGCCATAGCAGGTCTTGCCGTTTCGAGTGCAGCGGCTTTCGCACAAACCCCGACACTTCTGAAGCAGCACAAGGACTGGGCGGCCTATGCGCTGACCAGTGGCGGCGGCAAGGTTTGCTACGCGCTTACCAAACCGACGACGTTGCTTCCGGGAGATCGAAATCACGGGGACGTATTCTTTTTCGTGACCACCCGCCCGGCAGAAGGCGTCTCGTCCGAGCCGAGCCTGCTGGTCGGTTATCCTTTCAAGGACAAATCCTCGGTCAGCGTAGACATTGACGGCAAGGGCTTCACGCTCTTCACCAACAATGACGGTGCCTGGGTCGAAAATGCTGCAACCGAAGCGCAACTCGTTTCTGCCATGAGGGCAGGCCGGGAAATGACGGTGACCGGCGAATCCAGCCGTGGCACCCGCACCACCTACAAGTTCTCGCTGTCCGGCGTCACAGCCGCGATCGACGACTCCAACGCTGCCTGCCGCTAACGCGTTCAGGCAGCAGCTTCTCCGGCTTTCCCCTGCATCCGCAGGGCGAAAAGCCGAAGTCGGCCGGTGGTTTCCTTTCAGTCTCGACGTCACCCTGGACGGGCCAAACGGCCTATCCGGGTCGTTGTCGTTGCGTAAAAACAGCTCTGCATAGCTCCCCTGCACGTCAGCAAACTTGATTTTCGGCGCTTTTTGTGGTTTTGGGAGCGCTTGAAATCAGACCTGCAAGTCAGGTGCCCGGCGACCGCGTAGTCTTGCTCCAAGACGCCTGAAGACCCTGCCGGAAGAGATTACGGATCACGACATGGCAATTACGCTCGACATCGCGCGGGACAATCCGAACGCGCACACCGTTTCAGCCGAAGCCGTCCTGCCCGGCGAAGACAAGCCGACGCTGATCGGCCTGTCGCGCGAGGAACTGGGTGAAGCGCTCGGCACCATCGGTGTGCCGCAGAAGCAATGGCGCATGCGTGCCTCCCAGCTCTGGCATTGGCTTTATGTGCGCGGCGTGTCCGACTTTGCGCAGATGACGAATATCGCCAAGGACCTGCGTCAGAAGCTGGACGAAGCCTTCACGATCGCCCGTCCGGAAATTGTGTCCGAGCAGATCTCCGTCGACGGTACCCGCAAGTGGCTGTTCCGCTTTCCCGCGCGCGGCGCCGGCCGCCCGGTCGAGGTTGAAACCGTCTATATTCCTGAAGAAGGCCGCGGCACGCTCTGCGTTTCTTCCCAGGTCGGCTGCACCCTCACCTGCACTTTCTGCCACACAGGCACCCAGAAGATGGTCCGCAATCTGACGGCCGAAGAAATTCTGTCGCAGATCCTGATTGCGCGCGACCGGCTGGGCGATTTCCCGCATGCGGACACCCCGCAGGGCGCCATCGTGCCGTCCGAAGGCCGTCTGGTGACCAACATCGTCATGATGGGCATGGGTGAGCCCCTCTACAATTTCGACAACGTCAAGAAGGCGCTTCTGATCGCGTCCGATGGTGACGGCCTGTCGCTCTCCAAACGCCGCATCACCCTGTCTACCTCCGGTGTCGTGCCGGAAATCTTCCGCACCGGTGAAGAAATCGGCTGCATGCTGGC
The DNA here is from genome assembly GCF_001579905.1 of Labrenzia sp. CP4. Classification (NCBI taxonomy): domain Bacteria; kingdom Pseudomonadati; phylum Pseudomonadota; class Alphaproteobacteria; order Hyphomicrobiales; family Stappiaceae; genus Labrenzia; species Labrenzia sp. CP4. Next base: position 554,997 of record NZ_CP011927.1, on the reverse strand, counting down.
CATTTCGCTGCACGCGGTGCGTGACGAGCTGCGCGACGTGCTGGTGCCGATCAACAAGAAATGGAACATCAAGGAACTGCTGGACGCTTGCCGGCAGTATCCGGGCCTGTCCAACGCCAAGCGCATCACCTTCGAATATGTGATGCTGAAGGGCGTCAACGACAGCAATCAGGATGCACTTGAACTGGTCCGCCTGCTGAAGGGCATTCCAGCCAAGATCAACCTGATTCCCTTCAACCCGTGGCCGGGTACCGATTACGAATGCTCGGACTGGGAGCGCATCGAGGAATTTGCCGACATCGTCAACCGCGCCGGCTATGCCTCACCCATCCGCACACCACGCGGCCGCGACATCTTCGCCGCCTGCGGACAGCTGAAATCCGCGTCCGAGCGCATGCGAAAGAAGGACCGTGAGGCCCTGGCAGCCTCCTGAGCCAACATCATCTGTTGAACGAAAAACGGCGGCTCCCTGGAGCCGCCGTTCCTGTTTTCAGATCCTGATCCGTCAGGCTGCAGCGACTTCGCGCAGGAAGTCGTTTACGGCCGTATTCAGCGAACGCAGTTTCTCGGAGGCGACCTGCGTCGCCTGATCCACCGACTGCGCCGAATTGGCCGTCGTTTCCACGGCAGTGCTGACATTCGACATGTTGTCGCTGGCCGCGCGTGTGCCCGAGGAAGCTTCCGAAGCACTGCGGCTGATCTCGCCGGTGGCCGCATCCTGTTCCTGAACGGCAGCGGCAATCGAGGTGGTGTTCTCGTTCGCCCGAACCATGATGGAAGCGATGCCTTCAATCGCGGTCACTGCCTGCTCGGTGGCAGACTGGATTTCCGCGATCTGGTTGGAAATTTCCTCGGTCGCCCTGGAGGTCTGGGTGGCCAGCTCCTTCACTTCGGCAGCAACCACTGCAAAGCCCTTGCCGGCTTCACCGGCCCGAGCCGCTTCGATCGTTGCATTGAGCGCCAGAAGGTTGGTCTGCTCAGCGATTGCCTGGATAAGGCCGATCACTTCGCCGATCCTGGCAGAACCCGACGACAGCATTTCCATTTTCTGGGTGCTTGCCTGGGTCTGGCTGGTCGCATCGGCAATCACCCGCGTGGTTTCCTCCACACGTTGACCGATTTCCGAGATCGACGACGACAGCTCCTCAGTGGCGGCCGCAACAAGCTGTACGTTGCCCGATGCCTGGGTTGTTGCCGCAGCAGCGCTGCTCACCTCTTCAGAAGCCCCTGAGGCCGTTTCCATCATGGAACTTGCATTGGCTTGCATTTCAGACATGGCAGCGTCAACGGAACCGAGCATTTCGGATGACTGCGTGCGGAAGCCCTCGATCAACGCCTCGATCCGGAGCTGACGGTCCGTACGAGCCTGTTCTTCAATCTTTCGTGCTTCTTCCAGACGCGCCTGCTCGGCGACGCCATCTCTGAAGCCTGCAATGGCGGCCGCGATTTCTCCAACCTCATCCTTTCGGTCTGCTTCCGCAAAGACGACGGATACATCACCACCGGCGAGGCGAGCCGCATTGGCGACAAGGCTTTTGATCGGGGCAACGATCGAGCGTGCAGCCAGCCAGCCGATTGCCATCATGATGCCGAAAATCCCGAGGCAAATCAGTGCGATCTGATTGCGCAGCGCCCGCACCGGCGCGAGAATTTCATCGCGTGCCTCGACCGTGACAACCGCGAGATTGGCTCCAAAAAACGTCAGAGGCACTGCAGCGGCCAGATAGTCCGTGTCGCGGAACCCTTCCAGGTTTCCGGAAGCCGGCTTGCCGCCAAGGGCTTGATCCACCAGAGACGAATCGAGGCTTGCAGTCAGGATATCGTTCTGTCCGGGTGTCTTGGAAGAATCGTTCCGGAACAGCTTGTCTGCACCGACAAGGATGGCCTCCCCTGTTTCTCCGAGACCCGCCGCGCTGCTCATCACGCTGTTGATGTTGTCGATGGGCATCTGGAAGGCCAGCACGCCAACACGCTTGCCGCCTTCAAAAACCGGTGTCGCAATGAAGCTTGCCGGTGCATCCGCGCTCGGAGCATATGGTTTGAAATCGAAGAAGCGAACTTCGTCCCGTCCACCGTTCAACGCCGCCCGGAAGGCATTGCCCAGATCCGTATCCTTGTATTTGCCGGTGGTCAGGTTGGTTGCGTAGTCGAGTTCCTTGAACACCGTGTAGACAAGCGAGCCGTCCTCCGCGAACAGGAAGATGTCGTAGTAACCGCGGGTCTTCAGCATCTTGCTGAACCACGGATGATACTGTTCATGCGCCTCGTCGTAGGCGGTGTCGCCAGCGCGCATCAGCGCGTCTTTCTGGCCCGTCGGATGCGGATTGTCGTGAATGTAGGCTTTCTGCAGGCTCGCCGTGGCATCGCCCTCCTGGCTTGCCCACCCTTCCTTGAAATCCGCCAGTGCGGATTTCACGAACGGACTTGCGGCGGTGACCTGCAGATCCTGCACGATGGAGTCCAGATAGTGCGAAAGATCTCCGGCGCGCGCACTTGCAAGAGCCGAAAGCCGCTCTTCCGCCTGCTCTTCCAGATCCGTTGAACTGACCCAATAGGCAAGGGTGCCTACAAACAGCGCGGCCACAACCGAACAACCGGAGATGATGGCCGGCAGACGAAAACTGAGTTTTGAGATTCGGGTTCCCAAGGCACCCTCCCGAAGTAGAATTATTATGAGAAGGCTAGATCTCAGCAATTTAATGTTGGTTAATATTGATAAAATTAGAAAAATAGAGAAGTTGAAAACAATAATAATGTAACTAACGGTAGAAAATAAGATTAATTCCTACATCAATGCTTATACCTGAGGATTCATCTTGAAATAATACCACCATAGATAGATCGCACATTTGCCTCTAATCCGGCGCTTGGCACCTCCGGCAAATGTTACGCTCTCATGAAAAAGGCCGCCCGCAGGCGGCCTTTTTGTATTCTTTGGCGAGGCTCAGACGAGACCGGACTTTGCCAGCGGCAGGCTGGTTGACCACTCGCCCTTGGCAGCGGCAATCGCGTTGGCGACAGCCGGGCCGATTGGCGGAGTACCGGGTTCACCGATACCGGTCGGTGCTTCGTTCGAAGGAACGATATGCACCTCGATTTCCGGCATGTCGGACATCCGGATCGGCTCGTAGGTGTCGAAGTTGGTTTCCTCGACAACACCGTCGGCGAGCGTCACCTGGTTCCGCAGGATCGCACCAAGGCCGTAGCCGATGCCGCCTTCGACCTGTGCCCGGATATTGTCCGGGTTGATCGGCGTGCCGCAGTCGACCGCTGCCGTCACCTTTTCCACCTTCACAGTGCCGTCGTCGCGGAAGGAGATTTCCGCCACTTCCGCCACAAAGGAACCGAAGGACTTGTGCACGGCGACACCGCGGTGGCGCCCTTCAGGCAAGGGCGTGTCCCAGCCCGCCTTTTCAGCCGCCAGCTTCAACACGCCCACCTTGCGCGGATCGTCCTTGATCATCTCGAGGCGATAGGCAACCGGATCCTTGCCGGCTTCCTTGGCCAGACGATCGATCATGGTTTCCATGACGTAGGCCGTGTGGGTGTGACCGACCGAACGCCACCACAGAACCGGGACCTTCGTTTCCTGGAAGGACTGGTCCATGTTCATCAGCGGAAACGCATAAGTGGTGTCATGCGCGCCTTCGGTCATGTTGTGGTCGACACCGTCCTTCATCAGCATGGCTTCGAAAGGCGTGCCCTTGACGATGGACTTGGCGGCGATGTTGTACTTGAACGCCGTCACGTTGCCCTGGTCATCAAGCCCGACCCGCAGCCGGTGAGCCGACATCGGACGGTAGTATCCACCGGCCATGTCATCCTCACGGGTCCAGACGATCTTCACCGGAGCCGGCGCCATGCCGGCGGCCTGCATCGCCTTGGCCAGCGTGGTAATTTCCACGACCGGATGCGCATCGGCCTGGGCGCGGCGCCCGAAGGACCCGCCTGCCCACAAGGTGTTGATCTTGACGTTCTCGAACGGAATGCCGAGTACGGTGGCCGCCACGTTGTGATCGATGGTCGGGATCTGGGAAGCGAACCAGAATTCCGCGGTTTCACCGTCGAACATCATGGCGATGTCCAGCGGTTCCATGGCGCCATGGGCCAGGAACGGGAAGTCATAGTCGGCTTCGATGACCTTGGCCGAAGCTTCCAGCGCCGCGTCGACATCACCGTCTTCGCGAACCTTCACACCCGGCTTGGTGGTCATGTCCTTCAGTTCGGCGATCATCGCATCGCTGGACCGTGTTTCCGCCTCGGCATCGTCCCACTCGATCTCAAGCAGGGAACGCCCCTTGATTGCCGGCCAGGTGGACTTGGCGATCACCGCTACCCCGTTCGGGATCTGCAGCACGTTGACGACGCCCGGCACCTTCTTGGCTTCGGTGGCGTCAAACGACTTCACCTTGCCGCCAAAACGGGGAGAGCGGGCAACAACGGCAACCAGCAGGTCATCACGCTGGAAGTCCATCGTGTAGGTCCTGGGCGCGCCGACGGTCTTGTTTTTGACGTCGAGACGCGGGAAGGACTTGCCGATGTAGACCCACTGGTCCGGTGTCTTCAGTGTCGGCTCTGCCGGAACGTCCTCGTTGGCGGCAAGACCGGCAAGCTCACCCAGGGTCGCGGACTTGTCCGCATCATGAGAGACCACGCCGCCCGACACGGTGATTTCACCCGCTGGCACACCCCATTCCTTTGCCGCGGCGGCAATGATCATCGCCTTTGCCGCGGCACCGGCCTGACGGTACTGCATGAACGAGTTCGCCATTGCCGTGGACCCGCCGGTGCCCTGCACGCCGAACAGCGAGTTGGCATAGACCTGCGGATTGGACGGTGCGAATTCGACAGTGACCTGCTCCCAGGAAGCGTCGAGCTCGTCGGCGACCAGACTGCACAGACCACTGGCCGTGCCCTGCCCCATGTCGAAGTGCTTGGACAGCACCACCACCGTGTTGTCCGGACGGATGTGAACGAACGGCTGGATGAACTCGCCTTCGGCGGCCGAGGCAGTCGAACGCGGCAGGTTCATGGCAAGCACCAGGCCACCAACGGTGCCGGCGGACATCTTCAGGAAGGTACGCCGTGTCGGCATTGCGGCTGCCAGCGGTTGTTTCAGGAGATGCAGCATGGCTCAGGCCTCCATCTTGTCTGAAGCAAGGTGGATAGCCTTGCGGATCCGGGCATAGGTGGCGCAGCGGCAGACATTGCCGTCCATGGCTGCGTCGATGTCCTCGTCGGTCGGCTTGGGCGTTTCGGCAAGCAAGGCAGTTGCGGCCATGATCTGGCCTGACTGGCAATACCCGCATTGCGGCACGTCCAGCTCGTTCCAGGCGGCCTGGACAGCAGCAGCCGCCTTGCCGTCGATACCTTCGATCGTTGTGATTTCAGCGCCTTCAAGGTCGCCGACGAACGTCTGGCAGGACCGGACCGGAATACCGTCCATGTGAACCGTGCAGGCACCGCAGGAAGCGATGCCGCAACCGAACTTTGTCCCCGTCATTCCCAGCTCGTCGCGCAGAGCCCACAGCAGGGGGCTCTCGGGATCCGCGTCGAGCGTACGCGTTTCCCCGTTGATTTTTAATGTCACTGACATGAGGAGGCGTCTCCTTTGGCTGGCCAATTCTGGCTAAAGGATGTAAACTACACCGTGCAGTTTAGTTCGTAACTGCACATCTGTAAACGCCAGAGTTTACATAGGGCGCGATTTTTGGGATTAAAGAGGCGGGGGTCCTGTCGTCTGACAGATAATGCAACGGGGTATATATGAGTAAGTAATGTCCGTATCGGATCAGAAAAAGAAGCAGATCGTCGAGGCTGCAATCGCGGAGTTTCAGGAAAAGGGTTATGCCGGAGCCAGCATGGACCGGATTTCCGAGCGAGCCCAGGTTTCCAAGCGCACGGTCTACAATCACTTTGAAAGCAAGGACGTGCTTTTCAAGGAGATCAACCAGTGCCTTGCCGATCAGATCAACTCGGCGCTTGAAGTCGCTTACGACCCGGCGGCGCCCATTCGCGATGCCCTTGTGCGTCTCGGCTGGGCCGAAGGCGAGCTCATGATCAACCCTTGCTTCATGAGCCTGGCCCGCATGGTCATGAGCGAAACGATCCGAGACCCGGCCCTTGCAGCCGATATGGACAGCCGCATGACCAAGATCTCCGTCTTTACCGAGTTCATGGATCGCGCCACGCGCGAAGGCAAGCTCACGGCCGACGACCCATCCCTGGCGGCCACGCAATTTCTCGGCCTGATCAAGGCCCGATCTTTCTACCCGAACATCCACAGCGGCCGCGTGACGACCCGCCCCGAGATGGAACGGATCATCGAGGAAAGCGTCGACATGTTCCTGGCCCGATACGGCGCCAAGGCAACCGCGCAAACAGTGGCGGCGCAGTAACGGGCACCCGCCAAAATTTCCCGACATGGCAGATCGTCCCGTGTAGAGCGAAACGCGACGAAATGAGTGCATCGCGGGGCTTGCGCCATGCATAGAACCGGCTAAATTGCCGCAAATTTTCATCGGCGGGAAACCGCCAGGAACATCGAACTGGATTTTTCCCAAAATGGCGCAAGGTGACATCAAAAAAGTCGTGCTGGCCTATTCCGGCGGCCTCGACACCTCCATCATCCTGAAATGGTTGCAGACCGAACTGGGCTGCGAAGTGGTGACCTTCACCGCCGATCTCGGCCAGGGCGAGGAACTGGAGCCGGCGCGCAAGAAAGCCGAAATGCTCGGCATCAAGGAAATCTACATCGACGACCTGCGCGAGGAATTCATTCGCGACTTCGTCTTCCCGATGTTCCGCGCCAACGCTGTCTATGAAGGCGTCTACCTGCTGGGCACTTCCATCGCCCGGCCGCTGATTTCCAAGCGCCTGATCGAGATTGCCGAGGAAACCGGCGCCGACGCGATTGCCCATGGCGCAACCGGCAAGGGCAACGACCAGGTGCGTTTCGAACTGTCCGCCTATGCCCTCAACCCGGACATCAAGGTGATCGCGCCGTGGCGCGACTGGACCTTCAAGTCCCGGACCGACCTTCTGGAATTCGCCGAACAGCACCAGATCCCGGTTCCGAAAGACAAGCGCGGCGAAGCTCCGTTCTCCGTCGACGCCAACATGCTGCACTCCTCATCGGAAGGCAAAGTGCTGGAAGACCCGGCCGAGGAAGCACCGAACTACGTGTTCCAGCGCACGGTTGACCCGACCGAGGCACCGGACGAAGTCACCTATATCGAAATCGGCTTCGAAAAGGGCGACGCCGTCTCCCTCAATGGCGAGAAGATGTCGCCGGCAACGCTCTTTGCCAAACTCAACGACTATGGCCGCGACAACGGCATCGGCCGTCTCGACATGGTCGAGAACCGCTTCGTCGGCATGAAGAGCCGCGGCATCTACGAAACGCCGGGCGGCACCATCCTCCTGACGGCGCACCGCGCCATGGAATCCATCACGCTCGACCGCGGTGCCTCGCACCTGAAGGACGAACTGATGCCGCGTTACGCCGAGCTGATCTACAACGGGTTCTGGTTCTCGCCGGAGCGCGAAATGTTGCAGGCGCTCATCGACAAGAGCCAGGAGCATGTCACCGGCTCCGTCAAGCTGAAGCTCTACAAGGGCAACGTCATCCTCGTCGGCCGGTCCTCGCCCTATTCGCTCTATTCCGAAGAGCTGGTCACCTTCGAGGACGACCAGGGTGCTTACGACCAGAAGGACGCCGCCGGCTTCATCAAGCTGAATGCCCTGCGCCTGCGCACCCTCGCCAAGCGCGACCGGATCGGCTGAGATCTCTGACATGACAACACCGGCGGCAGCAAAGCTCGAACAGAACCTTGCTGCCGCCGGTTTTTTGTTGCTCGGCGGCTTTGCTCCTGATGGCACCGTTGCCGTTCCACCTCTTGCCAGCGGCAAGCAGGCCCGAAGCCTTCTGTTGATCGGCAGTACCGGTCCGTCGATCTGGCCGCACCTGACGGCAAGTCCGGAATACAAAAACGGCGACCCGGATCCTCTCGACCGCTACACGCGACGCAGCCTTTTGGACCTTGCCGAGGCATCCGGCTACGAACCGGTGTTTCCCTTCGAAGGCCCGCCCTATCACCCGTTCCAGCAATGGGCGATGAAGTGCGGCGGCTTCTCCCAAAGCCCGCTCGGCGTTCTCACCCACCGGACCTTCGGCCCCTGGGCCGGCTTCCGCGCAGCGTTTCTGAGTGCGGAACCCTTTGACGGACCGACGCCGGTCACGATGGACGGCCCCTGCCCGACCTGCACCGATGCACCTTGCCTCACGGTTTGCCCGGTCGGTGCCGTCACGGTGCACGAAGGCTACAAGGTCACCGACTGCCGAAACCATCTGGCGACCAGCCGCAACCTCGATTGCTGGTCCGGCTGCCTGGCAAGACGGGCCTGCCCCTTTGGCCAGGAGCACCGACAAAGCCAGGCAACAGCCGGGTTTCACATGGAGAGTTTTGTTGGACTGGCAACGCGTTGAAACGACCAGCCAAACTGTAACAGATTACCACCCAAGTCAGATCTTGCTCCCAGAACAGCCATACTAGTTCTGGGTAGCTGACAACTTTGCCGCAAGTGTCTGTTGCTCGTCTCTTTTGGGCCTAAGGTGAAGCCAGGCAACTCTTCCTGGAGCAAACTTGTTGCGCGCACTCCGCGAAAAAAGAGGCGGATGGTGATCGCCGACAAGCACAATTTCGGTTTCCGCGAGACTTTCATCAAGCGCTATCGCCTTGACCAGATGTGAGACATTCACCCACTGCTCCGCCATCCGGCAAAGTTCGACATCTCCAAAAACACCGCCGCCATCGTCACAGGAAAATCTAGGCGGTACTTCGCCGGGGTTGACCGGCTTGTGGGAATTCAGCGTAAGCCAATAGGCAAACTTGCGGTCACCGTCAGCTTCCAACAGAAATTTCCCAACGGCTTCGGCAGCGTCTTCATCGCAATATCCCTGGAAAGCGATCCCGCACAGGGGCAGGGTTCGGTCGGCGCCAAACCCAAGTTTGTTTTCCATGAAGAAGAGGTCCTGGAAGCCGATCTTCGGATACCAATCGAACCGTTCGAAGAAGTTGCCCGTAAAGGCGTGAAACGCGGCTGTGCGGTATCCCGCCTGGACGGCTTTCAGCGGCAGACACTCACCACTCTCCCGATCGCGAAAATCCCGATAATCCGCCTTGAGATTGCAAAGCTCGCGAACCTCGCCGGAAGTCGTCGACCCGAAATACACCGCGTCGCCTTGTTCAACGACATAGTGATCGGCAACATCGCGTTCCAACAGAGGCTGCCAGATCAGGTCTCGCAGTTCCTGCGAGGCAAACGCGCCCAGGCCTTCCACCATCACCACAAGCACATTGCGCTTTTGTGCATCGTCCAGATGATCTTCCAGGCCGCTGTAGAGACTGGCCGCATCGTCGGTTGGCACATAGCTTTCCTCAACGCTCGTGGCTGCCAGCGCATATTCCTGAGGCAGGGAATTCGCCCACCAGTCGAACCCGGCGTAGATCGCCAGCACCACGAAAAAAGGCGCCAGGTTCACTGTCTGGCGGTTCTGACGGGTGCGAACCACGACTTTGTACGTCAGGGCAAAGGACACCAGCAGAACAATGGCGGCAGCAAGATAGACTGCAGAATTCATCAGGCTGAGATTGCCAGCGTAACGCAGGGAGTCCACCAGCATTGGCAACGGCATCTGGAAAAAGTTGGAAATCAGGACAAGAACGTCAACGGTCATCACCGCAAGAAGCAGAACAAAGAAGACAGACCGATGCAGGTAGAGACCCAGCAGACAGATCAAGGACAACAGGAGAACGAAGAACGTCCGGAAAGGGCAGTAGAACAAGCTGAGAAAAATGAAGACGGCATTCGGGATCAGGATAGCCCCAAAGGCAAACACGAGCGTGTCCGCCGACAGGAGATGCCGCTTCTCAAGAGCATTTTTCAGACTTTGAACAACTGACATGAATACGGGACCTGGATAATCTCCAGCCGAATCCTGTCCAAGAATGTTTAAATTAACGTTCCGACCGTCGGTTTTACCGCCCCGGCGCTATCGCCGCTCGGTTCAAAACTTCACCCGTCCAGCTTCACCACGCCATCCTGGTCCGGGCAGGTTTCCAATGCTTCCATCGCGGTGCGGCCGTCGCCCAATGGGGCGTCGGGCCAGATTTCGGCGAGCGGGATCAGAACGAAGGCCCGGTCGCCCATGCGCGGGTGCGGGATTTCGAGGTCGTTTTCGGCGACCTTTTGCAGACCGTAGATCAGAACGTCGATGTCCAGCGTCCTTGGGCCCCAGCGCACGTCGCGCACACGTCCGAGTTCGGTCTCGATTTCAAGACAGCGCTTCAGCAGCGCCTGCGGGCTCATGGTGGTATCGATCACCACGCAGCAATTGCGGAAATCGTCCTGCGGCACCGGCCCCCAGGGCGGCGTCCGGTAATCGGAGGACCGGGACACCAGCATGACGCCGGGTGTTTCCTCCAGCCGGCGGATCGCCTCATCCAGATTGGCCTTCGGGTCACCAAGGTTGGATCCGAGCCCGAGCGCACAACGGGTCGGGGCGTCAGCCATCGCATTTTCGGCATTCATTCGACAGGGTTCCGTTCCAGGCGGGTTGCCTCGATCATACGCACGCAATCGGCATGTGGACTTACGTCATGCGCCCGCACAATCGAAGCCCCTTTCAGCATGGCCGTCATGTGAACGGCAACGGATCCGAACAGCCGGTCTTCCGTTTCCGCTTCCAGCACGGCACCGATCATGCGCTTGCGCGACGCACCCGCCAACAGGGGCAGGCCGTGTTTCTTCAGCGTTTCGAAACGGTTCAGGACGATGAAATTCTGGTTGATGGTCTTGCCGAAGCCAAAGCCCGGATCAAGGATCTGCTTTTCCCTGGCAATCCCTGCCTTTTCCGCCAGCTCCATCGAGATTTCGAAGAACCGGTCGATGTCCGAAAGAATGTCCAGTCCGGCATCGGCGGCAAGACGGTTATGCATCATAACTACATGCACGCCGGCCTCGGCAACAACCTCAGCCATGGCTGGATCCTTTTGCAGACCCCACACATCATTGACGATGACCGCCCCTGCCGCGCAGGCGCGGCGCGCGATCTCCGCCTTGTAGGTATCGATCGATACGGGCGTTCCCATGTCGATCACCTGATCGAGGATCGGATCGAGCCGCGACCATTCCAGGTCCAGTGGCACCGGTTCGGACCCCGGCCGCGTGCTTTCACCGCCGACATCCAGAATATCGGCCCCTTCCAGAATCATTTCCTGTGCACGCCGCAAGGCGGCATCCGCATTGGCGTGGCGCCCGCCATCGGAAAAGGAATCCGGGGTCACGTTCAGGATCCCCATCACGTGGGGGCGTTGGTGTCCGGCGTCGAAACGCGGCGGCTCGTAGGCTGTCGGGGTCGGCATCATTGCGTCCTTTTGACGGTCAGGCACGTGTTTGGCCCGTCTGACACCGACGGTCAAGCGGCACCAATGCGACTTCACCCTGCTTGACCCCGCTCCAAGGCTGTGGACGATCACGATTTGGAAGCAATTTGGAGGTTCAATCGTTCGGCGGGGGTTTTCCGGCAATCTGTACACGCCGTCATCAAAAATTCGGGAAACGGTCTTGGAACAGACATCCGTCTGTCACGGAGCTTCAGCACCTGATGTTTTTGCCAAGGGACTCGCCCCTGCGGTCCCCAGCCACGGAGCTTGAAAATGTCTTCAAACGTTTCTCGACGCAATTTTCTGAAATCATCGGTTGCTACCGGTCTGGTACTGGCCTCACCGCTGGCCATGCCGGGCCTCTCGCGTGCGGCCTCGCGTCCGCAGATCACGCACGGCCTTCAGTCCGGCGACGTTAATGCCAATTCCGGCATGATCTGGGCCCGCTCGGACCGTCCGGCGCAAATGCTGGTGGAAGTCGACACGACCGGCACGTTCGAAACGCCGCGGCGCCTTGCCCCGATCAATGCGCTTCCCGACTCGGATTTTGCCGTCAAGCGACTGCTTGAGAACCTGCCGTCCGATCAGGAAGTCTTCTACCGCGTCGCCTTTGCCAACCTGAACGACGTCAATGCCGTATCCGAGCCGATCACCGGCCGGTTCCGCACCGCCCCGGCGTCCCGCCGCAACATTCGTTTCGCCTGGTCGGGCGATACCGCCGGTCAGGGCTGGGGGATCGATACCGACCGCGGCGGCATGAAAACCTACGCCACCATGGCAAAACATCAGCCGGACTTCTTCATCCACTCCGGCGACACGATTTATGCCGATGGCCCGATGAAGGAAACCGTCGAGCTCAAGGACGGCACCGTCTGGAAGAACATCGTCACGGCAGAAAAGTCCAAGGTTGCCGAAACGCTGGACGAATACCGCGGCCAGTGGAAATACAACCTCATGGACGAGAACCTCAAGGCGTTCAACGCGGAAGTGCCGACCTTCTTCCAGTGGGACGATCATGAAGTCGTCAACAACTGGTCGTCCTCCAAGGATCTCCTGTCTGACGACCGCTACAGCGAGAAGAACATCCACCTTCTGGCCGCTCGCGCCGGCCGGGCTTTCCACGAGCTGGCTCCCATCCGCTACACCCCGGCCGAGCCGGGCCGCGTCTACCGCAAGATCGCCTATGGTCCGCTGCTGGACGTATTCTTCCTGGACCTGCGCTCCTATCGCGGGCCGAACGGCGCATCGATGGAAGACACCATGACACCGGCTTCGCGCATCCTCGGCGCCGAGCAGCTTGCCTGGCTGAAGCGTGAACTTCTGAATTCCAACGCCACCTGGAAGGTCATCGCCTGCGACATGCCGATCGGCCTGATCGTCTGGGACAACTGGAAAGACCAGGCCGGCGCCGAAGCGGTTGCCAACGGCGACCACGGCGCACCGAAAGGCCGAGAACTGGAATTCGCCGATCTGCTGCGCTTCATCAAGACGGCAGACATCGACAACATCGTCTGGCTGACCGCCGATGTGCACTACACCGCCGCGCATTACTACAATCCGGACAAGGCCCAGTTCCAGGACTTCAAGCCGTTCTGGGAATTCGTCTCCGGCCCGATCCATGCCGGCACCTTCGGCCCGAACGATCTCGACATGACCTTCGGCCCGGAGCTTAAGTACATCAAGGCCCCGACCGCCGAACAGGGAGCCAACCTGCCCCCGTCCATGGGGCTGCAGTTCTTCGGCCTGGTCGACATCGACGGCCAGAGCGAACAGCTCACCGTCCGCCTGATGGACCGTGACGACGTCGAACTGCACACCGTCACGCTGGATCCGGTTCGCAAGGCCTGATCAGAGTTTCCAGAAAAAAGAGCGGGCCGGGAAACCGGCCCGTTTGTTTTAAAAACCTACCTTCGTCATCCCGGACGCAGCGAAGCGGAGATCCGGGACCGAAGAGCCGAGGTGTTTCCGATGGAGACTTATCATTCGGCGCTGTGCCTCCCCGGTCCCGGCTCGCGCTGCGCTTGGCCGGGATGACGACGGAGAGGCGGAAAATGTGCGCCTACTCCGCCGCCGCCGGCTGACGGATCTGGCTGCGCAGGATCAGGAACAGAATGATGCCGGCGATGGGCATACCCGGCAGAATGAAAGCGAGACCGAGGATCGGCTCTCCGAGTGCAGCGATCGCGAGGCTGGCGACAATGCCGCCACCGAACTGCAGAAAGCCGAGCATGGAACTTGCCGAACCGGCGATATGCGGGAACGGCGCCATGGATTCGGTGAAGCTTGCCGGCAGAACCAGCGCCAGCGCGAAGGTGAACAGCGCCACCGGCCCCATCACCGTCAGGATCGTCGGTTCATGGGTGAGCGTGACATAGCACATCAGCGTTGACGCAACGACCCAGAGGCTAAGCCCATAGGGCACCAGCTTGCGGGCTTCGAAGAAGCGAAGCAGACGACCCGTGAGGATGGTTCCAGAAATGAAAGAGCCCGACTGGATGATCATGGTCAGCCCGAAGGCGGACGGCGTCAGACCGACCTCATAGATCAGGATGAAAGGCAGGACGGTCGCCAGTGCATAAAGGTTGCCGAGCCCGAAACCGATGAGAAGGCTTGGCGCCAGAAACCTCGGGTCCTTCAGCAAGGTGCCGTAGTTGATCGCAAGTTGCCGTGGATTGAGGTGATGCTTGCCCGGCTGCGGGTTGGTTTCAACCTGAAACACGAGCACTGCAACCATCAGCAACGCACCGTAGATCACCATGCACCAGAACACTTCCTGCCAGCCGAACAGTTCCAGCACGATCCCGCCGATAGTGGGTGAGATCGCCGGACCAAGGGCCAGCATCATCGCGATCGTATTCATGATCCTGGCAGAGGCCTGGCCGGTAAACTGGTCGCGGACGATGGCGCGCGACACCGCGATGCCGACCGCGGCCCCCACACCTTGAAGGGCTCGGGCAAAGACCATGAACTCGACAGTCGGCGCGAAGGTCGCCAGCACGCTTGAGACGAGATAGAGGACAAGGAAGGCGATCGTGACCGGCTTGCGCCCAAAGGCGTCCGTCAGAGGGCCGCAAACCAGCTGCGTGACGGCAAAACCGGCGAAATACGCCGTCAGCGTAAGCTTGACCGCTGAATCGGTGGTCCCGAAGGCTTCGACCAGGGCCGGCATGGCCGGGGTATAAAGCGCCATCGAAATGGGGCCGATAGCGACAAGCCCGGCCCCGAGAAGCGATGTACGTCTTGCGCTCATGATTGAGCTGTCGGCGGTCATTTCTGTTTCCCTTTGGAAACCTCCTGCAGCAGGCTGTCTTTCATGGTCTGCAGAAGCGATTCCAGTATCTGCCGTTGGTCGGCGGGAATGTCCTCAAGCGCCCTGGAGCGCACCTCTTGCAGGGCAGTCCCAATTTTCTCAAGCAATGGATCGGCCGACGGCGTCAGCTCGATTATCTTGGCCCGGCGGTCGTTCGGGTCCTGGCAGCGGCGGATCAATCCGGCCTTTTCGAGCGTGTCGAGGTACCCGACCAGGGTCATAGGCTCGACATACATCGCATCTGCCAGAACAGCCTGCCGTTGACCCGGAAGTCGCCAGACATAAAACAGCGTACGCGCTTCTCCGGCAGTCAGACCAGTGTCGACCTTGGATAACTCCGCCTCGAAGTTTCGCCGCAGCAACCGTGCCAGATCAACGACCAGCATGGTGACACCGACATTCGGAGTTGGAACTCCCATCGCCACCCCATTTTAGTAAGGTTACCTTACGAATACGGTGCTTCAGGAAGCACTGTCAATGCGTAGATGTGACATTGCGTTGCACAATTCCCTCGCGCCACGTATAAAGGCGCCAAATTCGGCGCGGATGCCGATCCATAGCATAATCAACTTCCAGACAAGCTGCGGGTCCCCAAGGGCCCGTTCTGTCTTTTGGAGCCACTCATGAACCTTCGTAATATTGCCATCATCGCGCACGTTGACCATGGCAAAACCACACTCATCGACGTTCTTCTGAAGCAATCCGGTGCCTTCCGCGACAACCAGCGTACCGAAGAACGGATGATGGACTCCAACGATATCGAGCGTGAGCGCGGCATCACCATTCTGGCCAAGGTCACCTCGCTGGTCTGGAAAGACACCCGCATCAACATCGTGGACACACCGGGCCACGCCGACTTCGGCGGCGAAGTCGAGCGTATCCTACACATGGTCGACGGCGTGATCCTTCTGGTGGACGCTGCTGAAGGCCCGATGCCGCAGACCAAGTTCGTGCTCGGCAAGGCCCTCAAGCTCGGCCTGAAGCCGATCGTCGCCATCAACAAGATCGACAAGCCGGAACAGCGTGCCGATGAAGTGCTGGACGAGGTCTTCGACCTGTTCGCAGCCCTCGACGCCAATGAAGACCAGCTCGACTTCCCGGTGCTCTACGGTTCGGCCAAGCAGGAATGGATGGCTCTGGAGCCGAACGGCCCGCAGGACAGCATGGATCCGCTCTTCGACATGGTCCTCGACAAGGTGTCACCGCCGGAAGCCCAGCCGGGCGATTTCCGCATCTTGGCAACCACCATCGAATCCGACCCGTTCCTGGGCCGCATCCTGACCGGCCGTATCGTGTCGGGCACCGCTCTGCCGAACATGCCGATCAAGGCGCTCTCCCGTGACGGCAGCGTCGTTGAAAACGGCCGTATCTCCAAGATCCTTGCTTTCCGTGGCCTGGAACGTCAGCCGATCGAAAAGGGTGAAGCGGGCGACATCGTCGCCATCGCGGGCCTGACCAAGGCAACCGTTGCCGATACGCTGTGCGCCCCGTCGGTCAATGAATCCCTGCAGGCTCAGCCGATCGATCCGCCGACGCTGTCCATGACCTTCCGCGTCAACGACAGCCCGCTGGCCGGCACCGAAGGCTCCAAGGTTCAGTCCCGCGTCATTCGCGACCGCCTGAAGAAGGAAGCAGAAGGCAACGTCGCCCTGAAGGTGGAAGACACCGACGAGCCGGACGCATTTGTCGTCTCCGGCCGCGGCGAACTTCTTCTGGCGATCCTGATCGAGAACATGCGCCGTGAAGGCTTCGAGCTTGGAGTTGGCCGTCCGCGCGTCGTCTATCAGTATGACGATGCCGGCAACCGCCTGGAGCCGATCGAGGAAGTCATCATCGACGTTGATGAAGAACATTCCGGCGTCGTGGTTCAGAAGCTGCAGGAACGCAAGGCCGACCTTCTGGAAATGAAGCCGTCCGGCGGTGGCCGCACCCGTCTGGTGTTCCACGCTCCGACCCGCGGCCTCATCGGTTACCAGTCCGAACTGCTGTCCGACACCCGCGGCACGGCGATCTTCAACCGTCTGTTCCATGGCTATGAGCCGCACCGGGGTCCGATCCAGGGCCGTCACACCGGCGTGCTGCTGTCCAACGGCACCGGCGAGGCAGTTGCCTATGCCCTGTTCAACCTGGAAGACCGCGGCCCGATGATGATCGATCCGGGCACCAAGGTTTATCCGGGCATGATCATCGGCGAACACACCCGCGGCAACGACCTGGAAGTGAACGTGCTGAAGGGCAAGCAGCTCACCAACATCCGCTCCGCCGGCAAGGACGACGCTGTCAAGCTGACCACGCCGAAGAAGCTGACCCTGGAAGCAGCGCTTTCCTACATCGCAGACGACGAACTGGTGGAAGTCACGCCAGACTCCATCCGCCTGCGCAAGGCCGTCCTCGACCCGCATGAGCGCAAGCGCGCGGAACGTGCGGCGAACAAGGAATCGGCATAAGCCTGATTTGAAGAACCAGAAAAAGCCCGGGCACTGTCCCGGGCTTTTTGCTTTTTCAAGACCAGTTTCCATCGCACCTCATCCTGAGGAGCCGCGTCAGCGGCGTCTCGAAGGATGGGTACTTGCTCCGAAAACTGCCGCCCATTCTTCGAGACAGCGCTTCGCGCTTCCTCAAAATGAGGTTTTGGTTTCCCTTCCCCGGTTTTCAGGGCCCACTTGTTTCGCCGGCAGACCAGAAGACTTGAGGCTGTCTTCAAACCTTTGCCGCAACCAATTGCCACGGCGCATGTGCGCCTTGGTTTAAATTGTCAGTCCGGTGACGGAAATTGAAACGCCATCCCACGCCTCCCGACCGGGAACCCCTTAAAATTCCGCCTGAGAATTGAAGCGCCTGGCCTCAGGGCAACCGCGCACAAGGAAGGCTGAACCAATGAAACATTTCGCTCTCGCACTGGCGATGACCGCAAGCCTCGCCACATCCGCCACCGCCGCAAGCTTCGGCCCACTGGTGGAGGCTGCCGAGCTGTCCGCGTCGCTGGACACCGTGGAGCCGGTGCTTCTGGACATCCGCAACGAGGGATACGAGAAAGGCCATGCAGACGGCGCGCTGTTTGCGCCCTATCGCATGTTCCGCGGACCGGCGGAAAACCCCGGTGGCCTTGTGGATGTTGAAAAGCTGGAAGCCGAACTGGAAGAACTCGGCCTGGAGCAGGATACGCCAATCGTGATCCTGTCCGAAGGCAAGACCGATACGGACTTCGGCTCTGCCGCGCGTGTCTACTGGACCTTGAAATCCACCGGCTTCACCGACCTGTCGATCCTGAACGGTGGCCTGGAGTCCTGGAAAGCCGCCGGCCTTCCGGTCAACGCCACGGCCGAATCCGCCTTTCCGAGCGAGCTGGAACTGACCTTTGACGACACCTGGCTGGCCACCACGGCAGACGTTTCCGCCGTCGCTGCAGGCGAGTCGAACGCGCTTCTGGTAGATGCTCGCCCGGCAGACTTCTTCAATGGCAAGAAGGCGCATGAAGCTGCCTCGCGTCCGGGAACCCTGCCGACCGCCATCAACCACACCTACACAGCGTTCTTCAAGGAAGGCTCGCCAACAATGTCCACCGCCATCGATCCTGCCGCGCTGAAAGCATCGCTTGGTGTCGAAGACGGCAAGGATACGGTTTCCTTCTGCAACACCGGTCACTGGGCCGCAGCTCACTGGTTTGCGGTGTCCGAAGTCGCCGGAGTGGAAAACGCAAAGCTTTACGCGGGCTCCATGGTCGAATATTCCCAGTCCGGAAACGAGATGGCCAACACACCGGGTCTCGTACAGAACCTGATAAACCAGATACTGAACTGACGTGACCACAGCCGCAGACATTCATACCGCCGCTGCGACGCCAATCTGGCACCGCGGCGGTCTTGTTTTGGCCGCCCTTGCAGCCGTTCTGGCCACCGCCCTTCTGGTTGGTGGCCGGTATGGCCTGTTGCTTGCCGTCGGCCTTGGCTTCGGCATCGTGTTGGAAGGCCTGCGCTTCGGTTTTGCCGGCCCCTGGCGTGCGATGATCCTGCGCCGGGACCCGGGCGGCCTTTGGGCGCAGCTTCTGTCGATCGCCCTTGTCTCACTGGTGGCCTTTCCCCTGCTTGCCGCAAACCAGGGCGAGCTGAGCGGCGCACAGGGTCCAATCGGCTTTGCCATGATCGCGGGAGCCTTCGTCTTCGGCGCTGCCATGCAGGTCGTGCTTGGATGCGGGTCCGGCACCCTGGTCAATGCCGGGTCCGGCAACGCGGTTTCCCTTGTCGCCCTGCCTCTCTTTGCCATCGGCAGCTTTGCCGGGGCCTATCACCTGATCTGGTGGACAGATCTTGGGGCATTGCCCGTTCTGACCCTGTCCGGCTGGCAAGGCGCGGCGATTACCCTCCTCGGACTTTCGGCAATCGCCGCAGTGCTCTGGAAACTGGCAGCTCCCGAAAACCGGCGCCTGCCTCGCCGGTTGATAATTGCAGCTGTGCTGCTGGCCGCCCTTGCCATCCTGAACCTGATCGTGGCCGGCCAACCCTGGGGCGTTGTCTATGGCCTTGGCCTTTGGGCTGCAAAGGCGGCATCTGCAGCCGGGGCGGATCTTTCCGGATCCGCTTTCTGGAGTGCACCTGCCTCCGTCGAGCGCCTGACCCATAGCCTGCTGACGGATTACACGTCCCTCACCAATATCGGCATCATCCTGGGTGCCTTTCTGGTCGCCAGCTGGCGCACCGGCGGCCTGTCACAGAAAATCCAGTCGCTGCCGGCCCAGGCCTGGCTCGCCGCAATGGTCGCGGGCTTTCTGCTGGGCTATTCCTCACGCCTTGCCTTCGGCTGCAATGTCGGCGCGTTCTTTTCCGGCATCTCGACCGGCAGCCTGCACGGCTGGGTCTGGTTCGCGGCCGCCTTTGTCGGATCGATCTACGGCGTGAAACTGCGCCCGCTCCTGAAGCTGGAGGCAAGATCATGACCCGGCTGGTAACAGCTTCCGTCGCCCTTGCCGGACTTGCCGCAATGATTGCTCTCGATGCATCTGCGACACCGCCCAATCCCTACAAGGCCCCGAAACTTCTGGCTCTGGGCTCCGGCACCGCCCCAAGCGGCGGCTTTTGCGGTGCGCTGCCCGACCCGGCCGGCAAATAGCCGAGCGCCCTCTGCCAACCGGCAACCGCTCCTGCGTTGCCACAGGATGCCAAAGCCTCGACTTGCATTCACAAGGTCATCGGCAAAACGTCTGACTTGCTTGTGTGCACCGCAGCGGGCTTAATCCTCTCCGACAAATCAGAACCGGGAGGCACAGGTGAGCAAGACCAATCGCGGCAATTTCTTCGAAGACTTCAAGGTGGGACAGGTCATCCGCCACGCAACGCCGCGCACCGTCACCAGCGGTGACCAGGCGCTTTATACCGCGCTTTACGGCTCTCGCTTTGCGGTTCAGTCTTCAGACGCTTTCGCAAAATCCCTGGGTTATTCCCACGCCCCGGTCGACGACCTGCTGACCTTTCATATCGTCTTCGGCAAGACAGTGCCGGACATCTCGCTGAATGCCGTCGCCAATCTGGGTTATGCGGGCGGCCGATTCCTGGCACCGGTTTTCCCGGGAGATACCATTTCCACCGTCTCCGAGGTGATCGGCAAGAAAGAGAACTCCAACGGCAAGACCGGCGTCGTCTATGTGCGCTCGACCGGCTACACCGAAAACGGCACCGAGGTGCTGGATTATGTCCGCTGGGTGATGGTCAACAAGCGTGTTGCCGCCAATCCGGCGCCGGAACCGGTGGTGCCGGAACTTCCCTCAGCGCTCGACCCGCAGTCACTCGGCACCGCCGTGCCATTGCTCGACACCGCCAATTGGGACAATGACCTGGCCGGATCCGAGTACCGTTTCGACGATTACGAGATTGGCGAGAAGATCGACCATGTCGACGGAATGACGGTGGAGGAAGCCGAGCATCAACTGGCAACCCGCCTTTACCAGAACACCGCCAAGGTGCATTTCAACCAGCACACGGAAGCTCACAACCGTTTCGGCCACCGCCTGGTCTATGGCGGCCACGTGATCTCCATTGCCCGTGCACTGTCGTTCAACGGGCTGGCCAACGCGTTTCATATTGCCGGCATCAACGGCGGTCGCCACGTCGGCCCGCTGGCGGCCGGCGACACGGTTTATGCCTGGTCGGAAGTTCTGGACAAGGCGGACATCGACGGCCGCTCGGACGTCGGCGCGCTGCGTCTGCGGCTTGTCGCCACCAAGAACCGGACCTGCCATGACTTCCCCGGACAGGACCATGAGGACAACTACCTGCCCGAAGTGGTTCTCGATTTCGACTACTGGGCCCTGATGCCGAAATAAGCATGACACCCGGCCCGATCCTTTTGGATGACGGATCTCCTCTTCCTCGCTACCATGACGCAAGAGGAGGTCTGGCATGCTGACAACGCTTTCGGGCCGAGAAACAAATCTGATCTTCGCGATCATGCAGGACATGATCGCCATCCAGGACGCACGGCAACTCAGGCTGCAGCTTGGCACCCGCTTGCTGGACCTTCTGGAGGCGGACTACTTTGCCTCCTACGTCTGGACAAGGACCGACGGCGACACGGACGGCGTGTTCCTGAACATGGACGAGAGCAATCTCGCCGCCTACCAGCACCATTTCCAGCACTGCGATCCGATTACACCCAGATTCCGCATGTGCCGGCGCGCCACCCACCTCGATCAGGTCATTTCCCGGGAAGATTTCCTGCGCACCGAATTCTACAACGACTTTCTGGCACGGGACGGCCTGCATCAGGGCATGAACTTCCATGCCTATGCGGCGACCGGCCATCTGGGCGACCTGCGCATCTGGCGCGGCGCCGGCAAGGAAACCTTCCAGCAGCGCGACCTGGAAATACTGAACGCGATCGGCACGTCCTTCGGACATGCCCTTGCGAACATGCAGGCACACGAACGCAAACAACGCGATGCCGACCCCCGATTGCGCTTGACGGCCTGGGCGGGCCACCACGGGCTCACCAGCCGGGAACAGGACGTGCTTTGCCTGGTGAGTGAAGGCAAGCGCGACCGCGAGATTGCGGCGGAACTTGAAATCTCCGTCACGACCGTTCGCACCCACCTCAAGGCGATGTTTCAAAAATCGGGGGTGACCAGCCGGGCGGAACTGCTCGCCAGCGTCAACACGCGACTTTCTCTCCAATAAACGAAGCGCCTCCTCATTTTCGAGGATGCGCCGGAAAAGGCACGGGCGTTTGCTGTTTCCCTCATGCACAAGAAGGGGAACAAACATGAAAGTGCATCTCACAGCAGGGCTGACTGCGATCGCAGCCGTCTTTGCCGGTCCGGCGTTTGCCGCCGACGACATCACCAACATGAGTGCAGCGGAAACGGCGAGCGCCATAGCCGGACAGACGCTGACAGCCACGGATCTCGTCAACGCCCTCATCGCCAGAACCGGCGATGACCCGGGCAATGTCTACATAACGTTCGACAGCGAAGGCGCGCTTGCAGCCGCTGCAGCCGCCGATGAAAGCGTGAAGGCAGGTAAACCCCTCGGACCGCTGCACGGCGTGCCGATTGTCGTGAAGGACAACATTGCCTCCGCTGGCCTGCCAACCACCGGTGGGACCCCTGCCCTGAAAGGATGGGTGCCCGCAGAAGACGCGCCTGTCTTGAAGAAACTACGCGATGCGGGTGCAATCCTGCTCGGTAAGACCAATCTTCACGAACTTGCTTTCGGCATCACCTCGAACAACGCCGCGTTCGGCGCGGTTGCCAACGCCTATGATCCGGACCGCTTTGCCGGCGGCTCGAGTGGCGGCACCGGCGCTGCGATCGGTGCCAGGCTGGCGCCCGCCGGCCTTGGAACCGACACGGGTGGCTCGGTACGCATTCCCTCGGCACTCAACGGTGTCTCCGGTCTGCGCCCGACCACAGGCCGCTACCCGGCAGAAGGTATCGTGCCGATTTCCGCGACCCGCGACACGCCCGGTCCGATTGCAAGAACGGTTTCCGACCTGGTCCTCCTTGATGCGGTGATCACGGGTAGCACTGCGACACTCGACCCTGCAGACCTCGGCACCGTCCGCCTGGGTGTTCCAGGCGTGCTGACGGACAACCTCTCACCGGAAACGGACCGTCTCTTCAAGGAAGCCCTGGACAAGCTGCAGGCCGCCGGCGTGACTCTTGTTCCCGTCGATATCAGCACAGAGCTTGAACTTGCCGGAAAAGCCGGTTTCCCGATCGCCCTGTGGGAAGTGAAACGGGATCTTGCCGCCTTTCTGGAGACGCATGAAACCGGGCTCGGGCTGCAGGACATAGCCGATGAAGTCGCCAGCCCCGACGTCAAATTCGTCTTCGACAATCTGGTGCTGGGCAACCAGGCGATCCCGGATGCAGTTTACCGGGAGGCAATGGACGACATGCGGCCATTGATCCAGGCCGGATATGCTGAAGTCTTTGCAGCCAACAAGCTGGACGCACTGGTTTTCCCGACGACCCCGCTGCCGGCACAGCCCATCACCGGATCCGATGAAACCGTGTCGCTGAACGGAGAAGACGTACCGACCTTCCCCACGTTCATCCGCAACACTGATCCGGGTTCCGTCGCCGGTATTCCTGGCCTGTCCTTGCCCGCGGGGCTGACATCGGACGGCCTGCCCGTCGGCCTGGAGCTTGATGGCCCTGCCTATTCCGACCGGCATCTGCTGTCGCTCGGCCTGGCAATCGAAGCGGTTCTGCCGCACCTTCCGGCGCCAGCGTCAAACTAGGCAGAGGGCCTCCACAGAAGCAGGGTGTTTCCTGTCTGGACTTTATCGGAAGTCCTGGCGCACACTCCCGCAAAACAGGAGTGTGCGCCATGAAAACAGTGTCCTTCACCCAGATGAAAGATGGCACCAAGGAAGACTACGATCTGCTGGCGGAAGCGGAGCGGCCCTATCACGCCCTGACACCGGAACGGATCCTGTCCGAGCTGAAGCGCCAGAACGAGGACACGCTGTCCGGCTACAAGATCACCCGCATGCAGCATGGCCTGCAGGCGGCCACAAGGGCGCGTCGGGAAGGGGCGGACATCGACTGGATCGTCGGCGCGCTTCTTCATGATATCGGCGACGGGCTGGCCCCGCAGAACCACGACCGATTCTCGGCCGAGGTCATCCGCCCCTTCGTGCGGGACGAGGTTGCCTGGGTGGTGGAACATCACGGCATCTTCCAGATGCTCTATTACGGCCGTCACTATGGCTGGGACGAAAACGCCCGGGATCAGTTCAAGGATCACATGCACTTCCAGGCCTGCGCCGACTTCTGCGAACGCTGGGACCAGTCCTCCTTCGATCCCGATTATGAAATGGACATGCTGGAAAGCTTCGAACCTCTGGTGCGCGAGGTTTTCTCGCGAAAGGCCTACGACCCGGCCGTGCTGCAGGAAGGCATTTCAAGGGGATTGCCGCCGCTGCAGTAAAAGACAAGCACGTGATCGACGCGGTAGCTTTTGACTTTCAAAACACCGATCGACACTCCATCGCAAACAACCCGTCTATCGCTCCCTGAACCTTTCAAAGGTTCGGGAGACTGCCCTCCTGTTGCGACGAATGCCGCCGTTGCCGCGGATCGTAACCGGACTTTTCCTCGTAAAATCAGTTAGATCGAGAAAGACATGCGTCAGAGAATTATTGTTTGCCCTTTGATCGAAAACGAAGGCGCGTACCTTCTGTGCAAGATGCCAAGCGACCGGGGTGTCTTTCCCGGACAATGGGCACTTTCGGGGGGCGGTCTGGAACAGGGTGAGCGGATGACAGAGGGACTGCTTCGAGAAATCTCGGAAGAACTGGGATCCGACCTGACGATTGAGGCCGTCCAACCCTGGACGTTTCGCGACGATGTCCGGACAAAGACCTACCCGGACGGCACCTCCGAGCAGATTTACATGATTTATCTCATATTTGACTGCAAGGCGGCGAACCGCAGCGTTTCCATCAACGAAGAGTTCGAGGACTTCGCATGGGTCCTTCCCGAAGATCTCGGCAAATATGATCTCAACGAAGCCACAAGAATGACGCTTGAAGCAAAGGGCCTGCTGCCGTCCTGACAGGTGTCGAGGATCCCGAGATCTGCCCACCTTCTCTACCAGAGCAAGCGCGCCCGCCAGGAATGCTCCGCTCAAATCCCGGCACGATAGGTTCCTTCTTCAACGACAGCCCTTTCAGGTCAACTTTGCGCCGCAAACAGCCACCACAACTTCAAGTTATGCGAATTTGAAATTGAACCTGATGGGGAGGGGTGAGCGTCATCAATGACCAGCGAAACAGTGAATTTTTACAACACCACTGCCAAGGAATATGTTGCCGACAAGGAGACGCCTAATCCCAGATTGCCTGCCTTCCTGGAGCGATGCAAAGCAAAGGGCAGAATTCTGGAACTGGGAACCGGAGGCGGTGTGGACGCCGAGGCCATACTCAAGTCCGGCTTCGTCCTGGATGCGACGGATGGCTCGTCCGAACTCGCCGCGATAGCTGCGCAACGGTTAGGCCAGCCGGTTCGGACCATGTTGTTTAACGAGCTTGATGCGGTTGAGCTTTATGACGGCGTCTATGCCTGCGCTGCACTGACACACGCTCCAAGAGGTGACCTCGGCGATGTGGTTGAGAGAATTCATCGGTCGCTGCACGACAACGGGGTCGTTTGGGCCAGTTTCAAGGTTGGCACCAACGAAGGCGCAGACGCGTTTGGTCGCTACTACAATCTTCTGCCTCAGGACGAACTGACTGCGATCTGGCGAGCAGCGGCAACCTGGCGCATCCTGGAAACAGAAACCTGGCTGGGAAGTGGTTACGACCGCAAACCAACCCAATGGGCCGCCATCACCGCGATCAAATAACGTCCGTTGAGGCAGGCTGTGCCTGCGGGCTTGCGCCCCGAGCTCCCCACATCACGCAAGTTATGCTCACTCCACCGTCACGCAGTTCGGATCGCATCCCCTCCACATCCTGAGGACTTTGCAATCCTCTGGATGTGGACATCATCCGGGGGGCGGGATCTCCATGGTGCCGAGACCGGGTTTGAGGTTGGCCCCGGGACAGGGCCCGATCAGTTCGGCTTGGTATCCGGAACCACTTCGGTTTCGATCGGACCAACACCAGCGCCTTCTTCCGAAGCTTTCGGACCGAAGGGTACCCAACGCTTGAAGAAGCTTCCGACAGAGCTGCCGCCCGACTGGTCCTGCGGGGCAAAGGCGGTCTCGACCGCCGAGCCCGGACGCCGCTGTGCCGCCGGAGCCGCTTCTGCAGGAACTGCAGCCGTCGCCGTTTCGGCTGCGGGCTGTACGTCAGGCGCACTCGTCTCGGCCGTGGCAACAGCCGGGTTGGTGTCGTCCTCACCACCGCCGAGCGCTTCGGCAAGCCGGTTGGAGCGCTCTTCCCAGCGCTTCTGGCGCTCGTCACGAGCGTCGAAGCGGGCAGCAAGCTGCTGGTATTTCTCGTTGTCGCGGCGCTGCTTGGAGGCAACTGCCGTCGCGATGCTCGGGCTCACCTGATAGTCGGGGCATTTGGCGCTGGCGCGGAAGGGCACGCCTTCCACCAGTGTGGTGGCATCGAACACGTATTTCTTCTCGCAGACGGAAATCTGCGGCGGGGTCTGCGTGATCTCGAAATGGTCGTAGCCGGTCTTCAGCATTTTCCAGAATTCCATGTGCTCGCTGTCGCGGTGGCGAGCCATGTTTTCCGGCGTCATGCGGAAGGGAAAGGCCTGGACCTGGAAGGAGCGCTGACCACCCTTGAAGCTGTCGCGGGCAAGCGCGTAGATGTCCTGGACCTGCTCGTCCGTCATCGCGTAGCAGCCACGGGACGAACAGGCGCCATGCACCATCAGATGCGAGCCGGTGCGGCCGTGGGAGCGGTCATAGGAATTCGGGTAACCGAGGTTGAAAGCCAGGTGATAACTGGAATTCGGGTTCATCAGGGCAGGCGTGATCTCGTAGAAGCCTTCCGGGGCCTGACGGTCGCCTTCCTTGAACTTCGGGCCGAGCTTGCCGGACCATTTGCAGATCTCGAACTCGTCCAGAAGCTGGTATTTGCCCGTGCGGGTCTGTTTCCAGACTTCCAGAGCACTTTCTTCCTTGAAGATCCGGATCATGATCGGCGAGGTCGAGCTCATGTTGAGATCGTTCATCTTGCGCTTGATCGACGCGCTGACAGGCTGCTGCGCCTTGTTGGGGCCTGCAGTGAATTCGTCTGCCTGGCAAGCCGCCAGCACACCGGCAAGCATCAGCGCCGCACCAAGACGGGCTGCCTTGCGGCCACTCAGGCCGCTGTTGCCAAGAAGAAGGCCGGCTGGCGTGTTCATAAGGCGCCGAAAGACCATGATACTGTCCCAAACTAAGCGGAAACCGACAAAGGCGAACGAACTGCCTTGCCGCACTTCCTGCGTCCTCGCCCCCGCGCAAAGGCTAGGGAATGATGGTTGACGATAAGTTACTGAAACCGGATTGTGCCTGCGACCAAAATTATGGTGATAGGAACAAAAACTTGCCCAAGCGTCATCTTGTGCGTCCCAACTTCGCCTGAATGACGGCAAATTCTGGCCACAGGATGGCAAAAAGGCCGCTTTTACGGCGGCCTTGCATCGTTTTTTTCCGAAATACAGCAGTTTGGTGAACAGCGCGGTTACCAGCGTGGCGATATCGCCGAACCCGGCAACCGGAAGACACGAGGTCGAGCAGGAAGACCTAGCTCAGGGTTCTGCCGATAGCGATGAATTTTTCGCGCCGCTGCTTGCGTATTTCATCCGGCGACAGGCCTGCCAGCTCTTTCAGCGCAGATTCGATCGCCTTGCCCGCGTTGTCGATAACGATTTCACGTGCACGGTGCGCACCGCCGACAGGCTCCTTGATGATGTCATCGATGACACCGAGCTGCTTGAGATCCTGTGCGGTGATCTTCAGTGCTGTCGCAGCGTCCTGCGCCTTGGCGCTGTCGCGCCACAGGATGGAGGCGGCGCCTTCCGGTGAAATCACCGAATAGATCGCGTGTTCCATCATGAGAACCTTGTTGGCGGTCGCGATCGCGATCGCGCCACCGGAGCCGCCTTCGCCAATGACGACGGAAACGGACGGCGTTCCAAGGCCGAGGCCGACATCCGTCGAGCGGGCGATGGCTTCGGACTGGCCGCGCTCTTCAGCCCCGCGTCCCGGATAGGCACCGGAGGTGTCGACGAAGGTGATCAACGGCAGGCCGAAACGTTCGGCCATTTCCATGACCCGGACTGCCTTGCGGTAACCTTCCGGACGGACCATGCCGAAGTTGTGCTTCAGACGCGTTTCGGTGTCGTGGCCTTTTTCCTGAGCCAGAACAGCCACCGACTGACCGCGAAAACGACCGATACCGGCGATCAGCGCTGCATCTTCGGCAAACTTCCTGTCACCGGCAAGCGGTGTGAAATCCTCGATCAGACCGGCGATATAGGCAACGGCATGCGGGCGATCGGGATGGCGGGCAACGAGCGTTTTCTGCCAGGGCGTCAGTTTGGCGTAGAGGTCCTGCAGCGTTTGCGAGGATTTCGTTTTCAGCCGGTCGATTTCACTGTCGACATTGACGGCTTCGCCATCTTCCCCGGCCAGAGCGCGCAGCTCCTGGATCTTGCCTTCAATGTCTGCAACGGGCTTTTCGAATTCCAAATAGCTGTGCATTTACTCGGTTACCTGAAACAAGCCGGCACCGCCTTACGTCCGGCGGCTGCTCCGGAAATTCTGTCACAAGATCGAAGGATTACCAGCCGAAAGCGACCAGCCACCCGAATGTCGATCATTTCAAAGACGTTCAAGCATCTTTGCCGCGTCTGAACAACGCAAGATGCTCCAGGCAACGCAAGCGTGCCTGAACGCATAGTTGGAGGGCTGTATCAAGAGACGCAAGTGGGCGCAAGTCTCGGTGTGCCGGCAAACAGGGTTTGGAAGCCACTCGCCCCCGGCAAACCCTTCCCGGATTTTTGCCGGAAAGGGCCGAAGAAGGGTCGGTGATCAGTCGACGGATGCCTGATCGCTGCCGGCACCGTCGATCTTGAGCTTGTCCGCTTCCACGATCAGGCGACCGTTCTTGGTGTCGATGGAAATCCGGTAGGGGACGAGCACGTTGTCACGGCCCATCGGCGCAACCCACACTTCCATGTTGGCCTGAGCCATGTATTTGACCGAATCCTTGGACGGGCGGTGCCCGGCCACAGGTACCCAGCGGGCCTTGCAAACAACGACCTGGCCGTC
Source organism: Labrenzia sp. CP4 (assembly GCF_001579905.1). Classification (NCBI taxonomy): domain Bacteria; kingdom Pseudomonadati; phylum Pseudomonadota; class Alphaproteobacteria; order Hyphomicrobiales; family Stappiaceae; genus Labrenzia; species Labrenzia sp. CP4. The sequence continues at coordinate 526,024 of NZ_CP011927.1, read as the reverse complement.
ATAGCCGTGGCCGGAGACTTCCTTCGTGCCGGAATAGCTCAGCTTGATGTCGAACCGTGTCCAGCCGTCGAACACCGGCAGACGACGCGAACAGGCCTTCGGCCCGAGACTGTCCTTGGCACGGCCCACCGGCATCAGAGCGGCGCTCAGCGGATCGATCGCATTGCGCGTATGCCGGTCCGTCACCTTGATCCGCTCCGGATTGGGCTTGAACTGCGGCGCGACTTCCATTGAGCGGATGGACCCGGAGCCCTGGCTCAGGTTGACGTAGAAATCGAGATTGGAGGCGTGCGACGCCATCCTGTATTTCGACGGCACGACCCGCGATCCGACCATCCAGCCGGATGCTTCCGCCCCACCCTTGCCGGTGGTGAACAGCGTGCCGATCCCTGCCGGCTCCAGGCTGACCTTGGCCGAATAGGCATTGCCCTGCATGACGAGCGACAGCGTTCCGCGCCCGACCTTGAAGCCGGCAATCGAAATATTGTAAAGGCCGCCGACGCTGTTTTTCTTGGCTTCCGCCGGTGTCGTCAGCAGCGCCGCAGCAAGCATTGGCAGGGCGACCAGCCGCCCGAGAGACATCAAACCAAACACTTCAAAACCTCCGGACTGCCGTCTGGCAGCGAATTGCGCCCCCGCGCCATGAGTGTTCCGCAACGGAAAGATACCATAGATCCCGCTCGATGAACGACCCCAATCATTCTAAATTATGGTAACTCACTGGTTAACAGCCGGGCGTCCTGCAAATAAAAGCAGTGAATCTCCGCAAAGCGGCGGAGATGTCTTGACGTTGGCCTTCACTCCCATTATAGCGGGGCAACTTTTTCCGAGAAATGCCGGAGACGATGTCGCCGGGCCTCAGGTCCGCGCCGGTTCCGGTTGGACTTGCTGGGTTCAAAGTAACGGCCCAGCCACGAAAACAAAAGGTGATATCATGGCACGCCGTTGCGAACTCTCCGGCAAAGATGTGATGACGGGCAACAACGTCTCCCACGCTAACAACAAGTCCCGCCGCCGGTTCCTGCCGAACCTGTGCAACGTGTCCCTCATCAGCGACACGCTCGGCGAAACCTTCAAGCTGAAGGTCTGCGCACACGCACTGCGCTCCGTCGAACACCGCGGTGGTCTGGACGCATACCTGATGAAGGCAAGCGACGCGGACCTGTCCGATGCTGCTCGCAAGATCAAGGTCGACATCAAGCGCAAGCAGGCTGAAGCCGCTGCCGCTTAAGGCCTGAAGCGCCTGCACGGCTCGTTCCGGCAGCAGGCAGCTCGCATACTTGCAAAGAACCTTTTCAGGACGCCCAATCGATATCGGTTGGGCGTCTGTCGTTATGAGGTGAACACATGACCGAAACCCGGACCTTTTCCGCGAGCCATCACGTAGTCGCCATTCTGGCGATGGCGGCCGTTGTCGTTGCATCCAACTTTCTGGTCCAGTTCCCGGTCGAGCATTTCATCGGCGGCGTCAATCTTGCCGATACGCTCACGTGGGGTGCGTTCACTTACCCCGTCGCCTTCCTGGTGACCGATCTCACCAACCGCCGCTTCGGCCCGACCGCCGCACGCAAGGTTGTGATTGCCGGCTTCCTGATTGCCGTGGTCCTGTCGATCTGGCTGGCGACGCCCCGCATTGCCATCGCCTCCGGCACGGCGTTCCTGGTCGCGCAATTGCTGGACGTGACGATATTCGACCGCATGCGAAAGCTGGCCTGGTGGAAAGCGCCGATCACCTCTTCCTTCATCGGCTCGGTAATCGACACGCTCCTGTTCTTCGGCATCGCCTTTTCCGCCAGCTTCGCCTTCATCGACGGCCTGTTCGGGATGGACGACAGCTCGCTCGCCTTCCCGGTGCCCTTCCTGGGCATCAGCGACGATACCCAGGCGCTGCTGTGGGTGTCGCTGGCCGTGGGAGACTTCCTGGTCAAGATGCTGGTTGCCGTCGCCCTGCTCGCCCCTTACCGCATCGTGCTCGGCCTGTTTCAGGCCATGCCGAAGGGAACTGCCGCCTAGGCACCAGGCGCGACAAAGGCGGGGTTGGTCGTCCGGGGATCGACTTGCCGGGCAGAAGTGCTCCCGCGCCTCAATCTTCCAGCCGAAACCTCAGGAACAAGGTCCTCTGAAGGATCGAACGGTTGTTGTCGGAGACAAGCGTCAGGATTGTTTCGCCGTTTTCATTGGTGTGAATACCCAGAGCTTCCATGTTGTCGATCTGGGAGTTGAAGTCGGCCTCCAGCAGCAACTCGCCATCCAGAACGGCTCCGGCAGCAATGTCGGCTCCTTTGAACCGCCGCAGCCGCAGGCCGATCAGATCACGCAGGCTGAAGCGGCGCTCCACCAGAACCATGTCGCCACCGGGCAGAAACGCCGCATCCGTCGCATCGAAGCGCTCATACCGGCGGATGGTGAAGCGTTCCGTGCCGTCCGGACCAATGATGAAGCCAGACAGATCATGCAGGTCGCTTGGCGCTGATTCCGCGACAGCCACGAGCTTGCCGGCCAACGGGCTGTCCTCCGGCCCGGCCGCCAGAGCTTCCAGTCCGGTGTTGCGCGGCAGATCGCGAATATCCTGCGGCAGCGCGACTTCACCGATCATCCTTTCCTTGCCGGTCGAAATCGGCCACGGATACCGGTAGATGGCGTTGCGGGTTTCAGCAGTGACATAAAGACCGGAGCCCGACAGCGTCAGCGCCTCGGTATCATGACCCCAGCGTGCATCGAGCGTTTTGCCATCGGCACCCAAAAGCGGCGCGAACCGCAAGTCTTCGATCTCCGTCGGCTTGCCATCCGCTGTCTGCACGATTCGGCCACTGACCCAATGTCCGTTGTCGGTGACCGCCAGAAACGCGCTTCCCCCGTCCAGACTGATCAGACCGGAAAGCCCGCCGACCTTGCGGTCCGCGGCTATCAGCTCCAGACCGCCAAGAAAAGTCAGTTTGCCGAAGGTCGTATCGGCAAGCCCTATGCGGAATGTGTCGATGGACCGGGTACGGGCCTTGACCGGCTGTGCGTCCGAAAGCAGCTCCGGCGCCCCGGCAGCGGCGGGCGCAGCAAACCAGAAAGTGGAGAGAAAGGCGGCAGCCAGCGCAAAGCTGCCTGCCGAAAGACGCCTTTCTGCTCCCATATTTTCCAGACCCTGCCGACTAACGATGACCCGCGCGGCGACGGCGGCCACGCGTGTTGAAGGAGGTGTCCACCTCGTCGTCGAAAAGGTTGGCAAGCTGGTCGGTCATGGCACCTGCCAATTCTTCGGCATCGACAATGGTGACGGCCCGCCGGTAGTAGCGCGTGACGTCATGTCCGATACCGATGGCGATCAGCTCGACCGGCGACCGGGTCTCGATTTCTTCGATGACGTAGCGCAGGTGGCGCTCCAGATAGTTGCCCGGGTTGACCGAGAGCGTGGTGTCGTCCACCGGCGCGCCGTCGGAAATCATCATCAGGATGCGACGCTGTTCGGGCCGCGCCATCAGCCGGTCATGAGCCCACAGCAGGGCTTCGCCGTCGATGTTTTCCTTCAAAAGGCCCTCGCGCATCATCAGGCCGAGATTGCGCCTGGCCCGGCGCCAGGGCGCATCCGCAGACTTGTAGATGATGTGGCGCAGGTCGTTGAGCCGGCCAGGTGTCGGCGGCTTGCCCGCACCGATCCAGCTCTCCCGCGACTGGCCGCCTTTCCAGGCCTTGGTGGTGAAGCCGAGGATCTCGACCTTCACGCCGCAGCGCTCCAGCGTGCGCGCCAGAATGTCGGCACAAGTGGCGGCAACGGTGATCGGACGCCCGCGCATGGATCCCGAGTTGTCCAGAAGCAGCGTCACGACCGTGTCGCGGAAATTGGTGTCCCGCTCCTGCTTGAAGGCAAGCGGGGCCATCGGATCGGTTACGGCACGGGTCAGCCGTGCGGTGTCCAGAAGCCCTTCTTCAAGGTCGAAGTCCCAGGCCCGGTTCTGCTGCGCCATCAGCTTGCGCTGCAACCGGTTGGCAAGGCGCGCCACGGCCCCTTGCAGGTGGGTCAACTGCTTGTCCAGGAACCCGCGCAGACGATCAAGCTCCGCCATGTCGCAAAGTTCTTCAGCGGTAATCGTCTCGTCAAACTGGGTGGTGAACACCCGGTAGTCGGATTCCGGCCGGTTGGAAAACGGCGTATCGGGCCGGTCGCTTTCGCCCGGTTCCTCGGTATCCTCCGACATGTCCTGATCGGCGAAGTCTTCCATATCGGCTTCGGCGGCTTCCGTATCGCCGCTTTCCTGCTCTTCGCCGGAAAGTTCCATCTCCTGCGGAGAGGCTTCCTGTTCGCCGGAATCTTCTTCGCTGTCGTCGCCCGATTCAGCTTCGTCGTTGTTGCCCTGGTCCCCGTTTTCTTCCGGGTCCATGTCCTGGTCGTGATCGCCAAGCTCATCACCCATGTCGAGCGATTTCAGGACGTCCCGTAGACGGGCCGCGAAGGAATTCTGGTCCTCGACTTCGGCTTCCAGCCTGTCGAGGTCGGCACCGGCCTTGTCCTCGATCCAGCCACGCCACATGTCGACGAGCTTTGTCGCGCTTTCCGGCGGCTTCGCACCGGTCAGGCGTTCACGCACCAGCAGGGACAGGGCATCCTGCAACGGCGCTTCTTCCCGGCTGGAGATATCCGGCGCACCGGATTTGCGGAACCGGTCGTCAAGCATCACCGACAGGTTGTCGGCAACCCCTTGCATCCGACGTGCGCCAACGGCTTCGCAGCGGGCCTGTTCGACCGCTTCGAAGATCGCCCGCGCGTCCGGGCCCTGCGGCATGTTCTTGGAATGAACAGCCTTGTCGTGGCAGGCAATGCGCAGGGCGATGCTGTCCGACAGGCCACGGGTGATCGCGATCTCGCGCGGGTTGATCTTGCGCGAAGGCTCGGGCAAGCGCGCGGACATGCCGCTGAGACCGGGCCGGTCACCGGAAAAGATGACTTCCAGCTCCGGCTCTCCGGAAATCGCCCGCATGGTACCGGACACCGATTGCTTGAATGGCTCGGTGCTCGGTGCGGGCTTGTTGCCCGGAAGGGAATTGTGACCCGGCCGCGGTGCCATCGGGACCTCAGCTCATGACTACGTTGACGGAGGATTCCGGCAGATCTTCACCGAAGCAGCGCTGATAGAACTCGGCCACCAGGGACTGTTCCATGTCGTCGCACTTGTTGAGGAAGGTCAGACGGAAGGAAAAGCCGACATCGCCGAAAATCTGGGCATTTTCCGCCCAGGTAATGACCGTACGCGGGCTCATGACCGTGGACAGGTCACCGTTGATGAAGGCGTTCCGGGTCATGTCCGCCAGGCGCACCATCTTGGAAACGGTGTTGCGGCCTTCGTCCGACTGGAAGTGCTTGGCCTTCGACAGAACGATATCCACCTCATTGTCATGCGGCAGGTAGTTCAGCGTTGTGACGATCGACCAACGGTCCATCTGCGCCTGGTTGATCTGCTGCGTGCCGTGATAAAGACCGGAGGTATCGCCGAGACCGACCGTGTTGGCGGTGGCGAACAGCCGGAAGGCGGCATGCGGACGGATGACCCGGCTCTGGTCAAGCAGCGTCAGGCGGCCGGAAGATTCCAGGATACGCTGGATCACGAACATCACGTCCGGACGGCCAGCGTCGTATTCGTCGAAGACCAGCGCGACATTGTGCTGATAGGCCCAGGGCAGGATCCCGTCGCGAAATTCGGTAACCTGCTTGCCGTCCTTGATCACGATCGCGTCCTTGCCGACCAGATCGATACGGGAAATATGGCTGTCCAGGTTGACGCGGATACACGGCCAGTTGAGACGCGACGCCACCTGCTCGATGTGGGTCGATTTACCGGTACCGTGATACCCGGTCACCATCACGCGCCGGTTATGAGCAAAACCCGCCAGGATCGCCAACGTGGTCGCGCGGTCGAACAGGTAGTCTTCGTCACGCTCGGGCACATGTTCTGACGGCGCGGAAAATGCAGGTACCTTGAGGTCGGACTTGAAACCGAAAACCTCTTCTACGGAAATTTCAGTGTCCGGCATGGCCATGGCCGCAGTCGTCGTCTCAGTCATCAGTCCTCCGCAGTCCCGGAAGTTCGGGAAGGGTCGTTTGGGAAAAGCCGGCAGGACCCTGCAGGCTCTAAAGGAAACCGGCTTTTTTCAGAACGTTATACGCCTGAATGATTTCCCGCAGGCGGTCTTCGGAAGACCTGTCACCGCCATTGGCATCCGGATGGTTCAATTTAACAAGCTCCTTATAGCGCGCTTTGATTTCGGCGCCACGGGCTGTGTAAGGCAGATTGAGCACATCCAGGGAACGTTTTTCAAGCGTTAGTAGCTTTCTTTCGCGCGGGCGCCGAACTTGCTCGGTGCGCCGCTGCGCATTGGAGCGCATGCTGGAGCGGGCGTCGAACCCGTCCGGCCCCTCGGCTGCCTGCCGGTTTACGCCCATTTTCCAGGTCGGCCGGTGCCCCGTCAGACTGTCCTTCTGATAGGTGCGCACGTCGTCGTCGCCCATACCTGTAAAATAGTTGTAGGACTTGTTGTATTCGCGCACATGGTCGACGCAGAAATTGAAATACTGCCCCTCCCGGTCACGCCCTTTCGGCGCCCGGTGCGTGCCTGGCCGCTTGCAACCCGGATGGTCGCACGAAGGATGGCGGTCCTGTTCCACCCGTTCCTTGTCCGGTTTCACACGGATGCTGTCGAAGAGTTTTGAGTCCAGTTTCATGCGCCGAAATATTGAAGTGTGAGGGCCGACGGGCAAGCCGCAGGCCGTTGCATTGTCCCGGTATCCAAAGTTAATTTCCCCGCACCGGATTTCGAAAGTCGAAGAGCCCGGCACTGTATCAGGCAGTGCCGGACCACGAAAGACTTGAACTTCGAAAACAGCTACGCCAAGTGAGACACATGAGCACAAAGCAGACGATCACCGACAAACTCTCCGCAGCCTTCTCGCCGTCTTTTCTGAACGTCATCGACGAGTCGGAAAAGCACAGGGGCCACGGTGGCTGGCGCGAGGGCGGCGAAACCCACTTCCGGGTACAGATCGCCGCAGCCGCTTTCGAAGGCATGAACCGGGTTGCACAACATCGAGCGATCAACGAGACGCTCTCCCATGAACTGGCGACCACCGTGCACGCTTTAGCGATCGAAGTTCAACGCCCAGAATGAGATTCGCTTAATTTTCTCGATGGATGAACTAAGACAAACAGCAAATTACATAAGCTGCCTCACGGTAGTTATATGTTTATTTTTAGTATATTCGGCATCAATGCTGATCTACGATCTACCGTTCTCATTTAACGAAATACTTTTACACTACGGATGCTTATCACTCGCCGCAACTTTCAGCCTGTTTCTGATTTTCGGAAACGTGAAAAGATATTTCATTGTCAAAACAACCCTTAGCGCGATTTCAACGAAATATCTCTTGCGCTGCTGCGTGTTGTTTCTATCTACCCTGATCGTATTGGCAGCAATAACAGAGCTTCTTACTCTTTTCGAGGTCACCAATATCGCTCTAGCCAGCATATTTTTTTCTTCAGTTCTACTAACATACGCCGTACTTAGCAGAGCAATCCTGAGATTTGTTTTCTTACGCACTCTATAAGTTAACAGATGCAAGCATTCACAAGCACAGCTGAAGACAACACGCGCCCCTTAACTCGCTCAACGATCAAGCGCCTTGCTCAACCGCCCGCTTTCGCAGCCGCGCCCGCAACGGCCTGGGCAGCTCCGGCCGGCATCTTGACGCCCGGAATCTGGCCAAGCGGCATGATGCGCAGCCGCGTGATGCGGTTCTTCTCCCGCCGCAGCACCGTGAAGCGGAAGCCGTGGAAGGTGAAGATCTGGCGCTCGTCAGGAATCATCCGCGCTTCGTGAATGACCAGACCGGCGATCGTGGTCGCCTCGTCGTCCGGCAGGCTCCAGTCGGCAGCGCGGTTGAGGTCGCGAATCGGCACCGAGCCGTCGACAATCACCGAGCCATCGGCTTGCGGCCGCAGGCCTTCCAGCTCCACGTCGTGTTCGTCTGCGATCTCGCCGACGATTTCTTCCAGAATGTCTTCCAGCGTGACCAGGCCCATCACCTCGCCATACTCGTCAACCACGAGCGCGAAATGGGACTTGTGCCGCAGGAATGCATTGAGCTGATCCTGAAGCGAGGTCGTGTCGGGAACGAACCAGGCCGGGGCAGCGATATCCAGAACGTTGATCTTCGCAGCATCGCCACCGGCAGCCTGCAACGCACGCAGCAGATCCTTGGCATGCAGCACGCCGACGAAATTGTCGCTCTCCCCGCGCCAGAGCGGCAGGCGGGTATAGGGCGATGCCAGAGCCGCGTTCACCAGCTTGTCCGGCGCATCGTCCGCATTCAGCGCCACCATGTTGGTGCGGTGAACCATCACGTCCGAGACTTCCAGTTCCGCCAGGTCGAGCAAACCGCCGAGGCGGTCGCGCTCACCCTTTTCCAGGCCACCTTCGATATGCTGCAGATCGACAGCGCCGCGCAGCTCCTCATGCGGCGACAGGATCGAGGTGTCGTCGCCGATATTGACGCCAACCAGCTTCAGGATGTTGCGGACAATCCACTCCACCCCGACCACGATCGGACCGAACACGGCCACCACGAAGCGCACGATCGGCGCCACCGCCAGCGCAAACCGCTCCGGATTCGAAATGGCCCAGGTCTTCGGCAGCACTTCGGCAAAAACCAGAACGAGGGCGGTCATCACCAGGGTGGCAAGCGCAACGCCAGCGTCGCCGAACAGGGACAGGAACACACTGGTTGCCAGCGCAGACGCCAGAATGTTGACCAGGTTGTTGCCCAGGAGCAGCGCGCCGATCAGACGTTCCCGGTTGGCGATCAGCAGGCTGACCACCCGGGCGCGCCAGTCGCCGGTTTTTTCCATCTGGTGCATGCGCGCACGCGATGCGGCGGTGAGCGCCGTTTCCGAACCGGAAAAGAAGCCGGACAGGAACAGGAGAACGAAGATGGCGACAATCGCCAGCCAGAGAGCCGTTTCCGTCATGCCTCGAGTTTCTCCTTCAGGAAGTCAGAGACCAGTGCGGGATCGACGCCTTTTTCGACAAAGGCTTCGCCGATACCGCGCGTCAGAATGAAGGTCAGCGCGCCCCGGCTGACCTTCTTGTCCTGCGCGATGATATCCATGAGCGTTTCAGCCGGCGGCAGCTGACCGGGGATGTCCTGCACCCGCACTGGCAGGCCGACATCGCTCAGATGCTTGTGGACACGTTCGACGGTGTCCTCGCCGATCAGGCCGAGGCGCTGAGAGAATTCATGTGCCAGCATCATGCCGATGGAAACGCCTTCGCCATGAACCAGACGCTCGGTCTCGTAGGCGACCGCCGATTCAAGCGCGTGGCCGAACGTGTGACCCAGATTGAGGAGCGCCCTGCGGCCGGATTCCAGCTCGTCGGCAGCAACCACATCCGCCTTTGCCTGACAGGACCTTGCGACGGCCTCGTCCCGCTCCGCGCCACCTGCAAAAACCGCCTGCCAGTTGGTCTCCAGCCAGGCGAAGAAATCCGCATCACCCAGGAGCCCGTATTTGGCGACTTCCGCATAACCGGCGCGGAAGTCGCGCAGCGGCAACGTGTCCAGTATGGCGGTATCGGCCAACACCAGGGCGGGCTGGTGGAAAGCGCCGATCAGGTTCTTGCCATGACGTGAATTGATGCCGGTCTTGCCGCCGACGGAACTGTCGACCTGGGCAAGAAGCGTGGTCGGCACCTGAATGAAGGCCATGCCACGGCGCACGGCCGAGGCGACAAAGCCCGTCAGGTCACCGACGACACCACCACCAAGGGCGACGACCGCGTCGCCGCGCTCCAGCCGGGCGGCCAGAACCTCGTCGCACAGGCGCTCGAATTCACGGAAGCATTTGGTGCTTTCGCCTGCCGGCACAGTGATGGCGGTGTGCTCCAGACCGGCGGCCTTGAGGCTCTGCGAAAAAGCCTTCAGATGAAGGCCCGCAACGGTTTCATCGGCAACGACCGCAAGACGCGCGCCGGGCATAACGGCCGCGATTTCCGCTCCCGCGCCTTCAAGCAGACCCCGACCGATCTTGATGTCGTAACTGCGCGCGCCAAGATCAACCCGGACGATTTTCTCGTCCCGGCCCAACAATGCTTTTGCCACTACCGTGTCTACCATGCCGTCACGCTTCTAAATTCAGGTCATTGATGTTTGCGCGGCGCTGGTGGCCTCGCGTTCGAACAGGTGATCCGCAAGGGTGGCGACGATCTGATCGACCACCGCCTCATGCGGAACGTCCTTGGAGGTGACCGTCAGGGCCGCCTTGGCATAGACGGGCTCGCGGTCAGCCATCAGCTTGCGCATCGTTCCCTCGGGATCGGGGTTTTGCAGCAGTGGACGCGTGGACCTGCGCCGGACCCGTGCCATCACCGTGTCGAAATCGACTTTCAACCAGATGGACAGTCCAAGCTCGGCGATTTCCGCCCGCGTTGCCTCGCTCATGAAAGCGCCGCCGCCCGTTGCCAGCACCTGCGGTCCTTCACGCAGAAGACGGGCGATCACCCGTTCTTCACCGCTGCGAAAATAAGGCTCGCCGTGTTCGGCGAAAATTTCCGCCACGCTCATGTTGGCCGCGCGCTCGATTTCGGTATCGGCGTCGACAAATTCAAGGCCCAGCCGGTGCGCCAGCCGCTTGCCGACGGTCGACTTGCCACAGCCCATGATTCCCACCAGAACGATGGACCGATGCCCCAGGGCAGCTACCAGGCGGGCCAGATCAACGGGTTTTACGTCTGTCTCCGCGGATCCTCCTTCGGAAGACCGCGCCTTGTCGTGTTCTGTCATGGCGGCGTTTTAGCATATTCGTCAAAAAAGACACGGGGGAACTCCGCCTGCCGGACTGCTGCTTTGCCTTGCATGCGCCCCCGCCTTGTTGAAACAATCGCCTATCCGATTCGCTTGCCCGTGAGCGGACCGACGCCCTGACCTGGAGACAGCCGACGTGCCGACCCTGACCCGCCTGTTGCTCGTGCTGCTTCTGCTCGGCGCGCTCGGTTATGGCGCGATCTACTCCCTGGCCAACCTTGTCGATCCGCGTGAACGGGAAATCGAGGTTAGGGTGAAGAAAGACGGCTTCGGCCGCTAGCACACCCTTTCAAATGGCGGGTCATCAACGGGACAAGTTTCAGCTCCTTTGCGAAGGCATACGCAATGGCAACCGGTTTCGATCTTGAAAACTTTCTCGAAATGCTGGCCGCCGAACGCGGCGCGGCAGAAAACACGCTGGCCGGATACCGCCGCGACCTGGAGGATTTTTCAGGCTTCCTCGGCCGAAAGACCCTTGCATCAGCGCAATCCGAAGACATTTCGGCTTACCTGGGCGACCTCAACCGGCGCGGATTTGCCGAGACCTCGCAGGCAAGACGCCTGTCCGCGCTGAAGCAGTTCTACAAGTTCCTTTACGCGGAGGGCTCCCGGGAAGACGACCCGACCCGCACACTGTCCGCCCCGAAAAAGCGCGCGAGCCTGCCCAAGGTGCTGTCGATGGAAGACGTCGACAGGTTGATCGAAACCGCCAGGGCGGAAACCGAAAAGCCCCAGAAAAGCGCGGCGGCACGCTTGCGTACGCAGCGCATGTACACACTTATCGAAGTGCTTTATGCGACCGGCCTGCGCGTTTCGGAACTGGTTGCCCTGCCGGTTACCGCTGCGCTCCGGGACGCCCGCCTGATCGAAATCAGGGGCAAGGGCGGCAAGGAGCGGCTGGTGCCGCTGTCCCGCGCTGCCCAGGCTGCCATGAAGGACTACGTCGGTCTGCGTGCCGCCGAAGGAGCGTACGAAAAAAGCCCGTGGCTGTTTCCCTCCCATGGCGACAGCGGACACCTGACGCGCCAGCATTTTGCACGAGACCTGAAGGACCTTGCCGTCGCCGCCGGTCTTGATGCCGGCAAGATTTCCCCGCACGTGCTGCGCCACGCATTCGCTTCCCACCTGTTGCAGAACGGTGCCGACCTCAGAGTGGTGCAGCAGTTGCTGGGCCATGCGGACATTTCCACGACGCAGATCTACACCCACGTCCTGGACGAACGCCTGCGCGAACTGGTGGAAAGTGCACATCCCCTCGCGAAGAAGTAATTCTTTCCGCAGCCACAACCTCGCGAAACACAAAAATACCAGCCTTCCTGGCGGAAGGCTGGCCTTGTTCGTCGTGATGTCGCGCGGTCAGGCCGCGCGAACACCGGAAAGGAAGTTGGAGATCTCGCTGCGGATAAGGGCTGCCTGTTCGGACAGCGACGTTGCCAGCTGCTCGACCTCGCCGCCGGTTGCCCGGGCGTGTTCGGTGGCGGAACCGACCGCGGTCATGCATTCGGCCCCTTCATGCGAGCGGGTCGAGGCATCGACCACGTTCTTGGCGATGGACTGAACCGCGGCATCCTGCTGGATGACGGCCGATGCCACGGCCGAGGCCAGGCCTTCCATTTCGGAGATGATACCGGTCACCTCATCGATCGCTTCAAGCGCATGGCTGGACGACATCTGGATTGCTTCCACCTGGCTGGCGATATCTTCCGTCGCACGCGAGGTCTGGTCCGCAAGCTGCTTCACTTCGGCGGCCACGACCGCAAAGCCCTTGCCGGCCTCGCCTGCCCGGGCAGCCTCGATGGTAGCGTTGAGCGCCAGGAGGTTGGTCTGATTGGCAATATCGCGGATCAGCCCCATGACTTCGCCGATCCGGTCGGCCGCGCGGGACAGTTGCCCCATGGTCTGCGACGTGCCTTCCGCGCTGGCAACCGCCTTCTTGGCCACCGTCGTGGAGTTTGACGCCTGGTTGGAGATCTCGTTGATAGACGCTGCCAGTTCCTCGCTGGCCGATGCGGCCGAGTTGACGTTTTCAGCAGCCACCCGCACGGCGTTGCCGGCCCGGTCTGCCTGCTGGGCAACATCGTCCGCCGCGGCTTCGACGGCGGCAGAGGTCTGCGTCAGGTCAGAGGTAGACCGGTCGAGACTTTCCAGAGCCTGCCCGACCGTTGCCTCGAAATTGGCGATCAGTGATTCCAGACGGGCCACACGGGCGTCGCGCTGCGCGTTTTCTTCTTCCGATGCGGCCGCGAGGCGCTGCCGTTCGACAGCGTTTTCCTGGAAAACGGAAACGGTGCGCGCCATGGCGGCGATTTCGACACTGCCTTTGGCGGCAGGCAGATTGACGTCCACATGCCCGGACGCCAGTTCTTCCATGGCGTTCTGGAGACGCGAAAGCGGATTGGCGATCGACCGGCCGATGAGCATTCCGGCCAGGACGCCGGACACCAGGAAAGCGGCGATCACGCTGACGACGGCGAGGGTCGAGTAGGCCCGGACGGTTTCAAGATCCTGCTCGGCTGCCAGTTCGGCGTCGCGCGCGGCGTTGTTGAGCGCTTCCAGGCGTGGCGGCACGAGATCGAACAGCGTTTCCAGAAGTTCGATCGATTTGTCCTTTTCGGCGACAGCCGCCGTGTAGGCGTCGAACGCTTCCCGGTAGATCGCCATCTTGATGCCGACGTCTTCCTTGATCTCGTTCGGCAGATAAGCCTTCTTCAACAGGCGCTCATACCGACCGAATGCCACCTCGAAGTTGCCGAGGGCAACGTCGTTGCGGTCGAGAATGAATTTCTTTTCCGACAACTGAACATCGAGCATGGTGGTGACCATCTTCTCGAAGTCCGGACCGCCGCCGAAGCGCATTTCCTTCTTCAGGCGTTTCAGCACCTCGTCGGCATTTTCGCTGAGAGTTGCTCGAAGGCCTGTTTCGGAATTGAAGCCGATTTCCCGCTGAACGGTATTGAGCGACGAAAAGGCACCCGACGCCCCGTCAAGCGTGTCGCCAACGTCTGTGATCTCCGCACTGAAGGCTGCGGCAACTGGCTTGGCGGAGATGTCATCCAGAACCCCATGCGCCTCACTGAGCTTGGCCTCGAAAAGTTCGTGATCCTTTTCCTCCGGCCGCGCCAGGTAGCCCTTGCCGATGTTGCGCATGCCGTTCGCAATATCTGAAAGATCAGCAACGCTGCGCGCCAGTCCCGCACTTTGATCAAGCTTGTTGAAGGCTCCGGCCACCTCGTTCTGGCTCCACCAGAACACCCCGCCGATCGTCAACATGCCGATTGCGGTCAGAAGGCTTAGAGAAAGGATTTTCAGTTTCACGGAAAGCGCGCCGACACGAGCGAGCGCGGACTGCCCAAACATCTTCATGGATCTACAGGTCCCCAGCCGGACTATTTTTTATCCTGGCGGGATTTTGATCCTCATAAGTTAAGGAAATCTCGCATTTATTAGTGAATACGTTGCTACCGGATGCTGATTTTCTCACCACAAAATCGCAGTCGCAGGCCAGCCGGAATGGTGGCGTTATGCCCCTGTTTCACGCAGGCAGGCGTTAACGATTTCAGGACCATCGCGCATGGCTGCCTCACTCGGACAACCGATAATTTATAAGGAATAATGACAGTATAAGATTTTATTCCAGCCACACTTGCCGGCGTGTTTCAGAAGTCCGGTTAAGGATTTCATCGTTGCTTTCAAAGGATGGATTTCGGCTCTATTGCGCTGCAGCAATGACCGCCCTACACTCCGCTGCTCAAAATTGAAGCACCGGACGCATCTGAAATGCTGCAGCCTACTGGCAACTACGACGCGCTGAGAGAGACATTCCGCTGGCCTCGGCCCGCAACCTACAACATGGCCACAGCCGTCAGCGATGAATGGGCTGCAAGAGACCCGGAGCGCCTCGCGATCCGTCAGGTTCTCGAGAACGGTTCCTGCCGGGACTGGAGCCATCTTGCGCTGAACCGGGCGGCCAATCGCCTTGCCAACGCCCTTGAAGGCCTCGGGCTCAACCGCGGCGACCGGGTTGCCCTGCTTCTGCCGCAGATCCCACAAACTGCCATCGCACATCTGACGGCCTACAAGACCGGCGCAATTGCAGTGCCTCTGGCAGCCCTGTTCGGGCTGGAGGCGCTGCGCTACCGGCTCTCAGATTCCGGCGCCCGCGTTCTGGTGACTGACACCGCCGGCCTGGCAAAACTTGCGGAAATCCGGTCCGACCTGCCCGGCCTCGATCTGGTGATCTCGGTCGACGGACCTGAAACCGGCGTGTTCGGATTTGACGATCTGCTGGACAAGGCGTCCGACACCTACCGGACCCTTGCGACCACACCCGACGATCCGGCTTTGATGATCTACACATCTGGCACCACGGGGCAGCCCAAGGGCGTGTTGCATGGCCACCGGGTGCTGCTCGGCCATATGCCCGGCATCGAGCTTTCACAGAATTTCCTCGGCCGTGAAGGCGACTTGCTCTGGACGCCCGCAGACTGGGCCTGGGCAGGCGGCTTGCTGAATGCGCTGTTTCCGGCTCTGTCTCTCGGCGTGCCGGTGGTCTGCCACGCGTCTCGCAAGTTCGACCCGGAATTCGCCTTCCATCTGCTTGAAAGACAGAAGATCCGTAATGCCTTCATTCCACCGACGGCTTTGAAGATGCTGCGCGCTGTGGAGCGTCCGGCCGAGCGCTTCGACCTCACCTGGCGCAGCGTCGGCTCTGCGGGAGAATCCCTCGGCAGGGAAACCTATGACTGGTTCGCTGCGGAATTCGGCTTCAACGTCAATGAATTCTATGGCCAGACGGAATGTAACGCGGTGCTCGGTTCTGCGGCCGCCCTTGGCGTCAGTCGCTCTGGCGCCATCGGCAAGGCAACGCCTGGCCATCAGGTTGCGATCGTCGATGATGACGGCAATGAGCTGCCGGCTGAAACCCTCGGCCAGATCGCCATCCGCCGGCCGGACCCGGTAATGTTCCTGGAATACTGGAACAAGCCGGAGGCGACGCGGGAGAAGTTCATCGGAGACTGGATGATCACCGGCGACCAGGGCCTGATGGACGAGGACGGCTACGTCCATTTCGTTGGCCGCGACGACGACATCATCACCTCGGCAAGCTACCGGATCGGCCCAGGCGAGATCGAGGATTGCCTGCTGAAGCATCCGTCGATCGCGCTTGCCGCGGCTGTCGGCAAACCGGATCCGCTGCGCACGGAAATCGTCAAGGCCTTCATCGTCCTGAAGCCGGGCACGGAAAAAAGCGCGGCTCTGGAAAACGATATCCGCACGTTCGTCCGCGAACGTCTTTCGGCGCATGAATATCCGCGGGAAATCGAATTCGTCACCTCGTTGCCGATGACCACCACCGGCAAGATCATACGCAGGAAATTGCGGGACCTGGAGAGCGTTGAAGGCTAGCTTCGCCTGTTTCAGGCGCGCAGGCGCTTTCTCAGCGTCCGTGCAGCTCGGCGCAGGGCTTGTTCAAGCTTCAGGTCCGTCTTGCACAACGACCGCTTCAGGCCATCGGCAAAAAGCATCGTGCCGGTTTCCAGCCGGCCTCGCCACAAGGGCTCGATCATCGAATGCCCAGGAATGGCCAGGGAATCCGCCCCCCTGAAGCCAGGAATGGCCAGATTGATCTTCAAGGCCTGCAGCGCGATCTGGGCGCCGGGAGAATAGCGGGCAAACTCCTCGTCAAAGGCGATCTTCCAAGAATACACCTTGCCGGACTGCTGAAACAGCACCAGGGCGGCAACCAGTGTCTGTCCCGACCAGAGCTGGTCGATCCGGACCCCGTTGCGACTTGCCAGATTGGCGACGGCCGTGCGGGCGAAGTCCGCCGTCCCGGACTGACTGCCCAGCGCGGTTCCGGACCGGCCCTTCCAGCCGGAGGCCTCGAGCTCCAGAAAGGCTTCGAACCCGGCAACGGCATCAGATCCGGACAGACTGCGGAAGGTGGTCTTGCCATGGTCACCGAGCCGGCGCATCAGCCGGCGCATTTCCTTGCGCCTCTTGCCGCTGTCAGCCTCGGCAAGTTGTGACTTGCCTGTCGCTCCGGCGCCGTGGCTCGCCCGGAAGGACTTCGCCAGAACCGACTTCTTTCCCGCGCCCACCGCCCTCAAGCGCGTTGCCGACTGGGAATGAAGCGGCAGATAGGGGATAGCGAGCGCATTCCCGGGCTCTCTGGCGGCATTGATGAATGCGGAGATTGCCTCGGCACTTGCGTCCGGGTGGATCAGCGGTGTTCCGAGCGGCGCGTATTCGCTTGCCCAGGTGGTGTTGACCGCAACGGCCAATCCAAAACGACGTCGGCCGACGGGGGCCGCCACCAGCCAGCGGCCACCCGGCCGCTCCCGGACCACGACAAGTCGAACCGCCTGTTTGCTCATCTTTTCCAGAAACGGACGAAGGAAATCCGGACCAAAGAAAGGGTTCGGACTGAGGGCAGCCGCACAAAGCGTCTGCCAGTCCTCAAGCGGTATGGCGGCGCTCAACGGATCGAGGGACAAGACCTCGAGCTGCACGGAAGAGAGCGTATCATTGGTCAACCGGACGGTTCCTGGCGAAAAGCAAGGGCAAAACGAACGTCGTGATATTGAGCTTCCGTTTTGCCACAACCGCAAGGGCAGTGGCCTCAAAAAGGATCGCAAGACTTGTGGCAATGGCCGCTCCGGCAAGGCCGAGCAGCGGGATCAGAACAAGATTGAGGACGACATTGAGAACAAACGTCCCGGCATAAATGCCGGCGCAGGTGTTCTGGTGCCCTGTCATCGTCAGAAGCGCGTCGGCCGGACCGACGGATGCGCGCGCAAGCACGCCGATCATCAGGAGGGCGATCAGCTCGTAGCCGCTTTCAAAATCGCTGCCGAAAAGAGCAAGCAGAAGCGGCGCGATCAGAAGCAACCCCACGCCCGCGGCCACAGACGGCCAGAAGGTCCAGAGAGTTGCCTGCCGCATGTAACCGGCAAGCCCCGAAAGATCCTGATTGTGAGTGTAGCTGGAGAAGCGATGCGCCGAGGCGGCCCTTACGGCAAAATAGACAAAATGCACCAGCGCCAGGGTTCTGGATGCAGCGAAATAGACCGCAACCTCGTCCGGATCCTGAAAGAAACTCACCATGATCACGTCAGCACTGGTGATCAGCTGCAGAAAACCGTCGACCATCAGCATCGGCATGGACACCGCCAGCCAGGATCTGAACTCGACCTTGTACGGCCCCTTCGGAACGCTTGGACCCAGCCGCCTGCGAAGATGCAGGAACTGGTAAAGCGCGACCAGCGCCGTTGCCACGACGGCCACGATGGCAGCTGTCAGTGCATCGGGCCGAAACCCGGCCAGAACGGCACCGACCAGCAGGAACAGGATCGCCAGCGGCCGCCAGATATAGGTTGGCAGCATTGCCAGCGACGACCAGTCGTAGCTGCGTGCGATACCGTCCTGCACCAATCCGAAGGCAAAGAAGGGCAGCGCCAGCAGGACGACCGACAAGGGCTGGAAATAGGACGTATCAATAAGCGGGCGAAACAGGGCGAGACAGCCGATGCCTATGACCGCCGCAGCACCCCCGAGAAAAAACGCCATTTGCCGGCTTGTGCGCAAGAACCCGCGCAGGCGCGCCATATCCCGATTCTGCAGATATTGCGGGATGAACCTGCTGGCAGAGGTGGAAAAGCCGCCGCAGGCCATGACACCCAGAACGATCACGAAAGTCCAGGCAACCGAATAGAGGCCATAGTCATGCGCGCCCAACAGGCGCGCGAGCACGATTTGCGACAGATAGGCGAGCGCTGCACCGGCGATCCGTACCGCAAAGGTCGATACCGCCATCCGGCCCGCAGCGTGCCGTTCGCTTCCACTTCCCTTCAGGAACTCCAGGATCTGATCAGCACCTTTCCCCAATCCCAGAGGCGAGGCGATGCCTTGCAAACGCTTGGTCCAGGAGTTGGCGGAAAAACGCACGTAGGGGTCCCTTATGAGTACTCTTCCGTATTTGTGACATGAGTGACTTAATATTCTATGGCGATCAGTCAAACGCAGCCAGCAACGTTTCACAGATGTGTGAGGACGATGGAAAGTTGCTCAAGACGTTGATTTTACCTTCTATCCTGCCAATTCCGTTCTCAGCGTTCGGACATCCATGAAGACAGCTTCCCTGCTTGACACCGGCACCGGGAATCATGCTAATGAGAACAAATAGAGAACGAGATTCGATTCGACCCTGTCGACAACCCTCGGCTGACCCTGCCGCGGGCTTTCCCGATCTCCTTGTTGCGGATGTTGAGGGCTGCCTCCCCTTCTATCCGCAAATTGGTCCGGTCCCTGCTCCCGCCGCCAATCGCAGGGACCGGACGATTTTTTCAAAGTCAAAAATGAATACAGCTAGCCGACCTATTCCGGCACGGCTTCCACGTAATACCAGCGACCGCTTTTCTTGCGAAAACGGCTCAGTTCGCGGTGTACGTGAAGCTTGCCGACGGACAGGTATTTTGCCTCGAAAAGAACGGTGCCGTCCCTGTCGGCAGGCCCGCCCTTGTCGGTGGCCAACACATTGAGGCCCGTCCAGTGGCTTTCCTCCGCCCAGCGCGCGGTGCCTTGCGCATCGAAACTCGGCTGATACTTCGGCCAGAGCGTTTCCTTCAGATACGGAATGAGTTGCCGGACGTAAGCGCTGTAACGCGAGCGCATCAAGGCCTCTGCGGTTTCGGGCATGGCCTTTCCGGCAAGATAAGGTTCACAGCACAGATCGAATCCCTTGCCGCTGCCACAGGGGCATCCCTCTCCGCTCATTTGCCTCTCCCCGTCTTTGGTCGGCTTATTCCTGCATCTGCGCTCTCTACCACTTGGCCCGATGCGCGGCTATGGTTTCAGGTACGCTTTCCAGCTTCGGGCCTGCTGAATGAGACTTGCCACCTTCAACATGGAATCCTTTGGTGCGGACCGGCATGATCCGGACGCACTGACACCCCGGCTGGACGCGCTTCGGCCAAAGATTCTGGAGCTTGAGGCCGACATCCTTTGTCTGCAGGAAGTCAACGCGCAGAAACGGAAAGGTGTTTCAGCACGGCAGTTCCAGGCGCTGGAACTTCTTCTGGAGGGAACGCCGTACGCGAAATTTCACCGGGCAACCAGCGAACGACCTTCGGGAAAGGGTCCCGGCGACCGCCATAACCTGGTGGTTCTCTCGCGCTTTCCGATAACCAGGCGCTTAAGTCTTTACCAGGCACATGCCCACCCGCCTCACTGGCAGCCCAAAACCGCTGTACCGGCCTATCGCAGCCCGCAGACGATCCTGTTCGACAGGCCCGTTCTGCAGGTGGAAATCGACATCGGTACCGGCCGCCCCCTGCACGTCTTCTGCGTTCATTTGCGGGCGCCGATCGCCGCGATGATACGCGGCGGCAAGGCAGAGGACCGCACGTGGACATCCGTTTCCGCGTGGGCGGAAGGGTACCAGCTATCAGTGCTGAAACAGACCGCCCAGGCACTCGAACTGCGCCTTGCGGTGGAAGACCTTTTCGATGCAAACAAGGATAGCCAGATCGTCTTGGCGGGTGATTTCAACGCGACCGGGGAAACCGGAACCTTGAGGCTGCTGCGCGCGGACCCGGACGACACCTGTTCGCCGCAACTTGCCGCGCGCCGCCTCTACCAGCTTGACGCTTCATTGCCGCCGGAAAAGCGCCAGACCGTCATTCACAAGGGCAAGGGACAGGCTCTGGACCACATTCTGGCCAGCGCATCCGTCGCCCACCGAACGGTTGACTTCAAGGTGTTCAATGTCGGTCTTCCGGATGAAGTCTTCGACGCGGATGAAGACGCCTATGCCGGATCCTTCCACGCCGCGATGCTGGCCGAGTTCGAGTTTTAAGGGACCAATGGCAAATCTTGCAGTGCCC
The DNA here is from genome assembly GCF_001579905.1 of Labrenzia sp. CP4. Classification (NCBI taxonomy): domain Bacteria; kingdom Pseudomonadati; phylum Pseudomonadota; class Alphaproteobacteria; order Hyphomicrobiales; family Stappiaceae; genus Labrenzia; species Labrenzia sp. CP4. Next base: position 505,300 of record NZ_CP011927.1, on the reverse strand, counting down.
CTAAACCACGTCCAGACGAGGCACGCGTGTGCCGTCTCGAAGGACGGGCTTCAGCCCCTCCTTGCAACGAGGTCTGGTGTAGCGAAGAACCTCAGGGTGCCAGGGATTCGATGTAGCTGGCGAGATTGGCGATTTCGATGTTGCCGAGGGTCATGTTCGGCATTTGCGGATGGGGATCGGCAAGGAAGGTCGCAAGTTTTTCTTCCGTCCAGCCGGGATCCTTTGCAATGTCGTAAAAGCTTGGCAGCGACGCGCTGGAGGCGCGATCCTGGTCTTCGGACACGAGGTGGCAGGCAGAGCACCATTGCAGCGCCAGCGCTTTGCCGGCGGCGGCATCGCCCGCCTCGGTTGCACTCGCACCGAAGAGGGCGGCGACGGCCATAAGAGTGGCCCCACCCAGGAATGATCGCACACCCGAATGGAGACGCGGTTTCGAAACGGCAATTGCCTTGCTCATGAATCCTCCTTCAACCAGTCGCGTTCTGGCCCACGTGCAGCTTGTCCCTTCAAGACTGCAGCCTATCTGATCATCTAGCCTTGCGCTGAATCAAGAACGACTTAAAGTTGTCGGACAGAGCGCCACGCCCGTTGCGCGTCCTGCCCTCCACTTGCCAACTCCCGCCATCCAGGCGACCGGAGAGACACATGAAACATCTTCTCAAATCCAGCTTTGCCGCGGTTTCCCTCGCGACCGCTCTTGTTGTCGGCATCGCGGCACCTCTCGCTGCGCAGGATTCGCCGATCTATTCGCTGAAAGACCGCTTCCAGCCTGAAACGGCGCAGAACGGCATGGTTGCCAGCCAGGAAGCCGTCGCAAGCCGCGTCGGTGTCGACATCCTGAAGAAAGGTGGCAACGCAGTCGATGCCGCCATTGCCACCGGCTTCGCGCTTGCCGTCACGCTGCCGCGCGCCGGCAACCTGGGGGGCGGTGGCTTCATGATGATCCACCTGGCGGACAGCGGCGACACCAAGGCGCTCGACTATCGGGAAATGGCACCTGCCGCAGCCTTCAAGGATATGTTCCTTGGAGAAGACGGCGAACCCGATAACCAGAAATCCCGCTTTTCCGGTCTTGCTGTCGGTGTGCCGGGCACGGTCGCCGGCTTTGCCGAGGCCTTTGAAAAACACGGCAGCGGCAAGCTGACCTGGGCAGAGCTGGTCGCACCTGCCATTGACCTTGCGGAAAACGGCATCGAAGTGACACCGGATCTCGCGGCATCGCTGACCGCATCCGCAAAGCGCCTTCTTCAGGACCCGGCCACTGCCGCGATCTTCTACAAGACCGGCGGCCTGCCGTTCGTACCGGGCGAGACACTCAAGCAGACGGATCTTGCCGCAACGCTGAAACTGATCGCCGACAAGGGTGCAGCCGGGTTCTACACCGGTGAAGTTGCCGAAAAGATCGCACAGAAGGTAACTGCCTCCGGAGGCGGCATGACCACGGAAGACCTGGCCGGATACAAACCGGTCTGGCGCGACCCCGTCGTGGGCAGCTACCACGGCTATGAAATCGCATCGATGCCACCACCGTCTTCCGGCGGCGTGCACATAGTGCAGATCCTCAACATGCTGCAGGGCTATCCGCTTGCCGAATATGGTCCGAACTCTGCAGACAGCATCCACGTGATGGCCGAAACGATGCGGCGCGCCTACGCGGACCGCTCCAAGTATCTGGGCGACCCGGATTTTGTCGATGTTCCGGTAAAGGGTTTGACCGATCCGGCTTATGCCGCTGAACTGGTGAAATCCATCAAGATGGATGTGGCAACGCCTTCCGAAGAGGTGAAGCCCGGCGATCCTTTCCCCTATGAAAGCAACCAGACCACGCATTATTCCGTTGTCGACAAGGACGGCAATGCGGTCTCCAACACCTACACGCTGAACTTCTCCTACGGCGTCGGCCTGACCGCCGACGGCACGGGGGTCTTGCTCAACAATGAATTGGACGACTTTTCCGCAAAGCCCGGTGTGCCCAACGCCTATGGCCTCATTGGCGGAACGGCCAACGCGGTTGAGGGCGGCAAGCGGCCACTTTCGTCCATGAGCCCGACGTTGGTGTTCAAGGACGGCAAGCTGTTCCTCGCCACCGGTTCGCCAGGCGGCAGCCGTATCATCACCACCACGCTGCAGATCATCCTCAACGTTGTCGATCACGGCATGAACATCGCCGAGGCGACGGCTGCTCCGCGCATCCACAATCAGTGGCTGCCGGATGAAATCCGCATCGAGGAAGGTCTTTCTCCGGACACGATCCGCTTGCTGGAAGCCCGTGGGCACAAGGTGGAAGTCAAGAACGCCATGGGGTCGACCCAGTCGATCATGCTCGTTGACGGTGTTCTGGCGGGGGCTTCCGACCCGCGGCGCCCCGGTGCGCTTTCCGCCGGCTACTGAGGCATAAACAGCCTTCGCATTATCCCGGGCGCACTTCGAGCGCCCGGTTTTTTTATATGAAGCTCCGGTCGAGGATTACTTTCTCGACCCTGTTTCTGTCGCCATTGCAACCAGCTGCGCAAAGCGCCGATCGAGGGCAACACGCTCATCTGCCGGCATATCCGGCCAGACAATCTGGCTGCCGACAAAAGCCGCGTACTCGATTTTAGCAACATCTGCTGCAAGCGCAGGCTCCACCCCTCCAGCTTCGTAGAGCCGCGCGACAAACCCGGTTCGCAAATCATCAACGTCCCGGACGATCTCCTGCGCCCGAAGGTCTGATTGCGCGAATTGGCGCACGGCCCGCTCCAGCCGGTGGTCCAGGCGATTGGCGAGATCCGAGAGCTTCCGCGCCCGCAGATCCCCCTTTTCGGCCAGCGCCTGTTCGGCAATGTCGAGCGTGTGCCGCTGTTTCCAGGCAAGCATCAGGGCTTCGACGAAAGCCCCGTGATCCTGAAAATGGTGATAGAACGAGCCACGCGTGCGGTCTGCTGCGGTGCAGAGAGCCTCGATGGTCAGTCCCGCCGGCCCATCCTTCGCAAGCTGTGTCAGACCGAGATCAAGCCAGTCCGATTTTCCGAAACGCTTCCTCAGGTCAACTCACTCCGCCCAGAAACCAAGACCACCCAGCAGGACAATCGGCAGAAACAGCCAGCCCTGCGGCATCTGGCTGTATTTCTGCTTCTTCAGCGGTGGCACCGCAAGGCCCAGCAGACAAAAAGAAGCTGTCAACACGGTCGCCACCAAGCCGAGATCGAGGCTTTCAGACCGCACACCAGCGATAGCAAACATGACGGCAATCATTGCCAGAACGATTGTCACGATATGCCAGCAGTAATAGGCGACATATTTCGGCACCGGGTGCAGATCCGACGCTTTCAGCAGCGGTACGGCGATCGTCCGCCCCCCTGCGAATGTATGCAGCAGGCAGACGGCAGCCGAAAGACCCGCGGCTGCGAGCAATAGACCATTCATTTCACTACTCCTCCAAAACAAACCATAACATATGGTATGTTTTCATGAACTGACCTGACTGGAAATGCGGCGGTGGGTCACAGCCCCAGGCTTCTCGTTCCGATCGGCTCCTTCTTTGCCTCGGCAGTATCCACCCCTGAGGCCCCGCCCTGAACGACGGACATCTGTCGACGACGCAGAGCGTACCAGCCGGGGAGCAACCGGCGAGAACTGTGATCGAATATTACAGCCTCTCCGATTGACAGCACAAAACCTCGGTGCTAGCGCTATCCAAAGCGCTTTGGAGAAACTTTTCGAAAGAAAGCGCTTTCTATCCTTAGCTCGCCAACAATTCTGCCAACATCTGAAGAACGGGAGAGGCTGAAATGCCGATCAGAGCCGTGGTCTGGGGCGAAAACGTCCATGAACAGCACAACAAGATCGTCGCGGGTGTCTATCCGGACGGCATGCACCAGTGCATTGCCGATACGCTGAACACCGATCCCGAAATCACCGCCACCACCGCCACCTTGCAGGAACCCGAACACGGCTTGACGAAGGAACGCCTTGCCGAAACGGATGTGCTGTTGTGGTGGGGTCACGCCGCCCATGGCGACGTTTCCGACGAAGTGGTGGAGCGCGTCTGCGACGCCGTCTGGTCCGGCATGGGCATGGTGTTTCTGCATTCGGCCCATTTCGCCAAGCCGTTCAAACGCCTGATGGGCAGCCCGTGCAATCTCACCTGGCGCGAGGCCGGGGAGCGCGAGCGTCTGTGGGTGACCAGCCGCAACCATCCGATCACCACCGGTCTTCCCGACAGCTTCGAGCTGGAGATGGAAGAGATGTACGGTGAGCCCTTCGGTGTGCCGGAACCGCTGGAGACGGTCTTCATCAGCTGGTTCCAGGGCGGCGAGGTCTTCCGCTCGGGCCTCACCTACAAGCGCGGCGCGGGCAACGTCTTCTACTTCCGCCCGGGGCACGAAACCTATCCGACCTATCACAATACCCATGTGCAGACGGTGCTGAAGAACGGCGTCAAATGGGCGTTCAACCCGATGGCCCGGATCGCCGACCCGAACATTGCGCCCAATGTTCCGGTGGAAGCGGCTCCCGAAAAGATCGAGGAACGCGGCCCGAAGCTGCACGCCGACGGCGAAGAAGGTTTCCGCTGATCCACTTTCCCTTCCGGACCGGCAGACTTTCGCCGGTCCGTCCTGCCCTCAAACGCTGAGGAAGATCCCCGTGACCTCTGCTGCACCCCCTCTCCGGATCCTGATAGTCGGCACCGGCAACATGGCGCGTACCCACGCGGATGCCTTTTCAAAGATCGACGGCGTTGAAATCGTCGGCGGCGTCGACCAGCGGCCGGACGTGCTCACCCAGTTCTGCGACACCTTCGCCATTCCGAACCGCTTCGCAACGCTGGAAGAGGCAATTGCCTGGGGCGATTTTGACGCTGCGGCAAACGTGACGCCGGACGCGGCGCACCATCCGACCACGATGGCCCTGATGACCGCGGGCAAGCACGTTTTGTGTGAAAAGCCGCTGGCGACCAACGCTGCCGACGCCCGGGAGATGGCGGATCTCGCCCGCGCGAAGAAGCTGATCGGCATGGTCAACCTGAGCTATCGCAATGTTGCCGTGCTGCAAAAGGCCGCCGAGCTGGTTGCAGGTGGTGCCATCGGTGCGCTTCGTCACTTCGAGGCTTCCTATCTGCAAAGCTGGCTGACGCAGCCGGCGTGGGGAGACTGGAAGACCGAGAGCCAGTGGCTCTGGCGCCTGTCGAGCGCGCACGGTTCCAAGGGCGTTCTCGGCGATGTCGGCATCCATATCCTCGACTTCGTCATCTTCGCCGCCGGCAGCCCGGTGAGCGAACTTTCCTGCCGGCTGAAGACCTTCGACAAGGCAGAGGGCGGCAGGATCGGCGAATACACGCTCGACGCCAACGACAGCGCCACCCTGCAGGCCGAGCTTGAAAACGGCGCGCTCGGCACGATCAGCGCCACCAGGTTTGCCTCCGGCCACCTGAACGACCTGCGCCTGCGCCTTTATGGCGACAAGGGCGGCCTGGAAGTGCGTTTCGAGAAGGGCATCGAAGGCCTGCGCATCTGCCAGGGCGAAGATCTTTCTTCTGCGACCTGGACCGACATCGAAGTTGGCGCTGTTCCGACAGTCTACCAGCGGTTTGCCGCCGCTATCCTGACCGGGGCTCCGGCCGACCCGGATTTCGAACACGGCGCGCGGCTTCAGGTCGCCCTCGACCTTGCCGAACGCTCACACGCTGAAAACGGCTGTTTTCTGAAAGTCTGAGGCTGACGTCATGAGAAATGTGAGCGGAGCCGCTCGTTAAAGCCTCGCTCACACGCCTCCCTCTCGATCGTCATGCCGGACGCAGCGACGCGAATTTTCGGGATCGGAGAGCGCCAAATAGGCAGCATCAAGAAACAGGAGAGGCTCTTTCCTCCCCGGTCCCGGCTCGCGCTACGCTTGGCCGGGACGACGATGGAGAGACTGGAGAAGGACGACAGGCTGGTCGGAGGTATCAACCTATCCAAGCCCAGCCTTCTCGGCCTGCATGGAGCCTGACCTGTCTGCCGGCTCAACCTTCCCGCAACGCCTTGAGATAACGCCTGCGGTTGGCCTCTGGCGTAACGGCGTCAGCCGGTGCAACCGGAACAAGGGCTGCAAATCCGTTGACGCCGATCAGCATCAGCCAGGTCACGATCACGAAGGTCGAGGTGAGCACCGGCATGCCGATGGGCTCCAGAAAGATCGCAACGGACGCCCAGAGCCAGGTCGACACAACAACGCCAAACAGTGTGTAGAGCGCGGAGGCTGGCGTCAGCACCAGGAAGAAGCCCCCGAGCGCGATCGCCGTCAGGGCCGCGTTATAGCCGAACAGGCCGTCACTGATCGCCCCTTCCGGCGCACCGTAAACAACGGCGACAAAGGCTGCCACATTGGCCCCGAGCAGCGCCATGAGCGCACTGACACGTGAATTCACCGCAATGCCGAGCACGATCAGGTAACCGCTGATCCAGTTGTCCTGAAAGAAGATCTGGCCGATGGCATTGCCGATGCCCTTGTACCAGGTCGCCAGAGTGTACTGGACCGTGCCGTCATACTGGGTGGGCGAAACAGGCTTGGCGAGCGGGCCGGCATCGATGCTGTGAAACTTCAGGACGGCAAACAGGAACAGCCAGCCGACCAGCACGAACGGCATTGTCAGCGGCGCGACCCTATGCGGGCCAAGCAGATTTGCAAGACTGGTGAAGACCATGGCCGTCATGGCGGAACCGAACGCGATATAGACCGTCAGATAAACGGACGGAACAGCGCCGTAATGGAAATCCTCGCTTGTAAACGCAATCAACGCCAGCGCGACAAGCGCTCCGTTGAAGCCGAACAGCCCGTCGCGGATCAGCCCCTTGTCCGCCTGCAGCAGAACCGCCGTCGCGGTGGAGATGACCACACCGAAAACGGCAATGGCGCCATAGATCGGCGAATTGAAGAAAAGCGCGCCCAGGATGATCAGACCCGAGACCGGATTGTTTTGAAACACGACCTGCCCGATGCCACGCAGGCACCAGTCGACAAAACCGAAAACCGGATGTTCCTTCAATGCGTTCAATGCCTTCCCCCCGACTGCAAGCGGCATCCGGGCACGGTAACACGGCCCGGCAGAAGGCGCGGAACTATTGACCGCGGAGATATCATTTTTTTGAAACGCAACCAGACGTGCCGGACAGCCGGTTCCGGGCGTGTCTCGTTGGGGATGAAAAGCTTCGGGTGTGCCAGGCAGGATCTGGATGGATCGACACGAGACGCCAAGCGCTGGCAGGCACTGGAACTGCAGCGGAACCGAGTGGTTCCACTGCAGCCAAGTTGGGTACTTGAGGCAAAGCAAAAGACGGAGAGAGCCGCTATCCGGCTTCTCCGCATGATGCTCGCTGACATTACGCCCTGGCCCCTGCAACTTCGTTCAGGTTGGGAGCCGCGTTTGTATCAATGTTTAGACGAACCTTGAAATACTGCCGATAGCGCGCGGCCAGCCGCCAATCCCGGAGCAAAAACAAAAAAACCAGCATTCTTTCGAATGCTGGTTCTCTGGACCCTTCGGTCGAATTGGAGCGGGCGATGGGATTCGAACCCACGACCCCAACCTTGGCAAGGTTGTGCTCTACCCCTGAGCTACGCCCGCATAGTGTCCCTGGTCCGTGGCGGTGACCGCCTCGGCGTCGGTGGCGCAGTATATGAACTATGCTGAGACGGATTGCAACACCGAAATTGAAGAATTTTTTTTAGCCGTCGATTTGTGGATTTCCTGTGAAATCAAAGCCGGAAAATCGCAGATTTCTGCCGCTTTTTCTACCCTTCACCTCTTGTGGCCGGCAGCCAAATCGCGTTAGACAGCGCAAAAGCTCTCAAAATTCTCAGGAAAACCCATGCCGGCGACACGCGACGACCTATTGGCCTATTTCGAGGAACTCGGGATCCCTGTCACGACGGTGGATCACGAGCCCGTCTTTACGGTTGCCGAGTCCGGCGACCTGCATGACCGCATTCCCGGTGGCCACACCAAGAACCTGTTCGTGAAGGACAAGAAGGGACGGCTGTTTCTGATCGTTGCCCTGCACGACGCGGAAATCGACCTGAAGAAAGTGCACCAGATCATCGGCGCTCAAGGGCGCGTATCTTTCGGCAATGCCGATCTTCTGATGGAGGTGCTGGGCGTGGAACCGGGTTCGGTGACCCCCTTCTCGCTGATCAACGACCGCGAAGCCCAAAGGGTCACGCCCGTGTTCGACGCAGCCATGATGCAACATGAAGTGCTGAATTATCACCCGTTGAAGAACAACGCGACGACGGCGATCTCCGCAGCCGACCTTCTGAAATTCGCTTCTGCTTGCGGCCACACGGCGCAGGTTCTGGCGGTCAGCGAAGAGGCCAAGGCAGCCGGCCTGTAACGGTCACCCACTTTCGGCAGGCGAAGGCGTTTGTATTTCGCGCGCAGTGGCTCCATGTTATGGGCCAAATCAACCCTTCAACGGCATTCACTTTGAGCCGGCAGGCCCCAGGCACCGGCAGGAAAATTCGAGGCGGCACATGAGCAACGGCAATTACAGCATCGGCGGCCAGGTCGGCGGCGGCTTTGGCGCCAGCATGGGTGGCGGTTATGGCGGCCAAATGGGCGGTGGCAGCATGGGCGGCGGCAACGGTGGTGGCGACACCCCTTCTGGCGACCTCATCTTCGACGTGACGACGCAGACCTTCATGGCCGATGTCATGGAAGCTTCCCGCCAGCAACCGGTTCTGGTTGATTTCTGGGCACCCTGGTGCGGTCCGTGCAAGCAGCTGACACCGATCATCGAAGCTGCGGTGAAAGCCGCCGGCGGCCGCGTAAAGCTGGCCAAGATGAACATTGACGACCATCCGGAAATTGCCGGCCAGATGGGTATCCAGTCGATTCCTGCCGTGGTGGCCTTCAAGGATGGCCAGCCGGTGGACGGTTTCATGGGCGCACAGCCGGAAAGCCAGATCCAGGCATTTATCGAGCGCGTTGCCGGCCCTGCCCCGGTCAGCCAGACCGACACCTTCCTGGAGCAGGGCGCAGAGCTTCTGCTGGCCAAGGATTATGGTCAGGCTGCCCAGCTTTTCGGCGCCGTGATGCAGATGGAACCGGACAACGTGACCGCGATTGCCGGCCTGGCACAGTGTTATATCGGTGCTGACGACCTGGAACGGGCCAAGCAGGCATTGGAACTGGTTCCGGAAGAAAAACACTCCGACGAAGCCTATGTGGCCGCCAAGGCCGCGGTGGAACTGGCCGAACAGGCCGCATCCCTCGGAGACCTTGCCGAGCTTCAGGACCGCATTGCCAAGGATCCGCTTGATCTGCAGGCCCGCTTCGACCTGGCTCTTGGCCTCAACGGCAAGGGCAACAAGGAAGGCGCAGTCGACGAACTGATCGAGATCGTTCGCCGCGACCGCGAGTGGAACGAGGACGGCGCGCGCAAGCAGTTGCTGCAGTTCTTCGAAGCCTGGGGCTTCAAGGATCCGGCCAGCGCCTACGGCCGTCGCAAGCTTTCCTCCGTGCTGTTTTCTTGACGACCGCCGCAACTGACACACATTTAGGAAACAGCACGAAGCAGGCAGTCATGCTGCGATAACGAAAACAAAGAAGGCATTGGAATGCAGGCGGGAAATGCCATTTACGAGACCATCGCGGACCTGCCGCCGGTCCTGCCCGTGTTTCCGCTTGCCGGTGCGCTGCTGTTGCCCCGCACACAGCTGCCGCTGAACATCTTCGAGCAGCGCTATATCGACATGGTGGATGCCGCATTGGCCGGCAACCGCCTGATCGGCATGGTGCAGCCTTCACCCGACCGTCATTCGGACGATCCGGACAATCCGGCTCTTGCCAGCGTCGGCTGCGTCGGAAGGCTCACCAGCTTTCAGGAAACCGGCGACGGGCGATACCTGATCACGCTGCAGGGCATCACCAGGTTTGCCGTTGGGCGCGAGCTTGAGGACTACAGCAGGTTCCGCCAGATCGAGTGCGATTTCTCCGCCTTTGCACATGACCTCAAGTGCGGCCAGGGCGAGGAGGAAGTCGACCGGACGAGCCTTCTGAGGACCTTGCGCGACTATCTGGACGCCAACAACCTGGAAGCCGACTGGCAAAGCGTGTCGGAAGCCGAAACCGAGGTGCTGGTCAACGCCCTGTGCATGATGTGCCCCTACGGCCCGCAGGAAAAGCAGGCCCTTCTGGAAGCCCGCGACCTGAAGACCCGTGCCGAAACCCTGATTGCCATCACCGAAATGGACATTGCCCGCTCGCAGAATGACGGCGGCACCACCTTGCAGTGAGTGCTCCGAACATGGCGCTCCAACCTGAAAGACACTCCCAGATGACAGAACCGACCGAACGCCCGGTTGACCGCAAGCTGCTGGAACTGCTGGTCTGCCCCGTGACCAAGACCACGCTGGAATATGACGCGGACGCCAAGGAGCTGATTTCGCGCACCGCCAAGCTTGCCTACCCGATCCGCAACGGCATCCCGATCATGCTGCCCGATGAGGCGCGCAAGCTGGAAGGCTGAAGCCACCGGCCATCAAAAAACCCGGGCGATTGACCCCAGTCCCACACCTAATTGTGGGCTTAGACGAAAAGCTTAAGCCGAACCCCTTGGTCCAGCAGGGCTTTCAGGGTTCGGACATGCTTTGAAAATCTGAAACAAGTAGGAAACTGCGACTTGCCCGGCCCTGAAAACCGCCATTCGTTGCACTGGAACCGGACATTCGTCGCGACGTGCACGAACGGCAGCAGAGCTGGACAAAGCGGACCTGGGGTCAGAACGCAAGCAAGCCTGATGTGAAGTCAACATAAGGGAACGACTGGGTTTACCATACTCTGAAGACAACTTTGTGTGGTCTTCCCATGCCAACTCAATCTTGAGTGTGTATGATTGCGCGCATAGTCAGCCAAAGGGGTTTTGATATGCGTCTGTATTCGGTTCCCGTGCTCGCCCTCGTTTTGATCCTTGGCCTGGCCCTGCCGCTCAGGGCGCAAAGCACCGATCCTTGTGCCGCCCCGCCAAGCGTGGATTCCACGTTCACCTGCCTTTTCAACATCTTCCCTCGCAGCCAAGGCAGTGCAGACAACCCCAGCATCGGCTGGGCGTTGGCGCAGGTGGTGGCCAAGAACGGCGGGGCAGGCCCTATTGCCTCCGATGGTCCCTTGGTCATCGTGAATGGCTACGGTGTATTTGTTTATGACGGCAAACAGGCCTCCGCTGGCAAGCTGCTGGACCATGTGCTCACCCGCAACGACCCGGCCACAGGTTTCGTGCAGGCGACGGCGCTGTCGCACATTGGCCCCGCCCTGGCCTATCTTGCGGCGCTGAAGGCAGACAACTCTCCGCTCTTTGACAAGCTGTTGTCGGACCTCGAGACCCGCATCGCCCATGCTGCATCGCAGCTGAAGCTTGACCCTGACTGGATCAGCAAGCTGGAGGCGCCCTCCTGGAAGGAACGCCCGGACGAGATCAACGCCATGATGACCTATGGGATGTGGATGGCGCTGGATTATGTCCAACGTGTCCGTGCCGGGACGGTGAAGAATTTTGACGCCAAGTCGGTCGCGGAAGATTTCTACAATGGCGGTGACAAGCGCTATGAAGTGCCGTTCAACAACGTGATGATCGGCACCTTCATGCTGGCGGCACTCAACAGTGTCCAGGAGTTGCAAATGATGATCGCCAACAACACCGATACAATCAACTGGGCTGACGCCCGTGTTGTGGTGCACATGCCCATCGGCACCAATTATGGGGCGGGGCTGACCTTGTCGACCAACCAGCTTGCGGCGGCCCTGCCTGTCTTGAGCGACGGCAAGATCGGGGCAGAGAACATCCTGATCATGCCCTATGCGGTGGCCCCCTGCACGAAGGTTTCGGTGATCACACAGTGCCCGCTTGAAGTGTTTACCAGTGATCTCAATGCCGCGACTTACGGTTTTTATTCCCAGACCGCTTGGCTGGGTGTCTACAATCGCACCCAGATCGCGCGGAATGCGTTCTACAACGTCGACGACATTGAAACCGTGTTATCGAAGCAAATCCCCGGAGATTACCCGTTGACCTCGGCGGATGACATCGATGCCTTCATGATGCGGCTCAAGTATTCGCTGATCAACGGTGACCAGCTGCTGTCAAACTCGGTTGGGTTCTGGCTGCCAGGCGCGCTGAAAGCCAACGGGTGGGACACCAGCACGCTGAAAATTCCCGGCGTGAACGCCGGGTTCCCGAAGGGTGTCAAGCGATACCCCAAGCCGAAAAGCTAGAGCATCCTGCGGTCAAGGGAACTGCGGTGAATGCCATAACCGCCATCGCTGCGGTCGCTTTGTATCGGTCTGCAGTACCGCGCAGACTGCGCCGCCGATCTTGATCCTCCAATTGCCGTACGGAGTGGTTTCAGCATGCTGGAACCGTGGACTAATAAAAGCCGAGGGCCTTGAATGGCGAGTGAGCGGACTTAGCTGCCATCTACATTGTCGCGGGCAACGTCCGCTTTCTCACTTCGACGAGGCTTGCTGGAACACCTCGTACTGCGCGTCGAATGCTCGCTTGTAGGCGGGTCGCTCTGCCGCACGCGCGATGTAATCCATAAAGATTGGATACTCTTCCAGTATTCCCGATCCCTCTAACCTGCGGATCGCGTGAACCATAAGGATATCGGCTGCGCTGAAAGGTCCGGCCAACCAGGTCGGCTCTCCCAAGGCGGCGGCGAGTTGATCCAGCCGTGTTCGGATGCGGTCATCGACCATGGCGAACCGTTCCGCTTGCCAACTCTTGTCGGCCTCGAAATACTTGACGTAGTCGCGCTCGATGATCGGAGGCTCAACCGTGTTCAGGGCAGCGAACATCCAGCTTATCGCCCGTGCGCGTCCTGCTCCATCGCCGGGCAGCAGGCCAGCGTGACGCTCCGCGATGTGGAACACGATGGCCCCAGATTCGAACAAAGCCACGTCACCGTCTTCATAGGTTGGTATCTGACCGAAGGGCTGGAGGGCGAGGTGCGCTGGCTGCTTCAATTCTTTGAAAGTCACCAGTCGCACATCATAGGACTGGCCGACTTCCTCAAGCGCCCAACGGACACGCATATCACGCGCAAGGCCGACACCTTTGTCGGGAGATGATTTGAATGCGGTGATGGTGGGCACGGGTTCTCCAACGCGAATTTTGGATGGGTGCGTTTAAGAAAAGTCTCTTACAAAGCTGACTTTGCTGCAAAATGCAGCATTGGTCAAAGCGGGCTCAAACCGGCCATGCCGCGGGGTGGAACAATCGACTTCACTGGCGCCGCTTACGGCCCTGAGCAGTCCTCCAACACCTATTGATTCAATGGCAGCTTTGCGCCCCCATTACTTTCGAAATGTGTACCCATTTCCAAACCGAACACCGCACTTTTCGGAATTGAATTCTTGAAGATCAGTTCATTTGCGGCGTGCAGACAGGGCAATCGCAACGCCTGAAACACAGATCAGCCCCATCCCGGCCAGGCTGAACACGCCAGGGACATCTCCGAAGAACAAGAATCCAAGTCCTCCCGCCCACACCAGATGGGCGTAGTTGACAGGCGCCAGAAGAGACGGCGGCGCTGCGCGATAGGCGGCTGTGAAGAGATAGTGACCCAGGGAATAGGCAACGCCCAGCCCAAGCATGACGACAAGATCGAAGGCAGCGATTGCAAGTCCGGACAATGAAGGGGCTGCCCACAAGCCAAAGACGACGGTGCCCACCCAAGCCGTATGGAACAACAGGGATATTGTGGTTTCCGTGCGCGAAAGCAAACGGGTTAGCAGGTGATAGGCTGTTGCAAGCCCAGCATTTATAAGGGCGAGGGTAACCCCAAACGCATCCAGACCACCTCCCGGCCTTACGATGATCAAGACGCCGGCAAAACCCAAGGCAGCCCAGATCCAGTTCCCGCGCCGGACAGGCTCGCCCAGAAATGGCGCGGAAAGAAGCATCACGACAAAGGGCGATAGGTAAATTATGGCGATGGTTTCACCGACGGGCATCAGGCGAAGGGCCAAGGCGAGCGTGAGGGAAGCAAGGGCCAGGCAACCACCCCTGCCTATGACAAGCCAGACACGGTTGGTTGCCCAAAGGCGGGCGCCCAGCTTCGGATAAACGAAAGCCAGCAAAAGCGCCGTGTTCAGCGCGTAGCGCACTGCCAGAATGACTTCGACGGGATAGCGGCCAGCAAGATATTTGGTGCTGACGTCTCCGAGCGCAAAGGAGAAGGTCGCTGCCAGTACCAATGCGATCCCGGCAAGTGCCGCACGGAGTGGAAGACCGGGTTCCTCCAAAGTGTTCACTGGCCCGAAAGCTTCAGGAAGGCTTCGGGGTAACGGTCGCCTTGCGCCTGGAAACCAGCAGAGAGTTGATCGACTTCCTCGAAATCATCGCTGGAGAGTTCAACGTCCAACGCGCCCAAATTTTCCTCCAACCGGCTGACACGGCGCGTCCCGAAGAGAGGCACGATCCACGGCCTCTTGGCCAGCATCCAGGCAAGTGCCAATTGCGCCGTCGAGATGCCGACACGTGTTGCAATCCCGGTCAGGCCTTCGACCAGCGAAGCATTTGCAGCCCGGGCCTCAGGATCAAATCGCGGGATGTTGCTCCGGAAATCCGCGCCATCGAGCTTCGTATCCTGGTCGATCTTGCCCGTCAGAAAACCCTTTCCAAGAGGACTGAAGGGAACGAGCCCGATCCCCAGGTCTTCGAGCACCTGGAAAACGTCCTGCTCCAGATCCCGAGTCCAAAGCGAATATTCGCTTTGCAGCGCCGAGACGGGAAAGACCGCATGTGCACGATGGATGGAGGCTGGCCCCGCTTCGGACAAGCCGAAATAGCGTACCTTGCCGGCTGCGGCGAGATCGGCGACCGTACCGGCAACATCTTCCATGGGCACGTTTGGGTCGACCCGGTGCTGGTAGATGAGATCGATGACATCGACGCCAAGCCGCTTCAGAGAGCCGTCAACCGCATTCCGGATCTGCTCCGGCCGGCTGTTTACGCCGCCCTTGTGCCGCCCGGTCTTTTGATCGATGTCCCAGCCGAACTTCGTGGCTATCTGGACCCTGCCGCGAAGCGGGCGAAGTGCCTCTCCCACGATTTCCTCGTTTGTCCACGGACCGTAGGACTCGGCGGTGTCAATCAGGGTGATGCCCCGGTCTACTGCCGCTCTGAGGAGCTCTATCAGGCCCTGGCGGTCGCGCAGTTCGCCATACCCCATGGCGCCGAGTGCCAGCGCGGAAACCTCAAGCCCTTCGGAACCAATCTTGCGTATGAGCATTTTTCCCTCCGATGATCGACACGGTATCATCTGCAGTTTAAATCGATAATGGGCATAATCTCGATTAGACTGATACTGGAATCGAATGAATGAGGCGCAATCACCTGGCTGACCTGAATGTCTTTCTGGAAGTGGTCGAACAGGGCGGCTTCACCAGGGCAGCGGCACGGCTTGGCACTTCTCAATCGGCCGTCAGCAATTCGGTGAAGCGGCTGGAGGCTGCACTGGGCCTGCGCTTGCTGAATCGGACCACCAGAAAAGTATCTCTGACGCAGGCGGGAGAGCGGCTCGCGGATGGCCTTGCGGTGCCGCTTGAGGAAATTGACGACCAGATTGCCGCCTTGAGCTCGCTCCGCGAGGAACCTTCCGGCCTGATCCGGATCGCAGCGCCTGCCCTGGCGGCGGAAACAATTCTTTGGCCCAGACTTTCGCCGCTTCTCGTCCAACATCCTGACCTGCGGATCGAATTGATTGTCGAAAGCCGTTTGACGGATATCGTGGCGGAACGTTTCGATGCGGGAGTGCGGCTTGGCGAAAGCATCGACCGGGACATGATCGCGGTGCGCATCGGTCCGGATCTTCGCATGGCACTCGTCTGCTCTCCATCCTATCTGGATGCCGTCTCGCCCCCGGAACATCCGCGGGATCTCGTGGAACACAATTGCATCAACCTCCGGCTCGAAACGCTCGGTGGATATTATGTCTGGGAATTCGAAAAGGAGGGGCGTGCGCTGAATGTGAGGGTCGATGGCCGAACAGCTTTCAACACGCCACGTTTATGCTGTGCCGCAGCCGTTGCCGGACAAGGATTCACTCTGTTGCCTGAAGACCACGTTCAGGAAGACATCGCCTCGGGCAGGTTGGTTCGTTTGTTTGAAGACTGGTGTTCGCCCTTTGCCGGCTACCACCTCTATTTTCCAAACCGGCGACAATCCTCCGCAGCGCTGCAATCCGTCGTAAAAACACTTCGGCTGCGTTGAGAGTCTGAATCGAAAAAGGGCGATGAGATTGTCGCGAGCCTCATGTGGCAAAAGCAATCCCTTGTTCGAACGACCACGATAACGCTCTCATCGAGTAAAGTAGCCAGTGTTCTTCCAGCCAAATTCCGGTCGTTCGACCACGCCGCAGCGAATGACAGCTCCCCGCCCTTAAAAGTCGTTGAGTGCAAAGCACCGAAGGTCTTGAACGGGCTCCAGGCAGACCTTCGCCGCAGACTGATCGAACGTCCCGTTGGGCCGGGAAGCGCCTGCGAGCCAATCTGGCGCGAATGTCTGCTTCGCTAAACGCTGGAGCCGTTTTACTTGCAACCACACTTAGGCTTAGAGGCCCGGCGATTGACCCGGGCTTTTTTATAACCTGTTGCGACCCGCCATCCCGATGCAAATGTGCGTGAAGCACTTGGGACGAAGAGGCCGGAGCAACCTATTGAAGCCCGGCACACCGGCCCGGGCCCTTCATGGTGAGGGCGTCAGTAGCCTCGGAACATCGGCAGGATGTTCAGGATGATCAGCTGGCGGACAAAGATGATCGCCAGCAGCAGGATCACCGGAGAGATGTCGACACCACCGAGATCGGGCAGGAACCGGCGGATCGGCCGGAGCGCGGGCTCCGTCAGATTGTAGAGAACCCGGCCAATGGAATTGATGATCTGATTGCTCGAATTGACGATGTTGAAGGCATAGAGCCAGGAGAAGATCGCGCTGGCGATGATCACATACGTGTAGAGTTCAAGGGCGAGCAGTATCACGTTGAAGAGTGCGGTCATGGTCCGGTCCGTTGCCGTTCGAAATCTGGTCTTGCCCTCATGTAGCTTCCTGACAGCCCTGCTGCAAGACGGCAGCGTCACCGACATTTGATTGTGCTTAAGCTTCGCACCAGCAACAGGGCGGTGCGGAAATGCAACAGTCCGGCAAAACCCTCTCAGCTTAGGGTTTGTGTAAGCCCTTCTCGTGCTATCTTCCTGCCAACGGAATTCCTTGTCGGATGGGGTTGAATGTTCAAGTTGATGACGCGCGCCGCGCTGGCGCTTGCTCTAAGCGCTGTGTCTGGAGCCGCTCTGGCGCAGAGTGGAGACCTGTCTGAGCAGGATGCGAACCGCCAGTTCGTGGTTGACCTCGGTGTCGGCGCCATTGTCCAGCCGCGTTACGAGGCTGCAGACTCCTATCTGGTCTACCCCTTCCCGATCGTTTCGGTCGGCCGCTTCTACTTCCCGGGCCTTGGCCAGGTTGTCGACGGCCGCCGCAAGTCCGGTGTGTTCTTCTACCCGTCGTTCAACTTCATCGGCGAACGCAAGGCCAGCGACAGCACCGATCTGACCGGCACCAACACCATCGACTGGGCGCTTGAACTCGGTCTCGGCGGTGGTTTCCGCACCGAGCATTTCCGCGCTTTCGCCGAACTGCGTCAGGGCATCAACGGGCACACGGGCCAGGTTGGTCAGCTCGGCCTCGACGGCATCGTCTATCCCGCTGAAAAGTGGGAAGTCAGCTTCGGTCCGCGTGCGGGCTTTGCTTCTGACGAATACATGGACACCTATTTCGGCGTGAGCTCGACCGAAGCAGCCAACAGTGGTGGCCGCCTGACGAAGTTCAACCCGAGCGCCGGCTTCAAGAGCGTCGGCCTGGCAGCCCGTGCCAGCTACGATTTCAACGACGACGTCCGCCTGCACCTGCAAGGTGGCTATGACCGGCTGGTTGGCGACGCAGCGGACAGCCCGATCGCCAAGAACGGCAGCGAAAACCAGTTCAGCATCGGTGCCGGCGTCACCTACCGTTTCGCCTTCGACCTGTTCTAGGAAACCCGTTTCCGCAATGTTCAAGATGCTGCTGCACCACGTGTGGCAGCATTTTTTTTGTTTCCGGTCGACCGACACGCCGGTTGATCCGCCTGTTCGGGACCTACATCCCGGGAACGCATGGAAGTTGTTCAGTTCAAGCCGGCTTGACCTGTCCTGCAGGCACGATCATTGCGCAACCCGTGCCTGCGTTTCGGCAAAGCCGGAACGCTCACTTCGCGAAGTGGCAAGTCGGATGGACGGAGAACCGCTCGGACGCACCTAGTAGGCGCAGGGGACGAGCTTGATGCCGTTCGGCAGCTTGGTGTTCTCGTCGCCGCAGGCACCGAGGATGCGGCTGGGGTCGAGATTATAGGCACCCGACAGATCCGCACCGGCGAGACGGGTACGGCGCAGAAGAGCGCCATCGAAATCAACGCCCTTCAGATTTGCGCCCGTCAGGTCCGAACTGACCAGCCGCACACCGGTGAAATCCGCCCCGGAAAAATTGGCGTTATGAGCCTTGACCCTGTCGAGCTTGGCCTGGCGCATGCGGGCATCCTGGAAGTTGGCGCCATTCAGGTCCACGCGCTCAAGGTTGGCATCGTCCATCTTGGCACCCTTGAAGGAAGCCGCGTCCGCAATCGACCGGGTCAAAAGGACATTGCGCATGTCCGCGCCGTCGAAAACGGCTCCATTTGCCTCAACCGTGTTCAGGTCCGCGTCCCGAAGGTCCGCATCCTGGAAATTCGATTTGTTCAGATTGGCTTTTTCAAGATCGACGGAGCGCATGTTCGCACCGGAAAAATCGCTGCCGGAGAAATCCGCCCGCTCGGCTTCCGTCCGCCGGAAATCGGAGCCCTTGAAGTTCGCGTCTTTCAAAAGGGCTTCCTTGAGGTCGACTTCCCGCAGATTGGCACGGCCGAAATCGCCGTTCTCAAGAACCAGACCACGAAGTTCCGCCAGCCGAAGATCGCAACCGGGGCAACCGCCCTTTTCCTTGATCTCGGCCATGCGCTCTTCGTCACTGCCAGCCTGTGCTCCACCGACTGCCACCAGCAGGGCCATGGCGCCAACGCAGCCTGCAAGAACCCGGGTCACCCTGTTTTTCATCGCGAATCCCTTTGCCAATCTCCACCTAAAGATAGGTCGCACTTGTGGCGGTTGAAGGACTGTATCCGATCAGAAGATTGAAAAAGTGAGAAAATGAGGCAGATCCGCTTCACATCGTGGCGATCCTTTGCCGCAGGGCGGGCATCATCGCCGGGAAGCAAGGAAGGGAGGGAAGAAGCAGGCGGGGTCGCGAGTGCCCACTCCTTCCGTCCATCTAAGCGCTGACGACGCACTACCTGACAATCAGCGTGCCAATCAAAACGCAAAAGCCTTGCCAATTTGTTTTCAAAGCCATTCAAACCAGATCTGGTTCCGCCAAAACTATCTGACACAAGATGCTGATTCCGTTTAGACTTTCTTCACATCTGCTGCATTGCAAATTGCAACGCCACCTGCAAACACGGCTAACAAAAGGTTAAGAAATTGAGCCGGACGCCCGTCAGGAAATCTCTTCCTTGACGTCGATGGTCGAGCGCTTGCCGATGTCGTCATAGTGCCGCTCGAGCCATTCCTGCGCAGTCTTGCGCCCAAGATCCTTGAGATCGGTGAGAAACGCCCATTCGGCGTTGAGTTTCGACGAGGCTTGCAGCGGCTTCAGCTCCCCGGCGGAGATCCGGTGCATGTTGACCTTCATGTATTCCTCGCTCGACAGCTTGCCTTCCTCGATCAGGCGCGTGACGAAGTCGATGGCCCGGAGCTCGCGAAGGAGCGTGGAATTGAAGGTGATCTCGTTGAGCCGGTTGACGATCTCCCGCGCGGTCTTCGGCACCTTGCGCCGTTCGATCGGGTTGATCTGGATGAGCATCACATCCGGCGTGTCGGTGTCGTAGAACAGCGGATAGAGCGGCGGATTGCCCATGTAGCCGCCATCCCAATAGGGCTCGCCCTCGATTTCCACCGCCTGGAACACCTGCGGCAGACACGCGGATGCCATCACTGCATCCAGCGTGACTTCCTTTTCGCTGAACACCCGGATCTTGCCGGTGAAGACGTTGGTTGCCGAAACGAAGATCTTCATGTGTTCGCATTGGTGAACACGGTCGAAATCGACGGTTTTTTCCAGGACATCGCGCAGCGGATTGGCGTTGAGCGGATTGAATTCGTAAGGCGACGCAAACCGCGTCAGCACATCGAAAAACAGATAGCTGGGGGAATGATCAAGGCTCCATTCCCCCAGGAACACGTCCAGCGGCGAACGCTGGATCGGGCTGTATTTCGCCTGCCGGCTGACCTCGTACCAGAAAGCTTCCAGGCGCTCTCTCGCACCGTCTTCGCCGCCGTCCTGCATGCCGCCGGCAAGCACCACCGCATTCATGGCACCGGCCGACGTGCCGCTGATGGCGTCGATCTTCAGCCGCTTGTCTTCCAGGAACCAGTCCAGAACGCCCCAGGTGAAGGCGCCGTGTGCGCCGCCACCTTGAAGGGCAAGGTTGATCTTCTTAGGCGCGGCCATGACGGCTCCCTTGTTCCGGTGGTTCGGCGACGGTCGCGGGCGGGCATCAGCCCGCACCGCGAGCAGCGTGGATCAGTGAGCGGTCCAGCCGCCATCGATGGGCAGGATCGAACCGGTGATCGATGATGCCGTATCGGAGCACAGGAAAACCGCATAGCCTGCCACCTGTTCGATGGTCACGAACTGCTTCGTCGGCTGCGCGGCCAGCATGACGTCGTTCTTGACCTGCTCTTCGGTCATGTTGCGCGCCTTCATTGTGTCGGGGATCTGCGCTTCCACCAGCGGTGTCCAGACATAGCCCGGGCAGATGGCGTTGACGGTGATGCCCTGCTGCGCGACTTCCAGCGCCACGGTCTTGGTGAGACCGGCAATGCCGTGCTTGGCGGCTACATAGGCGGACTTGTAGGGCGAGGCGACCAGCGCGTGGGCGGAAGCGGTGTTGATGATCCGTCCCCAGCCCTTGGACTTCATGCCGGGCAGCGCGGCACGGATCGCATGGAAGGCAGACGTCAGGTTGATGGCGATGATGGCATCCCACTTGTCGACCGGGAATTCATCGACCGGCGAAACGAACTGGATGCCGGCATTGTTGACCAGGATATCGACACCGCCGAATTCCTTTTCCGCATCGGCGATCATGCCGGCGATCTCGTCGCCCTTCAGCATGTTCGCCGGCGAATAGGTGCAGCGCACCCCGAAATCCGCCTCGATGGCGGCCCGGGTCTTTTCGATCTCATCGGCATCACCCAACCCGTTGATCACGACATTGGCGCCTTTTTCCGCGAAGGCGCGGGCGCATCCGAGCCCGATGCCCGAAGTGGATCCGGTGATGACGGCGGTTTTGTTGGCAAGCATTTGGGATCTCCCTTGATCGGCGGATCATCGGCCGGGAGTGTCCGGCCATCCGGAAACGGATCGTTGAAAGGCTTGGCCTCGTTCTGCCTTCCACGAAAGGCAACAAGGCGTCAGAACAGAAAATTTCAGGCACACATTCGACCAGTTGTCGCCGCACTGCAACATCGGAATGATGAAATTTGATCCATGTTGCCTTCATCAGCGCCGGTTCATGCGCTGCGCCCCGTCAAGCGCCTTGCGTGCACGGGCCCTGGCGGCATCCCGCGTTTCCTCCACTTTGGAAAGATCTTCCTGTCGAAGTCCGAGTTGCGCGGCAAAGCGTTCGCGGATCAGGCCGTAGAAGGTCGCATGCAGGCTGGCAAACGCCCAGACCAGGATCAGCATGGTGCCCATCGGAAAGACCGCAGAGCGGATCTGCTGCCACAAGACGCTGGCAGGCATCAATCCATCGCTAACGCCAAGAACGACCGCCCAGATGCCGACCAGGAAACCTGCAAGCAGGCTCATCACCAGCGCCGCAAAGGCCATGGCCCAGCCAAGCCCGGACGTTGCCCGCCAGCTTTCCTTGAGCGTCAGCGGATCGTCCACCGCCGATGCCGGCAGCACGACGGAAAAGCGTTGCACCACCATCAGTGCAACGAACGGTGCCAGAAACAGGAGCAGCAGCCCGATGCCCGCCGTGACCGCGGCCAGCAGCAGGGAAACAATCACCAGCGGTATCAGTGACAGGGCGCCGATCAGGCTGAGGACGATCTGGTTGAGAATGACGCGTATGTTGCGCGCCCCGAAGGTGACTGGAAAATCCCGCGCGTCGATCAGAATGCGCCGCACATAGGCAATGGCAATGGAAAAGCCGACCAGCAGGTTGGCAATGGCGGCCAAGGCCCTGAGCGCGCCTTCGTCGGCAGCGGCGACCGGCTCGGTCATGTAGGAAACGGTCTTGAAGCCGCTTTCCGGCATCAGCGATCCGCCGATGGCGAAATTCAAGGCGACCAGAAGCAGGATATAGGCCCACCCGGTTTTCAGAAGCGTCCCGAAATTATGCTGCGCCAACGACAGCGAACGTTCCAGAACGGTGAAAAACATGGTCGGCTCCGGTTGCTTGCAACGGCCGCAGGATACGCGATTCAGGCCGGCGCACCAGCCCCCTCCGGCCGTTCCATCGCAATCCGGTAACCCGCCGTCAGGATCGAGATTCCCAGCACGGTAACGATGATCTGCACCAGCACGTTCAGCACCAGGATCTTCATCTGGATGAGGGCTGCCGGCAGGCCGCCGGACAGAAGACCAAGAAGATACTGCAGCCCCTCGCCAACGGCGACAAAAGGCAGGATCAGGATAAGTGCGGCCAGGAACATCGGCATGCCGAGGCCTTTTCCGAACTGAAGCATCTGACTGAAGCCGAGCGGTCGCTCAACGGCAACGGCCGGCAGGCTGAGGTTCAGGCGGAACAGGAACGGGGCGAGAATGAATAACGCGACGATCCACAAAACCACCGTCATGGCGGTGCTGTTGAACAGGCTCGACAGCACACCAATCACCAGCCCCGCGGGCAGCACGACAACGACCGCGGCCAGCGACAACAAGAGCATTTGCCCGATGAAACGGAACTCGACAGCGCCAACGCGAAAGTGCAGAGGTCCCGGCCGCTCGTTCAGCAGACCGAACCGGTGCCAGGCGACCGAAATGGATGCGGACGACAGCAGGGCAATCACCATGGTCGTCAGCAGCAGCAGGACCGTCGTTCCGGAAATATCTTCAGGCGCGGTCGCCTCATTGATCTGCGCGCCATTCGCCAGAATGAAGAGAGACAGCACAAACTGCAGGAGAAACCAGCCACCACAAACCTTGAACACGGTTTCCAGATTGCCAAAGACAATGGAAACAGAGTCCGACAGCAACCGTTTCAACATGCAGCACCCTCCATAACAAGACGGCCGACGGTTAGGACCGGCCCATGCAAGCTCATAGCGGGCTGAAAACCATGTGGCAACGTCCGCGAGCCTGAAGATCGACCTGCCTTTGCCGCGGCTCTGCCATTGCCCTTTTTTGCCGCACGCCCTAATCATGCGCTGGAAAGTCGGCCCCAGTTCCCTCATATGAGGGGCAAACGCTCAAAACCCGTTGGTTCCTGTGATGATCGATGATTTCGCGAAAGCCCTGCCCCGCCGCTCCTCCGTCGGTGTGAAGGTCGGCAATGTGATGGTTGGCGGCGATGCACCTATCGTGGTGCAATCCATGACCAATACAGACACGGCGGATGCCGATGCAACCGTCGCGCAGGTGGCGGCACTCGCCCGTGCCGGGTCTGAAATCGTGCGCATCACGGTGGACCGTGCAGAAGCTGCGGCCCAGGTGCCACGGATCAAGGAGCGGCTGGAGCGGATCGGCATCACGGTGCCGCTCGTCGGCGACTTCCACTACATCGGCCACAAGCTGCTGACCGACTATCCCGACTGCGCCGCAGCGCTCGACAAGTACCGCATCAACCCTGGCAACGTCGGCTTCAAGGCCAAGCGCGACACGCAATTCTCGCAGATCATCGACATCGCACAGAAGCACAACAAGGCGGTCCGGATCGGCGTCAACTGGGGCTCACTCGACCAGGAGCTTCTGACGAAGCTGATGGACGAGAATGCCGAAAGTGCAAATCCGGTTTCAGCAGCGGCCGTCATGCGCGAAACGATTATCCAGTCCGGGCTTCTGTCCGCCGAGCGCGCCGAAGGCCTCGGCATGGGCCGTGACAAGATCATTCTCTCGGCCAAGGTCAGCCAGGTGCAGGACCTGATCGCCGTTTATGCCGATCTCGCCCGTCGCTGCGACTATGCCCTGCATCTCGGCCTCACCGAAGCCGGCATGGGCACCAAGGGCATCGTTTCGTCCGCCGCTTCCATGGGTATCCTTTTGCAGCAGGGCATCGGCGACACCATCCGCGTGTCGCTGACACCGGAACCGGGCGGCGACCGCACCCGCGAGGTGCAGGTGGCTCAGGAGCTTTTGCAGGTGATGGGCTTCCGCGCCTTCGTGCCGGTGGTGGCCGCCTGCCCCGGCTGTGGCCGCACCACGTCCACGGTTTTCCAGGAACTGGCCCAGGACATTCAGGACCACATCCGCGTGTCCATGCCCAAGTGGCGCGAACAATATCCGGGTGTTGAAAGCCTCAACGTTGCCGTGATGGGCTGTATCGTCAACGGCCCGGGCGAATCCAAGCATGCCGACATCGGCATTTCCCTGCCCGGCACCGGCGAAACCCCCTCGGCGCCTGTCTTCATCGACGGCGAGAAGGTCATGACCCTGCGCGGGCCCGGCATTGCCGACGAGTTCAAGCAGATGGTTCTGGACTATATCGAAAAGCGCTACGGCACCGGCAGCAAGTCGTCCTCCGACGCTGCCTAACCCCGGAAGGAACACGACCCCATGATGCAGCCGGGCGCTCCCGAGCCACAGAGAAAGCCGGTTCTGGTGATCACGTCACAGGTGGTGCGCGGCGGTATCAGCGGCCGCGGACTGACCTTCGCGCTGGAGCGGATCGGCCATGATGTCTGGTTTCTGCCGACCATCCTGCTGCCCTGGCATCCGGGACAGGGCAAGGGCACCCGCATCGTTGCCCCTGCAGCAGACTTCACCGCCATTGTTGAGGATCTTGCCGCATCCCCGAAACTGGCCGAAGTCGGCGCGGTGATTTCCGGCTATCTCGGCAATCCGGAACAGGCGGCCGCCATCGCGTCACTTGTGAAGGCGGTCAAGACCCACAATCCGGATGCGCCATACCTGTGCGATCCGGTCATGGGCGACCAGCACGAAGGCAGCGGCAACCTTTATGTGCCCACGGCAACGGCCGAGGCAATCCGAGACCAGCTGGTGCCCCTGGCCGATGTCGTCACGCCCAACGCCTTTGAACTCGGCTGGCTGACGGGCCGCGAGATCGACAGCGAAATGCAGGCTCTCGCCGCCGCCCGGGTTCTCGGCAACGAGCGCGTGATGGTAACCTCTTCGCCAGCCCTGCGCCGCAACGCCATTGCCAACCTTCTGGCAGGCCCGCGTGGCGCCGTTGCCGCCGAACATGCTTCCATCGCCAATCCACCGCACGGCACCGGAGACCTGATTGCAGGCCTGTTCCTGTCCAACCTTCTGGCCGGTCAAAACGACGAGGAAGCCCTGAAACGTGCGTCGGCCTCCGTTTTTGAACTGGTTGCCCGCAGCGTGCGCAAGGGCGCGGACGAATTGCTGTTTGCCGAGGAGCAGAACTCCGTGGTGAAGGCAATGGCCCTCGTCACCTCGCGCCGGGTTCTGGAAGCAAAGGCCCGTGCCTGACGGGGCAGGCACAAGGGTTGCCGGTGTCGACGGCTGCAAGGCCGGCTGGGTTGCGGTCATCCGCAATCTGGAAGACCCCGCCGATCTGGATCTGATCGTCTTTCCGACCTTCGCGGATATTGTCGGACACACCCCGCATCTTGCCATTGTCGCTGTCGACATGCCCATCGGCTTGCCGGACCGCATCGGCCCTGGCGGTCGCGGCTCGGAAAAGGCTGCTCGCAAACACCTTGGCATGCGCCAATCCTCGGTGTTTTCCGTGCCCGCCCGCCCCGCCGTTTATGAAGTCGATTACCTGAAGGCCTGCAACACGGCACTCGCCACGTCCGACCCGCCGAAAAAAGTCTCCAAGCAGTGTTTCTTCCTGTTCCCGAAAATACGGGAAATCGACGCCCTGATGACACCGGAGCTGGAGACACGCGTCCACGAGGTGCACCCGGAACTTGCCTTCTGGCGCCTCAACGGCGGAGCGGAAATGAGCCTGCCCAAGAAGGTCAAGAGCCGCGCCAACCCGGCAGGCCTCGACCAGCGGCGGGACCTTCTCGTCTCCAAGGGGTTGCCCGGAGAGTTTCTTGACCAGAGCCCCCCGCGCGGCTGCGGACGCGACGACCTTCTGGACGCCGCCGCCAACAGCCTGATTGCCGAGCGGATCTTTCGGGGAGAAGCGGAACCGTTTCCGAAGGACTTCCGCCGCGATGAGCGCGGCCTGAGGATGGCGATCTGGGCGTAATGCGCCCGCGTTGTCCATTTTCCTGCTTTTCCTGAAAATCCTTCAAGGCATGCCCCACCCTTCCCTTTTCGCCAAAACCTGCTAAAACGCGCGCCGTTCCCCAAAAGGGAACCACCGGTCGCAGCCTACCCGGTGCCAGCGAAAACAAGGGACCACATCGTTGAAAACACTTGTCATCTGTTCCGGCGGATTGGATTCCGTCACCCTTGCGCACAAGGTTGCGCGGGAACACGAGCTGATCGGCCTCGTATCTTTCGACTATGGCCAGCGCCACAAGAAGGAGCTGGACTACGCGAAGGCCTGTGCCGATGAGCTGAACACCGAGCATATCCTGATCGACATTTCCAATATCGGCCGCCAGCTGACCGGCTCGGCGCTGACCGACAACGTGGACGTACCGGACGGGCATTATGCCGAGGAAACCATGAAGATCACCGTTGTGCCGAACCGCAACGCGATCATGCTTTCCATTGCCTTCGGCATTGCCAGCGCGCGCGGTGCCGAAGCGGTCGCGACCGCCGTCCACGGCGGCGACCACTTCATCTATCCGGACTGCCGTCCGGCCTTCACCGAAAGCTTCGAGACCATGCAGCGCCACGCGCTGGAAGGCATGGGCGAGATCAGCCTCTTCACGCCTTACGTCCACACCTCCAAGGCGGACATCGCCGCCGAGGGATTGAGGCTTGGCGTCGACTATCGCAAGACATGGTCCTGCTACAAGGGCGGCGAGGTTCACTGCGGGCGCTGCGGCACCTGCGTGGAACGGCGCGAAGCCTTTCACCTGGCCGGTGGCATCGACCCGACGGTCTACGCAGACGAAGCGTTCTGGAAGGAGGCGTGCAATGTTTAGGATCACCAAGGAATTCCACTTCTCCGCCAGCCACCAGATCCTTGGCCTGGGAGAAGACCACCCCTGCGCCCGCCTGCATGGCCACAACTATGTGGTCCAGGTGGAGCTGATGTCGGAAGAGCTGAACGGCATCGGCTTCGTGCGCGATTACCGCGAACTGTCCGAATTCAAGCGCTTCATCGACGACACGCTCGACCACCGGCACCTGAATGACGTGCTCGGCAATGATTGCGTAACCGCCGAGACCATGGCGCGCTATTTCTACAACTGGTGCCGCCAGCGCTGGCCGGAAACCTCGGCCGTTCGCGTGAAGGAAACGCCGAAGACCTGCGCCGAATTCCGTCCCCTCGTCTATCCGGGAGCGCGTGCGGCATGAGTATCGAACAGATCCGGGTCAGCGAAATATTTGGCCCCACCATTCAGGGCGAAGGCGCCCTGATTGGCCAACCCACCGTGTTCGTGCGCACCGGCGGCTGCGATTACCGCTGCTCCTGGTGCGACACGCTGCATGCTGTCGACAGCGCTCATCGGGACGAATGGTGTCCAATGACGCCGGAAGCCATCCTGATGCAGGTGGAGATCCTGTCCGGCGGCAATCCGCTGACAGTGTCGCTTTCCGGTGGCAATCCGGCGATCCAGCCGCTGGGTGGCCTGATCGAACTCGGCCGGAAAGAGGGCTACCGTTTCGCGCTGGAAACGCAGGGCAGCCTCGCCAAGGACTGGTTTGCCGATCTCGACGTCCTGACGCTGAGCCCGAAACCGCCGTCCTCGGGCATGACCACCGACTGGCAGCGCCTGGCGGAATGCGTCGAGGCCGCAGGGCCTGAGACACAGACCGTCCTGAAGGTCGTTGTCTTCGACGAGGCGGACTATGCCTTCGCGCGGGACGTCTCAGACCGCTACCCGCATCTCAGCTGCTTCCTGCAGCCGGGTAACCACACCCCTCCGGCGGCAGCCGACAAAGATGCCACCATCGACATGGCCGGCATCATGGAGCGCATGCGCTGGCTTGTGGACCGGGTTACCTCCGACAGATGGTACGCAGCCACCGTCCTGCCGCAGCTTCACACGATGATCTGGGGCAATTTGCGCGGGGTTTAGGAACCGGCCTCTCCGGTGTCATCCCGGCCAAGCGTAGCGCGTGCCGGGACCGGGAAGCCAACGGTGTCGCGAGCAGAATCGACAGGCCTTCGCCTCCCCGATCCCGGATCTTCGTCCGGGATGACAACGGAGAGGAAGCTTTTCAAAACCGCTCCCTCATCCTGAGGAGCCGCTCCAGCGGCGGCTCGAAGGATGGGCGGCACGCACAGAACAAGCGGCCCATCCTTCGAGACGGACCTGACGGCCCTCCTCAGGATGAGGGCGTAGAGAAGCGAAAGCCCAAATTTTGGGTCTTTGCGAGTTCATTCAAGAACACGGAGCCCATCCACTGACAGCGCAAAAGCGTGTCTCCGGAACAGGCTCAAAATCAGGAGACAGTCATGTCCGACAAGAGCATCTACGAGAACCTGACCCAGCTCGGGTCTTCCACCGAACTTCCCGATGATCCCGACAAGGCGGTTCTGGAAAAAGTGCCGAACCCGCAGGCTGGCACGGGCTACATGGTCCGCTTCGTTGCCCCGGAATTCACCTCGCTGTGCCCGATTACCGGCGCGCCGGACTTCGCTCATCTGGTGATCGACTATGTGCCGCGCGATTTCCTGGTCGAGAGCAAGTCGCTGAAACTGTTCCTCGGCTCCTTCCGCAATCACGGCGCCTTCCACGAAGACTGCACGGTTTCCATCGGCAAGCGCCTGGTCGACCTGCTCGATCCGGAGTGGCTTCGCATCGGCGGCTATTGGTATCCGCGCGGCGGCATCCCGATCGACGTCTTCTACCAGACCGGCCCCGCTCCGGTCGGCGTCTGGATCCCCGACCAGGGCGTCGCCCCCTATCGCGGACGCGGCTAAGGCTAACGGGCTACCTTCGCGGATATGGCGATCCCGAGGTCCGGGCTGGAATTCGGAACCATCGATCAACGCCAGGCCGCACCCCACCCGGAAGTGTCACCCCGGGCTTGACCCGGGGCCCACTCATTTCCAGAGCCTCAAGACTTGCCCAAGGCTCAAAGCGACTGCCTGAACGCAATAGAGGTTTCCGAGCTCGCCGTGATGGGGATTGGATCCCGGGTCAAGCCCGGGATGACATCTGAGGGTGGGGCGAGCCTCGCTTGCCATCCGCTTACCAGAACCACCTGTTGTTCCGCGCAATCGGTACACCCGCCGTCCGCCCCGCGATCCTTCCGCCTGGCTGGCTGCCTTACTCCGGCACCGGCAGGTTCAGGCCAAGGGCTTTTTCGATCACCTGGGTGGTCACCATCTCGAAAGACGGGGCCTTGCTGTCGTAGATCGCCTTGACGATGAAATCGTCACTGCGGCGGACATAGTAGGTGTAGCGGTTTTCCGTGACCATGCCCTGGCTGACGGTGATATCCGCTGCGACCACCTCCACGGCCTCACCCTCCAGCTCTTCCTCGCTGCAGGCCGCGTTGCGGATTGTGGCTGCGTTCGTTTCCTTGTCGGCACGTGCCTGATCCGCGTTCTGGCCGGTGTCCATCTCGCGGATCTTTTCCCAGGTCGACCCCTGGTCCGCGGATTGGTAGAGCACGTTGCCGTAGCCAAGCACCCACGGGCCTTCCGGTGAGGTTGGCACGGTCAGATAGTGATCCTGCGACAGGTAGAAAAAGTCATTGGTGGTCGGCGGCGCGCCCTTAAAGGCGGTGGTCACCTGGGTCTTGGTCGGCGTCGTCTGATCGAGTTGCAGATAGAGTTCCGTGAAACGATCCTGACACGGGTCAGCCAGAGCGCTCTGCATAGAGCCGGCAAGAAGAAAAAGAACTGCGGGCACGCGGTATTTCATGAAAGCCCCCATGGAAATGAATTTAAGAAATCGGCCGAAATCACCGGCCATTCCCATGGAACACTTTTTCCTGCCGCCAAACAATCACCTCGTTGGCTTCAACGTCCCGTCCTGACCCGCAAATGCAGCAGGGCCGCCCGATCGGTATCGATCGGGCGGCCCCAGATTGCGTCTGTGTTCTGAATGAACGCAGCTAGCTCTTAGAAATGAACCGACCGTGCGTCGAGCGGCTTCTGGTTCGGCGGAGCGAACTTGGTCAGATCGATCCCTTCGACAGCCGCCTTGTACTCGTCGAGGCTCGGCGTCCGGCCAAGGATGGCCGAAAGAACCACGACCGGCGTCGAGGCCAGCAGGGATTCGCCCTTTTTCTCGGAGGAATCTTCCACGACACGGCCCTTGAAGAGGCGCGTGGAGGTTGCCAGAACCGTGTCGCCCTTGGCGGCCTTTTCCTGGTTACCCATGCAAAGGTTACAGCCCGGACGCTCAAGGTAGAGAATGTTCTCGTATTCGGTGCGGGCGGTGTTCTTCGGCGAGTTGTCGTCGAATTCGAAACCGGAGTATTTCTGCAGAATGCTCCAGTCGCCTTCTTCCTTCAGCTCGTCGATGATGTTGTAGGTCGGCGCAGCCACCACGAGCGGTGCCTTGAACTCGACTTTCTCGTTGGTCTTTTCGAGGTTCTTGAGCATCTGGGCGACGATCTTCATGTCGCCCTTGTGCACCATGCACGAACCGACGAAACCCAGATCGACCTTCTTCTCGCCGCGATAATAGGAAACCGGGCGGATCGTGTCGTGGGTGTAACGCTTGGAGACATCCTCGTTGTTCACGTCCGGGTCGGCGATCATCGGCTCGTCGATCAGGTCCAGATCCACCACGACTTCCGCGAAATACTTCGCGCTGTCGTCCGGCATCAGGGCCGGCTTCTCGCCGGAGCGGATTTCGGCAATGCGTTTGTCTGCCTTGTCGATCAGGCCCTGCAGAACCTTGTTGGCGTTGTCCATGCCCTTGTCGATCATGATCTGGATACGGCTCTTGGCGATTTCCAGGGATTCGATCAGGGTGTCGTCGTTGGAGATGCAGATGGAGGCCTTGGCCTTCATTTCCGCGGTCCAGTCGGTGAAGGTGAACGCCTGGTCGGCGAGCAGCGTGCCGATGTGCACTTCGATGATGCGGCCCTGGAAGACGTTGTCGCCGAACTGCTTCAGCATCTGTGCCTGGGTGGCATGAACGACGTCACGGAAGTCCATATGATCCTTCATGGTGCCCTTGAAGGTCACTTTCACCGATTCCGGGATCGGCATGGTTGCTTCGCCCGTGGCCAGTGCCAGCGCAACCGTGCCCGAATCCGCACCGAAGGCAACGCCCTTGGACATGCGGGTATGGCTGTCGCCGCCGATGATGATTGCCCAGTCGTCGACGGTAATGTCGTTCAGCACCTTGTGGATCACGTCCGTCAGCGGGTGATAGACGTCCTTGGGATCGCGTGCGGTGATGAGGCCGAACTTGTTCATGAAGCTCATCAGCTTCGGAATGTTGGCCTGTGCCTTCAGATCCCAGACCGAAGCGGTGTGACAGCCGGACTGGTAGGCGCCGTCGACGGTCGGTGCGATCACCGTTGCCGCCATGGCTTCCAGTTCCTGGGAAGTCATCAGGCCGGTCGTGTCCTGCGAGCCGACGATGTTGACCTTCACACGAACGTCGGAACCGGCATGCAGCACCTTGCCTTCCGCAACGCCGACAGCGTTCCGGTTGAAGATCTTCTCGACTGCCGTCAGGCCCTGGCCTTCGTGCGACACTTCCTTGTTGGGTGCGAACACCGGCGGCATCTCGATGCCGAGGGTTTCCGCGGCAAAGCTCTGCAGCTTCTTGCCGAAGACGATGGCGTAGGAACCACCGGCCTTCATGAACTCGACCTTCTGCGGGGTCAGCGCGGAAGCGACATCGGCCAGTTCTTCGTCACCGGTATCGTTGTAGAGCTTCTTGGTCTTGGTGTTGATGGTCAGCACCGTGCCGGTCTCGACGGAATACTTCTGTTCCAGAACCGGGCTGTCGTCATTGTTCAGGATCGGCTTGCCGTTTTCGTCCAGCTTCTTGACCCAGTTCTTCAGGTCAATGCCGATGCCGCCGGTCACGCCGACGGTGGTCAGGAAGATCGGTGAAATGCCGTTGGTGCCGGCAACGACCGGGGCAATGTTCACGAACGGAACATAGGGGCTGGCCTGCTTGCCGGTCCACAGGGCGACGTTGTTGACGCCGGACATACGGGACGACCCCACACCCATGGTGCCCTTTTCGGCAATCAGCATGACGCGCTTGCCCGGATGCTGCAGCTTGAGCGCTTCGATTTCCTTCTGGGCCGCTTCGGAGATCATGCACTTGCCGTGCAGCTCGCGGTCGGAACGCGAATGCGCCTGGTTGCCGGGGGACAGAAGGTCGGTGGAAATGTCGCCTTCGGCGGCGACATAGGTGACGACCTTTATTTCCTCGTCGATGTCCGGAAGCTTGGTGAAGAACTCGGCCTGAGCGTAGCTTTCCAGAACATCCTTGGCGATTTCGTTGCCGGCCTCATAGGCGGCCTTCAACCGATCCGTATCGGCATCGTAGAGGAAAACCTGCGTCTTCAGGACTTCAGCAGCGTCCCTGGCGATCTGGGCATCGTCGCCAAGAGCCAGGTCCAGCAGAACCTCGACGGAAGGGCCACCCTTCATGTGGGACAGGAGTTCGAAGGCAAACGCCGGGGTAATCTCATCAACAACTGACGTGCCGAGGATGATTTCCTTCAGGAACTTCGCCTTCGCGCCGGCAGCGCTCGTGGTGCCCGGCAGCGTGTTGTAGATGAAGAACTTGAGCGACTCTTGCCGGTGCTGATTACCGGTATCCTTGATCTGCGCGACGATCTCTTCAACGAGAGCGGCGTCTTCGATGGGCTTGGGATGCAGACCCTGGCCTTTGCGCGTTTCGATCTCTTTCAGGTAGTCTTCATACAAGCTCATGATGATCCCGGCGTCCTGGTGTTGTTTGAAGCCTGGCTTCCGGATCGCCGAGAGGTCTGGCGGGCCGGGACAGGCTAGCTGAGCGGCGTTTTAATTCAGTATACAATGGTATGCAATATCTTCCCATCCAATAAATGATGTCTATATACCGGTTGGCGCATCTGCATGCACCCAAGATCGCATTTTCGAATTTCCGAAGGTGTTTTCTGGCTTCGATTTCCGGACGACGCCGTTTCAAGAGGCTGAAACTTCAACCGAAGTCTCGACAACGGCGACGGCGTCGTGTCTGGTGGTCGCAGCCAAAGATTGCTATAGGTGCGGCGCATCAATTTGCGGCGGCGACTGAGGGAGAGGCTCTCATCGTATCCGCGCGGAAGGATGCCGGATGACAGAGCGCTGCAGCTCCGTTTCCGGAGCCTTGAGAGAGTATGCCAGGCACCGGTGCACACACGGCCCGGGCCTTTTGGACAATAAAGGAGATCGCACGTCGTGACCCAGTCCCTCGACAGCTTCAAGTGTAAGAAAACACTGACCGCCGGCGGCAAGACCTACACCTATTTTTCCATTCCCGAAGCGGAGAAGAACGGCCTCGAAGGTGTTTCCAGGCTGCCGTTCTCGCTGAAGGTGGTGCTTGAGAACCTGCTGCGCTTCGAAGACGGCCGCACGGTGACCAAGGCAGATATCCTTGCCTGCGCCGAATGGCTGAAGACCCGCAAGTCCGATCACGAGATCTCCTATCGCCCGGCCCGCGTGCTGATGCAGGACTTCACCGGTGTTCCGGCCGTGGTCGACCTTGCCGCCATGCGCGATGCTGCCGTGAAGCTCGGCGGCGACCCGGAGAAGGTCAACCCGCTGGTTCCGGTCGACCTTGTCATCGACCACTCGGTGATGATCGATTATTTCGGCACCAAGGACGCCTTCAGGCAGAACGTCGAACTGGAATATGAGCGCAACCGCGAGCGCTACGAGTTCCTGCGCTGGGGCCAGTCCGCCTTCAACAATTTCCGTGCCGTCCCCCCGGGAACCGGCATCTGCCACCAGGTGAACCTGGAGTATCTGGCCCAGACCGTCTGGACCAGGGACGAGGACGGTGAAACCGTCGCCTATCCCGACACGCTGGTCGGCACCGACAGCCACACCACCATGGTCAACGGCCTGGCGGTTCTGGGCTGGGGCGTCGGCGGCATCGAGGCGGAAGCCGCCATGCTCGGCCAGCCGATCTCCATGCTGATCCCGGAAGTCGTCGGCTTCAAGCTGACCGGCAAGTTGAACGAGGGCATCACCGCGACCGACCTCGTGCTGCGCGTCGTGGAAATGCTGCGCCAGAAGGGCGTCGTCGGCAAATTCGTCGAATTCTATGGCCCCGGCCTCGACAACCTGTCGCTGGAAGATGCGGCCACCATCGCCAACATGGCGCCGGAGTACGGCGCGACCTGCGGCTTCTTCCCGGTCGACAAGGAAACCCTGAAGTACCTGGAAGCCACCGGCCGCGACAAGGACCGCGTCGCCCTGGTTGCCGAATACTCCAAGGCACAGGGCATGTACCGTTCCGGCGGCGAGGAGCCGGTCTTCACCGACACGCTGGAACTCGACATTTCCACCGTCGTTCCGTCGATTTCCGGACCGAAGCGCCCGCAGGACCGTATCAATCTTGCCGATGCCGCAGCCGGTTTCGCCAAGACCATGACGGACGAATTCAAGAAGGCGGGCGAGCTGTCCAAGCGCGTTGCCGTTGAAGGCAAGGACTACGACATCGGCAACGGCGACGTTGTGATCGCCGCCATCACGTCCTGCACCAACACCTCCAACCCGTCCGTTCTGATCGGTGCCGGCCTCGTGGCCCGCAACGCGCTGAAGAAGGGCCTGAAGGTGAAGCCATGGGTGAAAACCTCCCTGGCGCCCGGGTCCCAGGTCGTGACCGACTACCTAGAAAAGGCCGGCGTTCAGGACGATCTCGACGCGCTCGGCTTCACGCTGGCCGGCTACGGCTGCACCACCTGTATCGGCAACTCCGGTCCGCTGGACCCGGCGATCTCCAAGGCGGTCAACGACAACGACCTGATTGCCTGCTCGGTGCTGTCCGGCAACCGCAACTTCGAAGGTCGCGTCAATCCGGACGTGCGCGCCAACTACCTGGCCTCGCCGCCGCTGGTGGTCGCCTATGCCCTTGCAGGCAACCTGAACATCAACATCACCGAGGATCCCCTCGGAGAGGATCAGGACGGCAACCCGGTCTACCTGAAGGACATCTGGCCAACCACGGAAGAGATCACCGACCTCATCCGCGCCTCGATCAACGAGGAGATGTTCCGCACCCGCTATTCCGACGTCTTCAAGGGCGACGAGCACTGGCAGGGCATCAAGGTGGAAGGCGGCCTGACCTACTCCTGGCCGGTGTCCTCAACCTACGTCCAGAACCCGCCCTACTTCGAAGGCATGACCATGGAGCCGAAGCCGCTTCAGGACATCGAGAATGCGGCGGTCATGGGCCTGTTCCTGGATTCGATCACCACCGACCACATTTCACCGGCCGGCTCGATCAAGCTGGACAGCCCGGCTGGCAAATACCTGTCCGAGCACCAGGTCGCCCAGAAGGACTTCAACTCCTACGGCTCGCGCCGCGGCAACCATGAAGTCATGATGCGCGGCACCTTCGCCAACATCCGCATCAAGAACCAGATGGTTCCGGGTGTCGAAGGCGGCGTCACCATGAAGGACGGCAAGAAGGAATGGATCTACGACGCCTGCATGGAATACAAGGAAGCAGGTGTTCCGCTGGTCATCTTCGCCGGCAAGGAATACGGCACGGGCTCGTCCCGTGACTGGGCCGCGAAGGGCACCAACCTCCTTGGCGTGCGCGCGGTCATCGCGCAGTCCTTCGAGCGTATCCACCGCTCCAACCTGGTCGGTATGGGCGTCATCCCGCTCACCTTCAAGGAAGGCGAAAGCTGGCAGTCGCATAACATCACCGGCAAGGAACGCGTGACCATCAAGGGCATCGCCGACATCCAGCCACGCCAGATGATGGACGTCGAAGTCACCTATGAGGACGGCACCACCAAGACCATCGAATGCCTGTGCCGTGTCGATACGCTGGACGAGCTGGAATACATCAAGGCCGGCGGCATCCTGCACTACGTGCTCAGGAACCTCGTGACGAGCTGAGGGCCGGCTTTTCAAGTCAGGTGAGATCGAAGCGGGCCCCGAGGGGCCCGTTTTTTTGGATACCCCCCCAGCGAGTCATTCCGGACAAGTGCAGCGAAGCTGCGCGCTGATCCGGACCCCAGCGCATGCTTCGCGCCGCAGGCGCGTCTTTTTTAAGTGTCGGATGTTTGTTTGAGTTTGCGCTCGCTTTCGCTCACGCTGATTCACTGGATCCCGGATCGGGCCATGCAGCTACGCTGCAGACCGTCCGGAATGACCAGCCGAGAGTTAGTCGCCTGGCCGCGGACCCTGCAGGGCGCTTTTGTTATTTGCCACTGGTGGAAAAGTCCGTCAGGCTCAACCTCAGGCAGTTCCGGAGGTTTACTCATGCCAGATACCAAACCACCGCATCTCTCCAATATCGCTCCGGTCTTTCCGGTTTCCGACCTGAAGGCCGCCGTCGCCTATTACCAGAACAGGCTCCTGTTCGAGAGCCGGTTCGAATGGGCGGATACGGAGGCCGAGCCCGTCCGCTATGCCATTTTGTGCCGGGACCATGTCGAATTGCATCTGTCGGCCGGGGCCGGACGGCATCCGGCGACGGCCTATTGCTTCGTGGCCGGGATCGACGGCTATTACACCTCGGTGACAGAAGCGGGCGCCGATATCGCCGAGGCGATCATCGACCGGCCCTGGGACATGCGCGAATTCGGCGCAAGGGACCCGGACGGGAACATGCTCTATTTCGGCGAACATCTGGAGCGGATCGGGCAGTGAATGCCCTGGGTAAAAACGGGGAGCGAGACCCTGACGGAACCCTGGCAGCAGCTGTCGGTTGCGAAGCTCAGACCGAGCCGCTAATAAACCCGTCATGCGCCGATTTTTGATCGTCTGTTTTTTATTGATCCTTTCAGGGACGTTGCTCCCCTCATATGCACAAGAAGCCGTTCAGGAACCGCTTGAAATCGGCGACTCGGGCACGGAATACCTGCGCGCAATCCGTCTGCGCGGGATCGATACGGACGTGGCCTATTTCGACCCCTCCGCACCGCCACCCAAACTGGACACCACCCAGGAGCCGCCGAAACCTGCGGCGGATCAGGCAGACCCGACCATCGACAACCGCTGGATTCCGGGCCTGATCGTAGGCGGCATCCTTGTTGCCGTTGCCTATTTCTTCCTGCGCTTCGGTGGACGGTTCACGGTGTCGCTAGGCCGTGAGGCCGGCAATCCCGACAGCACCCGCCCCCGAATCCGCGGACAGGCCCCGATCTGGGCGGAAAAACTCGCTCCGCTTGACGAGATCCTGCGCATGGAAGACCGTCAGAGGGCCCTTGTGCTGCTGACGCAAAAGGTGCTGGCCACCGCCATTGCAGCCAACGGCATCCTGATGCAGCGCAGCTGGACGGCACGCGACGCCTTGCGCCAGTTGCCCGAAAGCCAGGCAAGGGAACTGCTGCGCAAGCTTGTGACCATGGCCGAACGAGTGCAATTCGGCGGCAGGAACGTCAGCGAAGACGAGTTCAACGACCACGTTGCGAACTGCCGCTACCTGCTGGGTCCGGAGGCGGCATGAGCGAGAGTGCTGCAAATACGCGGCCGAAGGGCCCGAGCCTTGAAACCGCCGTCATCGCACTGATCTGCGTCGCGGTTCTGATTGCCGGCTGGTACATCCTGTCCCAGCGCCAGCAGGTCTTGCGCCGCTCGCCCGCCGGGCTGGACGGCCTGCAGGTCTGGCTGGCGACAAATGGGGCCAGTGCGCAGAATTTTGCCGGCGGCTGGCTGATGGACCAGACAGCGGTCGGCCTGCTTGTGGTACCGCTTTACGATACGCTGCCGGACAGCGAACGCAGCAGCCCCCGTACCAAGGAAGAACTGCTGCTGCAGCAGGACGAATACGATCTGGCGACCGCGGTCGTCCTGGAAAAGGCCGAGCGCGTTCCAACCCTGCTTGTGCTGCCGAAATGGCGTAGCGGCATGCGCCTGACAGGCCTTGCCCACCCTTTCCTGAAGGTTGAGGCGGACCGTCTTCAGACAATCGTCAACAAGGTGACCGGCACCAGCGGCACGAAAATTGCCGCCGCAAGTCGGCCCTTCTCCGACTTCCGGTACCAGTCACAGCAAGGCGAGCCCTTGCGGGCGGAGATCTACGCCGCCCAGACCTTCGCCAACGAGGCCTGCCGCCCGATCGTCGGTGACACCGGCGCAATGCTGCTGGCCGATTGCCCGCTCGCCAATGCCGGTGACGGCGAACAGGATCGTATTCTGGTGCTGTCCGATCCGGACCTGATCAACAACCACGGCCTGCGATTGGGCGACAATGCCAAGATTGCCCTCGATGTCCTGACCGAAAAGGCCGGCAGCCGAAATATCGTCATCGACTACAGCCGCTCCTCTTGGCTGCGCGATCCCGTGAGCGAACCCAAGCGCGAGCGCACCTGGGAAGATCTGCGCCGTTTCTTCGGACCGCCCTTCCTGACCCTGTGGCTCGGCACAGCACTGTTGCTGGGGCTGGCGCTCTGGCGCAGCTTCATCCGCTACGGCCCCATCCGCGACGAAGAGGCGGGACCTGGCGCCGGCAAGGATCTGGCGGTCCAGGCGCGCGCTAGGCTGATGCGGCTTTCCGGGCAGGATGGCGCTCTCATTCGCGAATATGCCACCGCCCGTATTTCGGCGACGGCCTCTGCCCTGTTCGGTCCGGCCCATGCCCGCCACTATGCCGGGGAAGACGCCTTCCTGACCTACACCGAACGCCGGCATCCGGCCCTTGCACCGCGCCTGCGCGCGATCTTGGCCGACATACGAAAACTGCCTGCCCGGCTTCCGGCCACGGAAGCCATCCAGCAAATCGACCAATTGGAACAGGTATTGGAGCAAATAACCCATGACGCTTGAAGCGCTGCGCGAACGGACCGATGCCTTGCGGACGGAGATCGGCCGGACCGTACTCGGTCAGGACGACATCATCGACCTGTTGCTGATCGCCTTGTTTGCCCGCGGCCACGTGCTGCTGGAAGGCCCTCCCGGCACCGCCAAGACGCTGCTTGCCCGCAGTTTCTCGGCGGCTCTGGCACTCGATTTCGGCCGTATCCAGTTCACACCGGACCTGATGCCCGGCGACGTGCTCGGCACCTCGATCTTCGATTTCCGCACCAACGCCTTCGTGCTGACCAAGGGCCCCGTGTTCTCTCAGGTGCTGCTGGCCGACGAAATCAACCGCGCCCCGCCCAAGACCCAGGCCGCCCTGCTGCAGGCCATGAGCGAACGCATGGTCAGCATCGACGGCACGGATCATTCCCTCGGACGGGAATTCATTGTCGTGGCAACCCAGAACCCCATCGAGCAGCAGGGCACCTATCCCCTGCCGGAAGCCCAGCTCGACCGGTTCCTGTTCAAGCTGGTGATCGACTTCCCGCCCGAAGACATCGAGATGGCGATCCTGCGCCAGCACGCGGACAAGCCGCTGGAAGCCGGCATGGAAACCGCCACACTGTCCAAGGTGCTCGATTCCACCACCCTTGAGGAAACAAGGGCGCTGGTCGACAGCATCATCCTGAAGGATGACATCCTCGCCTATATCCTGCGCCTGATCCGCGCGACCCGCCAAAGTTCCGAAATCGCCTTCGGTGCCTCGACCCGCGCGGCCGACGCACTGGCAAGTGCGGCACGGGCAACGGCGGCGCTCAATGGACGCGATTACGCCATTCCCGACGACGTCAAGCGTCTGTTCGTGCCGGCCCTCCGCCACAGGATCGTTCTCGGCCCGGCGGCGGAAATCGAAGGCCGCAGCCCGGCGCAGGTCCTGGAAAACATCCTCAACCAGATCGAGGCTCCCCGCTGATCCGGCCGTCTAAACGACTGCTCGCCTTTGGCGCATTGGCTCTGGCCATCTCGGTGATCACGGTTGTCACCGGGGGCGCTGCGCGTGAAATCGGCGCGGTTCCCTGGATCGTGCTCGTGCTTCTGGTCGTCATCGACATGGCCATGTCACTCCGGCGACCGCAGAACCTGACGTTCGAGGCTCCGGCGGAGGTATTTGTCGGCGAGACGGCAAAGCTTCAACTGGAACTTGCCCAGGCGCCCTTGGCCCTGCGAGCGAAACTGGACTGGCCGGAAGGCCTTGGCGGCGACGCGGAATTCGCGTTTGCCCCGGCGGCGGACGGCAGCTCGCGGGCGGAGGTTGCCTGCCGGGCGATCCGGCGCGGCATCTGGCGCGTGGACCATCTCTGGCTGTCCTGGCACTCGCGTCTCAAACTGCTGGAGTTCGTGCCGAAACTGGCCGTCGGGGCGGAAATCCGCGTGGTCCCGAACATCCGCATGGTCCAGTCCGGGCAGATCACCACCACCGTTCTGTCGACGCTTTACGGCGTGAAGGAAAACCGCGCTGTCGGTGAAGGATCGGAATTCCAGCAACTGCGGGATTTCGTCCAGGGCATGGACATCAAGACGATCGACTGGAAGCGGTCGGCCCGACGGCGTTCCCTTGTCGCCAAGGAATTGCGCGCCGAGCGCAATCACCATGTCATTGTCGCACTCGACAACGGCTATCTGATGCGCGAGGAGATCGGCGGCCTGCCGAAGATCGACCACGCTGTGACCGCAGCGCTGGCGACCGCCTGGGCGGCTGCCATTGGCGGTGATCTGG
Organism: Labrenzia sp. CP4; assembly: GCF_001579905.1. Taxonomy (NCBI): domain Bacteria; kingdom Pseudomonadati; phylum Pseudomonadota; class Alphaproteobacteria; order Hyphomicrobiales; family Stappiaceae; genus Labrenzia; species Labrenzia sp. CP4. The sequence continues at coordinate 464,283 of NZ_CP011927.1, read as the reverse complement.
TCGGTTATTATTCCTACGACGTCAAACCGCGCACCTTCTCCGCACCCGCTCCGGGCAGGACGGCGTTTGCACGGCTGCGCAGCTGGACGGCGGAGCTTTCCTATGTCAGCCGCGAAACCAACCACACCCTCGCGCTCACCGAATTGAACGCCCGGACGCCCAAACGCAGCCTGCTGATCATCTTCACTGATTTCGTCGACACCACATCGGCCGAATTGCTGGTGGAAAACATCGGCATCCTGGCCAAGCGGCACCTGCTGATTTTCGTCGCAATCCGCGATCCCGACCTTGAGAAGCTGGTGGAAACGGCACCGGGAGATCTCGATGGCGCGGCCACGCTTGTTGCCGCCAACCAGGCACTCAATGAACGCCGCCTGGTGTTCGAAAAACTGTCCCGAATGGGCGTTACCATCGTCGACGCCAAACCGAATGCCGTGACCGCGCGGCTGATTTCCGCCTATCTTGAGATCAAGGCCCGGGAGCTGATCTGATGGACACACAGGATCTGATGCGCTCCGCCCGGTTCCGAAAGGAGCGTGAAGCCGACTGGCAGAGGCTGGAAACGCTGGTTCGCAAGGCCGAAGGCCAGGGCCTTCAGCATATGGAATTCGCGGAGACCCGCGACCTTGCCTCTCTCTACCGGCAGGCGACGACCTCGCTGGCGATTGCGCGCGAAATCTCGCTCGACAAGGCCCTGCTCGGCTATCTGGAAGCGCTCACAGCCCGTGCATATCTGTGCGTCTACGCCCCGCAGGAACGGCTTGGAGGCCTGCTGGAGCACTTCCTGAGGGAAGGCGCGCCACGGGCAATGCGCCGGTCCTGGTTCTACATTCTGATCGGCTTCCTGTGCATGGCGCTCGGTGCCCTCACGGGTTATCTGCTCTATTTTGAGAACAACGACTGGTTCTACGTGATGATGCCGGCCGAACTTGCCGGCAACCGTGGGCCGGACGCGACCACGGAATCCCTGCGCTCGGTCATCTACGGCACCGACCAGGCAAGCGGGCTCGGAGCATTCGCGACCTATCTGTTTTCCCACAACACCCGCATCGCGATCTTCGTTTTCGGTCTTGGTGTCTTTGCCTGCGCCCCTGCCGTCTTGCTGACATTCTATAACGGCCTGTCGCTCGGTGCCTTCCTCGCCCTTCACGTCGACCGGGGCCTGGGTCTCGATCTCGTCGGCTGGCTGTCGATCCATGGCGTCACCGAAATCTCGGCCATCTGCATTGCCTGCGGCGGCGGGTTGCAACTGGGGGCCGCGGTGCTTTTTCCAGGTGACAGATCACGCAGCGTTGCCTTGCGCGAAGCCGGTCGCGATGCTGTGAAACTGGCGATTGTCGCAGCCATCATGCTGGTGGCAGCCGCACTTCTGGAAGGCTTCGGCCGGCAACTGGTGCAAAGCCTTGAGGCCCGGCTGATCATCGGCTGGGGGATCGGCGCGCTCTGGCTGTCCTGGTTCCTGTTGGGAGGCCGGAGCCGGCGATGAGAGTGCGTTTCTGGAAACGAACCAAGACCGACCGGCCACCGGCGTCAACGCTTGTGCCGCCGGAGGGCGTTGCACTGACGCTGCCCATCGCGGGTGTTGGGGTGCGCTTTTCTGCCCAGCTCATCGATATCATCCTGACCGCGATTGCCGCGACCTGCCTGGTGATCCTGCTCGCTCTGATCAACCTGACGACACCGCAGACACTGATGGCCATCGCCGCCCTGCTGTTCTTCCTGATCCGGGTTCCCTACTATGTGCTGGCCGAACTGGCCTGGAACGGCCAGACCCTCGGGAAACGGCTGATGAAGATCAAGGTGGTTTCCCATGACGGCGGACCACTGACCGCCCGCGCTCTTGTCCTGCGCAACCTGATGAAGGAGGCGGAGATCTTCCTGCCCGGGACGCTTCTGCTGACGCTGGATTCGGCAACGCCGCTTGCCTCGCTCGCCGCTTTTGCCTGGGTTGCCATGTCGCTGATGATCCCCCTGTTCAACCGCTACCGGCGCCGGCTGGGCGACATGATGGCAGGCACCCATGTCATCCACCTGCCGGTACCGGTGCTTTTGAAGGATCTGGCCAGCGAGACGGTCGCGACCGGGACTGCACGCAAGAAATTCGTCTTCCTGTCCCATCAGCTCGACCACTACGGCGCCTTCGAACTGCAGACACTGGAAACGCTGCTGCGTGGCCAGAATACACCGTCCGGAGCCGAAGCTGCCCACCAGCGGAACGCCACCCTGGAAGCCATCGTGGAAAAGATCCGCAAGAAGATCGGCTATGCCGCTCCGGTTCCTCCGGTGGATCGTATGCCGTTCCTGCAGGCGTTCTACAACGCCCAGCGGGAACATCTCGAGCAACGCCAGCTGTTCGGCGACAAGCGGGAAAACAAGCACTACGCCCAATCCGGTGAGGAAAAATAGACCTTTCGCCCTCTCCGGCTCCAGTCATCAAGTGGATCAGCCAGATTGCAGAAACAGGATAATCATAGCCTCAGAGCCTATTTCCTTGATCGGGTTGGCCAGTCCGAGGGGTCGCAGGGGCGCCATGTCCGGCAGTCACTTGGGATCGGCGCGCTGATAGGAACCAGTTTTTCCATCACGATCCGGAATCTTGTGCCGGTGCTTGCGATCGGTTTTGTAGTCAGCCTCCTGGGCGCTCTGCTGGCTGGATCGCTTGTCGGCGTCGATGCCGCGCTCAATCTGGAAACGGACGACACCAGCGACCTGGCCGGCCTCGTCGACCTTGCGACGGCCTTTGTCGATGTGATCGTTTTTGCCGTGACTGCGGCCTTTCTCGCCCAGCTGACCTATGACGCCCGGTTGAACCGCCCGGTCTCGATTTCCCGCTATTTGCTCCCGGCCCTCAAGGCCAGCGCACCGATCTGCCTGCAAAACGGGCTGTTGGTCGTCATCTTCGTGTGCATTGCGCTGCCGCTGGTCTTCATCGCAATCTTCGTGAATACGACCCTGATTTCCATCACGGCGCTTGCGGTTCTTCCTTTTGTCGCCCTGTGGGGATGTTCGGTCTTCTCGGTTCTGGCCCCCGCTGTCGTCATTGAACGGATTGGCTTCAGCGGCATGAGCCGCAGCTGGGCGCTGACGAAAACCTATCGTTGGCAGATTGCCGGCGCACTGCTGCCGGTCTGGCTTTGCTCGCTGGCTGTCACGATTGCCGGCGCTTTTCCAGTGGAGCTTCTCGCCCGTGAGGGAAGTTACGTCTGGGCCCTGCCCGTCTTTGCCGCAACCAACGCGCTGGCAAGCGGACCGTTGGCAATTCTTGCCACGTTGGTTTACGCGCGACTGCGCGAAATCAAGGAAGGTATCAGCGTTGACCAGGTCGCCGATGTCTTCGACTGAGTGTCAGGAGGGTTGAACTTCCGCGCTCGGCCCCGCTTGTGACCTGCTGCAGAAGGATTTATGGTGAAAAATCGCAAGAGTAACTGTCTTCGGCAGAGGGCGGGCAAGATGCTCATGCGATCGGGATCTACCGGTTTTCGGACAGTCCACGGCTTCAGGCGGATGATCGTCGCTCCTCCCGTTTGGCGGGCAGCGTTCGTCGGTATGTGGGCTGGAATTAGATAACCACTTTTGAAAAAACTATTGGAAGTTTTACGGAGCAATTGAATGACCGACACGACCCTAAGCCAGCCCACGGCCTCCCTTGGCGTTGGCTCCATCATCGGCGAGAGCTTCTCGATCCTCCTCAAGCATTTCATTCAGGTCGTCATCGTAGGCTTCGTGCCGAACCTGATCGGCTTCCTGATTTCCGGCCTGCTGGTCGGCTTCGGTGCCGCACTCGGCATCCAGCCGCAGGAGTTCACCGGCCCTGGCAGCGCTGTTGCCAACGTGCTGTCAATCCTCGTCAGCATGGTGGTCTATTCCATCACCACCGCGCTTCTGGTGCAGCTTGCCTATGACGCGAAGCTGTCGCGCCCGGTACAGCTTGGCCGTTACTTCGGTCCGGCCCTGAGTGCTGTCGTGCCGCTGGCGATCCTTTCGATCGTCGTCTCGATCCTGGTTGGTATCGGCCTGGTCCTGCTGGTCGTTCCTGGCCTTTGGGTCTATGCGGTATTCGCCGTCATGGCACCGGCCGTGGTGATTGAACGCGCCGGCTTCGGCGGTCTTGGCCGCAGCAAGTATCTCACCAAGGAATACCGCTGGCCGATCCTGGGTGCGCTGGTACTGGCCATCATCTGTGCCACCATCATCAACATCGTCGCTCTGTTCGTCGTCGGCCTCGTGGCCTCGGCCGGCAGCATCGGCATGGTCATCGGCATCATCCTGTTCGCTGCCATTTCCACAGTCGGCGCAGGTTTCCTGAGTATCCTTGTCGCACTGATTTATGCGCGCCTGCGTGAAATCAAGGAAGGCGTCAGCGTCGACCAGATCGCATCTGTGTTCGACTGATCGCCCTGCAACGCGGGCAAACCGCGCTGCTTTTTGAAATTGTCCGGCAAGCGGGTCCGGACACCAAAGCACCCGGGGCAAGCCCCGGGTGTTTTGTCTTTGAGCAAAGACAAGGCGGGGAATTTTCCTTGCATCATAACAGTGCGGCCAACTAACAAGGTTCAACCCAACCTGCCGCCGGAGCATTCCCCTGAGACTGATTGCCGAAAACCTGACCATCGATCGCGGCGGACGCCGGGTGTTTCAGGACCTGTCCTTTGATCTTCCCTCCGGCACGGCGCTGGTCGTGACGGGCGCGAACGGCATCGGCAAGTCGTCGCTGCTGCGGACGCTGGCAGGTCTTGTCGCGCTGGCTGGCGGCACGCTTCGGCTGGAACAGGGAGAAACCGACCGGTCACCGGCTGAACACGCCCATTATTTCGGCCATCAGAACGCAGTCAAGGCGGCGCTTTCCGTGCTGGAAAACCTGACGTTCTGGCAAGGCTTCACCTCACCGGTTTCGGCATCTGTCTTTGGCGCAACGGCAATGTCTCCCGAGGAAGCGCTTGATCTCCTCGGCATAGGCCACACGACAGACCTGCCGGCAGGATTTCTCTCCGCCGGTCAGACGAGGCGCCTGGCCCTTGCCCGGCTTCTGGTCACGCCCCGGCCGATCTGGCTGATGGATGAGCCGACATCGGCGCTGGACAAGGCATCGGAAGGCCAGCTTCTGGACCTGATGAACGGACATCTGTCCGCCGGCGGCATGATCATAACTGCTACCCACACCGATCTGGCACTTGCCAAAACCAAGATCCTGCATCTGCGCACCGCTGAACCCGTTTCGCTGCACGAGGAGGATCTGCCCGCATGAGTTCCTGGGCTGTTGTGCTGTTTCGGCGAGATCTTCGGCTGTCTGTGCGCGTCGGCGGCAGCGCGCTTGTCGGTGTGCTGTTCTTCCTGGCCGTTGTCACCGTCATTCCCTTCGGCGTCGGTCCGGATCTGAACCTGCTTTCCCGCATCGGTCCTGCCATCTTGTGGATTGGCGCGCTGCTGGCGACGCTCCTCGGACTGGACAGGCTGTTTCAGGCTGATCGGGAGGACGGAACGCTGGACCTGATGCTGATGGCCGGACGGTCGCTGGAACTGCTTGTGCTGATCAAGTGCCTGGCGCACTGGGTCGCAACGGGCCTGCCGCTGGTGATCGCCGCCCCCCTGCTCGGCATCTTTCTCAATCTCGACCCCGTCGCCACGGGAGCCGTCACGCTCACGCTGCTGGTCGGCACACCGGCCCTGACGCTGATCGGCGCCATCGGCGCGGCCCTCACCGTCTCGTTGCGCCGAGGCGGTCTTCTGCTGGCAGTGCTGGTGATACCGCTGGCCATTCCCGTGCTGATTTTCGGCGTCAGTGCCGCGGATGCCGCTATTCATGATCCCGTGCCGTTTCTGACGCCGTTCCTGATCCTGTGTTCGCTGTCGCTGATTGCGGCGGTGATCGGCCCGCTTGCCGCTGCCGCGGCGCTCCGGTTTGCAGGAGATTGACGGCAATTTGACACCGCGCAATGCACCCTGCGGCATACTCGTCCATTGAAGCGGACAACGCTCTAGATTAGAACGGTTCCATGGCAATTTGGGATTATGCAAATCCGACGCGATTTTTGAGGCTGGTCCAGGTGGTTCTGCCCTGGCTTATCGGCTTGTGCGTCATTGCGTTCGCCGCCGGGCTCTACATGAGCTTCTTCGTTGCGCCTGAAGATTATCAGCAGGGCGACACCGTGCGGATCATGTATATCCACGTGCCGGCCGCCTGGCTCAGCATGATGTGCTATTCCGTGATGGCGCTGTCCTCACTTGGCACCCTTGTGTGGAAACACCCGCTGGCGGATGTTTCCGCCAAGAGCGCGGCCCCCATCGGCGCGGCCTTCACCTTCATGGCACTCGTGACCGGATCGCTCTGGGGCAAGCCCATGTGGGGCACCTATTGGGTCTGGGACGCGCGACTGACGTCGGTCCTGGTCCTCCTGATCATGTATCTCGGCCTGATGACGCTGTGGCGCACGATGGAAGATCCGATCAAGGCCGGCAAGGCGGCAGCCGTGCTGACGCTCGTCGGCGCGCTGAACCTGCCGATCATCAAGTTTTCGGTCGACTGGTGGAATACGCTTCACCAGCCGGCAAGCGTCATGCGCATGGACGGCCCGACCATTCATCCGGACATTCTCTGGCCCCTGCTGGTCATGGCGATCGCCTTTACGCTGCTGTTCTTCGTGTTGCATCTGATGGCAATGCGTAACGAGATCCTGCGCCGCCGCGTGCGTGCCCTGCGCTTGCGCGCAGCCAGCGCTGCCCAGCCAGGCACAGCGGCAGCCACGGCTCAGCCTGCGGAGTAATTCTCATGGATCTAGGCCCACACGCTGGCTTCATCTGGGCGTCCTACGGCCTTTGCCTCTTCACGGTCATCGGACTGATCGCCTGGGTGCGCATCGACAAGGCCCAACAGGAAAAAGCCCTCAAGGACCTGGCAGCCCGGGGCATTTCCCGCGCCCGGCCGGCCGGTGAAGGAAAAGCAAGCTCATGACGTCCCACGATACCGGTGCCGGCCGACACGGGCAGCAGACTGCCAAACGCGGTTTCCCGGTTCTGGTGCTGCTGCCCTTGGTGGTGTTCGCAGCGCTCGCCGCCCTGTTCCTGTTTCAGCTGACCCTCGGCGGCGATCCGCAAAAAATTCCCTCTGCGTTGATCAACAAGCCGGCGCCGGAATTCGACCTGCCGCCGGTTGAAGGCCTCACCGATGGTGACACCGCCGTTGCCGGGTTTTCCCGTCAGGATCTCATCGGCAAGGTTTCCGTCGTCAATGTGTTTGCATCCTGGTGCGTGCCCTGCCGCCAGGAGCACCCGCTTCTGGAAGAGCTGGCAAAGGTCGAAGGCATCCAGCTTCTCGGTATCAACTACAAGGACAAGCCGGAAAACGCGCGCCGCTTCCTGGGCAGTCTCGGCAATCCGTATCAGCGCGTCGGCGCTGATACCGGTGGCCGCACTGCGATCGAATGGGGTGTCTACGGTGTGCCGGAAACCTTCGTCGTCGATGGCGAAGGCACGATCCGGTATAAGTTCATCGGTCCGCTGAGCCCCGAAAGCTATTACGACGTCTTCCTGCCGGAACTGCAGAAGATCATGGACGGCAACAAATCCTGATCTTGCCAACCTTGTGGTGCCTGCCTGTCACCTGCGCAGGCCATTGTCCCCGCTGATTGTTTGCGGTGACAACGGCGAACCGGCCAAGCCCCATTTACAAATCGCCACGGGGCCGTTCTAAAGTCCGGATCATCTTTTTCAGCCGATTCCGGAGAGGCCCGTCTTGAAAGTACTTGTGATCGGTGGCTGCGGGTTCATCGGGTCTCATGTCGTGGACAAGTGCCTTCAGCAAGGCCTGTCGGTGCGGGTCATGGACACCCGGCCGGAACTGTATCGGCCGCCGCTTCCCGGTGTCGACTACGTCTTCCACAGCCTGTCCGATCATCACCGGCTCGCCGACACCCTGTCCGGTGTGGATGCGGTGGTGCATCTGGCCAGCACGACCGTTCCCTCGACCTCGAACCTCGATCCGGCCGCCGACATCTCCGGCAACCTCGTTCCCACGGTTCACCTTCTGGAAGCCATGCGGGCAAGCGGAACGAGGAAACTCGTCTTCTTTTCCTCCGGTGGCACAGTCTATGGCATCCCGACAAAGGATCCGGTGCCGGAAGATCATCCGCTGAACCCGATCTCATCCTACGGCATCGTCAAGCTGGCGATCGAACAGTACCTGCGCATGGAACAACAGCTCCACGGGCTCGAGTTCGTCGCCCTTCGTCCGGCGAACATCTATGGACCGCGCCAGGCACAGGTCGGCCTTCTGGGCGTGATCGGAACCTATCTGCGCAAGGTGGCGGAGGACGCCCCCATCGAAATCTGGGGGGACGGCAGCGTCGTGCGCGACTTCGTTCACGTCGAAGACATTGCCGACCTGTGCCATCGCGCCCTGATCTCCGGCGCGTCCGGCAGCTTCAACGCCGGAAGTGGTGAAGGCACGTCCATCTCGCAGGTCGTCGACATCATCGGCCAAACCACAGGGCGCACCCTGGAACCTGTCTACAAGCCGGGCCGCAACTTCGATGTGCCACGGGTGGTGCTGGATATTGCCAGGGCACGAGCGACATTCGGCTGGCAACCTGCCGTTCCCCTGCGGCGCGGCATCGGAGAAACGTGGGAATGGGTGAAGCAGCACAGCGCACCTTGATGTGCCGTTGGCGCGGGAACCTGCAGAAAATCTTCGACTGACTGAATCGGACCCGCCGCATCAGTTCATTTACCCATAATAAAATCGACGCTGGCATAGATTTCCCGGAAGCCTGCGGTCATTAGTGTCCCTGGGTTAATTGAGGGGATGATTTGCGCATGAACGTGACCGACGGCGCGGCAAAGGTTCGACTGGAACAACTGACCGGACTGCGCTTCTTCGCAGCCTTGCTGGTATTTGGCGTTCATTTCCGCTGGGATACCAGCGGCGACTTCGTCAAGACAATCGCCGAACAGGGCTATGTCGGCGTCTCTTTCTTCTTCATCCTGTCCGGCTTCGTGCTGACGCAGTCCTACAAGACGAGAATCCTTGCCGGCACGATGTCCTTTCGCGACTACTTCCTGCTGCGCATTGCCCGTCTGACACCTCTGCATTTCCTCACAGGATTGCCGTTTCTCTATTTCTCGATCATGCAGGTCGAGGCGATCTACTCGGAAGAATTCAGCGTCATCAAGACGGTTCTGAATTTGACCTACCTGCAGAGCTGGATTCCGGTTTCCTCGATCTATTTCTCTCTCAACGCACCGTCCTGGTCGCTGTCGGATGAAATGTTTTTCTATGTGTGCTTCTTCGGCCTGGTTGCGTTTTCACCGCGAAAGCTTGTGGCGGTCACACTGGGGCTCGGTGTGGTGGTGTTCGTTTCCGCCCTGCTGGTTCAGGTATTCCTGGGCGATGTGATCTTCTTCGGCAAATACCCGTTCTCGCATTGGCTGTTCTATGTCTTTCCCGGCTTCCGCATTCTGGAGTTTCTGGTCGGCATGGTTCTGCATGAGGTCTGGCGTCGCGGCGTCCGGCTGCCCGGCGCAGTGCAGCCACTCAGCTATCTTCTTCTGTTCCTGGCGATGTGGCTGGCACCGGATGTCCCGGATCCCTTCCGCTATTCCCTGTTCTACCTGCCGGTCATCACACTGTTCTTCTATGCACATCTGACGGAAGGCGCCGCACTCACAAGGGTGTTTTCAACCCGCCCGCTCGTGCTTCTCGGCAATGCCTCTTTCGCCTTCTATCTTGTGCACCAGCCGTCGCTTCACCTGATGAACATCTTCCTCAGGCCGTCCATCCCGGCGGATATCGTTTTCTTTCCGGTATCGCTGTGCATCACGGCAGTGTTTTCGATCTTCCTCTACCGCATTTATGAGATGCCGGCGGAGCGGGCGCTGAAATCATGGGTCAAGGGAAAGCGGTCCGCACAAACACCGAACGAGGCAACATCCTGACGCACCAAATTCCGCGTCTCGCTGCGGCGAGCCGCTTAACATAATCTCAATGCTGACGACGGATTATTGCGGCGAACCGGCCAATTTCAGGCCGGATACCGCCAGCCGCCACCCGTCAGATTGGCGCCAACCATGAGTATTCTTGTTGCTTTCCGAACTCGTCCTTTCAGCCCTGACTGATGTGATCCTTGCCTGCGAGCTGTTTTTTCTCGCCGGCCTGAGCCTGCGTCCGGGCATTCAGACCTTCTCACCTGCCTGGATCTGGAGCCTGACACTGGCATTGATCGGGCTTGCCTCGATGCTGGGTGCCATTGACCACGGGTTTTTCGAAACAATCGGTCACGAAGCGCACCGTCCGCTTGTGATCGCAACGCGCATCGTCATCGTTCTGGGCAGTCTCAGCATGATCGTCGCGGCCAGCTTTCAGTACCTTTCCTCGCCGCTGCGCCAGGGATTTGTGGCTGCCGGCGTGCTGGGCGCACTCTGGCCAGTCTTCATGATCCTGACCTCCGACGATTTTCTGTCCGTGATCCTCTATTATTCCGCTGGCCTGATATTCCTGCTGGTGCTGAGCGTTGTCCGGTTCCGCCAGAACAGGGGAACGCTGCCGATGATCGCCGGCATCCTTCTCACGCTGGGCGTATCAGCGATGATCCCGATGCAGAGCCCGGGGTTCTGGGGTCTTGGCCTCTATGGCAGCTACCACGTCCTGCTGATGCCGATCGTCGTGCTTCTGTTTTTCGGCGGCCGCTGGTTCAGGACCACGAGGTAGGGTAACCCCATGCGCACGGCTTCCATCCCCGTTGAAGAAAAGGTCCAGGAAACGGAAGATCTTGAAACGATCTTTCAGAGGATGACGGAGTTCATGCCGCAGCGGGTCGCCGATGCGGTACGGGCGGCCTCGCGAAGGGTGCCGGTCGCGGCACATGAGGACGTCATCGTCGAGGGCGAGACAAGCGACGGGCTCTACATCGTTCTCGAAGGCACCTTCGGCATTTACCGCAAGGGCGACGGCACGGCCTCGGACCACCGTGTTGCTGAAATTGGGCCGGGGCAACCTTTCGGCGAAATGGCGCTTCTCGACGGTGAACCACGCTCGGCAACCGTGCGTGCTGAAACAGCCGGTGCCGTGCTTGAAATCGAGCCGGAGCGTATCCTCGAACTGGCCGATGGCGAAGCCAGACTTGCAGAATTCAAGGGGGCACTGGCATCCTTCGTGACACGGCGCATGCGTGCCTCCACGCAGGAGCATGTCGCAGCCCTGCAGCGCGAACTGGACCTCCGGAACGAACAGCAGCAGTTCGGCAAGTTTTTCGTCTATTCGCTGATCATGATGTCCATCGGCACGCTGGTGAACAACGTCCTGGCGCGGACGATCGTCAACGTGGACGTCTACACCGAAGTCTTCGCCTGGCAGTATCTCGCCATCCTGATGGTGCCAAGCCTCTTTGTCATCCGGCACATGGGCATTTCGATTTCGGCGCTCGGGCTGACAACCGTCGGCCTGAAGAAATCCCTGATCGAGGGCGCGATCATTTCGGTCGGGCTCTGCATCTTTGCCTGGGGACTGGCGGCAGTGCTCAAATATTTCGACGCGCTGCCCGGCAAACCACTGCCTTTCAACCTGCTGGGAACACTGAGCTACTTTCTTCACAGTGCCCTGCAGGAAATCATCGCCAGGGGCTTTCTGCAGTCTTCCTTCCAGCGTTTCCTGGGAGACCAGGGCAAATGGCGGTCGGTCCTTCTCGCCTCGGTGCTGTTCGGAATGTTCCACCTTCATTTCGGCATTCCGGCCGTGCTGATGACAATCGGCACCGGATTTATCTTCGGCTGGATCTACATCAGGCATCAGAACATCGCCGGTGTGATCCTGATTCACTACATGATGGGTGTCGCGGCCTTCAATACAGGCTTGATCTGAGACGCAAGCCTAAGCTAGTGCTGCTTGCTCGACCCTATCGCTGAAGGTTGGAACGACATGATTGCCCGTGACTATTTCATACCGCGACCAGCCATCTACTATCGCGATTTCTGCTTTTATCTGGCGCTTTTTGTCGTTGGGTTTGCGTGGGGTCTGAACGCCTCCTGGCCGATGGTTATCCTGCCCTGGCTGCTCGCGACATTCGGCCTGCACCGCGCAGGACTTTTCTGCCACGAAATCGTACACATCAAGGACGACAAGCTGCGCGGTTTCCGGGCGCTCTACACCTGGACCGTGGCGCTCATCGTGATGGTTCCGCCGCTGCGGTTTCAACTGCCGCATCTGGCCCATCATCGGCTCGGGATTTTCGGAACGCCCGAGGATCCGCAATACCCGCTCGTGCGCGGCAATGCGTTTGCCATGGCCATGGTTCTGCTCGTGATCCCCTTTGTGGTGCCCTTTACCAACCTTCTGATGACGGTGACCGCCGCGCTCGGTGCGTTCCGGGTCGAAGCTGCGCTCGATCGCTGGGCGACGGAGAAGCTCGGCTTTTCGCTCAGCTCCGCCCTGACACCGGAACAGCAGGCCGAAGTGACCCGGCACGCCCGGGTTACGCTCGCGCTCTTCATTGCGGCAATCATCTTCTTCCCCGCGGCGCTGCCTTTCTATTATGCCGTCCTGGTTCTGGGCTGGGCGCTTTTGACCGCGCGTATCCCGCTGGAACATGAACTGGAACGCCTGGCCGAAACCTCCGGACGGGAAGACCAGATGATCGACAGCTTCACGATCGAGTCTCCTCTGGCCCTGATCGTGCAGCCGGTCGGCTTCCGCTTTCATACGGCGCATCACATGTATCCCGGGGTGCCCTATCACAATCTGCCCGCGCTCCACGAGGAGCTGAAGCGCACCATTCCCGAGTACCGGGACAGCATCATTTCGCTTTGGACCGCGATCAGCGGACCCAAACGCCGTCCTGCAAATTCTCTTCATTGATTTAGAAAGCCCGCCAATGAAAGACGTTATTCGCCAGCTCGCAGAAGCCATGTCTGCGGCCTCTCCCGATGCGCAGTTCGAGGTCCGCTACTGGGACGGAACCGGCTTCTCCATCGGGACCGAGCCAGAGTTCATTCTGCATTTCAAGAACGAGCGGGCCCTCTCCAGGGTGCTTTCGGATGCCTTCATGGGCTTTGGCGAGAGCTACATGCTGGGCGACATCGAGGTGGAAGGCGACATCAAGAAGCTCTTCTACCTGGGCTTTGCCATCGATTTCGCGGAACGGCCCATGTCGTTGATGCTGCGGATTAAACTGGCCTTTCATTTCCTGCGCGCACGCAACACCATTGCCCGCTCGCGCGAGAACATTTCCTTCAGCTACGACATCGGCAACGATTTTTACGAGATCCTGCTCGGAAAGGGCATGATCTACACCTGTGCCTATTTCACCTCACCCGACAACACGCTGGATGAAGCACAGAACAACAAGCTGGAACTGGTTTGCCGCAAGCTGTGCCTGAAGCCGAGTGAACATGTTGCCGATCTCGGTTGCGGCTGGGGCGGGTTCCTGATGTATGCCGCCGAAAACTACGGCATCACGGGCGTAGGCTTCACCATTTCGGCAGAACAGCGCGACTATGCGATTCAGAAGATCGCCGAGCGCGGCCTCTCCGACAAGATCGAGATCCGCCTGCAGGACGCACGCGAAGCGGACGGCCTTTACGACAAGGTTGCCTCGATCGGCATGGTCGAACACATGGGCAATGCCCAGATCGCACCGGTCTTCGAACGGATCGCACACATTCTCAAGCCACAGGGCCTTGCCTTCGTCCACACGATCGGCAACGAAATCCCCCGGCCGATCGACCCCTGGATCGACAAATACATCTTCCCGGGAACGCAGGCATCGCCGCTGACGACCATGGTCGAGGCTGCCGGCAACAATGATCTCTACATGATCGACCTTGAGAATATCCGGCTGCACTATCCACCGACGGTCAAATACTGGCTCGCCAATTTCGACGCCAATATCGACCGTATCCGCGAAATGTATGACGACACCTTCGTCAGAAGCTTCCGTCTGTATCTGGAAGTCGCAAGTTCCTCCTTCAGCTGGGGCGACAACCGGCTGTACCATCTGCTGATGACCAGGGGCCTGAAAAACGATGTCCCGATGACCCGGGAGCATCTGGTCCTGCCGAAGTCCGGCACTTCCCCGGCCGGTACATCTTCAGAAGGTGGTGCATGACGGAACCCGTCCATGTGGCAGTGATCTATACGGACGCAGGCGGTGGCCACAGGGCCAGCGCCTTCGCCCTGAAAGCATGCCTCGAAGGGTCCGGCAGATACCGGGTCAGCCTGATAAATCCCTATACATCGCTGATCCCGCATCTCGACCTCTTCAGCCGCTTCGGATCACGCACAGGCGAGAATATCTACAACGAGGTCATCTTGCGTCAGGGACGTACCGGCCTCACCTGCTGGCTGTTTTATGCAGCCTTGCGCCTGAACTACGTCTTCTGTGAACCGCCGGCCATCAGTATTCTTTCCCGGCATTTCGAAGACATTCGCCCGGACATCGTGCTGTCGGTCATGCCGCTCGGCAACCGGGTGATGCTGGAGGCGCTTAAACGCTACCGCGCTGGCATAACGGAAGGCCCGTTGCCGGAAGGCGCCGTCATGATCACGGACTGGGCAGAGCTGGCGAAGGGTGTCTGGTTTCCCAACCGGGCCGACTACCACGCAATTTGTGGCACGCAGGACGCCCTGCGGAATGCCGAAAAACTGCCTAAGCTTGCCGGCAAGATCCATGCGATGGGCGGCTTGCTGATCCGGCCGGAATTCACCGACCCCACCCAACGCTCCAGCCGGGAAGCACTGGATCTCGATCCTTCCAGACCTGTCGTGACCGTGCTCTATGGCGCCCAGGGCAGTATGCGCATGATCGAACTGGCAACCGCGATGCGCGACATTCCGCATAACGCCCAGGTGGTGTTTCTTTGCGGCCGGAACGAAGCGCTTGCCGATCAGCTGCGCGCCATGGACCTGCCGTTTCCGGTCCAGGTTCTCGGGTTTACCGACAAGGTCGCCCAGTATCTTTCCGCCAGCGATCTCTTCATCGGCAAGCCGGGTCCGGGCAGCACCAGCGAAGCCATGGCACTTGGCGTATCCATGCTGCTCGACAAGAGCCTGGCGCTGCCGCAGGAAGCTGCGGTCCTGCGCCACGTGACGAAGACGGGAGCCGGACAGGCCTTTTCGACGTCCTCCGATTTCAGCGAGAGCTTCAAGGCGGCCATGTCCGCCGTCGAGAGTGGCCAGGCGCGGCAACCGGTTGCCGCCAATACTTCGCCTGCCGACATTCTTGAGATCATGGACCGCATCGCCGCTTCCCGTGTTCCGGCAGCAGGCTCCTTGCAGCCGGCCGGTGAATTGCCGCACGCCCGGCACGTGTCCAGAGCCTGACCGATGCCTGAGGACGACCAGGGCCCTGTGACGGGCGGCAGCCGCCCTCAAGAGCATGGCCTGAAGATCAGGGTCGTCTACAATCCCCGCACAGGCCGCAAGCGCGAGAAGCGTTTCAAGGCGGTAATGGCGCTGCTTGAGGCACGCGGTCACACGTGCGAAATCCTGATCACGACGAAGGCGGGCGATGCCGCCGGTTTCGTTCGGGAAACGACATCAGACAACGCCGATATCCTGGCAATCGCGGGCGGCGATGGCACGATCAACGATGCAATCCAGGGTGCCGGCCCGCAGACGCCGCCCCTGGGGCTCATACCGCTCGGCACAGCGAACGTGCTGGCGCACGAGCTCGGCATCGGCACGGATCCACACCGGATCGCGAACTGCCTTGCGGAAGCGCGCATCCTTAAGATCCGGCCGGGCCAGGTCAACGGGCACCGCTTCATGATGATGGCCGGCATCGGGCTGGACGCCCAGGTTGTTTCGGATCTCAGCCGTGCCACCAAGACCCGCTTCGGCAAGGCCGCCTATCTGATCGAAGTTTTCCGGACACTGCGGCGATGGTCCTGCCCGCCGGTGGACGTCCGGCTGGACGATGAGCCAGAAAAGGCAGCGACGCTGATCGTCAGCCGTGGCAAACGATATGGCGGGACATTTGTCCTCGCACCGAAATGCGACCTCGCCAACCCGTCTTTTTGCGCAACGATATTTCCTCCAGGCAGCGCTCTGTCTGTCTTCGGACGCTTTCTGCTGATACCGGCAGGCCTGCTCCTGCGGCTTGGTCTCGTTGCCCAACAGCCGGCCAGAACAGTCGAAATCCTGGGTCCCCGGGGCGACCCGATACAGGCCGACGGCGATATCGTCGCGCATGCCCCTGCGCAGATCTCGGTTTGCGAGCAGCCGATACGCCTGTGCGTCCCGGTGTCCCGGCGATAACACGAGCCTTTAGGATCAATCTCGTCTTTCCAGCCCGGCAAGATGGACCAGCCGACGGCATGCGCTCATCCAGTCGAAGTCTTCGCGCGCGGCAATGGGCGGCACCGGCACAGTCGTCAACGCATACTCCAGCGCCTCGAGAGCCCCTTCCAGTTCGGTGTAGAAATGGGCATTGGGATAGGCCTTGTAGGGAAGATTGCCCGGACAGTCCGGCAGGATGACATGTCGGCCGGCAACCAGCGCATCGGCGGTTGCCGTGCACAGGATTTCGCTGCGTGAAGGGTTCACCATCACCCGGTATCGTCCGATATCGGACCAGAACCGCCGGTTTGGTCCGAAGAACCGCAAATCCGCGCCTTCCTCTCGTGCGAAGGCACGAAACTCTGCTTCATCGCGTCCGCCGCCAATGACATCGATGGGCCTTTTTGCACGCGCAGCGATGCGGGCGAGGTCGTCCAGGCCTTTCTCCCATAGGAAAGCCCCGAGAAAATAGATCCCTTCGGTTTCCTGCGTAACGAGAGGCACCTGCGCGTAACCGGGCATGACACCGGTCACCCGTTCCACGGGCATGGTGATGCCCGGCAGGGTGAGGGCGGGCGACAGGCTGAGGGGCAGATCGATGCGCAGCCGCAGGGCGCGGCCGTGCAGATAAGATACCAGCCGGGCGAGGCTGTTTGGAAACGGCAACCCGGACATGCGGATGTAGGTTTCATAATCCGTCATACTGAGGCCGATCGTCTTGTCCGCCCGGATGCCTCTGCGCCCGGTCGTTACCGGATACCAGCACAGATGCTCCGGCTCGCTCGCGATCAGGCACCGGGCCGGCGGCGCGGCGCGGTAGACGTCTTCCATCGGCACGATCGACCCCATGCCTGCCACAAACCTTGCCCGATAAGGCCGGCATTCCGGAAATTTGTAGGGTCCGAAGGCTTCAAGTTCCGTCTGGAGCCAGTCGACCTGCTCGTCAAAATCGACGAAACGGGTCTCGCCCCACAGCCGTTGCTGTGAAACCTCATCCAGCCAGGGAAGAACATAGACAACCCGATAGCCAAGCGTTGCCAACCCGCAGGCGTGCCACAGCGAGATGAAGGATGGTCCGGTCATCCACGGCAGGGCGGCACTCGTCAGAACCGCAAAGTCATGGATCTCTTGACCTTTGGTACGTTCGCCAGACAGGGGCACTTGTCTCCAGTTTCAACAGCCAGAACCACGGGTAACGATCAGCCAGCGCCCTCAAGCGAAGGAGGCGGCAGGCTGGCGCGAGACACCAGAACACATGATTCTCCCCCCGAGACAATCCACCATCGCAGGCCACGAAAGCCAGACAGGCCAGAACGCTAACGCCCGTTTCGGCCTGTATTTTCCACAAGACGCCTGGCACGCCAAATGGTGAGGCCTTGTCACAAACGCGCGAATGAGGCCGTCTAAGACGAAAGTCACCCGCTCGTGACTTTCGGTTGAGTGCTCCATTGCATATTTTAGGGGCAATCGAACAAGGAATTGAGCCAAATGGTGGGATCGTTTTCCCGGAAGGCCGGCAAGGCCCTCCGCACCGCGCTTATTGTAACCGGCGGAATAGTTGCCCTGGCCGCGCCAATCAACGGCGCGCAGGCGCAACCCGAAAAAGTCATCGAACTCTTTACCAGCCAAGGCTGCTCCTCGTGCCCGCCGGCCGATCGGCTGGCGGAAAAGCTGGTGCAGGAAGATAACAACATCCTGACCATGGTGATGCCCGTCGACTACTGGGATTATCTCGGCTGGAAGGACACGCTGGCAAGTCCCGTCAACTCGCAGCGTCAGCGGGCCTATGCCGCGCGGCGCGGCGACCGGTCGGTCTACACCCCGCAAATGGTGATCAACGGCGAAGAACACGTCGTCGGTAGCCGCGAAGGCGATGTAAGGGCCGCGCTGGCACGTACCGACCCCTTTACCGCGACAATCGACCTGAAGATTACCGACATGGTCGTCCAGGCAACGGTGAATGGCTCCCTGCCCAAGGGCTTCAACATGGCGACCGTCTATTTCCTGCGCATGCAGGATGAAGCCCTCGTGGATATCGGCCGTGGCGAAAACGCGGGCCGCAAGGTGCGTTACGTCAACGTGGTGCGCAATCTGCAGCCGATGGGGATGTGGTCCGGCGGCCAGGAGACATTCCGCATGCCGAAGTCCAAACTGATGCTGAAAGGCGACGCCCGCTGCGCAGTTGTCGTGCAGCTTGAGAATCCCGACGGGCCCGGCCGGATCATCGGCGCGGCAACCATGACCAAGAGCGGCGGTCTGTGAACCGCCGCTGTGGTGTGGCCAAATATCAATTCCCTCTGAAAAACGAGCCCATCGACTTCAAAGCCGGGTTGTAACCCCCGAGAAAACTGCTACCCCTTGCCCCGTTCGGCCGCCCGTTGAACCGTGAACGCCTTGTTGGCGCACCGTTTGCAAGACCCAGTGGCCGGTCAGGTTCTCTGCTTTGCCGGCGTCTGGTGAAGCAAATCGGTCCTGGGGGAACGCATGAAGTTGAAGCGCAGGCTTCAGATAGCCTTATTGAGCATCGTTTTCGGTGTGGTCGTTCTCGGTCTCAAGATCGGCGCCTACCTGCTGACCGGCTCCATAGCGCTTTATTCCGACGCGTTGGAAACAACGGTCAATATCGCGTCCGCCATCGCAACGCTTGCAGCCGTCTGGTTCGCCGCCAAACCCGCCGACAGCAACCACCCCTACGGCCACGACAAGGTTGAGTATTTCGCGGCGGTTCTCGTCGGCGTTATGATCGTGCTTGCCGCCCTGTCGATTTTCCGCGCGGCGTGGCTCGGCTTCATCAGTGGCGACAGTCCGGAATATTCGCCAGCCGGTATCGGCATGAACCTGCTTGCCGCCGTCATCAACGGCGCCTGGGCGCGCTACCTGATGAAATACGGCAAACACGCAAGATCACCTGCCCTTGTTGCGGACGGCAAGCACCTGATGACCGATGTGGTCAGCTCCGTCGGGGTTCTGGGCGGTGTTGTGCTGGTGATGCTCACCGGCTGGAAAGTCATGGATCCCGCGCTTGCGGTTCTTGTCGGCCTCACCGTTCTCTGGTCCGGCTGGGGCCTCGTCAAGGAATCCGTCGGCGGACTGATGGACGAGGCCGCCTCGCACGACACATTGGACAAGATCCGTGTTCTGATTTCCGAACATGGCGAAGGCGCCCTGGAGGCACACGACCTGCGCACTCGCATTGCCGGCAAATCCACCTTCATCGATTTTCACCTGGTGGTGCCGGGCGAAATGTCCGTCGACAAGGCACATGAGATCTGCGACCGGATCGAGATTGCCATTGTCGAAGATGTCCCCGGAGCCCGGATCACCATTCACGTCGAACCGGAACACAAGGCCAAGCATTCCGGCATTGTGGTGCTCTAGGGGGCGGCCCCGAACCCTCTGGTCTTAAAAATAGTAGGGATAACCGCGCATGAGCGAGGCGTTGTTATACTCGAAGACACCGGAGGTCTGGTCGCCCAGCCCACCGCAAACCCGCTTGCCACCACCGATAGCGCGGCAGAGATGCCGAAGCAGGTGCCCGCCGGCGCGCCCCTCCGCGATCGAACAGGCATTGAGGGAAAGGACGCCGCCAGGGCGGATATACTGGCCCAGCGTTCTCCAGAAGTTCTCCATCCCGGAACTGTGCGACACCATCCCGACCGGACTGGCCGCTGTGAATCCGCCTACGCAGTCTGCATCCAGAAGGGTCACCTGACCGGGAACGCCGCTGTGAAAGACCAGCTCGACCACGCCGAAGCCACCCGATGGCGCGTTTTGAACCAGATGACCCAGAATTTCATCGGTCGAGGAATAGCTGTAACCGGAATGCGCGGCCATATATCCCCGCGTCAAAAAATCAAGCTCACCATTATAAAGAAGTATCCGTGTCATATCGCGCCCCCCAGCACCAAATGTGCAACATGGCTTTCAAGATGAAGAAAGTCTCGTAATACCGCGAAATATTGCCTGAAGAACTGCTCCTTGTCACTCAAGGGACAGGATCGGGGTAAAAACAACTTCCAGAACGGCCATTCCTAAAATGGCAGCACTTTCGGAACGCTACGTCATCGGACGAGGTCTTTTCCGGCCCGGCCAACCAGCCCGTCTCCCGCCGGCAGCACCTGCAGGCAGACCGAATTGCGTCTTGCCCTCGCCCGTCACAATCCATAATACTCTGCACCCGGCGATCCTCGCCGCCGTCTCACCGACGGATCTGAACCGGGCATTTGCTCACTGCGGAACTGTCTTGGCGCCTGCCCCGGCAACGTCGAGATTTCCCCGCTCCGTCCCCGCAGCACGCCCCGGTTACTTCGGAACGATTTGAGGAACCAGTCTCATATGCCCAACTGGCGGCGCTGGCAGGCCCAGCTTCTTGATCATCTGATCCTGATCGGCGGCGCGCTTGTGATGACGCTGCCTGTCTATTCGATCTTCGCCGCAACCACTCATGAGGGCGGAAGGGTCCGTCCAAGGCTCGATCTGGGCAGTGGCACGCTGGAAAACTACGGACACTTTCTGCAGACCGGTGCGGGCTTTTCCGGTGACGTCACAGCATTGTCGATGATGTGGAATTCCTTCCTGCTGGGCGCTGGATTTGCGACCCTGAAGGTCGTTCTGTCCCTCATGACAGCCTATGCGCTGATCTATTTTCGGGTTCGCTTTGCCAGCGCCATCTTCGCCGTGCTTCTGCTGACCCTGTTGTTGCCTCTGGAATCCCGGTTCCTGCCGACCTATGCCGTGACCGTCGAACTTGGCCTCGTCAACACGCGTGCAGGCCTCATCCTGCCGCTGGTCGCCTCCGGCCTTGGGACGCTGTTCTTCCGCCAGTTCCTGATGACGGTTCCGGATGCGCTGCTGGAATCGGCCAGGATCGACGGCGCTGGTCCGCTGAAGTTCTTCAAGGACATTCTGGTTCCCCTGTCGGCGCCGACAGCGGCCGCGCTGTTCCTGGTCATGTTTGTCAACGGCTGGAACCAGTATCTGTGGCCGGTAATGGTCACCTCGGAGGAAAGCACCTACACCTTGGTGCGCGGCATGCAGTTTTTCGGCAATTCCAGCCTGCGCGGACTGATGCTGGCGGTACTCGCGTTCGTGCCTCCGGCCCTGCTTGTCATATTGTTTCAACGAAAAGTCGTTAAAGGCCTGTTCGACGGCTCACACTGACGACATCCGGCATTGAAACCGGCGGTCCCTGCCCCAATTTTTCCAGAACGACCCGAAAGGCACCTCATCCATGGCATTTGAAGCGATCCTGTTCGACTGTGACGGCGTTCTGGTGGATTCGGAAATCATCTATGTCGATGTCGAACGCGAACATCTGGCCCGGATCGGCCTGAAGTACGAGCTTCATGAGTATATGGACCGGTTCCAGGGCCTGGGCAGCACGGATTTCTGGGCGGCGCTCGACGCGGATTACCAGACCCTTGGCAAGGGACCGCTGCCAGCAACATTCGGACCGGATCTGGACGCTGCCACCCAGGCGCGGATCGACCGCGAACTGGCGGAAATCAAGGGCATCAAACAGCTGCTGGCAGCCCATGAAGGCCCACGTGCCGTCGCCTCCTCCTCCCGCCTGCACCGGCTGACCCACAAGCTTCAGCACACGGGGCTCTTCCCTTATTTCGAGCCGCATATCTATTCAGGCGAGCAGGTAACCAACGGCAAACCCGCGCCCGATCTGTTTTTGTTCGCGGCGGATAAGCTGGGTGTGGACCCGAAAGCCGCGCTTGTCGTGGAAGACAGTGTCAACGGCGTGAAGGCGGGCCTTGCCGCCGGCATGACGGTTTGGGGTTTTGTCGGCGGCGGTCATTGTCACGATGGCCACGCGGAACAGCTGCTTGCCGCCGGTGCACATCGGATTGTCGACAGCCATGACAACCTGGCCACTCTGCTGATCAGTGAAAGCACAGCAGCCTGAGGCTGTTTTGGGCCGATCCAAAAAATCTGACAGAACCCGAATACTTCTGAGAGATCCGCGCGCCGTTACCCGGCGCGCGACAGGCCATTCTAGCGCCCGAGATCGTGTTCCGGATTTGCGCTGATCTTGTGGATCGAAAGATCCGCTCCGCGGTGCTCGTCTTCCTGAGATAGCCTCAGACCCATCGTCGTTTTCAGGATACCGTAGACGGCAAGACCCGCCCCAAGGGCGTAGACCGCCCCCAGAACCGTGCCGATAACCTGCGAAACGGGAGACACACCGCCAAGGCCACCCAGGGCCTCGAGCCCGAAGAAACCGGCGGCGATACCACCCCACGCTCCGCAGATGCCATGCAGCGGCCAGACACCCAGAACGTCGTCGATTTTCAGCTTGTTCTGGCAGATCTCGAAACCGATTACGAAGATGCCGCCGGCAACGCCCCCGACGATCAGGCTGCCGATCGGGTGCATGACGTCTGAACCGGCACAGACGGCAACGAGACCGGCCAGCGCACCGTTGTGCACGAAGCCCGGATCATTCCGGCCGACGACCAGCGCCACAAGAATGCCGCCAACCATGGCCATCAACGAGTTGATCGCCACAAGACCGGAAATGCTCTCAAGAGAGGCAGCCGTCATCACGTTGAAACCGAACCAGCCGACACAAAGCATCCAGGATCCCATGGCGAGCCAGGGCAGCGATGAGGGCGGAATACCGATGGGACGGCCGTTGCGGTCGTAACGGCCCATGCGGGCACCCAGCAGCAGAACGGCGCTGAGCGCGATCCAGCCGCCGACCGCATGCACCACCACAGAGCCTGCAAAGTCATGGAACGGCGCGCCGAAGGTCGCTTCCAGCCAGCCCTGGAACCCGAAATTGCCGTTCCAGACCAGACCTTCGAACAGCGGATAGACGATGCCAACCAGCGCAACGGTGGCCAGGCATTGCGGCCAGAACTTCATGCGTTCCGCGATACCGCCGGAGATGATCGCCGGAATTGCGGCGGCAAATGTTGTGAGGAAGAAGAACTTCACCAGGCTCAGGCCCTGAAGTTCGAAGCCTTCACCACCACCTGACAAGGTCGCCGCGTTCACCAGGAACGTGGTGCCGTAGGCAACCGCATATCCGACGAAGAAATACGCCACTGTCGACAGGGCAAAGTCGACAAGGATTTTTACCAGCGCGTTGACCTGGTTCTTTTGCCGGACGGTGCCGACTTCCAGAAAAGCGAAGCCGCCGTGCATGGCGAAAACGAGAATAGCTCCCACAAGGACGAAAAAGACGTCCGCCCCGACCCCGGTTTCATTCATTTTGACCCCCAGATAGGCAATTTGCCGTTTGTTTTTGCGTTTCGGAGCGCACAGCATTCAAACTGCATGCCAAACGGGCAAAAGCTCAAAAAAGACCCGGAAATCAGCCGATTTTTTAATCGAAACCTTTGGAGGCCCCGCCAAAGGGAACGTGTGGATCGATTATTTTGTAATCATTCGCAATTTTTTTAGGCAAAAACAGAAACTCAGGGCAACCAACCAAAAAAAGAGCCCGGGGTTGCCCCCGGGCTTTCCAAGTTTGCGGTCTGAGCCAATAGACCGCCTGGGAGATTTTTGTCGGCGCCGCCTTAGAGGCGGCCGGAGCCGGTTCCGAATTCCGGATAGGCTTCCACACCGATTTCGACCTTGTCGAGACCAAGGGCCTCTTCTTCCTCGGACACCCGGATACCCATGGTGGCCTTGAGGACGAACCAGATCACCGAGCTTACGACCAGGGTGAACGCACCGATGGAAACGATACCGATCAGCTGGGTGACGTAGGAAGCGTCGGAGTTGGACAGCGGTACGATGAGCGTGCCCCAGATACCTGCCAGCAGGTGAACCGGGATGGCGCCAACGACGTCGTCGATTTTCAGCTTGTCGAGCATCGGAACCGCGAAGACCACGATCACGCCACCGACACCGCCGACGAAGACGGAAACCCACACGCTCGGGGCAAGCGGTTCTGCGGTGATGGCAACCAGACCTGCCAGAGCGCCGTTCAGAGCCATGGTCACGTCGACCTTCTTGTAGAGGATCTGGGTGAGAATAACCGCGACGACGACACCGGCAGCAGCAGCCATGTTGGTGTTGGCGAAGATGCGGGAGATGTCGGAGACGTCACCGATGGAACCCATAGCGAGCTGGGACGCACCGTTGAAGCCGAACCAACCCAGCCACAGGATGAACGTGCCGAGGGTTGCGAGCGGCATGGAGGAACCCGGGAACGGGTGCACGGAGCCATCCGCACCATACTTGCCTTTACGAGCACCGAGGATAACCGCACCGGCCAGAGCAGCCCAGCCACCGACGGAGTGAACGAGAGTGGAACCGGCAAAGTCGGAGAACTCAGCGCCGCCGATAGCCTTCACGGCTTCGCCGTTGAGCCAGCCGCCGCCCCATTCCCAGGAACCGGTGATCGGGTAGATGATGCCCGTCAGGACAACGGTGAATGCCAGGAAAGGCCACAGCTTGATGCGCTCGGCGAGCGTACCGGACACGATCGAAGCGGTGGTCGCACAGAAGACCATCTGGAAGAACCAGTCGGACGCCGTGGAGTAACCGGTGTCGAGTGCGTCGCCGCCGACGGCGTCAAACGCGTAAGGGCCGAAGGAACCCATGAAACCGCCGTCAACGCCGGTGTACATCAGGTTGTAACCGGTGATCCAGAACATCAGGCCAGCGATGGCGTAGAGCGTAATGTTCTTCAGGCACTGCATCGAAACGTTCTTGGAGCGGACGAGACCGGCTTCAAGCATTGCGAAGCCGGCGGCCATCCACATGACCAGGAAACCACCGATGAGGAACAGCAGCGTATTGAAGATATAGGCAACCTCGGGAGAGACTGCGGCTGGAGCTGCAGCGGCAGCCTCGGTATCCTGCGCAAGCACCGGCAGAGCCGTAAGGCTCAGCAGAGCCAGCGCCGTCGCGCCCTTAGCGACTAGTTTTTTCATGATACGTTTCCTTACCTAAATCACAGAGCTTCGGCGTCGGTTTCGCCGGTACGGATGCGCACGACCTGATCGATCGAATGAACGAAGATCTTCCCATCCCCGATCTGGCCGGTCTTGGCAGCGCCGGAAATCACTTCGACGACCTTGTCGACGGAGGCGGCATCCACAGCGACTTCAATCTTCAGCTTCGGCAGGAAGCTGACGGCATACTCGGTGCCGCGATAGATTTCGGTGTGCCCCTTCTGGCGGCCATAGCCCTTCACTTCAGTCACCGTCAGCCCCTGGATGCCGATGCTGGTCAAGGCATCGCGCACTTCGTCGAGCTTGAACGGCTTGATGATGGCCATCACTATTTTCATTGCTCGTTCCATTCCCCTTCTTAGCGCCCCTTCCCGTCGAAGAAGCTCGGCCTACCACCCCGGAAACTGCGCCTGGTTCTGTCCCCCTCTGGAAGGATCTTCTCAGGTCTTCGGCTTCACCACGTGTCGTGGCCCCGGGCCGGTGTCGACTCTTACTAATCAAGGACCGTGCCAACTTGGCTTTTTCGGAGAGTCTTTCGCGGAATCCCGCGGTTTTGCAGTGCAAAAAACGCCGGAGCCAACTTTGTGGCATAAATGGGATGGCGGCTTTTCAGGCAGTTTTTCTGCCTATTTTTTACACACGACACACTTTCGAGGTTAAAAATTGTGCACAAAAGACCGGCAATCGCTCCTCGCATAAAAATGCGGCACCTGAACCGGTCAACAAAGTTACGGCAGTGCAAACGGCCGTGCCTCGCCACTGCGGCGGCTGCCCGCCGCGAAAGCAGCTACCGCCTCAGTGCGGAGGCACAATCCGTATCTCAGGTTCCAGGTGGAGGATTGGCGCTGCACGCCTGTGTTCCACCCCTCCAGTGAAAGAGCCGCCACATCGAATAAGTTCGAGCTTGTTCGGGATCCTGGAGTATACTTTTCAGACGCAACCCTGGCAGATGCAGCCATTAGTTGCTCTGTCTTTCAATGACCCCATCCCAACGGACCAACCGGCAGAGGCTGAAATGAGACACAGTGCCAAGCTAGCGGCCATCGCCCTTTCGTTCTTGCCGGGTCTTGCGAGCGCGCAGGACGTGGCCGACACCATCTATTCCGGCGGCCCCATCCTGACCATCAATGACAGTCAGCCGAAGGTTGAAGCCGTCGCGGTGAAAGACGGGCGAATACTGGCGGCAGGAACGTTGGCCGATATTTCGGCCTTTAAAGGCGAAACGACGGAGGCGTTCGATTTGAACGGCCGGACGATGCTACCGGGGTTCGTAGATAGCCACGGACACGTGGTCATGGGCGGAATTCAGGCCCTTTCGGCGAACTTGCTTGCGCCGCCGGACGGCAAAGTCACGGATATCGCCAGCTTGCAGGCAACGCTGAAAGCCTGGGCGGAGAAGAACGCTGCGACAGTCGACAAGGTAAAGATGATCATCGGCTTCGGCTACGACAACGCACAACTGGCCGAACTCCGCCATCCAACGCGTGAGGATCTCGACGCGGTCTCGACGGAAGTCCCGATCGTGATCGTGCATCAGTCAGGCCACCTCGGTGTTGCCAATTCCAAGGCGCTTGAACTCGCGGGGATCACCGCCTCGACCGAAAATCCGGAAGGCGGTGTCATTCAGCGCACTTCGGATGGAACTCCCAATGGCGTTCTTGAAGAATATGCCTTTTTCAATGTGCTCATCCCGCTGCTCGGAACTCTGGGGCCGGAAGGACTGTCTGCTTTCGCGGAAGCCGGAGCAGACCTCTGGATGCGCTACGGATATACGACCGCGCAGGATGGCCGCTCTTCCGGGGCGGTGGTCGAAGCCTTGAAGGCGGTGGACGCGGACAAGGGTCTTCCGGTGGACGTTATCGCCTATCCCGACGTGCTCGAAGCGAAGGATTACATCGCCCAGCATGTTTCGCGCGACTACGAAGGCAAAGTGCGCGTGGGCGGATGCAAGCTGACAATCGACGGCTCACCACAAGGCTTTACGGCCTTGCGAGACCGGCCTTACTACGATCCCGTCGGCGATTATCCTCCCGGTTATGCCGGTTATGCGTCGGTGACGATGGAAAAGGTTCAGGACGCAGTGAACTGGTGCTACGAAAACGGCATCCAGATCATCACGCACGCCAATGGCGAAGGCGCCTCCGACATGCTGATTGCCGCCATTGACGCGGCCCAGAAAAAATATGGAGACCCCGGCAACCGGCCGGTGCTCATCCACGGCCAGTTCCTGCGTGAAGACCAGGTGGACAGCTACAAGCGGCTTGGCGTTTTCATGTCCCTGTTCCCCATGCACACCTTCTACTGGGGCGATTGGCACCGAGACCACACGGTCGGCCCGGTGAACGCGGACAATATTTCGCCAACGGGCTGGGTGCGCGAACGCGGCATGAAGTTCGGCTCCCATCACGATGCGCCCGTCGCCTTCCCGGACAGCATGCGTATTCTCTCAGCAACGGTCACACGGCGCACCCGGTCAGGCGACATCCTTGGCCCGAGCCAGCGGGTAGACGTCATGACTGCCTTGAAAGCCATGACCATCTGGCCCGCGTGGCAACAATTCGAGGAAAACGACAAGGGGTCGATCGAAGTCGGCAAGCTGGCCGATTTCGTTCTGCTGTCCGAAGACCCGACGGCGATCGATCCGGAGAAGCTGGCCGGGATAAAGATCGAAGGGACCGTGAAAGGCGGAAATCTGGTCTATGACGCACAGAAAGACGGCCGTCGGGGCGACCTCTCCCCGCAATTTCCGGTCTTTGGTAATCCGGAGGCCGCGCATCATCTGATGCATGCAATGTATGACGGCTTGAGCGGCGTTTCCAATCAGTAAGCAGACCGCATGCTGCGTTGGGACGGCCTCAGAAGGCCGTCCTGAAGACAGGGCAACTCGGTCAATGCCTCAACCGCAGAAGCAGCTCCCGGGCAGATCCTCAGGCTGAGAAGCCGCCGCTTTCCAGATAGGCGATCTCTTCCGGTGTCGATTGCCGGTCGAGAACGGCATTGCGATGCGGAAAGCGGCCGAAGCGGCGGATGACGTCGAGGTGGATCAGCGCGTAGTGATAGAGTTCCGTGTCGCCAAGGACGCGGCACAGGTCAACAGACCTTTCCTGATGCGCCATGTCCTCTGCGTGCTCGAAGGGCAGGTAGAAAAAGCCGCGCGCCTCCTTGGGAAACGCCCTGTCAAAACCACGATCAAGCGCCTTTTCGGCAACCTCTACGGCCTTCGGGTCGGCCCGGAAAGCCTTGGGGCTGCCGCGGAAGACATTGCGCGGGAACTGGTCAAGCAGG
Source organism: Labrenzia sp. CP4 (assembly GCF_001579905.1). Classification (NCBI taxonomy): domain Bacteria; kingdom Pseudomonadati; phylum Pseudomonadota; class Alphaproteobacteria; order Hyphomicrobiales; family Stappiaceae; genus Labrenzia; species Labrenzia sp. CP4. Next base: position 435,819 of record NZ_CP011927.1, on the reverse strand, counting down.
ATCAGGAGCGCGAGCGCACCATCGGCCGTATCCGCCCAGCCATCGAGCTTGCCCTCAGCCGCATCCTCGATAGCGGCCAGGAACCTGTCCCGGCACAACTTGTCGAACTTGTCGTCCTTTGCGAACCATTTCGCCGGCCCGGCGTTCCGCCAGAAATCGAGAACGTCGAGGGAGGTGATCGGCTGGTCTGTCATGGCGGCAATTTCCGGAGATGAAGGAGTGGAAGGGGTGGGATCCGTTCCTGCCAGCTTCACTTGCCCGCTGTCAACGCGCCACAGGCCAATGTCTGCCAGTTGACTTGGTGTGCTCGTGTCTGGGCGTCCAGAAAGCCGCTGTCCTTCAGGGCGGACATTTCCTGCCTGAACGCCTCGACCAGCGCGGGATCCGTCCCTTGGCTGAACACGGCCCACAGCGGGTTGGCAAGTGCCTCGACAAAGACCACCGGCTGCAGGAGGCTGCCGTCATATCCCTGCTTGCAGGCGCTGGCCTCTGCCAGGAACCCGGTCAGCGGCAGGACATCGATCCGCTCCAGGTAAAGCATCTCGATACCTTGGTGAAAATCGGTGATCGGCACCAGGTTCCCGGTTTTCTCGAACCCGAGCTGTTTGAGGTGGGACAGAAGATTGGAGCCGTCCTGAACACCGATCCGCACCTTCTGATCACGCAGGTCCTCGACCGTGTCGGCTTCGATCTTCGGTCTGGTCGAGAGCTGGTAGAAATTCTGCCCATAGGGCGAGACTTCGCCCAGCCAGATGAATTTATCTTCTCGCTCCGGCGTTCGCGACAGCGAGAAAAAAAGCACATTCGGCATGGTTTCGGCCAGGAGCATTGCCCGCTTCCAAGGCAGGAATTCGTAAGCGCCGATCTTCAGCGGGATTGTTTCCCCGACCCGCCTGGCAACTTCGAGCATATAGGCCGTGACATAACCGTCCGGCTTGCCCGCGTTGTCCCATTGCAGCGGTGCGAAACTCTGGGTGACGATCTGGATTTCGGCGGGGTCTGCCTTTGCCGGGCCGGCAACAAGCGAAAGGGCCGCGGCCGCAAGCATGATTGCGCTCCGGAGTCCTGCTTTCATTCCTGCACCATGCAATCGTCCCGCGCCTTTGAAGAAGCTGTTTCTCGCAGTTAAACCCTGCCGGCGGATTGCGGGTGCGCTATTGCGACAGCCGTCAATCCGGAACCGGACCTACCTGGCCTCAAGTCTGGGACGGTTTTCATCCCTGTACCCCGATGACACCGGCAAATCAGGCTAGTTTTGACTTCCTAATCTTGTATGAATGGCCAACAAAGGGAAGAAATTTCGACCCGCCACCGGCGCCCCTGAAACGGAGACTTTGTTGACGACCGGAACGACACTCGATCTGAAGGGCCTGAAATGCCCGCTGCCCGTGCTCAAGACCCGCAAGGCCCTCACCCGGTTATCCAGCGGCGAGCAACTGACCGTTTTGACCACGGACCCGATGGCGGAAATCGACATTCCCCATTTCTGCAACGAGCAGGGCCATACCCTGCTGGAAGCGGAGCGCATAGAGGGCGGCCACCGGTTCGTGCTGACCAAGGGCGGCTAGATCAACAAACGATCAGCACCCGGCTTTAAGCGTCACTGCATCTTGCCGGCAATCTTGTCGATATCCGCCGCGAGCTGGAGGTCCAGTTTGCTGAGCCCGCCAACGTCATGGGTCGACAGGGTAATATCGACACTGCGATAGACATTGAACCATTCGGGATGGTGGTTCATCTTTTCTGCCACCAGCGCGATCTGGGTCATGAAGGCAAAGGCTTCGCGGAAATTGTGAAACTTGAAGGATTTCGATATCGCCTCCCGGTCTTCGCACATGTGCCAGCCCGGCAGATCGTTCAATCCGGCGGCGCGGTCTTCCGGCTTCAGTCGTTCAACCATCTGGTCCTCCTGTTTTGCGTAACGGCCCGGCCCGAAAACGCGCCGTCTGCCTGCCGTGCACCTAATCCAGTTCTGTGTCAGCCCAATGGCGGGCTGCCAGCATCCGCTTGGCGCCTGTTTCAAGGATAACCCGCTTGCCCCACGCCGTCCTCTTCGTTTGCCTTGGCAACATCTGCCGGTCGCCACTTGCGGAAGGCGTCTTCCGTGACATCGTGCAGGAGGCAGGACTGGCAGACAGTTTCGTGGTCGATAGCGCGGGAACCGGTGCCTGGCACATCGGCAATCCACCGGACCCACGTTCCATCGAGATAGCCGCGCGGCATGAGGTCGATATCTCCGCCCAACGGGCACGGCAGGTGCGGGCAGATGATTTCCGCCGCTTCGACACCATCGTCGCCATGGACAGGGACAATCTCGCGGCCCTCAAGCGCATGGGCGGAGCGAGCAGCCCCCGGCTACGATTGCTTTTGAACAGACCGCCGCAGGATGTTCCCGATCCCTATTACGGCGGCCCGGACGGCTTTGAACAGGTGTACCAGCTCGTGCGCACTGGTGGTCAACGTCTCTTTCAGGACCTGATGACGAGCGCCTGACAAAGCCAGGCACGCTGCTTGACCACACGACAAGCCGGGGATTGCCGGGCACGGGTTCATAAATCCGTCTCAGACACCGGTGTATGGGTGTCTGATCTGCACGACTTCCTTGGCACCAAAATGAAAATTCTGTGGTGGTCTCTTGCGGCTGCGCTGATCCTGGCCGGGCTGGTAACGGTCTGGCTGCCGATCCCGACCGGCGTCCCCCTGCTTGCGCTCGGCATGATTGTCATTGTCGGCACGAACCGGAGCGCGGCACGCATGCTGCGCAGCCGAAGACGCAAGACGCCGCCGCTCAATGATGCCATTACCTGGGTGGAAGACCGCTCGCCCTTGCGCTTTGCCCGCATCCTGAAACGCACAAGACCACGCAAGAAGTAGAGTGTTCGTCAGCGTTCGGCAAAAACGCGACCGATGCCGCGAAGTGCCCGTCGGCCCCGAACCGCCAGCCGCTGCAACACCCGCTGCAAGCGCCTCCCTTTCACGGTGAACCACTCGTCAAGCTGGCGATCGCTCACCAGCGGTGGGGTCTTGTGATAAAGCAGGTGGTGGATCGCCAGGATCAGGAGCAGCGTCACGCCCCAGGACAACAGCGTATCGGACAGGAAATGCCCGCCGAAAGCCACCCGGTTGGCTGACAGGATAAGGCCGAGCGGGATCAGAAAGACGAGAGCGCCCTTGCGCCAGGTTGCGGGCACCAGCAAGGTAACTGCCGCCACCAGCCACATGGCAGCCGAGCCTTCCCCGGACACGAACGAACAGTTGCTGTCGCAGTAGTTCGAGATTTTCCAGACCGGCTGGTACGGCAGATCCCCACCGAAGATCTCGACGTTGCGGGGCCGCGGGCGGCCCCAGTTGTCTTTCAGGATCAGGTTGACCAGAACCCCCGGCCCAAGGATCAGCGTCGACAGCAGGAACACCGGCTGACGTAGTGGCATCAGCGGCTGACGGCCCGGCACCAGCAGCTTGATGAGCAGAACCGCCACGCAGACGATGGCGATCACCCGGACAAGAAACGGTCCAAGGTGCCGGACATCGCGCAAGAACGCGACGTTCTCGGCCTTGAAGCCCTCATCGCCAAAATGGAAAAGCCCGCTCGCCCAGAGATCGACGCCGGGAAAGGCCAGAAAGAACAGGGACACAAGGCAGATATAGAGCCCAACGCATACCATCGAATGGTTAATGCACCAGATGGATAGTTTGCTCAGTCCGGTCTTGGGATTATGCTGCTGGGGCTGGGTTTGCGTCATGGCTGCTCTTTAACGCATCCAATTGCCCGATCCAATCCCTTCCTGAAACCGGCCGGTTCAGATTTTGCGGAGATGCGGAATGTGAAAAACAGTCAGCCGCCTGCGGCCCCTACCGGCACGAATATAGTGTCATTGCGGCAGGACCGGAAACCGGTGGTGGAATTCTGGTACGAGTTTGCATCCACCTACAGCTATCTCTCGGCCATGCGGATCGAAACGCTTGCAAGTGACTATGGCGTTGAGATCGCCTGGAGGCCATTTTTGCTCGGTCCGATCTTCAAGAAGCAGGGCTGGCCAACCTCTCCCTTCAACCTGTATCCCGCCAAGGGCCACTACATGTGGCGCGACATGGAGCGGCTTTGCAGACAATACGGCCTGCCGTTCACCTTGCCGTCTCCCTTTCCCCAGGACGCGCTGCTGGCCGCCAGGATCGCACACGCAGCACAGAACCAGCCCTGGATAGGGGCCTTTACCCGTGCGGTCTTCATCGCTGAATTCGGACAGGGGCTGAACATCGCCGACGAAAGCCTGATGGCCGAACTGCTGCTGGAAATCGGCGCTCCGGCCCGGACGGCCCTGGCAACCGCCCACAGCCGGGAAAACAAGATAAGTCTGCGCGCAGCCGTTACCGAAGCCGAGAAACTCGGCATCTTCGGCGCACCGAGTTTCGTCATTCCAGGCGGAGACCTCTACTGGGGCGACGATCGGCTGGAACAGGCCCTCGAGGCAGCCGGAAACCTGGTTGAAACAGACGCCTGAAGACTGCCTCGCGTTCATCCGATATCCCAACACAAAACCCGGCTTGCGGGACCCGAGATCGAAGGCTATATACGAAACATATACGTTTCATATAACCAGCCATTTCGGGAGACAGTCATGGGCATCGTCAAGATCGACGAGGGTCTGCACGAGGAAATCCGCCGGGCCAGCACCGTCATGTGCCGTTCCATCAATGCGCAGGCCGAATTCTGGATGAAGATCGGCATGCTGGCCGAGGCCAACCCGACCCTGTCCTTCAGCGACATCATCAAGATGCAGCTCGACGCAGCGCAGGCTCCCTCGGCAGATGCGGCGGTTGCCTGACATGGTCAAGACCCCCGAAGAACTGGAACTCATGCGCAACTCGGGCAGGTTGCTCGCCTCCGTCTTCGAGATGCTCGATGGTGTTGACCTTGCCGGAATGTCGACACTCGCCGTCAACGACATGGTGGAGCGTTTCATAACCGAGGACCTTGCCGCCCGTCCGGCCAGCAAAGGGCAATACGGCTTTGAATTTGTGCTGAATTGCTCAATCAACCAGGTCGTCTGCCACGGCATTCCGGACCGGAACGAGATCATCCGCGACGGCGACATCATCAATCTGGATATCACGCTCGAAAAGGACGGCTTCATTGCCGATTCCAGCAAGACCTATGTGGTCGGAAACGCCAGTGCGGCCGCAAGACGGCTGGTGCGTGTTGCCCAGAAAGCGATGTGGAAAGGGATCGAGCAGGTAAAGCCGGGCGCCTATCTGGGCGATATCGGCCATGCAATCGAAAAACACGCCAAGAAGAACGGCTACTCGGTGGTGCGCGACTATTGCGGGCACGGCATCGGCCGTGAAATGCACGAGGAGCCCAACGTACTGAATTTCGGACGGCGCGGAACGGGCATGAGATTGCGCGAAGGCATGGTCTTCACCGTCGAGCCGATGATCAACCAGGGCACCAGCCGGGTTTCAACCGAAGAGGACGGCTGGAAGGTTGTGACCAAAGACGGCAAGCTGTCGGCGCAGTTCGAACACACGGTCGCCGTTACCGCCGATGGTGTCGAGGTTCTGACCCTGCGCCGAGATGAAACAGCCCTGACAGGATAGAGGCCGTAAGGTGTGGCCCTCAGCCCGCTCTGCGTCCGCTCGCCAGTTTCATCGCCTCGAAAAGGGCGGCAGGTGACAGGGGTTTTGTCAGGATTTCCCGGAACCCCGCATCCCGCAAACGCGTGTCGCCAACAGACTCCAGAGCCGCCGTCACGGCGATCAGCGGCAGGTCCGGGCGCAGAGATCCGAGCGCCTCGGCCGTTTCGACACCGCTCATGCCGGGCATGTGCAGATCGAGCAACGCGGCATCGAAGTCGCTCTTTTGAACGAGACCGACAGCCTGCTCGCCCGATCTGGCGGCCTCCGACGAAATGCCGAAGGATTCCAGCAGCGCTGCCAGCAGACGGCAATTGGTCTCGTTGTCATCAACAATAAGCACATGCGCCGACAAGGGCCCGGTGACAGACGCATCTTCGGATGTTGCCGATGTTCCATGCTGGTCTGCCTCGGCCTGCAACAGGCCGTCATCGCCCTCGCCGAGCGGAATTTCCACATTGAACCGGCTGCCGCCGGTCTCGGAACGCGCCAGTGTCAACCGGCCATTCATGTCCCGGACGAACTGCGCCGTCCCCCAAAGACCGAGACCCGTTCCAGGCGCGGTTTCCCGGCCGTGCCGGCCCCGGACGAAGGGCCGGAACAGCCGTGCACCTTCTTCAGGCTCGATCCCGGGGCCGCTGTCTGCAACGGAAATCAGGATGGAGGACGGATCGCCCTGACCGGAGGCATCCTCCGATTTGTGGCCGGCTGCGCGAACTTCGACCGTGACCCCGCCCTCAGCAGTGTATTTGACAGCATTGTCCAGCAATGTCGTGATCACCCGGCGCAGTGTCCCACCACTTGATGTAACCGCCTCGCGGGCCTCGTCGTCTATTTTCAGCGTCAAGGTCAGGTTTTTTGCTTCGGCCGCGACCTGGAAGAGGTCGGCGATTTCCGAAACGACATCGGCGATCCGACTGGGTCTTGTTTCCGCTTGCGATCCCGGTTCGGCAGCCGTGACAAGCTCGCCCGTCATCTGCGTAAGTGCATCGATGGAGCGAATGAGGATCGACAGTTGATCTTTTTGTGTCCCGTTCAGCGGACCGGTGCCGATCAGCTCCGCCGTCAGGCGCATGGCGGCAAGCGGCGTTCTGAGATCGTGGGCCAGAAGCGCAAGTTTGACGCTGTCCTCGTCATGATTTGCCATGCGGCCGGAGGTCCTTCGCCTGAATGGGTCTCAACCGGGCTTGCCAGACACGCGCCAAAAAGCCAAGTTGGTCGAAATTCTGCTTACCTTGCCGTGTGGCCGCTGTCCATCCAGACCGGCATCCACCTGCACCCAGTCCCAAATCAACCGGAAACAGCCTTTGGGTTGCCGCATAGATGCTTGCTCAAACACTTACGATCGTCGCCCCGGTTTTCCTGCTGATCGGCATTGGCTACTGCCTCGCCAAAACCCGCATTCTGAACCAGAGCATCAGCGAAGCACTCGGGCAGTTCGTCTATATCGTGGCGATCCCGGTGCTGATCTTCCGATCGCTGATCGGCGCTGACCTCAGCGCGGGTGTTCCGCTGGCGCTCTGGGCAACCTACTTCATCGGCGTCGGCTTTGCCTGGTTGCTCGGATCGCTGATCATTCGCAAGGGTTTCGGCCGCGATGCCCGGGCAAGCGCGATCGGCGGGATATCCGCCGCCTTCGCCAACACGATTCTGGTCGGTCTGCCACTGGTTGCCTCGGTATACGGCGACGAAGGTCTGGCCCCACTGCTGCTGATCATCTCGATCCACCTGGCCACGATGACAGTACTGATGGCGGTGATGATGGAGCGGGCAGCTGCAATCGACAACGGCACGGCCTCCCCTCCCATTTCCCAACTGTTGATGGGAGCCGGAAAAAGCCTGGTGAAGAACCCCCTCGTCGTCACCATCGTCGCCGCCTTTATCTGGCGGCAGACAGGCCTGGAGCTGCCGGAGATCGGTCTCGACGTAATCAGCCGCATCGCCGCCACGGCGCTGCCTCTGTCACTGCTGTCACTGGGCATGAGCCTCGTGCAATACGGCATGCGCGGCAATATTGTGCCAGGACTGATCCTCAGCATCATCAAGATGCTGCTCATGCCGATCGTCGTTTTTTGTTTCGGGGCTTTCGTGTTCCATCTGCCGCCTCTGTGGACAGCCGTTGCGACCTTGACGGCCAGCTGCCCGACGGGTGTCAACGCCTATATTTTCGCCAACCGATACGGCACCGGCCATTCCATGTCCGCAAATGCGATTACCATGACCACGCTCTGCGCCATCGTTACAGCCAGCTTGTGGATCTGGTTCCTGGATCATTGGTTCGGCATGAGCCTGCGCTAATCCCTGAACGCGCTAGAGCCCGATCCTCTTGCGCAATTCGGCATGGGTCATGCCGGCCTCACGCAACGACCGGAGACTGGTGTCCTTGCTGGACTTCGAGAGCTTGCGTCCGTCCGCCCCCAGGACGAGCCTATGATGCCGGTAGACCGGTGACGGCAGGCCGAGCAGTTCCTGCAGGACCCTGTGCACGCTGGTTGCGTGATAAAGGTCCTGTCCGCGCAGCACATCGGTGATGCCTTGCCTGGCATCATCGACCACCACCGACAGATGATAGCTCGTCGGCGTATCCTTGCGGGCAAGGATCACATCACCCCACGCCGCCGCCTCGACAGGCACCGCGACAGGTTCGGCAAACAGGTTTTCGCCTTCCGCCCCCGTTTCCTGCCACGACAGCGCCCTTCCGATCTGCGCGAGGGCGCGCTGCATGTCGAGACGCAGTGAGAACGGCGCATCGCTGGCCGCCCGGCTCCTGAGCTCTTCCGCCGAAAGAACCGCAGCATCGCCAGGATAAAGCGGCGCACCGTCGGGATCCCGCGGCCAGCTTATTCCATTAGCTTCCTTGGCAGAAACGAACGCTTTGATTTCAGCACGGGTCAGATAGGCGGGATAAACCAGGCCTATGTCCTGCAACTTTTCCAGGGCTGCCCGGTATTGCGGAAAATTTTCCGATTGGCGCAACACGGGCTCATCGAGCGGCACACCCAACCAGGCGAGATCCTCGAACATCTCCCGTTCCAGGTCCGGCGTGCACCGGGTCTGGTCGATGTCTTCCACCCGCACGAGAAACCGGCCACTGAGCGCAACAGCTGCACGCGCATTCAGGAGAGCCGAAAGCGCATGCCCCAGGTGCAAGTGCCCATTGGGCGAAGGAGCAAAGCGGAATACGGGCTGGGTCATGAGATCGGCAAAGGCTGTTGACGCGGAGCGGGCTGATGAGTGAAGTCCTACCTATCATTCCCCAGCCGCCGCGCAAGAGACAGTATCGCCCGACAGCTCAAGACATCTCCGGACAAGCCCCGCCGACATGACCCCGATTACCACCGAAGAAGACATCGAAGCCGGACTCAAGGCGCTGATCCGTCTCGACCCGCGCCTGCAGGAAATTGCAGGAACAGCAGGACCGATCCCCTTGCGCCGCCGCGCGGCCGATTTTGAAGGTCTTGCACAGATTGTCACCGGACAGCAGGTGTCGGTTGCCAGCGCGGCTGCCATCTTCGCACGCCTTCAGGTGCTGATTGCGCCGCTGACGGCAGAAAACCTGGCAACCTTCACCGACGAGGAACTGGCAGGCGTCGGCCTGTCCCGACCGAAAATCCAGACCTTGCGCGCGCTGACGGAAGCATGTGGCAACGGTCTCGACCTTGCTCATCTGGCACAGGCGCCGGCGGATGAAGCCCACCGCGCATTATGCGAGATAAAGGGTATTGGCCGCTGGACCGCGGATATCTTCCTGCTGTTCTGCGCGGGACATCCTGATGTCTTCCCAAGCGGCGACCTGGCCTTGCAAGTCGCGGTTCAGGTGTCCCTCGGCTTGGCAGAACGTCCGGCACCAAAAGAGCTCGACGTCATCGCCGAGGCCTGGACACCGCACCGCGCCGTTGCCGCCCGTCTCTTCTGGGCTTGGTACAAGGTGAAAAAACAGGGCCGGGAAACCCTGCCGGTCTAGGGTGTGGTCCCTATCGGGCCGACATGTCCGCAACGGCCCGCAACAGAAGATCGATGTCCTCTGGCCGGGACAGACGATGATCGCCATCCGGCACCAGCGAAAAAGTGACATCGTCCAGCGGCAAGGCCTCAACCAGGCGGCGTGCATGACTTTCCGGCACATCCGGGTCCTGCGCGCCCTGCAGGATCGTAACGGGAGCACCGAGATGAAGCGGCGTCCCGAAAAGTAGGTGATTGCGGCCATCTTCGATCAGCTTGCGCGTGATCACATAGGGCGCATCGCTATAGGCTGAAGGCTGTTCCCAGCGGCCATCGGCAAGAATAGCGGCACGGATCTCATCGCTGAAGCGCTGCTTCCACATCAGCTCTTCGGTAAAATCAACCGCGGGAGCAATCAGAACCAGCCCCTTGATACGGCCAGTGTCCTTGCGGGCGAGCGCCAGCAACAAGGCGAGCCACCCGCCCATGGAGGAGCCGACCAATACGGTTTCGCCCGGGCAACAAGCATCGAAAACGGCAAGCGCTTCCTCCAGCCAGTCGGAAACACAGGCATCTTCGAAATCACCGCCCGACAGGCCATGGCCGGAATAGTCGAACCGCACCACACCCTGCCCGTTTCGTGCCCCCTCCTCGGCCAATGCCTCGGCTTTTGTCCCGGACATGTCCGACTTGAACCCGGACAACCACAAGATGCCGGGTAACGAACTTGCCCCGGAACCCGGCGCGTTCCGCACGGCAATCCGGCGTTTCACGTCGTTTTTTCCGATCTGGATGAATTGCGGTTCGGAATCACCCATATTAAGGCTCTCGTTCTGATAGATGTTTTCTGTTCATGCCATTTGGCACAGACGCCCCGCCTTGACCAGTTCACCGGAGATCCGATTTGGTTCATCTGCCTTCTGAGACCACGATTTTGCAAGTGATCCCGGATCTCAACTCCGGTGGCGCCGAGCGCACGACGCTGGACGTTGCCAAAGCGGTGGTGGAAGCCGGCGGAAAGGCTCTCGTCGCAAGCCAGGGCGGCCAGATGGTGCCGGAACTGGAAGCCCTTGGCGCGGAACACATTGTGCTGCCCGTCAAGTCGAAGAACCCGGCGACCCTCTGGAAGAATGCAGCCAGGCTGGCGGAGATCGTGACCACACGCAAGGTCAGCCTGCTTCACGCTCGCAGCCGGGCCCCGGCATGGTCGTGCCTTTGGGCCGCACGGCGCACCCGAACCCCTTTCGTGACCACCTACCACGGCACCTATAACCAGTCGAATGCGCTGAAGGGCTGGTACAATTCGGTCATGGCACGCGGGGATGCGGTGATTGCCAATTCGCATTTCATATCCGGGCTGATCGAAGACCGGCACCCGTTCGCAAAAGGCAAGATCACCGTCATCCAGCGCGGATCCGATCTGAAAGGCCTGCTACCCGACAATGTCAGCGCTCTGCGGCTGCAGGCATTGAAGGACCAGTGGGGCATCCCGATGGGACGCCCGATTCTTCTCAACATGGCCCGGCTGACCGCCTGGAAGGGACAGCGTGTCGTGATCGAGGCGATGGCGCTTCTGCAAGACAGGCTGCCGTCCGACCCGATCGCCATTCTGGCGGGCGATGCCCAGGGTCGCGATGGTTATCTGGCGGAGTTGAAAAAGTTGATTGCCGACAACGGACTGCAGGACAAGGTCCGGATCGTCGGTCACTGTGCCGACGTCCCCGCCGCCATGGCATTGGCCGATATTGCGATTGTTGCTTCTGTCGAACCGGAAGCCTTCGGCAGGGCGGCAGTCGAAGCACAGGCCGCAAGGGTGCCTGTAATCGTCTCCAACCTCGGAGCGGTACCTGAAACCGTCCTCTCCCCGCCCGATGCGGCCGAAAGCGAACGCACCGGCTGGCGGGTGGCACCGGGCGACCCTCAGGCTCTGGCGGATGCCATTGTCCGTGTGTTGGGCCAGGACGTGGACGAGAAAAACAAAATGGCGGACCGGGCTCTCGCCCATGTCCGCCAGAATTTCTCGGTCGAAACCATGTGCGCCCGCACGCTCGGTGTTTATGCCGGCCTGCTGGGCGCCTGATCTCAGCCGGCGCGTACGCGTGCCAGGAAGCCGTCGACCTCGGCCTGAAGCGCCCGGGCATTGCTTGCAAGTGTGCCGGAGGCCGCCTGCAGCTCTTCCGCCGCATGCCCCGACTGGGTGGCTGCTTCGCTGACGCTGCTGATGTTGCGGGTCACATCGCGTGTACCGGTGGAAGCTTCGTGCACATTGCGCGCGATCTCGGTGGTTGCCGCGCCCTGCTCTTCGACAGCCGCCGCGATCCCGCCGGCAATCTCGTTGATCTCGAAGATCGTCTTGGTGATGCCGTCGATAGCAGAGACCGCGTCACGGGTCGCCGACTGGACACCGGAAATCTGCAGGGAGATTTCCTCGGTCGCCTTGGTCGTCTGGCTGGCCAGTTCCTTCACTTCCGACGCAACGACGGCAAATCCCTTGCCGGCCTCGCCCGCACGGGCCGCTTCGATTGTGGCATTGAGCGCCAGAAGATTGGTCTGCTCCGCGATATCGGAAATAAGCTTCACCACTTCACCGATCCGCGAGGCGGCTTCGGCAAGTCCCTGCACCTGGTCGTTGGTCTTCTTGGCTTCCGCCGTTGCCGTGGAAGCAACATTTGAAGACTGGGCGACCTGTCGGGAAATTTCAGAAACCGTCGACGACAGCTCTTCGGCTGCGGAGGCAACGGTCTGAACGTTGGCAGATGCCTGCTCGGCTGCCGCGGCAACGTTCGAGGATTGTTGCTGGGTCTGCTCGGCGGTGGCGCTCATGGAACTTGCGCTCGATTCCAGCTGGGACGACGAGGACGATACCGCCTGGACGATTTCACCAACGGAGCTTTCGAAACTGTCGGCAAGCTCCATCATCATCCGCTTCTGCTCGGCGGCGGTTCTTGCTGCCTGTTCCTTCTGCTCCGCTTCCAGTTCGCGGGTCCGGACGGCATTGGCGCGGAAAACCTCCACGGCGCGGGCCATGCTCCCGATCTCGCTCTTGCGGTCGGTGTACTGGACGTCGATGTCGATGGATCCGCCAGCGAGCGTTCCCATGGTTCCGGTAAGCGTTTTCACCGGCCTGGTAATGCTGCGGCCGATCAGCCAGCCAAGCCCGATAGACAGCACCAATGCGATGGCGGAAACGGTCAGGAATGTTGTTTTGGAGAAGGCCTGGGCAGTGTCCAGCGCTTCCCCGGCAGCCAGCTTGCCCGCATAGGCAGCTTCAGACATCACCGCCCATTCCGGAGCGACCTGGGCGTAGATTGCTTCGATCTCGACCAGGTCGGCAGCGATCTTCAGGGACAAGTCGGCATAAGCCTTGAAGGAGGCCTGGTAAGTGTCCAGCAGCTTGCCGATTTCAGCCTGCTCTGCGTCGGACAACCCGCTTTTCGGCAGCAGATCGGCGAATTCGGCCCGCCGTTCGCTGATCCTGCCGACGTATTTCTCGTCACCGCGCAGCATGAAATCTTTTTCATGACGGCGCATCATCAGCATCTTGACGGTCAATGAGTCCAGATTGGCGGCATCCAGCTTGCTTTCCACGTCATGGACGGCAGTGCGCAGAGACCCCTGCAGCCCGGTGCTTTCGTCGAGCCCCATACGGGTAAGCTCTTCGGTCAGAACATCGAACTTGGCCTTGTGCTGATCCAGCACGCTGCGAAGCGTCGCGATGTTGCCCGTGATGGAAGCCGATTGCGGCTTCGTATCGACATCATTCAGGTTGCTCTGGGCTTTCTCGAACTCGGCCTTGTATTCCTCGACGAAGGCAAGGTCCTTGTTCAGAAGAAAGTCCTTCTGGCTACGTTGCATGTTCTGGGCATGAGCCTGAACCTGCGACACCTTGAAGTCCATTTGCGAGTATTCAGCCAGATTGTCGATTTCGTGCGACACGATTTGCTGGCTGTAAAGCGCCGTGCCAAGCAATACGCCAATGGCAACCACGGCGATCGCGGACAGCGCTCCGACACGCACCGCGATGGGCAAATCTGCAAAGAACTTCATAATGGTCTCGTTTTTTTGGGGCAGCTCATGTCGAGCCTTGCACAGTGTGCCCACAAAACGCTCAAGCCATTAATTTTCCTTTACGCAACTTGAATACTGAGCCAACTAAACTTCCAAACCATAGGTTTATACTTTAAGTCACTCAACCATTCAGAGAATTCATTCAACTTATTATTTAGGCAAAACAGCCTTTTTCACTGCTCCTGAATACCGGCCTGCCCAAAAACCGCACAGTTTCGCGGGGCCTTCCTGTCACTTTTGACCATCACAAAAGGAACGCAGACGCCAGCGTGCGTCATTTTTTCGCGTCGGGTCGGTGTAATCTTTTTCAGGGTTTCAGCCAAAAGCGACCCGAAACCGGCAAAGGTTTGGGTTCGTTCTGCCGGCGCGCAAACCCTCTGGTCTCGCTGCACGCCACCAGAACACGGGCGTCACGCTGCCAGCGGATACGCCTCTTCCACCAGATAGGGGCCGCCACCGACACTTGATTTCGCCGAGAACAGCACAAAACGTCCGGCAATGAAGGGCTGTGCCTGGAAGTTGCCGCGCTCGCTCAGCCACTTGGCCACGTCCTCGTTTGTCGAGGTCCTGCAACGGGCAAGGGTCACATGCGGAACATACTTGCGCCGCTCGGCCGGCAGATGCAGACGCTGGATGATGCGTTCCTGCTCGGCCTGCAATTCGGCAAGTTGAGCGGTCGGCTCAACCCGGGCCCAGACTGCATGCGGCTTGCCGTTGCCGAAAGAACCAAGACCGTTGAGGCGGATTTCCACCGGATCCCTGCGTACACGATCGAGCGCGGCGGCGATCTCGTCGGCCGTACGGTCATCGATGTCGCCAATGAAGCGCAAGGTGATGTGGTAGTTCTCCGGATCAATCCAGCGGGCGCCCCGAAGGCCTCCCCGGAGCATCGAAAGCATGAGTGCCGTCTGGGACGGAATCTCAAGGCCTGTAAAAAGGCGCGGCATGGGTGTTCCCTCCGCTGTCGCTGATGAATCCCATGAGGAATCAACTTCATGAAAATCGCAAGACAAAAAGCTAAGTTTTTGAGCGCGTTCAAAAATTCAGCGCCGCACTCAAATGAATACCGGGCTGGTTCATAACCAGCCCGGCCTCCGATCTGCAGATGATTCTCTAAAAAGATTTATCGATCAGGAAGTTACGCCAGTTACGGCGCCGGATTGCCGAATTCCTGATGCAGCGCATCGATTTTCTCCAGAACATCGGCACTCAGCGTAACGTCCGCAGCTCCGATGTCGGTATCCAGCTGCTCAATGGTCGTCGCACCCAGGATGACCGAGGTCATGAAAGACCGCGACATGGCAAAGGCAAGTGCCATCTGCGACGGATCAAGCCCCGCCTCCTGCGCCAGGTCCAGATAGGCATCGACCGCCTCGATGGTGCGCGGATGCTCATAGCGCTGCAGGCGGTTGAACAGCGTCTTGCGGGCACCTGCCGGAAGGGCGCCATTGCGGTATTTGCCCGTCAGATATCCCTGGGCCAGTGCCGAATATCCCAGAAGACCGACATCTTCCCGGCGGGCAACTTCCGCAAGGCCGGTTTCGAAGGTCCGGTTGACCAGGGAATAGGCGTTCTGGATCGAGACCACCCGCGGCACGTCATACATCTCGGACGCCGCAACGTAGCGCATCGTGCCCCAGGCACTTTCGTTGGAGACACCGACGTGACGGATTTTGCCGGCCTTGACCAGATCCCCAAGGATTTCCAGCGTCGACTGGATGCTGTTTTCGTCCGGAGCCGGTTCGACATCCGCCCAGCGCGTCGGGTTTGAACCGAAACCGCCGACGTTCCGGTCCGGCCAGTGGATCTGGTAGAGGTCGATATAGTCTGTTTCCAGGTTCTTCAGGCTGCGGTCGACCGCAAATTCGATCTCTTCGCGAACCAGTTTCGCCTTCGCACCATTTTCACGGAACCAGTCCATGTCGGTCCGCCCGACCACCTTGGTGGCCATGACGATCTTGTCCCGCATGCCGGTTTTCTTGAACCACGTGCCGACGATGCGCTCGGTCCGGCCCTGGGTCTCTTTCTTCGGCGGGATCGGATAGAGTTCTGCCGCGTCGAAGAAATTGATGCCCTTTTCCACGGCGTGGTCCATCTGGGCGTGACCTTCCGCCTCGGAGTTCTGCTCCCCGAAGGTCATGGTACCGAGGCAAAGGGCGCTGACCTGTATATCCGTGCGGCCAAGACGGCGCTTTTCCATAAGACTATCCTTCAAATTTTGAAAACGGGGCGTCCCGGAAGCCGGATCGGCTTCCACCCCAGGTCCAGAGCAAAGCCCCTAGGATCGGGCTTTGGCCAAAAGCTCTTCCACTTTCGGCAGAATGTTTTCGACGATGACTTCCACCCCTTTGGCGTTGGGATGCATACCGTCGGAAAGGTTGAGATCGGGATTGAGGGCGGCACCCTCGAGGAAGAAGGGATAAAACAACGCATCGTGCGCCTTGGCAACATCGGAGTAGATCGGATCGAATGCCTCGGCATATTCCGGCCCAAGATTGCGCGGGGCCAGCATGCCCGCGACAAGCACGGCAACACCGCGTTCCGTCAGGCGTCGGACGATTTCGTCGATATTCTTGCGCGTCAGCTCCGGAGAGATCCCCCGCAACGCGTCGTTTGCTCCGAGCTCCACGATGACTGCACTGGTGTCCGGCCCCACCGACCAGTCCAGCCGCGACAGCCCGCCGCTTGACGTGTCGCCAGACACGCCGGCATTGACGACCTCGACCGATTGCCCCTTCGCATCAAGCGCTTTCTGGAGCTGATCCGTGAAGCCCTCTCCTGCCGACAGTTGATAGCCGGCGGACAGACTGTCCCCCAGCACCACCAGTTTCAGATCGGCCGACTGGGCGGCCATTGGCAGGAAAGACAGGATGATTATCGTCAGGCAGGCAATAAACCGGTTCACGTGAACACTCTTTTGGGACTGGAAGACGCTCTTCAACAGGCCCATATGGTCGCAGAGCGTCCAATTGTCGAGGGCTTGTGACTGTCAGGAAGACGATCAACGCCCATTGTAAAGGCCAGAGAATGACAAATTCGCCCGCGATCGCCCTGAAAGACGTCCACCTGACCCTCGGCGAAGGCGCCGGGCGGGTGCATATCCTGAAGGGGATCGACCTTCAGATCGAGAAGGGGGCCTCCGTCGGCCTTGTCGGCCCGTCAGGGTCCGGAAAATCGACATTGCTGATGGTCATGGCGGGGCTGGAACGCGCTGATGAAGGCTCGGTCAACGTGGCCGGATCCGAACTCGGCCCCCTGTCCGAAGACCAGCTGGCCCGGTTTCGCGGCCGCAATGTCGGGATCATTTTCCAGTCATTTCACCTTGTTCCCAACATGACCGCTTTGGAAAACGTGGCCGTGCCGCTGGAACTTGCTGGGGATACCGCCGCCTTCGACAAGGCCAAGGCGGAGCTGGATGCCGTCGGGCTCGGACACCGCATGCACCACTACCCGGCGCAACTGTCCGGCGGCGAACAGCAGCGCGTCGCCGTGGCAAGGGCACTGGTCGTCGAACCCGCGATCCTGATCGCAGACGAACCGACTGGCAACCTCGATGAAAGCACCGGCGCACAGATTGTCGACCTGATGTTCACCGCCCAGAAGAACCGGGGCACGACGCTGGTTCTGGTCACCCACGACCCGAGCCTTGCCGCCCGCTGCGACCGCATGATCCGCGTTCGCTCCGGAGAAATCGAAGAAGAAACGTCTGACCGCGCCCGCCGCGAGGTGTCTGCATGAGCGCGTTTGTCCCGGGCAACGCACCGGCAAACCACCAGACGATGCGCCTTGCAGCCCGGTTCGCCTTTCGTGAACTGCGCGGCGGCCTCAAGGGTTTCTACATTTTCATTGCCTGTATCGCGCTCGGCGTAGCGGCAATCGCAGGCGT
This sequence comes from Labrenzia sp. CP4, assembly GCF_001579905.1. Taxonomy (NCBI): domain Bacteria; kingdom Pseudomonadati; phylum Pseudomonadota; class Alphaproteobacteria; order Hyphomicrobiales; family Stappiaceae; genus Labrenzia; species Labrenzia sp. CP4. Next base: position 418,289 of record NZ_CP011927.1, on the reverse strand, counting down.
CACGTCTGTCTCACGGGCTCTGACAGAAGGGATTTCGCGCGAAGGTCAGTCCATCCTGGGCGGTGATCTCGATTTTTCCCTGATCCACCGGCAGGCCGACGCCGATCAACTTGCCTATCTGAACGGCCTTGGTGACCTGTCCCGCGTTGCGACCACGCGGGCCATGGCAAGAAGACCGGAGACCGGCGATCAGGCATTGGTAGAGCTGAAAGCCGTCGACGGTCCCTATCCCCTTTATGGCACATTTGAACTTGCCTCCGGAAAGGCCTTGGAAACGGCCCTGGCCCGGAAAGACGGGACCTGGGGCGCCGTTGTGGACCCTTCTCTTCTGGCGCGGCTTGGCGCGAATGTTGGCGATACGCTGTCCCTCGGACGAGCCACCATCCGAATTGCCGACACAATTGCAAACGAACCGGACAAACTGGCCGGGGGCATGGAATTCGGTCCGCGCCTTCTGATTTCCGATGCCGCCCTGCCTGAAACCGGCCTGATCCAGCCCGGCAGCTTGGTCCGCTGGCATTACCGCGTTCGAATGGCCCCGGCTCCCAACCTGGAAGCAATGGAAGGGATCGTCGAAGAGGCCAAATCCGCCCAACCCGACGCGGGATGGCGTATCCGCTCCCGCGCCAATGCGTCCCCGGGCCTTCAACGCAGCATTGATCGCTTCGCACAATTCCTGACACTGGTCGGCCTGACCGCGCTGGTGGTTGGCGGTGTTGGCGTGGCCAATGCCATCCGCGCCTATCTGGAAACCAAGCGTGAGGTTATCGCTAGCTTCAAGTGCCTGGGCTCGACGGGCGGCTTCGTCTTCAAGATCTATCTGGTTCAAATGCTGGTGCTTGCGCTGCTCGGCATCGTCGTCGGCCTTGTGCTGGGTGCCCTGATCCCCTTTGCCGCGGCTGCCGCACTGGCGCCGGTTCTACCGGTCAAGCTCGCGGCCAGCATCTATCCGACCGAGCTTGCCCTTGGCCTCGTCTACGGCCTCCTGACCGCTCTCGCCTTTGCAATCTGGCCGTTGGGGCGGGCTCATGACGTACCGCCGACAGCCCTTTTCCGGGATATCGTGACCGGCGGCGCCAAGCTGCCGCGCAAACGCTACCTGTTTGCCACCGCGGCAACAGTGCTTGCCCTTGCCGCCATCGCCATTCTGCTTGCCCACGACCAGCGCATGGCCGGCACCTACATCGCCGCATCCGCCGGTGCGTTCGTTTTGCTGGTGCTGGTCGCACGCGCGATCATGGCCATAGCCAGGCGCCTGCCCAGTGTCCGCTCGACCGAGCTCAGGCTGGCGATTGCAAACATTCACCGTCCCGGAGCGCTGACCCCGTCAGTCGTGTTGTCGCTCGGACTTGGCCTGTCGCTGCTGGTAGCCCTTGCCCTCATCGACGGAAACCTGCGGCGCGAGCTGACCGCAACCATTGCCGACAAGGCTCCGAGCTTCTTCTTCATCGATATCCAGAGCCATGAACGCGATGCCTTCGAGGCCTTGCTGAATGCTGAAGCATCCGACGCCAACCTGCAAAGCGTCCCGATGCTGCGCGGACGCATTGTCTCGCTGAACGGTATTGCAGCCGACAAGTTCGTCCCCGCCCAGGAAGGCTCCGGCTGGGTGCTGCGCGGTGACCGCGGCATTACCTATGACGCAAGCTTGCCCAAGAACTCGAAGCTGGAAGAAGGCTCCTGGTGGCCGGAGGACTACACCGGCATTCCGCTGGTGTCCTTCGATGAAGAGGCCGCCACCGATCTCGGTCTCAAGATCGGAGACCGGATCACGGTCAATGTGCTCGGCAGGGAAATCACGGCGGAAATTGCCAACACACGTACAGTAGAATGGCAGTCCCTTGCGATCAATTTCGTGATGGTGTTTTCGCCGAATACTTTTGCCGGTGCCCCGCATGCCCATCTGATGACCCTTGGCTGGGACGATGATGTGTCGGAAGAGACGGAACTTGCCTTGTTGAAGACTGTCTCGAACGCCTTTCCGACAGTGACGGCAATCCGGGTGAAGGACGCGATCTCTCAGGTCAACGATCTGGTGGCACAGCTTGCCTGGGCCATCCGCGGCGCAAGCTCGATCACGCTGATCGCCAGCGTTCTGGTTCTGGCAGGTGCACTTGCCGCCGGTCATCGCAGCCGGATCTACGATGCGGTCATTCTGAAAACCATTGGTGCGACACGGGCTCGCCTGATCTTCGCCTATGCACTCGAATACGCCATTCTGGGCCTTGCAACGGCGGTGTTCGCCCTGCTGGCCGGAGGGGTCGCCGCCTGGTACGTGATAACGCAGATCATGGATGGGTCATTTGTGATGATGCCGGTGACCGCAGCAGGTGCCGCGCTGATCGCGCTGGTGCTGACGGTGGGTTTCGGCCTCATCGGCACATGGCGGGTGCTGGGTGAAAAGCCCGCACCTGTCCTGCGAAATCTCTAGCGCAAAATGCGGTCAGCTGCTGTAGCGGCCAACGTGCGCACAGGAAATAGCTGGTCAAAGGACGTTTGCCGGCTTCCGTCGCACCTCCTTTGATCAGCAAGGCTATTTCCGGCGAACCGGTAGACTTCCGAAAACAAGATCCAACGAATTCTTGACGAGCGCTGATCTATTTCGATCCGGCGCCCACAGCTCTTGGCAAACTTCGTTCAGGAAAAAATCCTGAAATACAACCAAATCGCGACAAACTTCAGCTCCACACAACTTGCATACTGAATTGATCTTGGCTATCCGGTTCAGCTCCGGGCAGTTTGTTAAGAAGGGGCCATTCCATGTTCAAGTTTCTCCCGAAAATTCGTTTGAAGACCATTGCCGGGGCTGCAGCCCTGTCCGCAGTTGCCGCTATGGCTTTCGCCCCTGCCGCGTCGGCGGAAAGCCCGTTTCATACCGGGGTCTGGCAGTTGAACACGCCGGAAGGCCCGCGCGGCCTCGTCGTCAGTGACTGGCTGGTCTTCGAAAACGGCTTGCCGAAGCGCTGGCTCTATCGCCGGGCCGGCACCAACGACGCCAACCAGTTCGATTTCTTCACCCGTTCGATGAACGATTCCGGCTATACGCCGGTCGGCATCCGGGTGTACCGGACCGGCGACAATGCGATGAAATACACGCTGGCGCCCAAGGGCGAGGATCCGATCGAGGTTTCCGCCGTCCGTCTTTCCATCCCGAATTTCGAGAACTCCTGCCTTTCCGTCGAGAAAAAAGGCAAGCGCTTCTACGGTAACTGGGTCGGCACTGAAGGCTCCAAGCTGAAGAAACTGAACGTGTCGAAAAACCGGCTGACCATCGACGGCGAAGCGCGCAAGGTATCGATTGCGGAAGTCCGCGTCGGCCGCATGGGCATCACCGAAAATGGCAAGCCGATCGCTTTCCTCACCGATGCCGGCGGCGACTATGCGGTTCTGCAGTGGTTCAAACCCGGTGTGACTGTCGAGCAGATGCAGGATCCGGAAAAGGAAATCCTCGATTTCGCGTCGGAAGAAATCGTTCGCAACCCCGGCGGCACCTGCGACCGGCAGATCGAATCCCGACTGAAAGCCATGAAATAATACGACTGAATCTGAGCCTGTTTTTAAGGATAGGTTCAAATAATACGTCCTGAGCGCAAAGATTACGAATTTTTCATCGAATTCGACTTGTGCTCGGGATAGGCTTTTCCCATATGTTGAGGGAGTTGTGTTGCATGCGCGATTGCATGCGCACGTCTATCTAGAAGGGGATTTTTACGACCATGTCGACCTATGACCGTCAATCTCAAGGCGCGTATACCGTCGCCGGCGCACGCGCCGAGGCCGGCATCGATCAGGGCCTGCGCTCCTACATGCTGGGCGTCTATAACTACATGACCATCGGCCTTGCGCTGACCGGCTTTCTTGCGCTGGCAACGGTCATGCTTGCAACGACCACCGATCCGAACTCTGCTGTCGCCAGCCTTGGCAACGGCCGCATGCTCACCCAGCTGGGTGTTGCCATCTACGGCAGCCCGCTGAAATGGGTTGTCATGCTCGCACCGCTCGGAATGGTGTTCTGGCTGTCCTTCCGCATTCAGTCCATGAGTGCCGGCGCAGCGCGGACCCTTTTCCTGGTCTACGCATCCGTAATGGGTATCTCCCTGTCCTCGATCTTCCTGGTCTACACCCCGGGCTCGATCGCTCAGGTCTTCTTCATCACCGCCGGTACCTTCGGCGCGCTGAGCCTGTTCGGCTACACCACGAAGAAGGACCTGTCCGGCTGGGGCTCGTTCCTGTTCATCGGCCTGATCGGTATCGTGATCGCGTCGCTGGTCAACATCTTCATGGCATCTTCCGCCCTGCAGTTCGCCATCTCCGTGATCGGTGTTCTGGTGTTCGCCGGCCTGACCGCCTACGACACCCAGCAGATCAAGGAAATGTACTACGAAGGCGACAGCGGTGAAGTCGCTACGAAGAAGTCCGTCATGGGCGCGCTGCGTCTGTACCTCGACTTCATCAACCTGTTCATCATGCTGCTGCAGCTGTTCGGCAACCGCGACTAAGCGCAGCCAAACTGAACAAACGGAAAAGCCCGGCCTTGTGCCGGGCTTTTTTGTGGCCGCACGAATGTCCGACACATCGCTTGCCTACACTTGCGTCAATGGGCGTCAACGCCAGCCTTGCGCAAATCAATGGAATGAAGCGGCAGAACACTGCGCTGCCAGGCTTGGCCGAACCAATCGTCTGGTCCGCGGCCGGCGGGTAACCGACCAGCATCAGCCGGTCATTGACGCGACCATCAAGGAAATGCCTGTGACCGGATCAACGCAGGGCAAATGAACCACATCCGGTCATCAGCTGACTGACCGTATGCCTGGTCAGGCGTCGACCACCCGAAGATGTTTTTTCTTCTCCAGAACCCTCAGCACCTGCGCCAGATCGTGGCCACGCTTCAGGATCATGCCCCCGGTCGCCACGACCGAATATGTGCCCTGGCGGCGGGCCAGTTTCGGGTCCTTCTCGATCCTGTAAAGCGGCATTTCGGAAGATCTGCGAAACACGGAGAAGATTGCCCGGTCCTTCAGGAGGTCGATGGCATAGTCCCGCCACTCGCCGTCGGCGACCATGCGCCCGTAGAGCCTCAGGATGACATCGAGTTCGCGCCTGTTGAATGCAACAATGGGTTTGGGAGGGGGAGCCGGTTGATGTTGTGGCGACGGGCTTGCACCCGCACCACGCTGAAACGCACTGTCGTCGGCTTCGCTCATTCCGCCTCCATTCCGTTCGCGGTTTCGCTGCTGACAGGTAACCGACAAGAGAATCGTCGGGAGACGCCTGTCACCTGGCTGTCATGATGCGTCTTCTTTAGCCATTCTGGCAAGCCCGCAACGTCATATTGACAGACAGAGGTCTGAAACCAGAGTAATTTTGCCAATAAGTTTTACGGGAAGAAGTGCAAAAACGAACGCAACGGCACTTTGCCAAGAAAGAATGCATAAATTTCCTTGATTTTGCCGCATTCCAGCCCTTGGCCAGCCATTTTAGACACCCATATTAGGATCATACCCTGATGGGTATGGCCCGTAGAAGCCGCGGAATGCATTAGCCCCCCAGCCCCCCGGGGTTTTTACTGGCCAACCAGATTTAGTGAGTCAAACATCAGGGCAACTGAAGGGCCGGCATTATGCCGGCCCTTTTCATTTGTGGACTTGCCTGTTTATCTGCTTTCAAACTACTTCAGAAAATCCCTGAGGAACGACAGGAACCGCGCATCGGTTCCATAGGCCACATTGACCCGCATTGCCGGCTTCTGCCGGGTCTCCCGGTTCGGATAGAAGACGGCGCCCGGTGCAATGAAGATGCTTTGCTTGCTGGCTGCGGCGCATAGTTCCCTTTCATCCACATCATCGGGAAACTCCACCCAGAGATAGAACCCGGGTATGGAGCACTCACGCACAGACAACCCGATCGCCTCCAGTGTCCCGAAGGATGCCTTGTAGGCGTCTTCCACCCGGCTCCTGAGACGCCGCAGATGTCTCAGATAATGGCCGGCCTGCATCAGATTGAACACGAAGCGTTCGACGTGGTCGGATGAATTGACCACCGTCAGCATCTTGATATCGGCAAGCTGGCGGATGATGTCCGGATTTCCAGCCACGTAACCGCATCTGAGACTGGCCGACAGTGTCTTGGAAAAAGTACCGAGATAAAGCACCCGCTCCAGCTGGTCCAGCGCTGCCAGCCTTGGCAGCGTGGCCGGAAGAATATCGGCAAGCGCATCGTTTTCAACCAGGAGAAACCCCCAGCGCTCGGCAAGCTGCATCAACCCGAATGACCGCGAAGGTGACAGGGAACCGCCGGTCGGATTGTGGCCGTGCGACTGGGTGACAAACATCTTCGGCCGGTAAAGAGCGAGTTTGGCGGTCAGGTCTTCCAGGTCCGGACCGTCCCTGTCACGCCGGATACCGACAATCTGCACCTTGGCGAAGGTCAGCTTGGAAAAGAGCGGATAATAGCCCGGCTCATCGACAAAAACCGTATCGCCAGGCTCCGTCAGATGCCGGATGATCAAATCCAGGCCATGGTTGACGCCATGGGTCAAAAGAAGCCCTTGCGGATCGGCCGGGATCGACCGCTCCAGCAACTGCATCCGCAGCCGGTCCCTCAGCGGGCCATATCCCCACGAACTGCCGTAGCCGAATTCGATCGCTTCGGGAAAAGGCGTCTTGGCGTTGGCGAAATGGCGGCGCAGCTCCGCTCCCTCCATCCACGACGGCGGCGGGCGTCCGTCTCCCGGACGCACTTCATAATGCTGTTCCAGCTGCTCCCGCAGCAACGACATGCCGTCAACCGCAGCCGTGACATGTGGCGCTGGCGGGGTCTTGGAAGCCGATCCGACCTGTGACATGTAGTATCCGGAGCCGGCCCGCGCTTCCAGTAGCCCTCGGGCGACCAGCCGGTCGTAAGCTTCCGCCATCGTGTTTTTCGAAACGCCGTTCTCCCGCGCGGCCTGACGAATGGAAGGCAACCGCTCAAACGTCTTGTACGCCCCTGCCTCCAGCATCAGCGCGACTTTCTCGACGATCTGATCGACGCGAGACAGTTTCCGACCGCTACCCGTAACCCTCATTGTCCCTCAAAATTTACTGGGACAGTGCTGCCCATAAATCCAACAACTGTCCCTTGATTGTCCCAATCAATTTTATGACAGTTTGCCCATTACGCCAGCAAATGGCAATTTCCTTGGGAGGGAAAAATGACCAAAGTAAGTAGACGCAGCCTTCTTGCAGGTGCAGCCGTTGGCGGCACCGCCCTCGCAGCACCGATTGCGGCCAAGGCACAAGATGCGGTTGAGTGGCGCATGCAGGCTCTCTGGGACGCCGGAACCACACCTTTCGAATTCGAGAAGAAGTTTGTCGAGCGCGTCAGCGAACTGACCGACGGCAACTTCAAGATCACGCTGTTCTCCGCCGGCCAGCTCGTGCCTGCCAACCAGGCATTCGATGCCGTTCGCGCCGGCGCCTTCCAGCTGATGAAGACCTTCGACGGCTACGAAGCCGGCAAGATCCCGGCATTTGCCTTCACGTCCACCATCCCGTTCGGCTTCCCCGAGTCCGACCAGTATGAAGCCTGGTTTTACGAAAAGGGTGGTCTGGATCTCGCCCGCGAAGCCTATGCAAGGGCCGGTCTCTTCTACATTGCCCCCACCGTCTATGGCGAAGAGCCGATCCACTCGACCGTCAAGATGGAAACCATCGCCGACATGGCCGGCAAGAAGGGCCGCTTTGTCGGGCTCGCTTCCGCGGTCATGGCCGACCAGGGCGTTTCCGTGACCCCGCTGCCGACGGCGGAAGTCTATACGGCGCTTGAAAAAGGCCTGATCGATTTTGCCGACCGCGGCGATCTCACCGCCAACTACGAAGCAGGCCTTGGCGAAGTCGCCAAGTTCATCATCCTGCCGGGCGTGCACCAGCCGACCACCGCCACCAGCTATGTCGCCAACCAGGGCGCCTATGACGCGCTGCCGGACGACTACAAGGCAGCGCTTGCTGTTGCCGCTCGGGAGATCTCCGGATCGCTGCGCCAGCACATCATGGTGCAGAATGTCGATGTCCTGAAGAAATACGGCGAACAAGGCGTCGAGATCATCCAGCTCGACCCGGCCGATGTCGCGGCCAACCGGTCCAAGGCTGTCGAGTCCTGGAAAAAGGCTACCAAGGAAGACGATCTGGCGAATCGCGTGCTCGCGAGCCAGATTGAGTTCATGACAGCTCTCGGGCTGATCTGACCCTTCCTCCCACCGGACGGTAGACGGCACCTCCCTGCCGTCTGCCGTCCGGTCGTCCTTTCGATCGGCAAATGCTCAGCTTCATGAAATCCGTCAGTTCCATCGTCACCGGCGTCAACCGGTTGTTCTTCCTCCTTGCGGCGGCGCTCATCTTCGCGGTGGTGCCGATACTGCTTTTCGAAGTGGTCGCAAGATACCTGTTCGATGCGCCGACGGTGTGGGCCATGGAAGCCAGCACGTTGATCTTCGGTCCGCATTTCATGCTGGCCGGACCTTACCTTCTGCACCTGAAGGGCCACGTCGCCGTCGACATCTTCAGCGAAAAACTGACGGGATTGCCAAAAGTGGTTCTCGACGTGTTCTCCTATGCCGTCATTGCTGTCTTTGCAGGCGTTTTTGCCTGGGTCAGTTGGCCGCTTGCAATCAACGCCTACTCCCTCGGCGAAACCAGCTTTTCCGCTTGGAACCCACCCGTCTGGTGGCTGAAATTCGTCGTGCCGCTTTCCTTTGCGCTCCTGTTTTTGCAGGCCCTTGTTGAAGCCTACAACGCAACGCGCCCGGCGCAGGAACAGACGGGAGCAAGCGCATGAGCTCCGAATTCGTTCTTGCCATCATGTTCGCCAGCCTTGTGGGCCTGCTGCTCACCGGCCTGCCGCTTGCCTTCACGCTTGGCGCACTTGCGCTCGTTTTCACGCTAACGCTGTGGGGGCCTGCCGCCCTCTCCGTGACCGTCCTCAACCTCTACTCCACCATGACGTCGGAATCGCTCCTCGCGATCCCGCTTTATGTGATGATGGCCAGCATCCTTCAGCGTTCCGGTGTTATCGAAAGCCTTTACCGGGCCATGGAACTCTGGTCGCGGCGGTTGCCGGGTGGCCTGGCGGTGGGCACCATCGCCATCTGCACGATCATCGCCGCCATGACGGGCATCGTCGGTGCCGCGGTTGCTGCCATGGGCATGCTGGCCCTGCCCTCCATGCTGAAGCGCAAATATAGTCCGGAGCTCGCGATCGGGACGATCTGCGCCGGCGGAACGCTCGGCATCCTGATCCCGCCCTCGGTGATCACCATCGTCTATGCCGTGACCGCACAGGCCTCTATCGGCCAGATGTTCATCGCCGGCGTGGTGCCGGGCCTGCTGCTCGCCTCGCTCTATATCGGCTATATCGTTCTGCGGTCCGCACTCAACCCGTCCATCGCCCCGCGTCCGGACAACGACGCCCCGGCCACCTGGGAAGAGCGCATTGCCTCGCTGAAATCCCTCATCCTGCCGCTGCTGATCATCGTCGGCGTCCTGGGCACGATCTACATGGGTATCGCAACACCCACGGAAGCAGCCGCCGTCGGCGTCTTCCTGGCGTTCCTGTCGTCGCTCATCGAGCGCCGGTTCGGCTGGGAGCTCATATCCGGTGTTGCCCTCGACGTGGTCAAGGTGACGGCCATGATCCTCTGGATCACCATCGGTGCGCGGGCCTTCGTGGCAATCTTCACCGGCACCGGCGGCGCGGACTTCCTCCTGTCGTTCATTCAGGATCTCGATGCCAACCGCTGGATCGTTCTCGCCATCATGCTGGGCATTCTGTTCTTCCTCGGCATGTTCCTGGACGAAATGGGCATCATCCTCTTGTGCGTGCCCGTCTTCCTGCCGGTGATCGACTTCCTCGAGTTCGACCGGCTCTGGTTCGGCATCCTGTTCCTCGTTTCGGCGCAGATGGCCTACATCTCCCCGCCCTTCGGCTACACGCTCTTCTACATGAAGGGCGTCCTGCCCGCCGGCATCGGCATGGGCACGGTCTACCGTGCCATCGTTCCCTTCATCCTGCTGCAAGCCATCGGTATCTTCATCTGCGCCCTGTTTCCGGAGCTGGTGTTGTGGCTGCCGCAATCCATGATCAATTGACAGACAGGTTTCCCCCGATGAGTGACGTCACTTCGTCCCGTATTGAAGGTTTTCACAAGCTGGACCCGGCCGGCCGGCTCCAGGCGGTCCAGCGCCAGGCGAATCTCGACAACAAGTCCGTTTCCGACCTAGTGGAAGCGGCATCCGGAAACATCGAACTGGCCGACCGCCTTGTTGAAAACGCCATTTCTTCCATGTCCATTCCTGTCGGTATCGCGACCAACATGACCGTGGACGGACGGGACGTTCTGGTGCCGATGGCCAGCGAGGAATCCTCCGTCATCGCCGCCGTGTGCAACTCGGCCAAGCGCTGCCGGCCGACCGGTGGCTTCAAGACCTCCACAAGCGGCCCGCTGATGGCAGCCCAGATCCAGCTTCTGGGCGCCAGCGACCCTGAAAACGTCCGCCTGCAGGTTTTTGAACGCATCGATGACATCCGCACCATCTGCGAAGAGATCGATCCGCTTCTGGTGAAGCTCGGCGGCGGCTTCCGTGACCTCGACATAAGGGTCATCGACACTGCCGAAGGACCGATGACCATCGTTCACATCATCGTCGACACGCGCGATGCGATGGGCGCCAACGCCGTCAACAGCATGGCCGAGGCCCTTGCACCCAAGCTGGAGGAATGGACCGGCGCCCGCAGTCTCCTGCGGATCCTGACCAACCTCGCCGACCGCCGCGTGGCACGCGTGCGGGCTGTCTGGCCACTGGAGGAAATCGGAGGCGAAAAGGTTCGGGACGACATGCTGTCGGCCTATCACTTTGCCGATGCCGACCCCTATCGGGCAGCCACCCATAACAAGGGCATCATGAACGGCATCAGCGCGGTGGTTCTGGCAACCGGCAACGATACCAGAGCCGTGGAGGCAGGTGCCCATGCCTTCGCGTCGAAAGACGGCCGCTACCGCTCGATGTCCCGCTGGGAAAAGGACGGCGACGGCAATCTTGTGGGCATCCTGGAACTGCCGATGGCTGTCGGACTGGTCGGTGGCGCAACCAAGATCCACCCCACCGCGCAGGCCAACCTGAAAATTCTCGGCGTGACCACGGCAGACGAACTGGCCCGGATCATCGTTGCCGTCGGCCTGGCGCAGAATTTCGGTGCATTGCGCGCGCTTGCCACCACCGGCATCCAGAAAGGCCACATGGCCCTGCACGCCCAGAACGTTGCCCTGATGGTGGGCGCGACCGGCGAGGAAATCGACCTAGTGGCAAATGAGCTGAAATCGCTTGGCAAGGTGCGGCAGGATCTGGCCGAGGAAATTCTCGCCCGGCTGCGGCAGGGCGCCAACGCCTGAGGCCTTTTGACAAGGTTCGACCGGAGGGGTCTCGGCACTATTACCGTGTTGCCCCTCCGGCCGATCAACTCCCGGATGCCGAACGCAATGAAATCGGCATAATTGGCGTTTCTACGACGCGATTGCCTCTTTTCCGTCGGATTGCTTGTTGTATCTTTCTAAAAGCATGACAACCGACCTGATAGATCTGCGCGCGGCACGGACCGCCGATTGTGAGGCACTCGCCGGCATCCATAGCGAAGCCTGGCTGGGCGCCTATCGCGGCGTCTTGCACGGTGTCGACCTTCAGAAGATGATTTCGCGCCGAGGCAGCAGCTGGTGGCGCGGTGCCCTTGCCAGGGGCGTCGACATCAAGATCCTCAGCATCGCCGAAATTCCCGCCGGTTACGCGACCTATGGGCCGTGCCGACTGAGGGACACCGGCATGGATGGCGAAATCTACGAGCTTTACCTGAAGCCGGAATATCAGGGCCTCGGGTTCGGCCGGGCCCTTTTCCAGAATGTGCGGGAAACGCTGTCGGCGAAGAGCATGCCCGGTGTCGCGGTGCAGGTCCTGAGCGCCAACGAGCCCGCGCGCTCATTCTACAAGGCAGTCGGTGGCAAGCTTGCGGCAAAGTCCTGGTACAGGATCGGCGGCCGCAGGCTGGAGCTCAGCATCTACGCCTGGCCGCAAATCAGCACCTGAGCCACAGGGCACTTGCCTAGTAGAGAATTCCGGGATTGCCGATGATCTGCGGCGGCTGCGTGCAGTCGAAAGAACCTGCCAGGGTATCGGCGGCCTGGCGCGCCAAATCGTTGGCGTTCTTGTTGGCCTGGGCATCGATCCGGGCAATCTGGCAGGTGCCGCCGCCGGGCTGCAATTGGGTCACGATCAGCACGCTGCCGGTCTTGGACCCCTCGTCGAGGCTCGGAAACCAGCGCAGGATGGTCGCGAACGGAACACCGCCCCTGAGGCGCCATTCCAGCGTTTCGTTGACCGTGTTGAAATTGGGCAGGGTCTGGCCTGCCGCGGGCTCATTGGCGGCGTCGGGACCGAAGGAGACGAACATGCGCAGGTCGCCCTCGGCAACATAGACACCCTCTCCCTTGTAGCCGGGGCACTGCCAGGCACCGCCGAAGGTGCCTTCTTCCTCGTCCCCGGCTTCTATCAGCGGGCAGCTGTCCAGCAGGATCTTGGTATAGGCACTGTCGATCGACGCTGCCCCTGCGGCCTGCAGAGACACAAGCAATCCGCCGAGCATCAAAAGGGAAACAGTAAGCCGTTTCATAAATCTATCTCCTCCAGAGCCTGCCGCGCGAATAGACGCATGTTAATCAATTAGGTGCAATGCAAAAATAAAGGACTTGAACTTCTTCGGCGGGATTGCGATAGACGCAGCAACGAATAACAGGAGTTTCCTAAATGCGTATCGACGCTGTGCCGATTGGCAAGAATCCGCCGGAAGACATCAACGTCATTATCGAGGTCTCCGTTGGCGGCGAGCCGATCAAATACGAGATGGATAAAGAAGCCGGTGCGATGTACGTCGACCGCTTCCTGTACACTCCGATGCGGTACCCGGGCAACTACGGCTTCGTTCCCCACACCCTGTGTGGCGATGGCGACCCGATCGACGTGATCGTGGTCAACCAGCGCCCGATCGTTCCGGGCGCCATCATGAGCTGCCGTCCGATCGGCGTTCTGCTGATGGAAGACGAATCCGGCCAGGATGAAAAGATCCTCGCGGTTCCGTCCCACAAGCTCAGCAAGCGCTACGACAACATCAACGACGTGACCGACCTTCCGGAAATCACCGTTGCCCAGGTGAAGCATTTCTTTGAACACTACAAGGATCTGGAGCCGGGCAAGTGGGTGAAGATCACCGGTGTTGAAGGTGTCGAATCCGCAAAGCGGCTGATCGTCGAATCGATCGCACGCGCCCAGAAGGAAGCCGCTGAATAAGCGCTTCCAAACGGACGAAAACAAAAAGGCCTCCCGAGTGTCGAAGACGCGGGAGGCCTTTTTCATTGCAAGGGTCAGAATTAGCGTTCTGCTGCCGCCTCGATGCGCTCCATATCCTGGTCGGACAGGCCGAAATGATGCCCGATCTCGTGGATCAGCACATGGGCAACCACATCGCCCAGCGTCTCGTCCATCGCGGCCCAGTAGTCAAGGATCGGCCGGCGGAAGAGCCAGATGCGATTGGGCATCTGCCCGGTCATCACGGTTTCTTCGCCTTCGCTCAGCCCCTGGCCTTCGAACAGGCCCAGAAGGTCGTGCGGATCCTCGATGCGAAGTTCATCCAGAACGTCGTCGGGCGCATAGTCCGCAAGGCTGATCTGCAGATGACCACAGCGCAGCAGAAGATCATCCGGAAGCCCGGAGAGGATCTCGCTCGCCATCGCCTCGAAGTCTTCCAGGTCAGGTGCTTTGCGTTCGGTCCAGCTGCTGTGGCTGACCGGCCGGACGGATGCCATATCGGTTCCTTTGACGGATCGGTTCATTCAGGTGTTGGGCAGTACGTAGGTGACCAGTAGATAAATCGCCAGTCCGATTGCGAACACAAGCCCGAGACCTCGGCCGATCCGGCTGCCCCAAACCTCGATCCGGTCGTCTTCGTCCTTGTCGGCGGCGCTCAGGTGATCCTTTGCCCGGTCAGCCATGCGGACGAAGGTAGAACCGGCAACGGTCTCACTCTCCGCATTCACCCGGTCGAGTGTGCGGAGCGCTTCATCGCGCAGTTTTTCCTTCGGGTGCTTGTTCTCGCTCATGCACCTACACTGGCCGTGTTGCCACGGCGTTTCAACCCGAAAGCGGCCAAAAGCGCCAGAAGAGCAAGCCCGCCGGATGCAACCGCGTTCCAGCCGGCAAAGGACAGGCCGAACATGCGCCAGCTAGCCTCGGTGCAGCTGACGACGCGCGTCGATTTCAACGCCTGCAGCATGTTGGCGGCAGACGTTGGCGTCGAGGTGCCGCCTCCGCAATCGCTCGGGCCGTCCCAGAACTGCCACTCGGCGCCGGACTGGTAGATACCGAGGCCGGAACCATAGGCAAACACGGTCGCAACGACCAGAAGCAGAGCCAACGCCAACCCGGTCCGCCTGGCCTGCATCAGGAAAAGCGCTAGCAAGGCCAGGGGAAGGCCGACGTAATAGGGAATGCGCTGCTCGAGGCACAACTTGCAGGGCACATAGCCGCCAATCAGCTGAAAGCCCCAGGCGGTCGCGATCGCCGCCAGGCCGCCCACCAGCAAGAGCCCCGTCAGATTGCGCGAAATCCGGTCGGCTGTCATCTCACCCTCTTATTGTCAGATATACCTAAGCACAACAAATCCGCCGACCAGCAGCACCACAAATATGGTGAACATGAGACCAAGCCGCTTTTCGATGAAATCGCGGATCGGCGGGCCGAACAGATAGAGCAATCCGGCGACGACAAAGAACCGGATCCCCCGAGAAACGATGCTCGCGGCAATGAACACCGGCAGACTGAGCCCCAATGCACCGGAGGCAATGGTGATCACCTTGTAGGGAAACGGCGTCAACCCGGCGATAAAGACGAACCACCAGCCATACTGATGATAGATGTCCTTGAACTCTTCGACGAACCCCATCTTGCCGTAGAAGGTCAGGATCGGCACCGCCACCTGCTCGAACAGGAACAGACCGATCAGATATCCCAGGATACCGCCGGCGACCGACGTCAGCGTGCACAGCAGCGCGTACCACCAGGCTTTCTCGCGCCGGGCAATTACCATCGGGATCAGCAGGATGTCCGGCGGGATCGGAAACACCGAGCTTTCGACAAAGGATACGGTGCCGAGTGCGGCAGGCGCACGCGGTCCGGCGGCAAGGGACAAGGTCCAGTCGTAGAGGCGTCTGATCATGGCGCTTCCCTTAGCCGCTGCGCTGCAAAAAGTCACCTAGGGAAATGCGCGCTGCCAGCAACACGTTGTCGCGTAGCCATCGGCACATACGATCCCAGCCTGATGTGAAACCACCTCAAAAACTCGCATCAAGACACAAGGCAGACTTTTCGCCCGTATCTGGTAGCATTGAAACCTCGCCAGGTTTCGCACGACGTTGGGAGGGGGACATGAACGGAACGGCCTCAAGCATCGCCAGACTGGCATTGGTTCTCGCGATGAGCGCGCCAGCTGCGGCACTTGCCCAGCAGGTCGAGCTGGAAGGATCGGTCAAGCTGACGCCTTTTGAAGCACAGGGCGTAACCCTGTCGACGATCTACACGGTGGATGCGGCGTTCGGCGCAAAACACGATGTCGAGGTTCCCGTACCGTTCAGCCTTGCCGCACCCCGGCGCGAGGCACAGCAAATTCTGGCCCAGGCGAAACCGGCCGGCGGCGGTCCGATCAAGATCTACTTCACCACCGATGACGAAACCAAGCGCATCTATTCGTCCCTGCAGATCGTCACCTACACCATGAAGACCGATGACCCGCAAAAGCGCCTCGAGGTGGGCGACTATGTTGCCATCGAGCTCTTGAAACAGCTCGGCACCACAGACGATACACGCCTGAATATCCGCCGCCAGATCACACTGGGTGATCTGCCTGCATCCGAAATCGTCGGCAACTTCATCAACAAGGAAGGCGACCAGCTCCTCGTGCGGCTGGTCGCGCTGGCAAAGCCCGACAGCCAGAGAGGCATCGTCGGCATTGCAATCGGCCACCCGCGTCAGGGCCGCATCAAGAAAGTGGAAGACATCTACCAGACCAGCGCTTCCCTGGCCTTCGACACGGTGACGCTGAAGTAGCTGGTTACCTGTGCGGGTGGGAGGCAAGCCTCGAACCACTCCGGCGCATTCCTGCAGCAATTCAAACCGCTGGAGATGGTGCCCCCCGCCGGAATCGAACCGGCACTCCCGAAGGAACCGGATTTTGAATCCGGCGCGTCTACCAGTTCCGCCAGGGGGGCAATCCGGTATCGGATTGGGTGCCTATCATGGGGCCTTGTCCGATGCAAGCGGTTCCAGCGCGCCGCGGCTTTCCGCCAGCAAGTACGCCGGGCGCCGTATTTGATCGAATTTGAGCTTCTCCCTTTACGCCCCCTTAACCCTGAGCTGCGATTTCGCCTGCCACACAGCCTCAGAGGGTGAAATCCGGCGCATATTTAAGCTGTTTGCAACTGCTGCTCGCGCAAGTGGACAGTCAGACAAGTTTGGGAGAAACGGATGACACTGGCTGGCGGCCTTCAAGAGGCGAAACGCACGAAAACTTCTGCTGTGAACGAAGCCGCTCGGCACGGGCAAGCCTTCACACAGTCCTTCGTTGACAAATCACAGTTGATGCCAGCGCCGATCCGAGCCGAATGGGTGCTTGAAGGCGACCCGAAAGCCATGTGCGCCGTGCTGGCCAGACACAAGTTCGGCTGGGGCGATGCCTGCCACTGGTCGTGCACTGCCGGCAAGTTCCGCTGGCACTACGGCTGGGATGAGTCGGTCATGTTTCTGGAAGGCGGAGTCCGGATCACCGACGAGGCCGGCCATGTCTATGAAGGCAAGCCCGGCGTGACCCTGTTCTTCCCGGCAGGCACCTCCGCCGTTTGGGAAGTGCCGACCTACATCCGCAAGCTCGCGTTCAATCAGAAGCCGGTTCCCTGGTATCTGCATTATCAGTCCCGCATCCTTGAGAGATTGAAAGGCGTCGGGAAGAAACTTTTCGGCTAAAATATCGGGCTCGCTTTCCCGAATGAGGTCTTGAAAGAAAGGCGCCCTGCGCCTTTCGGCGGGCGAATTTGTTAGCCTGCAAACAAAGGCGCAAATTGTGCGCTTTTTCTGGACAAGCAGAAATGGCTTGGCTAGAAATTCAGCATGAGCAAATCAGGACGTGAAATCGAGCTTAAGCTCGAGCTGGAAACGACGGCACAGGACGCTTTGAAACGTGCCGGTTCCATAGACGGATTCACTGCCAGCCGCGCCGTGAACAAGACGTTGCAGTCGATCTATTTCGACACGCCGGACCAGGCGCTTCGCAAGGCCAGGATTTCCCTTCGCGTACGCAAGTCCGGCAACAGCTGGGTTCAGACCGTCAAGCTCGGCACGGGCGTCATGGGCGGCCTGTCCTCGCCGGTGGAAGCCGAACATCCGGTCAAGGGCCGTGCGCTCGATTTCTCCGTCATCGAAGACCCCGCCGTCCACGACCGTCTTCTGGAAATCATCGGTGACGCCCCCCTGTCGGAGTGCTTTGAAACGGTGATGAAACGCACCGTGCGCAATCTGACCCGGGACAGTGACGGCACCTTCATCGAACTCGCCTTCGACAACGGCAATATTCTGGCCGGCAGCGGCAGCCAGCCGCTGACCGAACTCGAAATGGAACTGAAGTCCGGCCCGAGCCTTGCCCTTTTCGAGGCGGGCAAGGCTCTTTTGAAAGATATCCCCTTCCGCTTTTCGCCCTATAGCAAGGCCGAGCGCGGGTACCGTTTTGCCGAGGGCACCGCACCTGCGGAACGGGCACCCTATTTTGCCGAGATTGTTTCCTTCGACAGCGGCATCACCACCGAGCACGCCTTTCGCGACGTGCTGCGTTCTTGCCTGACCCAGATTTCCGAAAACCGGCTTGCAGTCCTGTCGTCGGACGATCCGGAAGGCCCGCATCAGCTACGGGTGGGCCTGCGCCGCCTGCGCAGTGCGTTTCGCCTGTTCCGGCCAATCCTGAACCCGGCGACCATGGCACCGCTCGACAGGACGGCGAAGGTCATTGCCACCGAAGCCGGTTCCCTGCGGGATCTCGACGTCCTGGTCGACGAGATCGTTATGCCCCTGGTCGACAGGGCGCCCGGAACCCTGTCCTTTGACGCTCTTCTGGAAAATCTCAATGCCCTCCGGGACGAAAGCACCCGCACCACGCTGACGGATCACCTGAAATCGGAAGAGGTCAACGGTTTCCTGCTCGACCTTGCAGCCTACACCGAGGGGCGCGGCTGGCTGGACCCGGAAAACTTCGGCCAGACGCAGCTTCTGGCCCAACCCGTGGAGACTCACGCCGGCGAAGCTCTTGCCAAGCAGTGGAAGAAGGTTCTGAAATACGGCAAGCGGCTGGAAGAACTTACCGTTCCCGAACGCCACGAAATGCGCAAGGCGATGAAGAAGATGCGCTACGGCATCGAATTCTTCGGCTGCCTCTATCCGAAAGACACCGTGAAGCCCTTCCTGAAGAGGATGAAGAAGCTGCAGGATATCTTCGGCTATCTCAACGATGTCGCCATGGCCGAACAACTGCCGGTGAAATGCAAGGTCAGCGGGGCAAATGCCCTGGCAACCAACCAGGCCATCGGTTTTGTCATCGGCTGGCACGAGGCCCAATGCCAGGCCATGTGGCAGCACGCCAAAGGGTATTGGGAAGCAACCCGGGAAACGCCCAAATTCTGGACCTGACGCTTCTCACCGGCCCGGTTCGATCGTCAGAATGTCCGGAAAGGAAACGGGGGCGAAGGCTCCGGTCAGCTTGAAGGTGGTCAGGTCTTCCTCGCGCGAGACCAGCTGGTCCTGACGGGCCAGCTCGGCGATGGTCTCCTTCAGGGTTTCGATCTCGCGCAGGATGAACGCCCCCGTGTCCGGCAGCATGCGGCGGGAGAGCGTGAAGAACAGGGACTGATTGCCACCCGGATTGGCTATCACCTGCCCCAGAAAGCGCATGTTGATTTCCTTCAGCAGCGGGATCAGCGGCCCGTCCGGACGGAACCTGAAGGGCTCCTTGCGCGTGATCTTGATGCGGTTGCCTGGATGCACTTCGGCCAGCCCAAGCGCCTCCAGCACCCGGCCCAGTCGGAACATGTCCTCTCCCGAGAGATCAAAACGGCGCTCGATTTCCTGTTGCGGGATCGGCTCACGCAGCAGGATGAAGAGATAAAACAGCGACGGATCCGCAGCGAGCCGCGCTTCCGTTGCCACCGGCAGGACGCTTGCCTCTTCCGAATTCCGCTCTGCCCGATGCAATACGTCCGCCAGCGGCACCTCCAGAATTTCGCAGATCTCCAGCAACCGGCTTAGCTTGCAATCGTGCCCGGCGAAGATCCGCTTGACCGTCGGCTCCGATATTTCCATCCGGCTTGCGAGATCCGCATAGGTCATGCCACGTGCCTTCAGCACGCCCTGCAAGATCTTGAAGGTATCACCGCGCATATTCCTGATCCCGAATTCGACAGTTTGAGTATCGTTTTTTGATACCAGATCATCATCAATTGCAAGAAAAGTTCGCCTTCTGCAGGAGAGGTCCAGTTCAACTTTGCGAAAGGACTTCCCATGCAGACCTTCAAACCCCTGGCCGCAGCGCTGCTGCTCGGCCTTTCAACGCTCCCCTCATCAGCCGGTTCACTCTGGTCAACGGACGGCTTCGACATGCCTGAATCCGTGGCCTTTGACGCTGCGGCCAACCGACTCATCGTCAGTGTCATGGAAGGCGCGCCGAATGCGGTCGACGGCAACGGCCATCTGGCGCTTCTGTCCACGGACGGGAAAATCATCGACGCCAAATGGGCAACCGGAATGGACGCTCCCAAAGGACTGGCGCTGATGAACGGCAAGGTCTTCGCGGCCGATCTCACCAGTTTGCGCGTTGTCGACGCCCAGACCGGCAAATTGCTGCAGTCATTGCCTGCAGAAGGCTCGGTTTTCCTGAACGATGTGACCACCAGCGGCAACGAAATCTTCGTTTCCGACATGATGACGAACACCATCTGGCGTTACGTAGATGGTACTTTTGAAAAATGGCTGGAAAGCCCTGAGCTCAATCACCCCAATGGCCTTTACTGGGACAACGGCCGCCTGCTTGTCGGCGCCTGGGGCAAGGGCCTCAAGAACAATTTCACCACTGAAGCACCCGGCAGCCTGCTTGCCATTGATCCTGCCACCAAGGCTATCAGCGTCGTGGCGCGGGATATCGGCAACATCGACGGCATCGCACGGCTGAACGGCAAGCTTGTCCTCAACGACTGGATCAACGGCAAGGTCTTCGAGATTGGTTCTGACGGTACACCGAACGAGATCATGAGCGAACCCGCCGGCCTTGCCGATATTTCCACCCACGATAATGTCCTTTACCTGCCGCATATGCTGGAAGGCAGGATCGAAGCTGTCAGACTGGACTAGCCCAGCCCGTGCAAACGCTTCATCACGCGGGTAAAACGGCAAAAACGGGTTGGGCATCACGTGCCCAACCCGCCCCCTACCACCTTACGATGAGTGGCCCATCAATTCCTGATGTACGCACCTCAGTTTATGCTACCTTCCACGCAGATTGGCCCAGTGTTCGGAAAGTCGAACGCAGGATCAGCTGCCGGGCCAAGACCGGCAGTGCTGGGTCACACAGGGAACAAGGTCGAGGGATAGCGTGATGGAAACCTACAAGATCAAACCGGAGTTCGTCATTTCGGATGAGGAAACGCTCCGGAGCCACTATTCCGAGCTATCGCCGCTGGCTGCAAAAAAGTGCCTGAGCGCGCTGGACAAGTATGCTCGGGACTTCATCGCTCGCTCGCCGTTTCTGTGCCTCGGCACGCAGAACACGGACGGCAAGGCGGATGTCAGTCCGCGTGGAGATCCGGTCGGCTTCGTCAAGGTTCTCGACCCGCAAACGCTTGCCATTCCGGACCGTCCGGGAAACAACCGCCTCGACAGTCTGGCCAATATTGTCGCCAACCCGAATGTCGGGCTTCTGTTCCTGGTTCCCGGGTTTGACGAGACTTTGCGCGTCAACGGCAGGGCAACGCTTGTAACCGATCCGGATCTTCTTCAAACCATGAGCGTGAAGGACCGTGCGCCCAGGCTCGCCATTGTCGTGAAGGTGAGCGAAGTCTTCCTGCACTGCGCCAAGGCGTTCCGGCGCTCACACCTCTGGGACCCCGAACACCGGCAGGACCGCAGCGAAATGCCGTCACTTTCCAAGATCATTCTGGACCAGACGACCGGCGCGCCGGATGACGCGGAAATGCAGAAGCTGGATGCTGCGCTGGAGGAGACCTACCGGAAAACGCTTTATTGAGCGGATCCCGCGTAGCGATTTCACCGGCAGGAGACAGACCGCAGAGGAGCGCTGACGCTCCCCTGCATCACCTCATGCCCTAAGCGGCAATCTCAGGCCCGAGCCGCTTCAATCGCCGACGCCATGATGTCCAGCCCCTGATCGATCTCGTCATCCGAGATCGTCAATGGCGGGGCGATGCGGAAGACCGCGCCCATGGCCGGCAGTTTGACGATGTTCATGCTGAGCCCGCGTGCCATTGCCTCGGCGCCGATCCGGTCTGCCATTGCGAGATCCGGCTGGCGGCTGGCCCGGTCGGTCACGATCTCCAGCCCGAGCAGCAGCCCACGGCCGCGCACATCGCCAACACTCTCAAAACGCTGCTTCAAGCCTTCCAGCCCGGCTTGCAGCCGCTGGCCCGCCGAAACAGCACGGCCGATCAGTCCATCCCGTTCCACCACATCCATCACCGCCAGTCCGACAGCAGCGGGCAGAGGATCGGACACGTGGGTGGTCAGGAACACGAACCCTTTCCGGTGCGCTTCTTCCTCGATGGCACGGCTCGTCAGCACGGCGGAGAGCGGCAATCCGGCACCCAGGGTCTTGGACAAGGTCAGGATGTCCGGTGTCACCCCGTCGCGCTGGAAGGCGAACATGTGCCCCGTCCGGCCGATACCGGTCTGGGCCTCGTCCAGGATCAGCAGCATCCCGCGCTCGTCGCACTTCTGGCGCAGTGCAGCGAGATAGCCCTCCGGCAATTCGATGATGCCGCCTGACGACAGGATCGGCTCTGCAATGAACGCTGCAAGATTGCCGGTGGACTGGCTGTCGACCAGCGCGAAGGCATCGTCCAGCTCGGTCTTCCAGTCCAGATTACCGTTCGCATCGGTAAACCGCGGCCGGTAGGCATTGGGGGCGGGGATTGCGAACGACCCCGGATTGACCGGCCCGTAGCCCCGCCGGTTGTGACTGTAGGTGGCGGAAGCGGCTGCCCCGGTCATGCCGTGCCAGCTCTTGGTAAAGGCCACGATCTCGTGCTTGCCGGTAACCAGCTTTGCCAGACGGATGGCGGCCTCGTTGGATTCCGCCCCGGTGGACAGGAGCAGCACCTTTTCCAAACCGGGCACAAGAGATCCGAGGCGCTTCGACAGGTCGACGACCGGGCGGGACAGCATGCCGCTGAACAGGTGGTCGAGCTGGCCGATCTGCTCACGCACGGTGCGCACGATATCCGGATGGGAATGCCCCAGGATGGAACTCATCTGACCGGACGTGAAATCGAGGATTGGTGCGCCTGAGCTGTCATAGACATAACTGCCTTCGGCACGTTCGATGACACGTTGTTCGAACACAGGGCCATACCGCAGGACGTGATCCGACACGTCGGACCAGAACCCGGTATCCGTGCTGTTGCTGGCGCTTTCCAATGCCATGATGCGTCTCCTGATCCGGCCGGCTGAATTGACTGCAGCAAGTTTAGGAGAAGCCTTGCATTCAATAAAATTCATAATTTAGATTATGATATTCAATTGGATTGATATCATATGCCTGTTCTGGAAATCGCCTTGCTGCGCAGTTTCATGGAAGTCGCCCGCAGCGGCTCGATCAGCACCGCAGCGCGGCAGGTGGGGCGGACACAATCCGCCGTCAGCATGCAGATGAACCGGCTGGAGGCGATTGTCGGTCAGCAGATCCTGCGCCGCACACGCGGGGGTGTGGAACTGACGGCAGCAGGTGACAGGTTTCTGGTCCAGGCGGAACGCATTCTTGCCGTCCACGACGAAGCACTTGCCACCCTGCCGGGGGCAGGCCTGCATGGCCTCATCAGTTTCGGCTGCCCGGAAGACTATCTGACCGCCTTCTTTCCCGATCTTCTGAAAGGGTTTGGCGCGCGGCATGGCGATGTCGAGATCGAGGTGGTCTGTGCTCCGACAACGGAATTGCACCTTCAGCTGCAGCGCAGGCGGGTCGATCTTGCCCTGATTTCCGTTCCCGGCGAAGACGCGTCTGCCCGCATCCTGAGGCCGGAAAGCTTTGTCTGGGTGGCCAATCGTCCCGATCCGGAGGTCCTGCAAAAGGATGTTGTGCCGCTTGCGCTTTCGGCGCCGGACACATTGGACCATCGCGCCGCCCGCACCGCCATGGATCAGGCAGGCAAGCCCTATCGCATCGCCTTTGCCAGCAATGGCCTCGCGGGCCTGTTGGCGATTGCCCGGTCCGGCCAGGCCATCAGTGTGGTGACCCGCTCCGCAGTGCCGCACGATCTCCACATCTTGGAGGCCGGCCTGCCGCCACTTCCCGGCATCGGCGTCACGCTGGCCTATGCGTCGCCAAATCCCTCGGCTGCAACGCAGGCATTCGGAGAGTTCGTGGCGGACAAGCTGCGCAGCCCGGCGACGAGCTGACATCACAACACCGGACCGGGCAATATCCCCGGCCCATTCGGCCGGCCTCTCGGCCCGGGTCGCCCGCATTTACCAAATCCACCTGAAAGGCGTGCGGTTTTCAGATATACTTCCTAGAGTGGAATTGCATTCCGTTTCGTTCCTTATTGCCTTGCGGTCGCTCGTTGTCGCGAAACCTCTACGCAGCGGTCCGCACCCCGCCATTTCACTGCATTGACCGGCCTTGAACCCATGGAGTGGTCTGATGAAGAAACCCGGCATTTTTTCAACTTTATTGATGCTTCCCGCGATGGCCGCAGGTTGTCTTGCAATCGGCAACGCCTTGGCAGCCGACGGCCCCACTGGAGCAGAGGATGGACAGGTTACCCTTCCCTATGCGGAGCAGAAGTTTCGCGGTGATGTGGGCACGACCTATCTGAACGCAGCACCGGCCGAGTTTCCTGCAGCCGTATCAGCTCCCGAAGGCGCTCCCAACGTGCTCCTGATCCTGCTGGATGATGTCGGTTTCGGGCAGTTCACTGTCACCGGCGGCGGTGTGCCGTCACCGGCGATGGACAAGCTTGCCGAGGAAGGCCTGACCTTCACCCGCTTTCATACAACGGCGCTCTGCTCCCCCACCCGGGCAGCACTTTTGACCGGGAGCAACCACAACGTTGCCGGTACCGGTGTCATCACCGAGCTTGCCACAGGCTATGATGGCTATACCGGCATCATTCCGAAAGACACCGCCTCGGTTGCCGAGATCCTGCGCCAGAACGGCTATGCGACAGCCTGGATCGGCAAGAACCACAACACGCCGATCTACGAGACAAGCGCGGCAGGCCCGTTCGACCGTTGGCCGAACGGCCTTGGCTTCGACTATTTCTACGGGTTCATGGCTGGCGACACCAATCAGGTCCGTCCTTATCTTTTCGAGAACCAGACGCCGATCGGAACGCCGGAAGGGGACGACTATTACCTCAGCACCGATCTCGCCGACCAGACGATCAACTGGCTGAAGACGCTGGAAGCCATTCAGCCAGGCAAACCCTGGTTCGCCTATCTGGCACCGGCTGCAACCCATGCCCCGCACCAGGCTCCCAAGGAGCTGATCGACACCTTCAAGGGCAAGTTCGACATGGGCTGGGACGCCTATCGCGAGCAGACCTTCCAGCGCCAGAAAGACATGGGGATCATTCCCGAAAACACCGAGCTGACCTCCCGCCCGGGCAGCCTGCCCGCCTGGGACAGCCTGAACGACGACCAGAAGAAGCTCTATACGCGGATGATGGAGGTCTTTGCCGCCTACGGCCAGCAGGTCGACCAGGAAGTCGGACGCGTGCTCGACTATGTGGCCACATTGCCGGATGCCGAAAACACGATGATCATCTACATCGTCGGCGATAACGGGGCGTCCGCGGAAGGCGGCTTTGACGGCACCTTGAACGAAAATGCCTTCTTCAACGCCTATCTGATGACCACCGACGACATGCTGAGCCGGATGGACGAGATCGGAACGGAACTTCATTTCAACCACTTCCCGGCCGGCTGGGCCTGGGCGGTGGATGCGCCCTTCCAGTGGACGAAACAGGTAGCAAGCCACCTGGGCGGCGTACGCAACCCGATGATCGTGAAATGGCCTGCCCGCTTCTCCGGACAAGGCGAAACGCGGACGCAGTTCCTGCATGTCATCGACATTGCCCCGACCATCCTTGAAGCGGCCAGCATTCCCGAGCCGCGCAGCGTCAACGGAACAACTCAGACACCCATCCAGGGCAAGAGCTTCCTGAGCACGCTGGACGATGCCGGGGCCGAAGAAGTCCGAACCAGCCAGTATTTCGAGATGTTCGTGAACCGGGGCATCTATAAGGATGGCTGGTGGGCCGCTTCCCTGGCGTTTGAACCCTGGGATCCCGTGCGCGGCGCGTTCGATCCCTTCAAGGCCAAATGGGAGCTTTATGATCTCGAAGAAGATTTCAGCCAGGCACGGGACATTGCTGCGGACAACCCGGACAAGCTTGAAGAGCTGAAAGCCCTCTGGTGGGCGGAAGCTTCCGCCAACAAGGCTCTGCCGCTGGACTGGCGCGGGGCTGAACGCTTCAGCGCGGAGGAAACCGGCAAGCCAAACCTTGCCGGCGATCGCACGAGCTTCACCTATGCGGGCGTTCTCGCAGGACTGCCGGAATCCTCGGCGCCAGACCTGAAGAACAAATCCTTCTCCGTAACCGCCCGCGTCAACATCGAGGACAACGCCAACGGCATGATCTTCACCCAGGGTGGGAACACCGGAGGCTGGGCGTTTTATCTCAAGGACGGCAAGCTGAAGGCGGCCCACAACTATATCGATGTTGCCGTCTATTCCGTTGAAAGCGATGGCACGGTTCCGGCTGGCGAGCGCGAGCTGAAGATGGACTTCACCTATGAGGGCGGCGAGGAAATGGGCAAGAGCGGCACCTTGACCCTTTCCGTCGACGGCAGCCCTGTCGGCTCCGGTCAAATCGCACAGACCACTCCGTTCAAATACTCGCTGTCGGAAAACCAGGATGTGGGAACAGACACCGGAACGGCGGTCACGACCGACTATCAGGCGCCATTCGATTTTCAGGGAGAGCTTGAAGCGGTTGTCGTGGACCTGAAAAAATAGCGTTTCGGCGGCTCCAACCGATTGTCATCAACATCCGGATGCCAGGCCGACGGGGATCAAGCACCGGGGATCAAGCGCCGGGCATCCAGGCGTAGACGGTGTCCAATGCGTCCTGCGAGACGAACCGGAACCCGCAGGCGAGATAAAAATCATTGGCGGGACTACCGTTGAGGGCCATCAGCCGGATCGGCAGTCCCGCCGCTTCTGCCTCAGCCTTCAGGCCGTCGACGACATCTCGGCCAAGCCCAAGCCCCTGAAAGGCCGGGCTGAAATAGAGATGATCGAGGTAGAAATGGTCGGCGTGCCTGCGCACGACAAAAAAGCCGGCGATGCCTTCTTCCACCAGGATGATCCTTGTGTCCGTGGCAACAAAGCTGCCCAGGAAACGCTCCCGCGCGCGAAGGGGGTCAAACCGCCCGACGGCTTCGAGGCTCGGCTGCATTGCCTCGACGCGAATACCGGCAAGCCTTTCCGCATCGGCCTCAGCTGCCGCTTCAATCCAGTAGATTTTTCGAGACATTCGTTTCCTCGCCAGCGGGAGACAGACGACACCTGCCGCATCTGATCACCTTCACGGCGCGGGCAGTCTTGCAGACAAGCGTTCGACCAGCGCCTCTCCGGCAGCCTCGATATGACGCCTCAGGATTTCGCAGGCTTCCGTTCCATCCCGGCGGCGGCAGGCTTCAAGCAGGTCCCGGTGTTCCTGATGAGAGCGCCGGGTGTAGTCGAGCTGCGCCGCCGCAAGCCGCAAGTACCGGTCGCCGGTTTCATTGAGCGCGGCAATCTGTGCCAGCAGCCGCGGCCTTGCGCAGGGCTCATACAGCGCGAAATGAAACGCCTTGTTCAAGGCTCCGAAGTTTTCCAGGTCCGACGCCTCGGCCCTGTCCTGAATGGCTGCGGCCCGGTCGATCTGGCTGTTCGTCAGCTCCGGAATGGCAAGGCGCAAGGCCAGTGTCTCCAGCGCCGCCCGCATTTCATAAACTTCCCTGAATTCCTCCGGATCAAGCGGGGCAACGATGGCGCCCTTGTTCGGCGGCATCTGCACCAGCCCTTCGGCTTCCAGCAGGCGCAGCGCATCGCGAACAGGCATCCGGCTGGTCTCGAACAACACCGCCAGCCGTTCCTGGCGCAGCGCCTCGCCCGGTTTCAGCTCGCCCGAGACGATCTTTTCCCGCAGGGCATCGGCCACCCGAATGGCCTGATCTCCGGTTCTTTTTGCGCTTGTCCGCTCTGTCATCTGTCCGTCCGGCTGGGTCCTTCCGCTTTCGTAGACAATCAGCGACTTGACTGCAATCCGGCAAATATGTATCCAGTTTTTAAATTTGGATACAAAAAGGATATTGCAGATGACCGTCTCGCGATTGAAGGATATTCCGGGAATTGGCGTGGACAAGATGGGACAGGCCGCCGATGACGCCGGAAATTCCGACATGCTTCGGCTGGAGAACCTGGATACGGACCTTCGCCCGCCGGAGGAGGCGCTGGAAGCAACGCTGGCTGCCATCGGCCGGGATGACGCCAACAGCTATCTGCCGTTCCTGGGCACGAATGACATCCGCAGGGCCGCAACCAGCCGGATATCGGCTACCACCGGCCAGCCCTACGACTGGAATACCCAATGCGTCATTTCGGCGGGCGGCCTGTCCGGCATCCTCAATGCCCTGCTGGCAATTCTGGAGCCGGGCGACGAGGTCATCATCACCGATCCCGCCTATGCGGGACTACTCAACCGCATCCGTCTAGCCGGCGGCGTTCCGAAGCTGGTTCCGCTAAGGGTGGTCGACGGCGGCTGGCGTCTTGATCTGGAAGAACTGCGCCGCGCAGCCAGCGCCAGAACCCGGGCCGTTTTGACCATGAGCCCGTCCATGCCGACTGGCATCGTCCACACGGCGGAAGAATGGAACGCCATTGCGGAAGTCGTGATGCGCACCGGCGCCTTCCTGCTGCACGACGCCGCCATGGAGCGGATTCTCTACACCGGCAAGCCAGTGATCCACCCGGCCAGCCTGGATGGCATGGCGGAGCGCACGATAACGGTGGGCTGCGTTTCCAAGGAATACCGGATGATCGGCTGGCGGGTCGGCTGGACGGTCGGCCCCGCCCCGATCATGGCGGACATCGGCCTTGTCAGCCTCACCAACGTCGTCTGCCAGGTCGGCATCGCAATGCCGGGTGCCGCGGCCGCCATCACCGCGAAAGACGACGGTATCGCCGCTGCAACGGCAACCTGGAAAGCCCGCCGGGACATCATCCTGCAGGCACTTTCGGACCTGCCCGTCGTGCGCCCGGATGGCGGCTGGTCTCTGTTGATCGACACCACCGAGCTCGGCTACTCCCCGGTGGAAGCCTCCCGGTTGCTGTTCGAAAAGGGGCGGATCGCGGCAACACCGATGACCGGCTGGGGCAGCGAGGACATCGCCGGACGCTACCTGCGTTTCGTCTTCGCCAACGAGCCGGCAGAAAGGCTCGGCGATATCCGCGAGCGATTGCGCCTCGCCTGGGAGGTCTGACGGCACCTCCCCAGCCTCGACACCTCAGGAAAGCCCTGCCCGGGCTTTCTTCCTCCCTCACGTTCTACCCCCGGTCCGCACCGGTTTCTTCACCCCGCTTGTGCCCAAAGGCACAGCTTTCCTTGAAAGGACGAAAGACTTGACCACCAGCATCCCAACCCTGGCCGCCTGGCTGTTCCGGCTTGCCGCTCTCTGGATGCTGATCGGACTGGTGCTCGGCATCGTCATGGCGGCAAGCCATGACCACGCGCTCTCGCCGGTTCATGTGCACACCAACCTTCTTGGCTGGGCAACCCTGGCCCTGACCGGGCTCCTCTACACGGTGATCCCGGCCATGGCGGACAACAGGTTTGCCCGCCTGCACTTCTGGCTTCATGCGCTTGGACTGCCGGTGATGATGGCGGCGCTGGCCGCCTATGCGCTTGGCGATACGGCGATGGAACCCGTCATCGCAGTTGGTGCGATCGCGGTCACCGCCGGGCTTGCCTTTTTCACGGTCAACCTGTTTCGGACGCTTTGACCGGACGGGTTTCACCCAACTCGCCCATGCTCCGTGTCCGGGGCCCGCAGTGGCAACACTGCGGGCCATTTCCGTTTGCCGCTCGAACCGGCACACAATCGCCGGCCTGTCTTGACAGCGTCACACCTGGCCGTCCCTATATCACCAGTTGTGCCGGGGGCGACTCGGCACCCCATCGGCAAACCGCGAGGAGACGGCGCATGAAGATCGGCAAGACCACGGTAACGGCAGCCTGCGCATTGGCCATCGCCTCGTCTGGCCTGCTGGCGCCACGCCTTGCGGATGCCTGCACCCGGGTGGTCTATCTCGGTGCCAGCGAGCAGGTGATCACCGCCCGCTCGATGGACTGGAGGACCGATGTCGGCACGAACCTCTGGCTGTTCCCGCGCGGCATGAAGCGCAATGGCGAGGCCGGTGAAAACTCCCTGGAATGGACCTCGAAGTACGGCAGTGTCATTGCCTCCGGCTACGACATTTCAACGACTGACGGCATGAACGAAGCCGGGCTTGTCGCCAATGTGCTGTGGCTGGTGGAATCCGAGTATCCAGAATACGACAGCTCCAAACCCGGCCTGACGATCGCCGCCTGGGCGCAATATGTGCTCGACAATTTCGCGACCGTTGAAGAGGCCGTCCGCGCGCTGGAGGCCGAACCCTTCACGCTCTTCAGCGACAATGTTCCAGGCGAAGAACGCCTCGCCACCCTGCACCTGTCCCTGTCGGATGCAAGCGGCGACAGCGCCATCGTGGAATATATCGACGGCAAGCAGGTGATCCACCACAGCCGCGCCTACCAGGTGATGACCAACTCGCCCACCTTCGAAGAGCAGTTGGCCCTGAACCAGTACTGGAAGGAAATCGGCGGCACGGTAATGCTGCCGGGCACCAACCGTGCGGCGGACCGCTTTGCCCGCGCATCGTTCTATGTCGATGCCATCCCGAGAACCGAAAGCCCGGTCGAGACGATTGCCAGCGTCTTCGGCGTCATCCGCAATGTCTCCGTGCCGCTCGGCATCACCACGCCCGACCAGCCGAACATTTCCTCCACCCGCTGGCGCACCGTCGCCGACCAGAAGCGCAAGCTCTACTTCTTCGAATCCGTGGTGACCCCGAACATCTTCTGGATCGATTTCAGCCAGGCCGACTTTTCGCCGAAAACCGGCAAGGTCATGAAACTAGACCTCGGCCCCAACCAGACCAACATCTACTCCGGCATGGCCAACGCACACTTCCAGGAAGCAGAACCGTTCCGGTTTCTGGGGCGATAGGACGCGGGAAGGGCTGCTTTGCGTCGTCAAGGCGGACTATCACTGGTTTTCGGTCCGATCTGCAAAGCCACCGTTCGTTGCGCTACGCACGAAGGTTCATAGAGGGCGGAAAGTTGACACTTGCTGCGCTGTGAACGAATGGCCGGACTGGGGAAGCTGGTGAAGCGGCAGGTGTCGGCGGGTACAACAATTCAATACGACGTAGCTTAGGCCTCAGCACTTCTTTTAGCCCTCAAAAATTCGCTTTCTTGCGCTTTCAACGTGGTTGCGCATCGCTTGACGGGCCGCCTCCTGATCAGCCGCTTCGATCGCATCGAAAATATCGTAATGCTCTGATTGCACCAGTTTCATTCGTGTCTGTGGCTTGGTGAGCGACAGATTGCGCGTGAGATTCATTCCGGTCAGGATGTTGGATTGCATGGAAGACCGGGCGGCCGCGAAATACTTGTTGTCCGCTGCATTGCAGACGGCGACGTGAAAGGCTTCGTCGGCGGCGACCCCCAGCTCACCATCCCTGATGCATCGGTCAAGCTCCTCCAGGGTGTTGCGCATTTCAGCAAGGTCTGCATCGGTCCGGCGTTGAGCAGCAAAGAAGGCTGCTTCACCTTCAATTGCTGCCCGGAATTCGAACGTCCGCTGAATGTCGGCAATTGAGCCGACTGGCGCAAAATCGCGCACAGCACCTTCAGGCCGGCGCTTTACGAATGAACCGGATCCTTGCCGGGACACGATAACATCGTCTTCCCGCAGTTGTTTAAGGGCCTGGCGCAGCACTGGCCGCGACATTCCAAATTCATTGCACAGATTTTGTTCCGTCGGCAACTTGCCCCCGACCGGTATGTCGCCATCCATGATCTTCGCAAGGATGTTTTCATAGGCTCGGTCTGACAAGGAGCGGTCACGCAAGTGACCGTCACTCGCCGCCGCTCTGACTATTTGCCTTTTTCCTGCCGCCACGTTTTGAACCTGTCTTTGGTTGATGGGGCCGTCGGTGGATAAAGTCCGAACGTCGATGCCCCCTGTTTAACCATATCTAGAACGAAGTCCTCGAAGACAGTCATCTCAACGGCCTCGTCTGCGACTTCATTTGCCATATGACGCGGAATGCATACAACGCCTTCATTGTCACCGACAATGACATCTCCGGGAAAGACGGAAACACCGCCACAGGCAATCGGATCGTTGACTGCAACCGCGTGATGCCTGGTCAAGTTGGTCGGTGCACTCGGGCGGGCATGGTAAGCAGGCATGTCAAGTTCAGCTATATCCGGCGTATCCCGGAATCCGCCGTCCGTGACTATGCCGCGGCAGCCTCGAGACTGAAGCCGAGTCGCGAGGATACAGCCGGCTGAAGCCGCCGATGCATCCATTCGCGAGTCGATCATGAACACTGTCCCCGCTGGGCATTCTTCGACACCCTTGCGCTGCGCGTTGTTTCTGTCTGCGAAGGAGTCTAGATGATCCAGGTCCTCTCGAGCGGGAATGTATCTGAGAGTGTAAGCCGTCCCGACCATGTTCGGCCCGGGCCGAAGTCTGTTCACCCCTTGCAGAAAAATGTTCTTCAAACCCCGTTTGAACATCACGGTTGTGAGCGTTGCAGAGCTAACAGTCATCAGCTTTTTGTAAGTGTTTTCGCAAAGATCTGACATTTTTTCGGGCTCTAGCTCTTGTTCGTTCAGAGGGGAGATCAGACGAAAGGACTACCCTCGGACGCTCAATTTGTCAATAATTTGTAATTGCCTTGTTACACCTCTCAGCATAACGAGGAAAACGAAATTTCTGGCAACTCGAGACCTTTTGGCTAGCGTATGCGGCACCAAAGGGGTATCTAGTATCTATTTGTTATTATTATTATTTGTGGCCTAATAGAGATCTCGGCGTATCAGCTTTCTCTTTTGTGTACCTGCTGTAGGCGTCAAGAGCTTTTCGGGATTTACGGCCGTCATGTCCAAAGATCTGCCACAGGAACGGATTTTGACCCCAATTTTAGGCCGGACAACAACCTCGACTAGGCCCTAAAGACCCAAAATTAATCGATTGAATTTTGCTCTTTTTGGCAAGATCGACGGATTGGCCCCAGGCCCAGGAATTAAAAATATTCAAATATTTCAATTGGATAAGCTTGCGAACTTCAAAAATTTGTTTGTTACATTTTTCAACTTGTAAAAATTTGTAAATTGCGTATCGTCTTGCCTGGTCAAACAGGGAGGAACTTATGACCCTACTGAAATCTTTGAAATTGAGCGCCGCTTTTGTCGCCGCGATTGCAACGTCCGCGGCAGTCATGACCGCCGAGGCCAAGGAATTGCGCGGCTGGAACATCCATGTGGAGGACTATCCCGTCTCTCACGGCATGGAAGCTTTCGTGAAGGAGGTCAGCGAAAAGACCAACGGCGAGATCACCGGCAAGGTGTTTCATGGCGGCGTGCTCGGGTCCCAGCCGGATGCCATCGAGCAGACCCGCCTCGGCGTGATCGATT
Source organism: Labrenzia sp. CP4 (assembly GCF_001579905.1). Classification (NCBI taxonomy): domain Bacteria; kingdom Pseudomonadati; phylum Pseudomonadota; class Alphaproteobacteria; order Hyphomicrobiales; family Stappiaceae; genus Labrenzia; species Labrenzia sp. CP4. The sequence goes on along the minus strand of NZ_CP011927.1, from coordinate 385,099 downwards.
TCGGCGTGTTCAGCCTCGGGCCGATGGGCCAGGTTGTTCCGGAAGCCAACGTCGTCTCACTGCCGTTTATCTTCAAGAGCGTTCCGCAGATGTACGAACTCATGGACGGTGAGGCCGGAGCCGCGCTGAGCAAGGGCCTTGAGGCAAAGGGAATTGTCGCACTTGGCTACTATGACGCCGGCGCCCGCTCCTTCTACACCTCGGTCAAGTCCATCCAGGAGCCGGAAGACCTGACGGGCATGAAAATTCGCGTCATGAACAATGACCTCTTCGTCGGTATGGTGGACTCCATGGGCGGCAATGCAACGCCAATGGCATTTGCCGAAGTGTACCAGGCCATCAAGACGGGCGTCGTGGACGGCGCGGAAAACAATCCGCCTTCCTATGAATCCACCAACCACTTTGAAGTTGCCAAGTTCTATTCCCTGACAGAGCATCTCATCATTCCCGAGTGCCTGTGCATGAGCAAAAAGACCTTTGACGCTCTGACGCCCGAGCAGCAGGAAATCGTCAGGGAAGCTGGTCGCAACAGCACGGCTTTGCAACGCGAGCTCTGGCAGAAACGAGAGGCCGCGAGCATGGCCAAGGTTGAAGAAGGTGGTGTTGCTGTGAATACCGTTGAGGACAAGGCCGCGTTCCAGGCCGCGATGGCTCCGGTGTATGATGCCTTCCTGGCACAGAACCCGGACCTCACCGAACTGGTCGACCTGTTCAGAAACGCACAGTAACACTGTTGCCGCAGGGCCTTGCCAGCTCCTCCGGCAAGGCCCTGCAGGTTCTGGAGCCGCTTCAATGCCGAACGCACTGAATATCTGGGATCAGCTTGAAATCTGGCTGGACCGCCTGAAACGCCTTTGTGTTTTGGTGGGGTCTGTCGCTTTGGTCGTGCTGGTTGCGACCTTTGGTTGGCTGGTGTTCGGGCGCTACGTTCTCAATCAGACACCCACCTGGGTCGAACAGCTCGCACTCCTGTTGATTTGCTACATCACGTTTCTCGGAGCAGCGATCGGGATCCATGAACAATCGCATCTTGGGGTTACATTCCTTCGGGACGCACTGCCAGCACGCATCCGTCAAGCTCTTCTTCTGTTGACTGACCTTTGCCTTGCCATTTTCGGCGCAGTCATGCTGGCGGCATGCGTTGAGCTTTTCGAGTTCGGCTGGTCCACGCGGCTGCCGATGTTGAACATTCCCGAAAGTTTCAGAACCCTGTCAGCCGTTTTGTGCGGCGGGTTGATGATTGTGTTTGCCGGAGCACGGGTCCTTTTGAGGGGACGCTCCCTGATGCGCGGCGAGATCTACGAAAACGAAAAGGTAATCTGAAATGGGTCTCGCAATCCTGCTGGGCGTATTTGGAATCAGTGTTGTTCTGGGCGTTCCAGTCGCCTTCGCTATGGGAATCTCCGCAGCGGCAGCGTTTTGGTACGAGGGCTTTCCCCTCCTGATGACGTTTCAGCGCTCCATTTCCGGGGTCGCGTCCTTCTCGCTGCTGGCGATCCCCTTTTTCGTCTTTGCCGGTGAACTGATGCTGCATGGCGGGATTGCCTTGCGGCTGGTGAAACTGGCCTCGGCGCTCGTTGGTCACGTCCGCGGCGGCCTGGCCTCGGTCAACATCTTTTCCAGCATGCTTTTCGGCGGAATTTCCGGATCCGCGATTGCCGATATCTCCGCCCTCGGGTCTCTGCTCATTCCAGTGATGAAGGGCAAGGGCTACAGGCCCGACTACGCCGTCAATGTCACTGTTACCTCTTCTATTGCCGGTATCGTCATACCGCCAAGCCATAACATGATCATCTTCGTGGTTGCTGCGGGTGGCGGTATTTCGATTTCCAAACTTTTCCTGGCCGGCGTCATACCCGGTATTCTCATGTGCCTCTGTCTGGCCGTTGCCGCCTATGTCGTTGCCTTGAAGCACAATTACGGGTCCGAGCCGTTCCCCGGCTGGCGCGTTGTTGGACAGACGGCGATTGCCGCGATCCCTGGCTTGATTACTGCTGTCATCATCGTCGGTGGTGTCCTGTCGGGTATTTTCACCGTAACGGAATCAGGGGCCTTCGGCGCGATCTATGCGTTGCTGCTCACGGCATTTGTCTACAAGACGCTAGATTGGGACAGCTTTGTAGTGGCGGTGACCTCCGCGTTGAGAACGACCGCGATGGTTATGATCCTCATAGGCTTTGCCAGTTCGTTTGCCTATTTGCTTGCGCTTTATCAGGTGCCGGCAAAGCTCAGCGACTTCCTGCTGGGGATCTCCGAAGACAAGATCTTCATCCTGCTGATGATCAATTTGATGCTGCTGATGCTCGGCATGATCATGGACATGGCGGCACTGATCCTCATCTGCACGCCGATCTTCCTGCCAATCGCCAGAGAACTTGGCATGGATCCGGTTCAGTTCGGCATCATGATGCTGGTCAATCTTGGTTTGGGACTGTGTACGCCACCCGTCGGAACCTGTCTTTTTGTCGGCTGTGCGGTCGGCAAGATCAAGATCGAGGAAGCACTGAAGTCCATATGGCCATTCTACCTGGCTCTCTTTGTTGCCCTCATGCTGATCACCTACGTGCCCGCATTCTCGATGTTCCTGCCGTCGCTGTTCGAGTGACAGCCTAATTGGAAACCAAAAGCTTTCGGCTCTGCTGCGCCACCGGCCGAGCCTGACTTCACCCCACACGATGCCGGATACCCGGCGATTTGACACCTGTTTGAGGACCAAACCATGAAACTTAAGGCAAAAACCGCAATCGTCACAGGTGGCGGCAGGGACATCGGCCAGGCCTGCGCTCTGAAACTTGCTGAGGAAGGAGCGAATGTTGCCATCAACTACTTTTCCAGCAGTACTGGCGCGGAAGACACCATTGCCAAAATCAAGGCGGCTGGCGGCAACGCATTTGCCCTGCAGGGTGACCTGAACTCAGAGGCCAATGTCGATGCGCTGGTTGGCAAAACCATCGAGGAATTTGGCGGGCTCGATGTTCTTGTGAACAACGCCGGCGGACTGATTGCCCGCAAAACCATAGCGGACATGTCGCTGGATCATTGGCGTGCCGTGATGGATCTCAATCTGACCAGCACGTTCCTGATGATCAAGGCGTGCCTTCCGCACCTGAAGTCCGGAGCGATCGTCAACATCGCCAGTCAGGCAGGGCGTGACGGCGGTGGCGGCGGCGCCGTTGCCTACGCGACCTCCAAGGGCGCCGTGATGACCCTGACCCGCGGTCTCGCCAAGGAACTAGGGCCCGACGTGAGGGTGAATGCACTGTGTCCGGGCATGATCGACACCGACTTCCACAATGTCTTCACCAAACCGGACGTGCGCAAAAATGTAGAAGCAGCAACACCCCTGAAGCGACAGGGCACACCGGCGGATGTCGCCAACCTCGTTGCCTTCCTGGCAACCGACGACTCGGCTTTTGTGACCGGGGCCAATGTCGATATCAATGGCGGCCTGTTTTTCAGTTGATATTCGAACGGAAAGGGAGCGGACCATGGCCGCGTTTGAAATTGTGAAAACCGGAGAAGGTGTGACCCGCCAGGTTCTGGCGGATCATCCTGACCTAATGATGGTGGCGTTCTGCTTTGACCATGCAGGCGCTGAAGGCGCGTTGCACAGCCATCCGCACGTGCAGTCGACTTTCGTCGAAAGCGGGCGGTTCAGGTTCTTCCTGGGTGATGAACAACGTGAAGTCGCGGCTGGCGACAGCTTTGTCATTCCCTCAGGCCAGACACATGGCTGCGTTTGCCTGGAGCCCGGCAGGCTGGTCGACTGCTTCACGCCAAGACGTGACGATTTTCTCTGATCAAATCCGAAACAAACGCTGCCAGCAGAACTGCTCTGGAAGTTTCCGGCACGTTTTAATGAGTTTCAAATCAAGGAAGACGGAATGCGTTTCTTGTCGATCGGTGAATGCATGGCCGAACTTGCTCCCAGTGGTGATCCGGGACACTTTCGCATGGGATTTGCGGGAGATACGTTCAACACGGTCTGGTATCTGCGCGCCCTGCGTCCCGACATTCGCGGTGCCTACTATACCGTGATTGGAATGGACACTATCTCCGACAAGCTTCTCGAGGAGATGGATGCCATCGGCATCGACACAACCTGGATATCAAGGCGGCCAGACCGGACAATCGGTCTCTATCTCATTGAATTGTTGAATGGGGAACGGAGTTTTTCCTACTGGCGGAACAGCTCCGCGGCCAAGTGTCTGGCCGATGAAAAAGCTACATTGGTCAAGGCGATTGCATCCGCGGATATTATCTATTTCTCCGGCATCACGCTCGCGATCCTCGAGCCCTACGCACGGAATTCGTTGCTGGAAACCATCCGAGAGGCACACGAGTTTGGGAAAACTGTTGCGTTCGATCCGAACCTGCGACCGGGTCTGTGGACTGACACGAAGACAATGAAGAATACCGTCATGCGTGGGGCTGAGATGAGCAACATTGTCCTTCCCTCCTTTGAAGACGAAGCGCTTCATTTCGGGGACATTGATCCAGCTGCGACCATTGAGCGATATGTCTCCGCCGGCGCGGATCGTGTCATCGTCAAGAACGGGCCTCATCCAGTAGCCTTTTTTCACCAGGGAAACCGGGACACGGTGCCTGTCTCACAGATTGCCAACGTCGTCGATACAACGGCTGCCGGCGACAGCTTCAACGCAGGTTATCTGGCAGAACTTGATCGAGATATCCCGCAACAGGAGATGATTGCTGCAGCGTCGCGTGTGGCTGCTAAGGTCATTCAGAGCCACGGGGCACTTGTTCAGCTTTGAGATCCCGTGTTTCAAGGCAATCCATCTTAGCTAGTGCGACAATCCGCTCAGCAATTGTCGGAACGTGCAAGTGTCCGGTTTTTGGAACTGATCTCGAGAGAAGGAACGTCCGAAACAGGGGACACGATGCCGCCGTTCGTTAAGACTGCATCCTATGACCGGTAAGGGCCGAAAGCTACCGCAGAAATTGACCTAACGGATGTCGGCTTAGGTAATCGATTTTCCAAGAGCCGACCGTCCGCTCCCTCCCCCAAAATCTGCCAGTCGGCAAAGGCCCCTCGGCTTACCGTTTTACTGGAACCAACTCGTAAAATTTCCTCATCTTCCCTTGCGTTAATTCTTGCATTGCCGCACACATCGGCTCACTATCCAGAGCAGTTACTTGTCATACAAAGCCCTGTGACGCGCCATTTCTTGTGCGTTTCAAAGCAAAAGAAAGATGTGCCTGCTGAAGGCATTCAAGGCGCGACAGTCGATCTGGAACCTGACGTATGCCAATTACCTTCGCACCTCGTATCGCCATGTTCGGCTTTGACGCCACGGCCACGCCCAAATGGCAAATGGTGCCGAGGGGGTGGGAGCGCACGATTGTGGTGCGGGGGGCAGGTGCCCTTATTCCCGAATTGACCCCCAACGACATTGCCAGGGTCACCTATCGCCGTGTCGGCGCCGAACACCATCTGACGCTCAAGGGCCTCAAGGCCGGCAAGGGGTTTGTCCGCTTTGTGCCGAACGCCGGGTTTGCGGGGCCTGTTCCCAACAGCGACATTCTGGAAATCTCGGTCAAGACCGAGGTCAAGATCAACACGGCGTTTCACTATGTGAAGGACAACGCCGGCCACAAGACCAACCGCAACATGGGCGACCTCAACGCCCTGATACGGGGCGTCAACCGGTTGCTGGACACCCAGGCCAACGTGCGGATGTACAGAAAGAGCGCACGCACGATAACGGTTCCACAGAACCTAGGCGCTACGGTGCGGTTTTCCAGCCACCTGGCGGGCGTTGCGGCCGCCGAACATGAATGGGACGATGTCACGGCCTTTGCCGATGCTGCCGCGGATTTCAATGTCTTCTTTGTGTGGCAGTATGAGCAGGATGCGACGCCTGCGGTCAACAACACCAGGGCCGGAACCCTGGCCGCCGAGAAGAACTGCCTGATGCAAGATACGATCACCGGCTCGACCCATGCCGAAACCCTGGCACACGAGACCATTCACCTGCGCGGCATCGGCCCGCACAGCGGAACCGCAACACACCTGATCGCCAGTGGCGCGGTGCGGACGGGGCAGCTGATTTCGCGCGCCCAGGCCAACATCATCAATCCGTCGGGCACATAATGGTTCGACACCGCAACCTGACCGGATGCATCGCAGGGGCGTTTCTGGTCACCTGGCTTGCAGGAAGCACTATGGCAGACGACATGAACCTTGAGGCAGAGATCGATACCGCGCTGGCCGGAGGCTCGCCGGAGGCTGTGGTGGAGGCAGGCCCGGCCGCCGTCGCCCCCCTGGCCGCGCGCCTCGCCACAGCGAAGACCACCGGGGAAAAATCAGCCCTGGTGGATCTGCTGGCAGCCGTCGGTGGTGCAGACGCCCTGGCGCCCGTCTTGCCCTATATCGGTGATACCGACCCGGACCTGCGCGCGCGCGCCAGCGCCGCAGCGCTGAAAGTCGTGCTGGCCAATGGCCCACCGTCAGGCCCCATTGCCGAGCAGCTTCAGGCCGAAGTATTAGCGGCACTGGAAGCGCCGGACGCGGAAGGCGGCGTGTTGCTGCTGGGGGCACTGGCACCCGGAGCGGAAGACGCGCTTGAAGCTCACCTTTCCGGCACACGCCTGGTCAAGGCGCAACCACAGGAGCCCACGGCCTCCGCAGCCCTGGCAGCCCGGCTGGCGCTTTCGGCCTTGGGGGACGATGAAGCGCGAACCAGCCTCTTGAAACAAATCCCCGAGGCCGAGCCGGACAGCCTCGTCTTCATGCTGAAGGCCTTGCCCCTGATTGACGCGCCCGAGGTTCTGCATGCCCTGGCCGCAACCACCCTTTCCTCAGACGCCCCCGTCGCGGACGGGCTCCCCAGCGGAGCGGAACCCGCCCGGGAGGTGGCGGACGTTGCAGTCGAGGCGTTTGTCGCACGCTTGAACCTAACCCCTGGCTACAAGGTAACGCCGGGCGCCATCTACACGGCAGACCAACGGGCCGAAGTCGAAAGGCTCATCACGGGTTCAATCCCGAACTAGACAAACCGGTCTTCCAACTCTCTTTTTCGCCCCTGATACCTCAGCCCAGGACAAATGGCCGGATTTTACATTAGCGAAAGGTCCCATCGGTAAACTGGAGAAAACCTTCCAGAGACGAGAAAGTGATGCCGTCTTCCAGTAACGCCGCTCTCGAAATTCTCAATCTTCACAAGCGTTTCAGCGAACCCGCAGTCAACGATCTCTCGTTGAAGGTGCGGGAAGGCGAATTCTACGCCTTGCTGGGCCCCAATGGCGCCGGCAAAACCACCACGCTGCGCATGGTCGCCGGCCTGCTTCAGGCCGATGCGGGGGCGGTCAGGGTCTGCGGCATCGATGCGTTTGCGGATCCGATTGCCGCCAAGCAGGTTCTGGCCTGGGTTCCGGACGAACCCATGGTCTACGACAAGCTGACGCCGCTTGAATATCTCGAGTTCGTGGCAGGCCTCTGGAGCATGCAGCCGGACCTTGCAAGGTTCAAGGCCGACAGCCTTCTGGACGCCTTCGGGCTTGCCCCCCATGCCAATGAGCGCTGCGGCGGGTTCTCGAAAGGCATGCGCCAGAAGGTGGCGCTTGCCGGTGCCCTGATCCACGAACCGCGCCTGATCATCCTCGACGAACCGCTCACCGGCCTTGATGCAGGCTCTGCCCGCCAGGTGAAGAAGGTGTTGACCGGGCTTGTCGCGCAGGGCGTGTCGATCATCATGACGACCCATATCCTGGAGGTGGCGGAGCGCATGGCTGACCGGATCGGCATCATCGCCCGCGGACAGCTTGTTGCCGAAGGAACGCTGGAAGAGCTGCGCCAACGGGCAAGCGCCGGCGGCCATTCCCTGGAGGATATTTTCCTGGAAATCGTGGGCGGCGATGCCGGCGCACATGCGAATACGGCCGAACTCCTTGATGAGAAGGTGGCATGAGAGCGACGGTGGCTTCTTCCGCCCTGTTGCGTTTCTCCCGCCATGAATTGCGGCTGGCATGGCGCGACTGGGCCTGGATGTTTTCAGGCTGGCGCAGCACGAGCCTGCGGCGCGCCCTGATCGGCATGAGCATCTTCTACGGGGTCATGCACCTGATTGCCTACGCGGTGCTTTCCCCCCGCTTTGCCACCGGGTTTGTACTCGACCAGACAGCACAGGCAGTGCTTTCGGTCACGGTGCTGCTCAGCTTCACCATGATGCTGTCACAGGCGATGGAGTCGGTAACACGTGCATTCTACGCAAGGGATGACCTGGACCTGATCCTGTCTTCCCCTGCCCCCTCCCGTGACCTGTTTCTCGTGCGCATCGTCATGATGGCCTTGACGAGCTGGGCCATGTCGGCACTGGTCATCTCACCATTCCTCAATGTTGCGGTGGTGCTTGGCGGGAAGCACTGGCTGGCGGGATATGTGGTTCTACTGGCGGTGTCGCTGAACGCGACCGGGGCAGGCGTTTTGATCACGCTCGCGCTGTTCCGAACGGTTGGCGCGCAGCGCACGCGCTTTTACGCGCAAATTCTGGCAGCGGTCGTTGGCGCGGCCTTCCTCATCGGAATGCAGGTGGTGGCGATCCTGTCCTTCGGGTCGATGTCGCGGTTCACGCTGTTCGATCCTGCCTTCCTGGCAAGCCATGCGCCGGGGGAGGGCTCGCCGTGGTGGTTCCTCGCCCACACTGTGGCCGGACAGACCAATGCCGTGTTCCTGTTCCTGGCGGTTTCCGTCGCGTTTTTTGCGGTCGGGGCCTGGCGCGGCGCGGTCCAGTTCCGCAGCATTGTCGTGCTCGCACTTGGCGTTACGGAAAAGACCCCGCGCGGCCGCGTTTCCGAGCGGACCTTTCGCAGTTATTCGCCGCTCGGCGCGCTCGTCTTGAAGGAACTCAAGCTCATCGCCCGCGATCCCTGGCTGATATCCCAGACGCTGATGCAGGTTCTCTATCTCATCCCGCCGGCGGTCATGCTCTGGGTCAGCTTTGGCGAGAAAACCGAGATTTCCGTGATCGTCGCCCCGGTTGTCGTCATGGCGGTTGGGCAGCTTGCCGGCGGCCTCGCCTGGCTGACCATCTCCGGTGAGGACGCACCCGACCTGATTGCAACAGCCCCCATCTCTGCGTTCACACGCCTGTGGGCGAAAGTGCTGTCGGTGCTGACGATTATCGCAGCAATCGTGCTGCCGATCTCCCTGGGCCTGGCGCTCATATCTCTCTGGGGCGCTGTCATCACCGCCACCGGCGCCATGACCGCGGCAGCAAGCGCAGTGCTTGTTCAACTCTGGTTCCGGGCACAGGCCAAGCGCACAACCTTCCGGCGCCGTCAGGTCGCTTCCAAGGCCTCCACGCTTGCGGAGGCCGCCGCATCCATTGCCTGCGCGGCCGGGACGGCCCTCGTCGCGGCGGCAAGCCCGCTGGCGATCCTCCCGGTCTTCCTGCTGTTGAGTGTGCTCGGAATCTCCTGGAGCATCCGTCCGAAACACAGCGCAAGCGCCTGAGGGACACCGCACTTCAAGCAAGTGGCTATTGACTGAATCATCGCCAGCCAACCTGCCAATGGGGCGGTGCGATGGGCAAATCGACTGCCGGAACCACGCCCACGCAAGTTCGCTCAAGGATCCCGTGAAGCTCTGCGGGTGCCGCATTCGGCAAGATATCGATGATAGAAATCCGTGTTCAGGCCGCTCGCCTGGCGTTGCAGTGAAGTCGTTTCGATAGCTTGGCCGGGCATGCCCAGCCAGTCCAGCAGGAGCTGTGTTGCCGCGCGGGGATCCTGGGCGAAGCGCTCATAGGCGGCATGGAACGGCACGATGCCGTTCTGTCTGAAATAGGCCAGCCAGCTTTCGCAGTCCTGAGAAATCCAGTTCACAAGCCTGTCGATGCTTTCAAAATCGTAGCTGGGCTCGGCGATGCACTCCTGCGAGGAAACCCATTGCTGGGTCTGGATGGCAATGTGAAGCGATACGGCCTGATAGTAGATGTCGCCCCGGTGATTGTAGACGTAGAGGCAGTCGCCGAAGAGCTCTTCCAGCCTGGTCACGCCGAGTTCCCGCAACAGGTCGAACTGATAATTGTGCAGCATCAGCGAGACCGGCAGACCCGAACCGGCGTCAAAATCCCGGATCGCCCGCACATAGCGCTTCAGCTCTTCTGCCGTTGCGGGCAGATCGTGAAACTCCGGCAGGAAGTGCCGGATCTTCTTGTCGAAATGCCCCTGCCCGAACCACTCGTAGCTTTGCCGGGTCACCTTCGACGCACTCAGCGTCGTTGCCAGCGCCGTGCTGCCCGTTCTCTGGGTAGAAGCAAATACAATCGTGTCGCACGCAAGGCGGTGTGGGGCTGTCACAAAGGTACCTCGCCCGGGAGAAATGTTGGCAACCGCAAGCTTGGGCCGCCTGGATTTGCGGGTCAACAGGCGTTCCCACACATCGCCTTGATACGGCAGGCAGGCGCCTTCAGAGTGATTGATGGATCAAATTGCCACGCAGAACCCTACGAAGCAGATCTCCCCTCCGGTCGATGATTGCGCCAGCCAGTGGGCTCTTATCGACTAAAAGTTAGCCAACTGGAAAACTTTCTTGACATGACGGACGCCGCATCATTACTTAGCCATATGGCTAACTTAGATTCGATCTTCCACTGTTTGTCCGACACGACCCGGCGCGCGGTAATCGCACAATTGGTCAACGGACCAGCCCCGGTTTCGGAACTTGCGGCATCCCATGAAATGGCGCTGCCGAGTTTTCTCAAACACATCAATGTGTTGGAGAAGAGCGGTTGGATCGAAACGAATAAGTCCGGCCGAATCCGAACTTGCCGCCTTCGCCCGGAAACGGTCCGTGCTGCAGAAGGCTGGCTGGAACAACAGCGACGCCACTGGGAGGCGCGGCTCGATCGGCTCGACGCATTTCTGGCCAACATGAATGAGGCAGAGGACAAGGAATGACACACGACCCCGAACTTGATTTGGTGCTCGAACGGAAGGTTTCCGCATCTCCCGCACAGCTTTGGCGCGCCTGGACAGAACCGGAGCTGCTTGCTCAATGGTTTGCCCCCAAACCGTGGACAGTGGCGCGGGCCGCTATCGAACCGCATCCCGGCGGGATTTTCACTGTCGTTATGGCGTCGCCGGAAGGGAACGAAATGGCAGAACCTCCCGGCTGCGTTCTACTTGCAAAACCCGAGCAGCGACTGGTCTGGACTGATGCCATGGGGCCAGGTTTCAGGCCCAACGGCGAAACGTTCATGAGCGTGGACATCACCATGCGCCCTACCGAAGGCGGAACGTATTACCGGGCATTGGTGATGCACAAAAATCCGGAAGACAGAAAACGGCACGAGGAAATGGGTTTCCACTCTGGATGGGGAACCTGCCTCGACCAACTCGAAGCTTTCGCGCGCAGTCTTTGACAGTCAGGTGCGACAGGCAAGGCTGAGGATAACCTTTCCATGAAAAGACATATGACGAGTGCCGCTTTGATCTTGTCGATGCTGGCGTCACCCAGCATCGCGCTTGCCGACTCTACACTACAAAACGGCTATGCCGAGGTGAACGGCATGCGGATGTATTACGAGATAAGCGGTGAAGGCGAACCGATTGTTGTCCTCCATGGGGCATACATGAACATTCAGTCTATGGGTGACATCATCCCAATGCTGGCGGAGACCAGACGCGTTTACGCGGTGGAACTCCAAGGGCACGGCCGGACGGAAGATATAGACAGGTCCATAACTTACCCTGCCTTGGCAGAAGATGTTGCCCTATTCATGGATGCCCTGAACCTGCCAGAAGCAGACGTTTTCGGCTACTCCATGGGCGCCGCAGTCGGGTTTCAGCTTGCGGTGCGCCACCCTGGGAAGGTCGATCAACTGGTCGCCGCTTCCCTTGCCTACGACATTGAGGGCATGCAGCCGGAATATCGCGCCATGGTACCCTCCATGACGCCAGATATGTTCACCGGAACACCGATCGAGCAAGACTGGAAGAGGTTGGCACCCGATCCGGACGGGTTCGACGATTTCGTTACACGCATGATCGGTCTGGAACATGAGCCGGTATCCTGGGAAGAGGACGTCAGGACCTTGCAGGCCCCTGTGCTCCTGATTTCCGGCGACGCCGACGTCTCGACCCTTGAGCACTCGGTGGCAATGTTCCGTCTTCTGGGCGGCGGTTCGATGGGCGATCTGGGAAATCCCTTGCCCGCGTCGCGCCTTGCGATTTTGCCGGCAACCTCCCACACCGCGATCATTCGGCAACCGGAATTGCTTAATGCGTTCATTGCCCCCTTCCTTGCGGGAGAAACACCGAAAGGCATGTTCGACTAACCCTCCCAGATCGGGCTGGCCGGCATCGACAATTTCCGACGCAGGCACCGGTGTTGCCGCTCGTGCAGAACGCACAACAAAATCAAACCTCAACACAGGTCAAGGCATGTACACGCTCGTGAGCACCGCAACGGCGGCACACTACAATTGGGGCGACAACTGTGACGGCTGGGTTCTGGCGAACAGCGACCCACTCCTGATTATCGAGGAGTTCATGCCCGCACGCACAGCCGAACAGCGTCACTATCACTCCCGCGCGAGGCAATTCTTCTATGTTCTCGATGGTTGGTTGACGATGGAGATAGAAGGCCATTTGTATAAGGTCCCGGCCCGGCAAGGCATCGAGATCCCGCCCCTTGTATCCCATCAGGCAAGAAACGACGAACGTTCCGGAGTGACGTTTCTGGTCATATCGACCCCAACGTCCCGCGGTGACAGAACTATCGCGCCTCCGAACCAGGATCAGATCACATGATCAGAATTGCAGTTGTTACAGATATTCATCATCACGCAACGCATGGAAAATCTGCTCTCCATTCTCTCGCGGACTTCGTGGTCTGGGCAAACACCGAAAAGCCAGACATTGTTCTTGATCTGGGAGATCGCATTACCGACGTTGACAAACAAACAGATATGCGTCTCCAGAGAGAGGTTGCAGAAATCTTCGCGGAACTGGAAGCACCGGTGCAGCATTTGTGCGGCAACCATGATCGTGACAACCTGAGCGTTGGTGAAAACGCGGAAATCCTGCGCACTGGGCTGGATAACACCGTAATTGACCTCGGCGGCTGGAAACTTGCAGTGTGGCGCGCCGATACCAGATTCACATATCATGAGACGAACGCAGGGTTTGTTCTGCCTGAAGCCGACCTTCGCTGGTTATCTCAGATGACCCAGCAGGTCGACAAGCCGACACTGATCGCCAGTCACATCCCGTTTTCAGGACACAGCCAGATCGGCAATTACTATTTTGAGCGAAATGCCGAATATTCGACCTATCCGCAATCACAGCGCATCCGCGCAGCTATTGCCCAGGCGCGGGTGCCACTCGCCTGTATCGCAGGACACGTGCACCGGAACACGGTCACAACAATTGACGGCATTCCACACCTCACACAGCAAAGCCTGACCGAATGCTTCACCACGGGCGGAGAGCCTGCCCACGCCTGGGGTCTTTTGAAACTCGGCTCCAAACTTGAGTGGCAAGTTTTCGGGAACGATCCGTTTGAGCTGAGGCTCACTCCCTCTCGGAAACGCTCGCCGGCTCCTCTCGCTCCCTTCGTCTTCGAGCAGCGCGCATAATTATAGTAAGCATTCGGGTTAACGCAGCGGCTTTTTGGGTTGCCACTAAGACATTCAGCCTCCCGGTTATCCCCTCGCAACATGTCTTGCTTCGTTCAGCGTCGCCATTGTTTCCTTGCGCGGATTTCAGATGACGTGCGACACAAGGCTTTCAGCTCAGCCACAAGACGGATCAAGAATGCCGCGGCCAAAGAAAGTTTCGGATATTGATGTTCTCAATGCCGCTCTGGAAGTCCTGGCGGAAAAAGGAGCAGGCTTCACATTAAGTGATGTTGCCAGCCGGGTAGCGCTCTCCCGGGCAACTCTCATCCAGAGATTTGGTGATCGCGACGCCATCCTCCACAGGATGGCAAGACATGAGGTCGACACGACGAGGGCCTGGCTTGCCGAACTTCCTGTCAACCGGGGAAAAGACAATCTCTGGCAGTTTCTGGTCGAGATTGTCGAGAGCATGGGCAGCGGAGAGGGGTTCTCTGCACGGGTTGCGATCGCGGCTCTGGAAGCGCGCGATCCCATTCTCCGGGCTTGTGCAAACGAACGGTATCAACTTGTCCAGGCCGCTATAGCGGCTCGTCTCACCGGCCATCAGGATGCGGAAGAGATTGCAGCGCATCTGCATGCCATAATCGCTGGCGCCACCATGCAATGGGTTGCAAGTGACGGAAGAGTTCCATTGCCAGCCTTTGTCCTCGAACGTCTCGAAACTGCGTTCAAGTGGCTGCCTATCGATTGACAAAAGCTCACCTCCATTTATAACCTGCGCGCAGGTTATAAATGGAGGGCGCAATGAATCGGCGAGATGCCATGGCGTTGGTCGTGTCAGCTGTAGTCTTTGCAAGAAGCTCTCTTGCCAGAGAGAGCGGAGACCTGATGTTTGTCGACAGTGGAGACGTTCGCATTGCAACCCAGACCTTCGGAGTTCCTGAAGGTACGCCACTCCTCCTCATAATGGGAGCGACGGCGTCCATGCTCGGGTGGCCGGATGAGTTGTGCAACCTCTTGGCCGAACAGGGTTTTTTTGTCATCCGCTTCGACCATCGTGATACCGGATGCTCAACAACAGTGCCGCCTGGTGAGGCGACCTACGCAATTGAGGACATGGCGACGGATGTCCTGGCCGTAATGGAGTCATACGGACTGCCAGCGGCACACCTGGCAGGCATGTCCCTCGGCGGATATATCTCCCAGATGCTCGCCCTGTCTCATCCGGAGCGCATTCACTCCGTCACGCTGATCGGAAGTGAACCTTTGGGCTGGGACGGTGCTCCACTTCCGACAATCTCCGATGATTTTCTTCGACACTTTGCGGGTTTCGGAGAACTGGACTGGCAAGACAGGCGAACCGTTTCCCGTTTCCTCGTCGAGATAGACAGGCTGTGCAGCGGGACAGCAAACACCTTCGATGCAGAAGCGGCACTCGCAAGGGTGGAGAAGGTCCTTGATCGAACCGAGAGCCCCGCCAGCATGTTCAACCATTCTTCCCGGACAACGCGGGAAAACTGGGCTGGCCGTTTCCGCGAGATCTCCTGCCCGGTTTTCGTCCTGCATGGATCGGAGGACCCTATCCTGCCGGTCGAAAATGGCAGAGCTCTGGCTGAAGGCATACCAGGGGCCGAGCTTGCGATCCTCGAAGGGGTCGGCCATGAATTACCCGGGTCGCACCACCGCGAAATAGCAGATCGAATGATACGTTTCGCCTTGGCCCGCTAGGCGGAGAACGACATTCCTACCAAGGTTTTGGGACTAATTCTGTTCACTATTGGAGTTGCCGTTTCCTCGATGTGCCAATGGAGCATGCCATCTGACAGCAATCGTTGGCTGATCTGAAGCCGGACATGCAGTTTACTGAACCTGTCCTTAAGCAAATTCGCGTCTAGTCGGCAATGCGCATGCGCCGCATTGCCGGAAACGGCAAAGGTTCGAGCGTGCGCAAAGGTCGCCGCCGCGCGAGGGGCCGGTGTCCGCATATCAATATGCATTCGAGGTATTTTGGAATGAATTTCAGAGCTTTTGTCTCGGTGCTGGCCTTGCTGCCGGCAACAGGTGCGGTTGCCGCGCCGTTCAGCAGCGGCGATTGGGAAACCGCCAGGATCGGCAGCACCTGCCTTGTCTATAACAACGCTCCGGCGCGCGACACCTCCGGCTCGTTGCAGTTCAGCTTCGACGTCAATGGCTATAATGCGGATTTCACATACGAATATGCGCCCTACACCGAAAACGAAGAAGACCCCTGGGCCGAGACCGACCTGGTTGAAATCACCATCGACGAGGAAGATTCCTGGCTGGGAGGAGAGATGTTTCCCGTCGGATTGCAGGACCCTTACCAGATCTCGATGACGTCCGGCTTCGTGAAGGACATGGCCGCCGCGGTGGCAGATGCGCAGACAACGATCGACATTTCCGTCGAACGCGAAAGCCTGGGCGAAACCTGGCTCTACGGCCGCTTCTCGCCGGCCGGCTTCAGCGAGAGCCTCGCCAAGGCCGCCGAGATGTGCGACTTCGACCCGGCCAATTTGCCGGAATCCTGATCAAGCGTCGGCCACGCACCCGTCACGGGCGCTTGTTTCCTCAAGTGCCCGGACCATGCTCGAACCCGCCCAACAGAACGCCGTCACACCGGGCTGCGGCAATCCTGTCTTTCTTAAGCGGGGCATAAAGATCGGACTCATACCAGGCTCGGGCAGTCTGGCTGTCGGGAAACTCGATCAGCACCGGGATATTGGGCGTCCAGTCACCTTCCAGAACGCTATCCATGTCGCCGAGAACACGGTAGCGCCCGCCAAAGTGTTCCACGGTTTCAAAGACCTTGGCGCGATAGGCACCCAGGCGTTCCGGATCGTGGATTTCCCTGACGTCGAAAAACACGAATGCAGCCATGGCGAAGTGTCCTTCCGTTGATTTCTTACCTGCGGCTGGAAATGCTAAACTCGGACATGTCCCGGCTCCATGCTCCACTGTCCGCAAGTTCTGCCCTCGCATCCGCGCGGGGAACGGCAACCCCTGCCGGGTCTGGACCAGCACAGGATCCACTCGCCGACGTTCTGAACCTCGTGCGCCTGACCGGTGCGCTGATGTTCCTGGTGGATGCCAGCGACCCCTGGTGCGTCGATATTCCCCACACGAATGCCTACCGCGCGATCCTTGCAGATCCCGGGCAGCACGTGCTGTCCTATCATGTCGTCCTGGAAGGCTCAGGCCTGGCCTCCATACCGGGCGAGGCGCCCATCCGGTTCAACCGGGGTGACGTTCTCGTCTTCCCGCAGGGCGATGGATACCGGATGGAAAGCGCAACTGGAACGCCTCCCGAGTTCAGTGCGGACGAGGTCGTCGACTTTTTCGAAAACCTTACCGCCGGACGCTTGCCGAGCATCGTTCCGGAAGGCGGTGGCGGACACCCGCGGGCCTTGTTCCTGTGCGGGTTCCTCGCCTGCGACGCAAGACCCTTCAACCCGCTGCTTGCAAGGCTCGAACGCCGGCTTCTGGTCTCGTCATCCGAAAGGACTGATGACAGTCTGCAAAGGCTGATCGACATAGCCCGGACAGAAATACAGTCAGACCAGCCCGGCAGCCGCAGCGTACGCCTGCACCTGTGCGAACTGATCTTCATCGAAACGCTTCGCCGCCATGTGCTGTCGCAGGCCCCGGCGAGCGAAGGCTGGCTCGGCGCCCTCACCGACCCGGTCGCCGGTGCCGCGATCACCGCCATACACGCCGACCCGGCATCGGACTGGACGCTGGAACGCCTTGCCCGGCAGATCAACACGTCCCGCACGGTGCTGACCGAACGCTTTGCCGGAAAAATGGGTCAGGGACCGATGCAATATGTGACGTCCTGGCGCCTGCAGCTCGCAGCGCGCCAATTGCGGGACAGCAGATCATCAATTGCGGAAATCGCCTGGAACGTGGGTTACCGGTCGGAAGCAGCGTTTTCCCGCGCATTCAAGAAGATGGCGGGCATGTCACCCGGAGCCTGGCGGCGGATTGGTTGATCCTTCGGGCATGGCTGGCGAACCAACCTCGCGTCAATGCAAGCGTCTAAACCTCGCCGCTGACCACCAGTTGCATGCGGTCCGCCGCCACGCGGGCACGGGTGTATTGCAGGGGCTTGCCGGTCATGTCCAGGTTGACGCTTTCCATCACCATCACCGGCTGGCCCAGCGCCAGACCAAGCTGCTGGGCATCGCGGTTTTCCACCAGCTCGGCCGTGATGCGCGTTTCCTTGCGGCGGTAATCGGAAATGCCGGCGCGTTGCAAAGCCGCGGTGATTGATCCGGTGTCGGCATAATCGGCGACGAAATTGGGCACGCGGGACTGTTCGAACCAGCTTGTGGCCGCGATCATCGGCACACCATCGGCAACGCGCAGGGTTTCCACGCGAATGAGCAGCGTTCCGAGCGGCACGCCAAGCTGATGCGCCAGCAGGGCGTCGGCTTCCTCGACAGCCGAGCCGATCAACCGTCCGGACGGTGCCCGAAGTTGGCCCGAAACGATTTCCGAAAAGCGCGTGCGCGGACCGATAGGATAGCTGAGCGGGGCTGAGGCAACAAAGGTGCCACGGCCCTGGTCGGCCCGCAGAATACCATCCGACGTCAGCGCGGCGATTGCCCGGCGCACCGTGTGGCGGTTGACGCCGAACCGGCTTGCAAGCTCGGATTCCGGAGGCAGGCGGCTGCCTTTTTCAAAGGCCCCGCTCACGATTTCCGCCTTCAGCGTTTCCATGATCTGGCGCCACACCGCAATTCCGGCGCTGCGGTCGAGAGTGCTGTTCGTCGTCATGAGCCCGTCATCAAATTTCGGTACCAAAGAGTCAACCGGATTATTTGTCTAGACAAATAGACAAATCAAGTCTAGGACAAGGGCGTTTTCAAACGCTTTCCGAAGAACCGCCCAACCCAAAAGGCGCGCTTCATGACAGACATTACCTCTTCCGCCTCCCCAGACACCCAACCCGGCGCAGCCGTGAGCGCCCGTCAGAAGGTGATCGCGACACTGGCCGCAGCCTCCGCCGAGGCCGTCGCGGAAAAATTCAGCGCACTTCCACCGCAAAGCTACGAGCTGGTGCGCCAGCCCGAAACCGGCCTTGTGATGGTGCGCGGCCGCATGGGCGGCACCGGCAGTCCGTTCAACCTGGGCGAGGTCACGGTCACCCGCTGCGTTGTTCGCCTGGAAACCGGTGAAACCGGCAATGCCTACAGCCTTGGCCGCAACAAGCAGAAAGCGCTGCAGTCCGCCGTGATCGACGCCCTGTGGCAACACCCTGCAATGCAGGAGCGCATCGAGACGGACATCATCGCGCCGCTGGCCGAAGCCCAGGCAGGAACGCAGGAAACCGTTCGCGAGGAAACCGAGGCCACCAAGGTCAACTTCTTCACCATGGTGCGGGGAGACAACTGATGAGCGCAGCACAACAGACCGCCGCCGCACCGCTGGCCGCAGGATTTCAGGACCCGGTTCACGATGCGCAGGGTTGCTTTCGCGCGATCATGAATGCCATGGCCCGCCCGGGTACGCGGCAGGCGATTTCCGCCGGCAGTCTGAAGCCGCCCGCACCGCTGACGCAGGTGGCCGCCACCATTGCCCTGACACTGTTCGACTACGACACGCCGATCTGGCTCGACAAGCCTTTGATGACGTCGGACGCCGTGAAGACCTTTCTGCGCTTCCACACCGGCTGCCCGATCGTCACCGAACCGGTGGAAGCGGCCTTTGCGCTGGTCAGCGCACCGGTGAACATGATCCCGCTGGCAAGTTTCAACCAGGGATCCGCCGAATATCCGGACCGGTCGACAACGGTGATCCTGACTGGTCAGGACTTCGGGTCCCATCCGGCAGTCTCCTTTAGCGGTCCGGGCATCAAGGACACCGTTTCCTTTGGCACCGGTCCGGTTCCGCCAGTGTTCTGGGACCAGGTGATTGCCAACAACCGCCAGTTTCCACGGGGTATCGATCTGGTCTTTGCCGGACAGGATGTGCTGTCTGCCCTGCCCCGTTCCACCCGCATCCTCAAAGCGGAGGTCTGATCCATGTATGTAGCCGTAAAGGGTGGCGAAAAGGCCATCCGCAACGCCCACAAGCTCATGGCCAAGCGCCGCCGGGGCGACACCTCCGTTCCCTCGCTGACGCTGGAGCAGATCGCCCAGCAGCTGTCCCATGCTGTCGCCCGTGTCATGGGCGAAGGCTCGCTCTACGACGAGATGCTGGCCGCGCTTGCCATCAAGCAGGCGCGCGGAGACCTGATCGAAGCCGCGTTTCTGATGCGTGCCTACCGCACGACCCTGCCACGGTTCGGCTACAGCCAGCCGATTGACACCGCGAAGATGCTGGTGGAACGGCGCGTTTCAGCCACCTACAAGGACCTGCCGGGCGGCCAGATGCTGGGCCCGACCTTCGACTACAGCCACCGCCTTCTGGATTTCGCGCTGGCCGCCGAAGAGGACGGTCTCGAAAAGCCTGTCGAAACAGCTACCGCTGAAGAAGGCAGCATGCCGCGCGTCACCGACCTGCTGGGCGACGAAGGCCTGATGGAGCCGGACCCGGTAACCGACGAGGATGCGCCCGTCGGCGACCTGACCCGCGAGCCCCTGTCCTTCCCGGCCGACCGGGACCTGCGCCTGCAGAACCTCGCCCGTGGCGACGAAGGCTTCCTGCTGGCATTGGCCTATTCCACCCAGCGCGGCTACGGCCGCACACACCCCTTCGCCGGCGAAATCCGCTACGGCGAGGTCGAAGTGGAATTCTTCGCCGAGGAACTCGGCTTTGCCGTCACGCTCGGCGCCATCAAGGTAACCGAGTGCCAGATGGTCAACCAGTTCAAGGGTTCGGCCAAGACCGCCCCGACCTTCACCCGGGGTTACGGTCTCGTGTTCGGGCAGGTGGAGAGAAAGGCCATGTCCATGGCCATGGTCGACCGTTCCATGCGGTGGCAGGAACTGGGCGAGGAACAGTCCGCCCCGGCTCAGGATGTCGAATTCGTCCTGTCCCATTCAGACAACATCCAGGCGACCGGTTTCGTCGAACACCTGAAGCTGCCGCATTACGTCGATTTCCAGGCCGAACTCGATCTGGTGCGCCGGATGCGCGGCGAATGGTTCGAAAAACGCCGCCAGGAAGAAGAAGAGGGCAGCACCGCCCAGGAGGCGGCGGAATGAGCAGCGGACTCAGTCATATGACGTTCATCGTCAGTGATCTGGACAGGATGACGAACCTGCTGACGACGGTGCTCGAAGCTCGGGAAGTCTACTCCAGTCAAGAGGCCACCTTTTCCCTCTCCCAGGAAAAGTTCTTTCTGGTCGGTGACGTCTGGATCGCGATCATGCAGGGCGATGCCCTGAACGAGCGCACCTACAATCACGTGGCTTTCAAGATTGAAGAGGAAGACTTCGACACGAAGCTGGCAGCCGTCGAGCGCCTTGGCCTGGAAGTCAAACCACCGCGCGCCCGCGTCGAAGGTGAAGGCAGGTCCATCTACTTCTACGACAACGACAATCACCTGTTCGAGTTGCACACCGGAACGCTGGACATGCGCCTCGACCACTATCGCCGGATACTCAGGGAACGGAGTGCTGCGCAATGAACGACACGGCTCAGATTTTCGAACAGGGCGAATACAACTTCGCCTATCTGGATGAGCAAACCAAGCGCATGATCCGCCGGGCAATCCTGAAGGGCATCGCGATACCGGGTTACCAGGTGCCTTTCGCCTCGCGCGAAATGCCGATGCCCTATGGCTGGGGCACCGGCGGGGTGCAGGTCACGGCGGCAATTCTGGGCAAGGACGATTGCCTGAAGATGATCGACCAGGGCTCCGACGACACCACCAACGCGGTTTCCCTGCGCGGTTTCTTTGAAAAGACCGCCGGCGTGCGCACGACCTACGAGACGTCGGAGGCAAGCGTCATCCAGACCCGCCACCGGATTCCGGAAAAGGCCCTGCGCGAAGACCAGATCATCGTCTTCCAGGTGCCGATCCCCGAGCCGCTGCGCTTCCTGGAGCCACGCGAAACCGAGACCCGGAAGATGCATGCGCTCGAGGATTACGGCCTCATGCATGTGAAGCTTTACGAGGACATCGCCAAGAACGGCCATATCGCCACCACCTACGCCTATCCGGTGAAGGTCAACGACCGTTACGTGATGGATCCGTCGCCGACGCCGAAGTTCGACAACCCGAAGATCGACCAGATGGCAGCGCTTCAGCTTTACGGTGCCGGGCGTGAGAAACGCATCTACGCCATTCCGCCCTACACCAAGGTGAAGAGCCTCGACTTCGAGGACTATCCTTTCGAGGTGCAGAAATTCGACAAGCCCTGCGGCCTGTGCGGCGCGGAGAATGTCTATCTCGACGAGGTGATCCTGGATGACAAGGGCGGGCGCATGTTCGTCTGCTCCGACAGCGACTATTGCGAGGAACGGCGCGCGGACGGCCATCTCGGCCCGATGGCGGCCGATCCGGCGGCACACCAGTTCGGCGCCACCCAGGCAGAGGAGACCGCCCGATGAACGCCTTTCCCTCCGCGGACCCGCTGCTGCAGGTTCATAACGTCACCCGCTATTATGGCGACCGCATCGGCTGCGCCGATGTCTCCTTCGATCTCTGGCCCGGTGAGGTGCTTGCCATCGTCGGCGAAAGCGGCTCCGGCAAGACCACGTTGCTCAACTGCCTGTCGACACGTCTCGCGCCGACGGCGGGAGCCATCGAATACCGCATGCGCGACGGCACCATGCGCAACCTCTATCAGCTGACCGAGGCCGAGCGCCGCCTGCTGATGCGCACCGACTGGGGGTTCGTGCACCAGAATGCTGCGGACGGGCTGCGCATGAACGTTTCCGCAGGCGCCAACGTCGGCGAAAGGCTGATGGCGGTTGGCGAGCGCCACTACGGCAACATCCGCTCCACCGCCGACGACTGGCTGGGACGAGTGGAAATCGACAGCGACCGGATCGACGACGATCCGCGCTCCTTCTCCGGCGGCATGCGCCAGCGCCTGCAGATCGCCCGCAACCTCGTCACGAGACCACGGCTGGTCTTCATGGACGAGCCGACCGGCGGTCTGGACGTCTCCGTGCAGGCACGTCTTCTCGACCTCTTGCGCCGTCTTGTGGCCGATCTCGGACTTTCCGTGGTCATCGTCACCCACGACCTTGCGGTCGCCCGGCTGCTGTCGCACCGGATCATGGTGATGCGCCACGGCAACGTCATCGAAAGCGGCCTGACGGACCAGGTGCTCGACGATCCGCGCGAGCCCTATACCCAGCTGCTTGTTTCTTCCATTCTCCAGGTATGAGGACCGAAATGCCCGTACGCCTCTATCTCAACAACGTCGGCAAGTCCTTCACCATGCACCTGCAGGGCGGAACCGTCATTCCTGTGGTCGAGAAGGTCGAATTCTCGGTGAATTCCGGCGAATGTGTCGTCCTTGGCGGCCCCTCCGGCGCCGGCAAGAGTTCGATCCTCAAGATGATCTACGGCAACTACCGCTGTGACGAGGGTCAGATCCTGGTGACCGTCGGCGATGAAATCGTGAACATTGCCGGGGCCGAGCCGCGCAAGGTTCTGCGACTGCGCGAAGACACGATCGGCTATGTCAGCCAGTTCCTGCGCACCATCCCGCGTGTTTCGGCCGAAGACGTCGTCGCCGAGCCGCTTATTGCCCAGGGCACCAGCGAGGAAGAAGGCGTCGACAAAGCCCGCTCCCTGCTGTCGCGGCTGAATGTGCCCGAGCGCCTCTGGACCCTGCCGCCCGCCACGTTCTCCGGCGGCGAGCAGCAGCGCGTGAACATCGCCAGGGGGTTCATTGCCCATTATCCGATCCTGCTGCTGGATGAGCCTACCGCCTCTCTCGACGCTGCCAACCGGGCCGTGGTCGTGCGTCTGGTGGAAGAAAAGAAAACCCAGGGCGTTGCCATGGTGGGCATTCTTCACGACCAGGACGTCCGGGAACAGATCGCCGACCGCATCATCGACGTGACCGGTTTCAGCGCGGAGGCAGCCGCCTGAGCCACGAGATGAGGAAAGGCTTGCAGACGGGCGGAAACTGTCACAGAAAAGTCACCGCCCGCCTTTAGGTCACTCCCTCAGAAAGTTGAAGGATGTGGCCCTGCCACATCCGGCCAAACCACATTTCAAAATCGCGATTTTCTTCATGCGCTATGCCCTCTATTTCGCCGCCGATGCCGACGACCGCCTGATGCAGCTCGGAAATTCCTGGCTTGGGCGCGATCCCTTTTCCGGCAAGGCCTTTCCGCAGCCGGAGCTGCCCGGCATGACATCGGCACGTTTCCAGGAGTTGACGACCGACCCCCGGCGCTATGGATTTCACGGGACTTTGAAAGCCCCGTTTTCCCTTGCAGCCGATCAGACCGAGGCAGCGCTGCTGGACGCCTGCGCAGCCTTTGCGGCGGAAATCGCCCCTTACGAGATAGAAGCGCTCGGCGTAAACAGGCTTGGCCGCTTTCTGGCGCTGACCCCTGAGGCAGAAGAGCCGGCCCTGCGCGCCTTCGCCGGCCTGTGCGTGCGTCGCTTCGAGCCGTTCCGCGCACCACTGTCCGAGGCGGATCTTGAGCGCCGCCGCAAGAGCGGACTGTCGGAAAGGCATGACACCTATCTCGTCAGGTGGGGCTATCCCTATATCTTCGATGAATTCCGCTTCCACCTGACCCTTTCCAACAAACTGGAAGACGACAGCGACATGGAGCGGATGGCAAATGCCGCCCAGGACCACTTTGCGGATGTCATCGGCAAGAAGCGGCTGTGCCGCCACGTTGCGCTCTACACCGAAGCCGAACGCGGCGCGCCTTTCCAGGTCCATACCGTCTTTCAGCTGACCGGCAGCGTCGCTCCCGCCGACGCCCTCAGCCAGGCCGAGCGTCTTTCCCAAGAGGAATCTGCATGAGCAAGCATCCCAAAGTCTTCAAGAATGCCAGTCTGGTTCTCGCAGGCGAAGTGTTCGACGGTTCCCTGACGATCGATGATGCCGGTCTGATTTCCGGCATCGGGTCACCGACCGAGGTCGATGGGCATGATTGCGAAGGCGACTACCTGCTACCTGGCCTGGTCGAGCTGCACACCGACCACCTGGAAACCCACTATGCTCCGCGTCCCAAGGTGCGCTGGAGCCCGGTTTCCGCCGTGCAGGCCCACGACGCCCAGATCGCGTGTTCCGGCATCACCACCGTGTTCGATGCGCTGCGCGTCGGCATGGATGAAGACGCGGACCTTGGTTATTCGGATATGCGCGCGCTAGCGGATGCCATTGAAACCGGCCAGCGGGAAAACCGCCTGCGCGCCGACCATTTCATCCACCTTCGCTGCGAAGTATCTGCGCCCGACGTTCTCAGCGCCTTCAAGGTGTTCGAGGACGACGACAGCATCCGCCTGATCTCGCTGATGGACCACACCCCCGGTCAGCGCCAGTTCGTGTCGATGGATGCCTACAAGATCTACTATCAGGGCAAGAAGGGCTTCACCGACGCCCAGATGGACGATTTCATCCGCAAGCGCCAGGCGCGTGCCAGCAGCCTCGCCCCTGAAAACCGCAAGCACCTGTCGGCCATCGCCCAGGCCCGTGGCATCGCCATCGCCAGCCACGACGACGCCACCACCGCCCATGTGGACGAGGCGATTTCACTGCAGACGAAAATCGCCGAGTTTCCAACCACACTGGAAGCCGCCAAGGCATCTCACGAAGCCGGTATGGCCGTTTTGATGGGGGCACCGAACGTCGTGCGCGGCGGATCCCATTCCGGCAATATCTCGGCAAAGGAACTTGCCGAAGCGGGCGTTCTGGATGTGCTCTCCTCGGACTATGTGCCGATTTCGCTGCTGCAGGCTGCGTTCCAGCTGGCTGCGGAGGTCGAGGCGATTGCCCTGCCACAGGCGGTTGCCATGGTCACGGCGACGCCTGCGAAGGCCATTGGCCTGCAAGACCGCGGCACCCTGGAACCCGGCCTCAGGGCCGATCTCATCCAGGTGAAAATGGTTGGTGACATCCCGATCGTGCGCGGTGTCTGGCGCGAGGGCAAACGGGTTGCCTGAGGCTGCGTCCGACATGACAGAAAAACTCGGCCCCGGCCGCATGGTGCTCGTGGTTGGGCCGAGCGGGGCCGGCAAGGACACATTGATGGCCGCGCTCAAGGCCCGTCTGGCGGGCCGGACGGACGTCAGCTTCGCCCGGAGAGCGATCACCCGGCAGGCCGATGTCGAGGCCGAGGATCACGATACGCTTTCGCGCGCCGAATTCGATCAGCTGAGGGCTGCCGGAAAGGTTGCCCTGTGCTGGGAGGCCCACGGGCTCGGCTACGTCATCCCGCAAAGCTACGACCAGGCAATCGAAGCAGGCGTAACCGTGATTGCCAATGGCTCGCGCAAGGTGTTGAAGCACGCAGAGGACAAGTACCGAAACGCCAGCGTTCTGCTGATAACCGCGCCGGTCGAAGTCCTCGCCGAACGCCTCGCCGCACGTGGCCGCGAAAGCAGACAGGAAATAGAGGAACGGCTGCGCCGTGCCGACCTTGAACCGGAAAACGTCGCCAATCTGATCCGCATTGAAAACACCGGCACGGTGGAGGAAGCGGTCGACAGGATGGTCGCCGCACTCGGCCTTTGACCTCAACCGTACCCGTCTCTAATCCGCAAACGCGCTCTGAACGGCCTGACTGAAAATCAGCGCCCTGGCATCCAGTGCGTCCTGATGATCACCGTCGAACGCGTGAACCATGGTGCGGAACTGTTTTGCCTCTTCGCCCAGTTCGGGCTCCCCGACCGCCCGGCGGAGATGGATCAGGGCGTGTTCGTGCCTGACCACAAGGTCTGCCAGATGGAGGGCGGAACCGATCATGTAGGCCCGATACTGCAGGCGTTTGACATGATCGAGCCTGTGAACATCCGGTTCCTGCAAAAGCTGCCAGAATCCGATGACATTCCTACAAGCGGTGCGCATCAGGCGACCGCATTTCTCTTCGTCTGACCGGGACATGCTTGCCTCGCAAGATTCGCCTCGACCATTCAAGCGTAGCGCTACACCCGGAAACTGCAATGAACCAGAAGAGTCATGATGCGTCATTACACGCCCAGATTCATTGATTTCGAAATTATTGTTCTTGGACAAAGACTTGTGCGGTGGATTGCAGCCGGGAAAACTTCATTTCAAGGCCAGAAAATACAACCACAGGGTAGAACTTTGGTTCACATCCGGGTCAACGGGCGCCCGCAGCGATCGCCTGATTGATTTTCAAACCCGCATTCACGGCGTGATAGATCGGGAAAGGTGTGCGCTGTGACAGGTCGATGTCCCGCCTCAGCCACTCCTGCTCTTCCAGAACACCAAGGGACTTCGACAGGGCCCGGTCCGTCACCGGTCCGAGGTCTGACTTGATCGCCGAAAACCGGCTTGGCGCCCCGGTTACTGCCAGGATAGGCACCGTCCAGCTGCGTCGCAGTACCGAAAAGGCATCCTCGTTCGGAACGATCTCCTCGATCCGGCTCGCCATGGCAGCAACAACCTTGCCTTTGTCCGTCAGCCGAAACTCGGGCCGCAGGGGATGGCCGTGGCCGGGGTTTCGCTCCAGCAGTCCAAGCTGGAACAGATGTTCAAGGCTTGCTGTAAAAGAACTGCGGCTCGCACCTGTCGCCGCGATCAGCGGGGCTTGCCGACCGGAAACACCTGCATGCAACTGAGCCAGAATTTTCAGCGACCAGGCTTTGGATGTGAGGTTGACAAGAAGCTGCATATTCATATTTTATAGCTACTATACTTTTGATACATAGGAAAGTCTCATGCCTCTCGTTTCTCTGGATAATACGATCACTCTCGCCCTCTCCGTTCGCGACAGGCATGCAAGTGCCGACTGGTACGCGGAAAAACTCGGGTTCGAGTTGCTCTATCATATGGACGACGCTGGCTGGAGCGAGCTGGCAACCCGAACCGAAGGCGTGACCCTGGGACTGGGCGAACAATCCGAACCCACGCCCGGAAACACGGTTCCCGTCTTCGGCGTGGCCGATATCGCAGGTGCCCGCAGTGCGCTGGAAGGGGCCGGTGTCAAATTCGACGGAGCGACGGAGACCATCGAAGGCATGGTCAGCACCGCAACCTTCTACGATCCGGATGGCAACGCGCTCATGCTTGCTCAGGACCTGTCCAAATAGGCGACTCACAAGGAACAGGAGCCCCCGAAGAACATCGGCACATCCGGTCGGGCGTCCGACCGGATACTGTCTGCAGAGGGTTTTCGCAAACATCCAAGGCACGAATTTACGATCTGACAGGCAGCACGCGACAGAAATACGTCATGCTTCCCAGAGGAAGCTGACGAATGACGCAAAGGAATAGTCGACACAAAATCTTTGCATTGCCAGAATAGTCGACTACTCTCTTATTCTTGATCTCATTCTGAAAATCGAGTTCTGCGGCATGCCTGCGACATTGTTTGAAAAGTACGGCGGCTTCGGGTCGGTGAGCCGCATCGTAATGACCTTTTACGACAAGGTTCTCGATTCCGACGAGATCGGTGACTTTTTCGACGACGTCGACATGACCCGCCTGATCGATCATCAGACCAAGTTTATCTCCTATCTGTTGGGCGGGCCGGTCAGCTATTCGGAAGAGCGGCTGAGACGAACCCATGCCACCCTTAACCTGAAAAACGAGGACTTTGACGAAGTTGCACGTCTCCTGCGCGAGACGCTGGTGGAACACAAGTTCGACCCTGCAGACATCAAGTCCGTGATGTCGGCAGTCGAAGCGCGACGTTCCGCCATCCTTTCGACCGGTGCGACATGAGCATCACCGCCATCAACCAGCAGCTCTTGCGCGCGATCGGGGTCGGCATTGCCGTCGTCAACAGCAAGGACCTCCAGTTCCTGTTCCAGAACGCTCCGTTTTCCGATTGGTTCGGCAAGCCCGAAGCCGTCACCACGCTTGCCGATCTGCTGCCGGTTATCGACATCGAACAGCTTCGTGAAGCAATCAAAGAGCAGGGACGCTTTTCCGGAGAAGTCTCCGTCAAGCTCAAGCGCCGGACCCTGGTCATCGCCCTGACCGTTTCGCCAGCTGAAGAGCAGGACTTCCTCGTCGTTGAGTGCCAGAACATCACACGGATCCGCGAACTGGAGTCGATGATCGACAGTTACTCCTCCATGGTAGAGCGGAATACGCGCGAACTGGAACGCGAGAAGGAACGTGTCGAGCGTTTGCTGCTCAACCTGATGCCGCGTTCGGTCTACGAGGAGTTCAAGACCTTCGGTGTCGTCACGCCGCAGCTTTACGAGAGCGTTTCCGTGGTCATGCTCGACTTCGTGGACTTCACGAAATTCTCCGCAGAGCACGACCCGACGGTGACGCTTGGAGAACTGAACGACATCTTTACCGCATTCGACCGTATCGCCGAGCAATTCGGCTGTGAGCGCATCAAGACCATCGGCGATGCCTATCTTGCCGTTTCAGGCATGCCTGAGCCGTCACCGGATCATATGCGCGCTGTTGCCAACTGCGCCGTGCGCTTCATTCGTTACCTGGAGCGCCGAAACCAGAGCCATCAACACAAGTGGCGGGCGCGTGTCGGACTGGGTACGGGATCGGCAGTCGGTTCCGTCGTCGGAATCCAGAAGTACGTTTATGACGTCTTCGGCTCGGCAGTGAACCTTGCCGCACGACTGCAGGAATTCGCCAATCCCATGTGCGTCGTTGCCCCGGATGCCATGAAGGAATTCCTGGTGGACGAGTTTCACCTGGAAGACCTTGGCAAACGCGAGATCCGCAGCTTCGGAGAAATGCGGCTGATGCGGGTCAGCCCTGGTGTCGAACTGGCTCATAGGGCGCGGCAGTTCTGACCGGACAACAAGTCCGCTGCCAGGTCACCCGCACAGCCGAAACCTGCCCGCTCAGTCCCACGACAAAAACAAAGGAGCGGCCCCGAAACGCAGCACCATTGCGCCAATGTGCCGTCAGTTCTTGTTTTTCTTCTTGTTTCCGAACACGTTGCCCAAAAGGCCGGAAGGCAGGCCGAAGCCTTCTTCTACCGCTTTCAGAACTTCCTCGTCATCGACCTCGCCGTCCAGAACCTTCTGAACGTCGATCTGGGTCTTGCCGCCGGTCGCCTGGTTGATGACCTTGTTGGCCTGGTCAACCAGCTCCTGGGACGGTTCCTTCTTTCCCTGAAGAATGGAGATCAGCTCACCGCCGGTCTGCTGCAGTTGCTTGTAGGCTGCCTCCGGGTTTTCCAGAATACCCTTGATGTCCGGATAGATCCGCGGATCGTTCCACGGACCTTCGATCACGATGGGCACACCTAGGCCGGCCAGTTTCTTGTCTTCGCCCTTCCGCCGAGGCTGCGGGGCCTGACCTTCCAGCGTCGGCACGATCTTCGGCTCCACACGCCAGGAAAGTCGCTGCGCCGGCATGTCCGTCGTGCCCTTGCCGGTCATGCGAACCAGCGGCCCGATCAGGGACAGATCGTCGGTCTTGGCAATGCCGTTCTGGATCTGGAATGTTGAGCCGAGCGAGCTGAAATCGGTCTTGGCCGACGGATTGGCCTGCCATCCGAGCAACGTCTCCACCGACAGGCCACGCACCATCTGCGGCACATTGATGCCCTTGATCGCGCCGTCGGCGAACGTGTAGTTGGCTGTCCCGTTCAGGGCCTGCACCAATGCCTGTTCGCTGCCACCTTTGGAGGTAACATCCAGGTTGATGTTGGCCTTGCCTTCGATCCAGCTGAAATCGGCTGCATCGCGCAGCAACGGATAGGCGTTGAGGTTGGCGAGAGCAAATTTCGCGGCAACTTGAGGTGTTGCGGACGCCCCGTTGAGCGTAACCGTACCTGTGCCGGAGCCGCCGTAAAGTGCCAGCTTTTCCAGGTTCGCAGTCAGCACACCGTTCTTGATGGTGGTCGACAGGGCGCTTTGGTCAATCTTGATCTTGTCCCAGCGGATTTCGCTGGTGGTCAGCTTGAAGTCCGCGTCGATCGCATTGAGGCCGGAGAAATCTATCGGCTCTGTACTCCAGCCACCTGCCCCACCGCGCTTGCCGCCGCCAGTCGA
Source organism: Labrenzia sp. CP4 (assembly GCF_001579905.1). Classification (NCBI taxonomy): domain Bacteria; kingdom Pseudomonadati; phylum Pseudomonadota; class Alphaproteobacteria; order Hyphomicrobiales; family Stappiaceae; genus Labrenzia; species Labrenzia sp. CP4. Next base: position 354,457 of record NZ_CP011927.1, on the reverse strand, counting down.
GGAATTTCCGGACGCCTGGCCAGAACCGCCACCACCGCCGCTGCCTGCGCCCGAAGACGATGCGCCGCCGAGATAGGGGTCGAGCACAAGTTCCCGCAGATCCAGCCGCGCCGTAACGCTTGGCTTGCCGCCAAGGACGATCCGTCCGTTGGCTTCACCCGACGTATCGTCCAGCGTGAACCGTGTTTCCTCGAATGAAATCGTCTCGCCTGCAACGCCGAAGATGCCCGAAGCCTTGAAGCGCTTCAGACCGCCACCGCTGCCAAGCGGTTTGCCGAGCCACGCCATGAGCCCGCGCAGGTCGGCAGTATCGACACTGACCGCACCATCAAGTGCACCGTCGCGCGAAGCCCGACCGTTGAAGCCGGCGCTCACCCGATTGCCCTTCACGCTCACGGAAACCGGCGCAGCTCCCCCCGCCAGCAGGCGAGCGGTGTCTCCTTCGCCGGTCAGGCTGAACGCTTCGCCGCGCCAGGACAAGGCACCGCTGAGCGATATCGGGTTTTCCAGTCCCTGCAGATCGATATCCATGGCAAGGTTCGTCAAGCGGTCCGCTTCCGGATCGCCGCCGACCGCCGAAGCAAGCCCAAGTCCGCCAATCTCGCCCTCGGCGATACGTACGGACCCCGTGATATCAAGACCGGCAAGCAGTTCCTCCCCTGTCTGCCCCACGGTTGCAAAGGCGAGGTCGAGGCTGAGTTTGCCGCTTGCAGGCAAATCCCTGCCCGCCAGTTGCAGGAGATCGGCAATCGAACCGTCTTTCAGCACCAGCCGGCCGGAGACTTCAGGAACGCTCCCCGACAGATCCGCGTCCGCCGCACCGCCAAGAGACAGTTGGCCAAGCGTGATGTCGAGATCAGCCAGCGACAGCATGGCCTCGGTGCCTGCAACCTTGGCCGACACGGCAAAAGCACCCGGATCGGCGGCAAGGTCCTGCCCGGCCAGCGCCGCAAGCGCTTTCAGCGAAGGCCCGGCGGCTGTGAGAGCCAGCTCAGCGCGCATCGGATCCAGGCCGGACTGACCGGTGACCGAGACGCTGTTTTCACCGCTGGAAATCTTCAGATCTACCGGAACCTGCTCCCCGCCCATGAGAGCGAGCGGGTTGGTCAGGGATCCTGCGACGGCGACCGGCATTTCGCGGAACGTGAAGCTGGATGTCAGATCCACCTCACCCGACAGGCTGGGTGCCTGCAGGCTGAGATCAAGGTTGGAGATACGAACCGGCTCGGCAGCATCCGGCGCCTTGTAGGTCACCGTGCCACCGGTGATCTGCAGGCTGTCGACACCAATGCTCTTGAGATAGCCCTCGGGAGCTGCGGCTATTTCTACCGGCTCTGCTTCAGACGCAGGCGCAGGCGTGGCTTCCACCACCGCATCGGTTTCAGCGTCGCCGGTTTCAGCCTCGATCAAGTCGCCAATGTCGCTGATGTCGCGGCGGGGCTCCCAGCTCGTGGTGCCGTTCGGGCCGATTTCCAGATAGATATCCGGCTTGTCCAGGGCAATTCCGGTCACCTGGATATTGCCGGAAACCAGACCACCCCAGGCGAGCCCAAATTCGACACGCTCGGCCTTGGCAAACTCGATTCCGTCGGCACCGGCCTCGCCGGCAAGGCCGATATCTTCCGCGACCAGCGAAAATCCGGGAAACAGCGACAAGGACACAGGTCCGTCCAGGCGCACGCGCCAGCCAAAGCGCTTGTCCACCTGCTCAACTACCTGACGCTTGATTTCGTCCTTGGGCAGGAACAGCGGCACCACCAGAATGATGGTTACCAGCATGAACAGCAGACTGCCCAGTCCGATCAAAAGCCGACGCATTTAGTGTCTCCCCGTCGCGAATCGGTCCCCAATGTAGACCAATCGGGCCGGAACGTCCCCAAGCAGAAGCAACCGCTTTCGCAGGAAAGGAGACAGAACGATCAAATACCGGCAAATCGGTCTACAACACCGCATACCGCCCCTGGGACCGGCATACGATCGCGATCACTGTGCCAGCCGATTTTGACAAAAGCAGGAAGTCTGCCGAATTTGCCCCTGGTTGGCACTTTTCAGGCTGAAAACAGCCTGAAAGGTGCAAGATCCGGCCGTCCGATGCTCTGTCTCAGGACAGGGCAAACATGTGATTGTCCCAGGAAATGCCCGGTGGGCGAGCCAGAATTTCCGCCGGCTGGGCAGGATCCTCAACAAGAGACAATGCCCCGTTGCCGTCAGATATCAGAAAGCTGCCCTGATCGATCGGCGCAACCCCGCATCCGTCGGCAATGGCCTCGGCACCCAGGAATGCGCCGGTATCGGCCTTCCAGAACAACGTCTGCCCGCCCCTTGGAGCGGACGTTGCAATCACCTCACCGCTTGCGTTTGCGGTCACCGAGCCGATGTAGTTCTGAAGGCCTGACGCGATACCTGTCGGAATTTCCGTCAGGAGGGGTGCTTCGTCCCGCGAAAACACGCCAACCAGAGGCGGCAGGTCTGTTTCCGGCCCTTCGAACTGACCGCCGACCCAAGCCCGCCCTTGTCCGTCCAGCGCCATATGCCGGAGCGACAGCTGGTGCAGGGAAGCGTCCAGAGCGTGGCTGGCATGAAGATCACCGGTTTCCCGGTCCAGGAACACCACAGTCGGCGCCATGGTGTCGAGATTGAGCTTTTCCCGCCCCTTGTCTGGATGGGTCATGATGCCGCCATTGGCAACGACAAGCGTGCGCCCATCCGGCGCGAGCAGGAGGTCGTGCGGACCGATGCCATGGGTCTCGATCTCGCCGATCCGCTGAACCTGACGGCCACTCATGTCGTAAACGCCAATCACGCCACGGGCTGCGGCATAGTCGTTTTCAACCGCATAGAGCAGTCTGCCATCAGCGGAAAAACAGCCATGTCCATAGTAATGGCGGCCCGGTTCCGCCGTGAGAACCTCCGGCTCCACATCCTGATATGGCCGAACCACGACAGCGAAAGTGCCGGGCCGGCGGGCGAAGGCCACAAACCTGGACTTGTCGGGAGAAACCGCGACGCCGTGGCCCCGTCCCGGCAGACCGATCCTGGCTAGAACCTGTCCAAGGTCGTCGACAACACCGACCCCATAATCGCCGTTTTCAAGCTTGTAGGCGCTCACGAACAGCGGCACGCCGTCGGATGCTTCCCGGTTCAGAAGGCTTGCCGCCAGCGTCGAGCCGGAAAATGCCGGCAGGGCGGCAAGGCCGCCGAGTGCTGCCAGAAAACCACGCCGTGAAAGGGGCTTAGTCACCATCGAGCGCATTGAAACCTCCAGCAAGTTCCAGGGCACCTGCAAGTTCAAGGGCAATCGTGTCGCGGAGCGATTTCAGCGTGATCGCCAGAACAACCATCTTGTCATAGGCATCGCCTTCTTCGAAGGACTGGCGCAAGGGCGGATCCAGGGTCCCCAGAAGAGTGACAGCATTGCCAAATTCGAAGTCGAGCGTGTCGTATATCCAAGTGAAATCGTCCGGCGTCAGGTCCTTCAGGTCGAGGGAAGCAATGGCCTTCTGAATACCAAGTACTTCGCCGTTGAGATAGACCACGCTGTTGCCGGAGCGCGAGAACGGAAAGCGCGTCGCCCTGGCCTTGTCCTTGCCGGTTCCCAACGCCGGAAGCACATCCTGATCCCGCGCGATGATCAGCCCCGTGACCAGCGCGTTGAACACGCTTTCCAGCGCTTCCTTCGACGTATGGAACCGCTCGTTGCCGCCTTCGGCTGTCAAGAGCACCTCGCTGTATCCGTCGGGATCCTGCCAGCCGGTAGCGATTTCGCTGGCCATGGCCGCAAGGTTTTCCGAAATTGCTAGTGCATAGCCGCAGCTGAAGTCCTTGCCGTCGTCCGCCTGCCCAAGCCGAACCGCACTGTCCTTGTCGAAAGCGAGCAATTCCAGTGCTGTCAGCCCCTGAACCGCGACGCTCTTGTCCTTGAGCGTCGCCGCAGACAAGGCGTCCTTGTCTCCAGAAGCGAGGAGCTTGCGGATCTGGCGTTGCGTGATGCCACGCGGATCGGGCAGGAAGGCCAGCCGACTGAGGCGATCGTTGTCGATCAACGGGCCAAATCGCAAGAAATGCACATGGGAGAATTCCCGCACAGTGTCTGAAAAGGCCGTCCTGAACCCCTCGACCGATGCTTCGTCCGCATTTGCGCAGACCGCTCGAACAGCGTCCGGCAGATTTGCAGAGGTTTCGGCAAACGCACCGGTTGCCGGTTGGATATAGGCCTCGATCAGATTGTCGAGTTTCGGCTCGTAGTCCGTGGCGAACGCGGGCTGGGCGATAACGGCTCCGGAAACGAGAGCGGCAAATAGCAAACAGCGCATCAAAGGGACTCCAGAAAACGTATAAGCGATTGTCGGTCGGCGGGCGGAAGCGCAACCACAGCGTCGCGCGCCTGTCGGGCTTCGCCGTCGTGCCACAGGACCGCTTCCAGCAGATTGCGTGCACGGCCGTCGTGCAGGAACCGGGTGTGATTGTTGACAGTCTCGGTCAGGCCAATGCCCCATAGCGGCGGCGTACGCCACTCCTGTCCACTGGCGTCACCCACCGGGCGATTGTCAGCAAGGGCTTCCCCCATGTCATGTAACAGGAAATCCGAATAAGGCCAGATCAACTGGAACCTGTGCGCCGGATTTTCCGCCTTTCGACTGGTCACGAATTTCGGTTGGTGGCAGGCCGGACAGCCCGACTGGTAGAAAACCTGCTTGCCTTTCAGCACCGCGGGATCATCCACGTCGCGGCGCATCGGCACCGCCAGGTTTTCCGAATAGAAAGTGACGAGATCCATGACCGGGTCCGGAGCTTCCGAGACACCAAGGTTTGCCTGTTCGCCATGAGGCAAGGCGCGGCAAGCTGTCTGCGCCTTGGTGCAGTCGCCGTAATTGTCCGGCATCTCGGGTGTCGAAATGCCGATATCGCCGGCAAACGCTGCTGCGGACTGGGCACGGATCGAGGGTTTGGAAGCCTTCCAGCCGAAACGGCCAAGCGTTAACGCACCCGTCGCGGGGTCACGAACCCGGCTGACCTTGCCGGAAATTCCATCACTGTCGATGTCGTCGGGGTCCGCAAGCGCTTCAATGTCGCCGGGATGAATGGCCTGTACCAGACCGAGGCCGATCATGGGCGGAGCCGCGCGGGCAGAAATCATGGTGTCGGGGTGCATGTCGCCATATCCAAGATCTCGGATCCTGTAGACGGGCTTCTGCAACACAGCCTTTTCCCCACCGTCCAGCGGAACCTCGATCTCCTCCACATCGATATCGAAGCGTCCTTCACCGGGCAGACCTGGCACAGCAAAAGTCTGGAACTGACCGCCGTAGGTCGGCTCCGGCACCAGCAGGATATCCTTGTCGGCAAGTGCCTGACGCTGCGCCTCGGACTGAGGCGGGATGGACAGGCGAAGGAACATGGAAACCGCGTCTTCACCCACCCGCGGCGGTCGGCCCCGGCCATCCTTCAAGTGACACCCCTGACAGGAGCGCGCGTTATAGAGCGGCCCCAGGCCATCCGATGCCTGTGTCGACGAGGGAGAAGACGCCCAGAGTTTCTTGAAAAGCCCGTTGCCTACCTTGAAGGTGGCCTGTTCTTCGAAGGTCAGATTGGCATTGGAGTGGGAATAGGCATCCCGGTTGATCCGCTTTCGGGACGTCCCGGCCCCGCCCTGCATGATTTCAAAGGCTTCAGCGGCTTCGAAATCGGCCGGCGGCTGCAGAACCTTCGCGGCCTTGACCCTGTCCTTGGCCGACAGATCATCCCGGTGAGACAGCGTATCATCTGAAAGAGCGGTTCCTACCGCCAGGCAGAAACACAAAAAGACGCCCGTCATGGCGCCCGGTCTGGGGACCAGTCTCATATTCGCATCCTGACTGTAATCCGCGAGCCCCAATTCGCGGACAAGCCGTCAGGCGGCCGATGCCGCCTGACGATCTGTTCGATTATTCGAAAACGGCGCCCGGGTTGTCCAGGCTGTCGGAACCTTCAAACGCAATATCGTCGAGTTCAAGCACCTTGACGACCCGCTCGATGGAAGCCGTCTGGTCAACCAGTGCATCGACAGCGGCCTGCACGACGGCGTTGCCCTCGTCATTGCCTTCGCCGATCATCTGGTCATAGGCTTCACCACCTTCGGCCCGGGCCTTCATGGCTTCGAAAGCCGCCAACGTGGCGTCGAGCTTCGTCTTCATTTCTTCCGCCAGCGCCGGATCCTTTTCCGCCACCAGATCGGCCAGGGACGCACCGGAAACATCGTTGCCGACCGGGCTCTTGTACGACCCGAAATAGACGTTCCGGATGCCGACCACGTCGTTGTAGTGCGACATGTGGGTGTTGTCGGAGAAGCAGTCATGCTCTTCTTCCGGATCATGCAGCATAAGGCCAAGCTTGATGCGCTCACCGGCCAGTTCGCCATAGGAAAGAGATCCCATGCCGGTCAGGATGGTAGCAAGACCACCGGCCTCGCCCTTGCCGGCCAGTTCTTCGCGCGCAGCCCCGTCAGGAGCCCAGGCATTGGCCATTTCTTCGAGATCCGTAATCAGAAGATCGGTTGCGGCCTGCAGATACTGAATGCGGCGCTCGCAATTGCCACCGGTGCAGTTGGCCGGATCAAAGTCGGTGGCTGGGCGGTTGCCGGCACCAGCTTCGGTGCCGTTGAGGTCCTGACCCCACAGCAGGAATTCGATGGCGTGGTAGCCGGTCGCAACGTTCGTTTCCACTTCGCCGGCTTCCTGAAGGGAGTCTGCAAGCAGGGTCGGCGTGATTTCGGTGGCATCGATGGTTTCACCACCGACCTTGAGTGTCGGATTTGCAATCACGTTGGCGACGTAGAGATCGTTTTCTTCCGATTCATCACCGTAGGACGCGTCGACATAGTCGATCAGGCCTTCGTCGAGCGGCCAGGCATTCACCTTGCCTTCCCAATCATCGACAATGGCGTTGCCGAAACGGTACGCCTCTGTCTGCTGGTAAGGGTCGCGTGCTTCCTTCCAGGCGGCGCGCGCGGCTTCCAGGTTTGCTTCGGTCGGCTCAGCTACGAGCTTGTCGATCGCGGTCTTGAGCGTCTTGGCCGTTGCGAGCGAGTCCGCATATTTCGCCTGGGCGATGTCGCCGTAAGTCGACAGAACGTCGGAAGGTGCTGCAGCCAGGGCCGGAGTGACGAAAAGGGCAGAAGCGGCCAGAAGGCCAAGCTTGAAAGTATTCATTGATCCATCCCGTAATATGTGTCGCCCGCAGTGCGCGTGGACCGTCTCTGGGCGAAACCTGAATGATTTTGTGGCGCGGAAACACGCGCCGCAGGGAGAGGGAAACCATTTCATGAGGCAGGAAGTCAAGTTATAATTCCAAAAAAAATCAATAGTTTAGAACGGTTCCAAAAAGTTGACTTATAAATGCCGGATTTGATTCCCATCTCAAAGTCTTAAAGCCGACATCAACCCTTTGATGGTAAAGAGGGAATGGTATAGCAATAAAAGCCGGCCTGTTTGGGGGGCCAGGCAACAGGAACGACAGACATGCTCAATGCGCTGAAAAGTTTTGTTCGGGAGCTGACCTTTGGTGACAGCGGAGAAAAGACCTTCGCCGAAGACGACAAGCGCCTGGCTGCGGCGGCTCTCTTGTTTCACCTGATCGATATCGACGGCGTGATCGAGGAAAGCGAAAGCTCGAAGCTGCGGGAAATCCTGCGAAAGCACTATGACCTGACGGACAAGGAAACGACCGAACTGATCGCCGCCGCCAAGCAGCGCGACGAGGAAGCGGTCGATCTGTACGGCTTCACATCGGTGCTGAAGCGCACAACCGACGAGGAAGAGCGCCTCGCGATCGTCGAGATGATGTGGGAAATCGTCTATGCCGACGGCCACGTGCACGAGTTCGAGGACAACACAATCTGGCGGGTTGCCGAACTTCTCGGGGTCTCCACACGCGATCGCATGACCCTGCGCCACAAGGTTGCCCAAACTGCCCCGGAGACCGACGAACTGGACTGATCGCCCACGCGATAATCAGCCGGGACGCGTATTTATGCAGGATGAAGTGGCAACGGGACTCGATTTTCGTGCCGACCTCCCTCATATTAAATCCATGCTTTTTCAGTCCGATCCCGTGAAGAACCGACCGAAAGTCCTGATTGTCCTGCATCAGGAGCATTCCTCGCCCGGACGAGTGGGCCTTGAGCTTGTAAAGCGCGGCTTCGCGCTGGACATCCGCAAGCCTCGGTTCGGCGACCTTCTCCCCGACACCATGGAAAACCATGCCGGCGCCGTCATTTTCGGCGGCCCGATGAGCGCCAACGATCCCGATGCCTTCATTCAAAAGGAAATTGACTGGATCGGTGTTCCACTTGCCGAGGAAAAACCCTTTCTCGGCATCTGCCTTGGTGCGCAGATGATGGTCAAGCACATGGGCGGCACAGTCACGGGCCATCATGAGAGCCTGGTTGAGATCGGCTATTATCCGCTGCAGCCGACCGATGCAGGCAAATCCCTGATGGACTGGCCGAAAAAGGTCTATCAGTGGCATCGGGAAGGGTTCGACCTGCCCCGCGGCGCCGATCTGCTGGCCTCCGGACCAACTTATCCGAACCAGGCGATCCGCGCCGGATCCTGCGCCTACGGCATCCAGTTTCACCCGGAACTGACCCACCAGATGATGGTTCGCTGGACGACCAAGGGCGCCCCGCGCATGGAGTTGCCCGGCGCCCAGCAACGCCGCGACCATTTTGCCGGACGGTTCGTTTACGATCCCGCTGTTCGGAAATGGCTCGACCGTTTTCTGGACCTCTGGATCGGCACGGCCACCGCCCCGGTTTGCCACGGCATGTTGAAGGCAGCGGAATAACCGCGTTTCAGACCCGGTACCCAGGCAGGACATTGCTTTAACGTGGCCCTGAACTGCCTCCACCGTCATTCCGGACAAGTAAGGCGAAGCCGAGCGCTGATCCGGAACGACAGTGGCGGGGGCTCAGGCGCCTCGAATTCGGCAACAATTGTCACCGGGCTCCCCTGCGCGTCTCACCTCCAGTGACAGATGAAAGAGTAACAAAAGTCGCCCCCAATAATCCCGAACGGCTTTTGAAATGAGTGTCGCAAGCACCCAATCTTTTAATGACGCCGATTGCGCAACTCTTGCGAATAAGGCTGTCTATGCGGCGAAACAGAAACCACAAGCTTCTGGCAATCATTCAGGAGCGGGAGTGACACACGCTTTGGGCCGTCCAGCAATTCACCTTCACAACGCCAGGCCCGAAGAAACAGAAACCCTGGCTCGTATTGGCCTGGAGGCCTGGCTGAAGGGCATTGCCCCTCTTGTCCCGGACGGAGTCCGTCAGGAGATCCTTGCTGACAATCCATTTATTCCCTTTCTTAAATCATTCGGGCCTGCGGTGATCGTCGGAACAATCAACGGCGAACCTGCAGGCATCGGCGCCTGCGAACACGCCGAGGACACCATCTCTGACATCTGGGTCGCTCCTGCGTTCGAGGGGCTCGGTGTTGGGACAGCCTTGGTCAGATCACTTGAAACAGAGATCCTCAACCGTGGTCACCCTGTTGCCTACATCCAGGTTGCCGCGCTCAACAGCCGCGCCTTTAGCCTGTACCGCCATCTAGGATATCGGGAAGAATGGCGGCAGATGAGCTTCGATCCGATCCTGAAGGTAGAGATGGAAAAAGTTGGACTATCGAAACAGCTCTAGCCCTTGGCCAAGCGAAAATCGGAGCAGTTCCTAGGACAACATTCGAAGTAACTCGACTATCGTCTCTTGTTACCCCACACACGTTTTCACAGGAGACGCGGGCGGTGCCCCAGAAAAAGACAGGGCTAGACGCAATGTGCATCTGCCCGGGAATACTGGATCCCGGGTCTGCGCTACGCTTCGCCCGGGATGACAATCGAGAGGCACATCCACCGTCATTCCGGACAAGTGCAGCATCGCTGTACGCCGATCCGGAATCCAGCGCATCTGCGTGAGCACAGCGAACCCTCAAGCTGGAAGAAAGACGCGCTTGCAGCGCGAATGATATCCGGCTTCCGGATCTGTGCGCGGTGCCACCCCGCTTGTTCGGAATGGCGGGCAAAGTGGACACAAAAAGGCCGCCCGGAATGGATCCAGACGGCCTTTGGTTGATGCTGTCGCCAGCATCTTAGCTTTCGAAGACCACCAGAAGGTCCTTGGCGTCGATCTGCGAACCCGGTGAGACCAGAACTTCCTTGACCTTGCCGTCGCGTTCGGCGTGGAGCGCGGTTTCCATTTTCATGGCTTCGATCGAGACCAGCACATCACCGGCGGTGACATCCTGACCGGCGGTGATCGCCACCGTGGAAATGACGCCCGGCATCGGTGCTCCGACATGCGCCGCGTTGCCGTCCTCGGCCTTGCGCATTGCGGCAGCTCCGGTGGCGCCATGGGCACGGTCCGGAACCTTGACGTTGCGCGGCTGGCCGTTGAGCTCGAAGAAGACCTTCTTCTCGCCCTTCTCGTCGGTCTCGCCGATCGCCTGGCAGCGGATCACCAGCGTCTTGCCGGCTTCCAGATCGACGGAGATCTCGTCACCCGGTTCCAGGCCGTAGAAATAGACCGGGGTCGGCAGGACGGACGTCGGACCATATTGCTGCTGGGCCTTGTCGAAGTCGGTGAACACTTTCGGGTACATCAGATAGGAGGCAAGCTCGGTGTTGCTGATGCCGTGGCCGGTCTTGTCGGAAACAGTCTTTCGCTCAGCATCCAGATCGGCATCCTTCAGGAGCGACCCCGGCCGCACGGTGATCGGGGTTTCGCCCTTCAGAACCTTCTTCTGAAGCGCTTCCGGCCATCCGCCCGGAGACTGGCCGAGGTCACCGTGCAGCATCTTGACGACGCTGTCCGGGAACGCGACATCCTTAGCCGGATCCTCGACCTCCGCCACGCTCAGCCCTTGGCTGACCATCATCAGCGCCATGTCGCCGACGACCTTGGAAGACGGGGTCACCTTGACGATGTCACCAAACATCATGTTGACGTCGGCATAGGCCTGCGCCACTTCGTGCCACCGGGTTTCCAGGCCAAGCGAGCGGGCCTGTTCCTTGAGGTTGGTGAACTGGCCGCCCGGCATTTCGTGCAGGTAGACTTCCGATGCCCCGAAACGAAGGTCGCTTTCGAAGGCACGGTATTGGGTCCGCACCGCTTCCCAGTAGAACGAGATCTGGCGGATCGTCTTGGCATCGAGGCCGGTATCACGGTCGGAACCGCGCAGGGCTTCCACGATGGAGCCAAGGCAGGGCTGGGAGGTCAGGCCGGACAGCGCGTCCATGGCTGCGTCCACCGCGTCGGCGCCCGCTTCGACCGCTGCCAGAACAGTGGCCGCGGCGATGCCGGACGTATCGTGCGTGTGGAAATGGATCGGCAGGCCGACTTCCTGTTTCAGCGTCCGGATCAGGACCTTGGCTGCTTCCGGCTTCAACAGGCCGGCCATGTCCTTGAGACCAAGGATGTGTGCGCCGGCCGCTTCAAGTTCCTTGGCAAGGCCGACATAGTATTTCAGGTCGTATTTCGGCCGGGCACTGTCCAGCATGTCGCCGGTATAGCAGAGCACGCCTTCGCACAGCTTGCCTGCTTCCTGGACCGCGTCCATGGACACACGCATGTTCTCCACCCAGTTGAGGCAGTCGAACACGCGGAAGAGGTCAATGCCGTTTTCAGCGGCTTCCGCCACGAAATACTTGACCACATTGTCCGGATAGTTGGTGTAACCGACACCGTTGGAGCCGCGCAGCAGCATCTGCAACAGGATATTCGGCGCCTTTTCGCGGATCTTGTGCAGGCGCTCCCACGGGCTTTCGGTCAGGAAGCGCATGGCAACGTCGAAGGTCGCGCCACCCCAGCATTCCAGCGAGAACAGGCTCGGCAGACCGGCTGCATAGGCATCCGCGATGTTGACGATATCGTGGGTCCGCATGCGGGTTGCCAGCAACGACTGGTGCGCATCGCGCATGGTCGTGTCGGTGACCAGCGTCCGCTTCTGGTCCTTCATCCAGTCGGCAAAACCCTTCGGACCCAATTCGTCCAGCAACTGGCGTGTGCCGGAGGGCTTGGCATCGCCAAAGTTCGGGATGACGGGCGCGGCCAAATCCTTCGGCGGACGTGCGCGGCTCTTGGTTTCCGGATGACCGTTCACCGAAACGTCGGCGATATAGGTCAGGAGCTTGGTTGCGCGGTCCTGACGCTTGGTCTGCTCGAACAGGGCCGGCGTCTCGTCGATGAAACGGGTCGTGTAGTTGTTGGCCTTGAAGTCGGCGTGGCTGATGATGTTCTCCAGGAACACCAAGTTTGTCGCCACACCGCGGATACGGAATTCGCGCAGGGCGCGGTCCATGCGCTTGCGGGCGTCTTCCGCCGTCGGGGCCCAGGCCGTAACCTTTTCAAGAAGCGGATCGTAGAAACGGGTGATGACCGCACCGGAATAAGCCGTGCCGCCGTCCAGACGGATGCCGAAGCCCGTCGCCCCGCGATAGGCGGTGATGCGCCCGTAATCCGGAATGAAGTTCTGCTCCGGATCTTCCGTCGTGATGCGGCACTGCAGGGCATGGCCGTTGAGACGGATCTTGTCCTGGGAGGGAACGCCGCTTTCCGGCGTGCCGATCTTCTCGCCTTCGCAGATCTTGATCTGCGCCTGGACGATGTCGATGCCGGTGACCTCTTCCGTCACCGTGTGTTCCACCTGAACGCGCGGGTTTACTTCAATGAAGTAGATGGCACCGGTGTCGGCATCCATCAGGAACTCGACCGTGCCGGCGCCGCGGTAATTCACGGCCCGGCCGATCTTCAAACCATATTCACAGAGCTCGGCCCGCTTTTCGGCCGAAAGATACGGCGCCGGAGCGCGCTCGACCACCTTCTGGTGGCGGCGCTGGATGGAACAGTCGCGCTCGAACAGATGAACCACGTTCTCGCCGTCACCCAGGATCTGAACTTCGACGTGGCGCGCCCGCTGGACCAGTTTCTCCAGATAGATCTCGTCCTTGCCGAATGCCGCCATGGCTTCGCGCTTGGCCGCCAGAACTTCCTTGGCCAGGGTCGCTTCGTCCGGAATGACGCGCATGCCGCGGCCACCACCGCCCCAGGAGGCCTTCAGCATGACCGGGTAGCCGATCTCGGCGGCCTGGCGCTTGATTTCGTTCATGTCGTCCGGCAGCGGATCCGTTGCCGGCATCACCGGCACACCCGCCTCGATGGCCAGATTGCGCGCGGCCACCTTGTTGCCCAGGCGGCGCATGGTTTCGGACTTCGGTCCAATGAAGGTGATGCCGGCTTGTTCGCAGGCATCCACGAATTCCGGGCTTTCGGACAGAAGGCCGTAACCGGGGTGAATGGCGTCTGCACCGGAGAGTTTGGCAACGCGGATAATCTCGTCGATGGAGAGGTACGCCTCGATCGGCCCGAGCCCCTTGCCGACCTGATACGCTTCGTCGGACTTGAACCGGTGCAATGCCAGTTTGTCCTGCTCGGCATAGATCGCAACGGTCTTCATGCCCAGCTCGTTGGCGGCACGGAACACCCGGATCGCGATTTCAGATCGGTTAGCAACGAGAATTTTTGTTATCGCCAAACGCCTTCTCCCCCTAATTTTACGCAAAACGAAAAGCCAGTTTCGGCAAGATTTCTACTTTGGTCGGAGGCGCTTGAAAAGGGGCAGAAGCTATGTCCTTTTTTTAACTTGGAAAATAATTTTGCGTCTGCGCCCGTAACTGTAGGAAAACGAACACTAATTCGATTGAACCCCAGATCCTCCCGGACTTTTTGAAAAAGGTGCAGCGCAGCAATTTTCAGATCAGGACAGGCCCGAAACCGCAAAAACCGGCTTGCGTGGCTGCTGACCATTTCGGGACACATTCCTGTCGGCAAGACAAAATCACCCTCCGGACGGCCCAATCGCATAGACACCGCTCCACCGGAAACCCACTAGATCTTGTGAGAACAAATCCGCAACCTTTATGAATCAGCGATTCGTCCAAGATTCGTTCACCCTGTGCCCCCGGGTAAACGGCATTCTCCCTCCGGCGATGATACGCGTTTATAGAAAATTAATTATTGACAGAGATTCGGAGCAAATCAGCCACAACCGCGCAAAACGACTCAACCTCTTGACCAGATTCAGGATTTTGTGGCTCCACCCACCTCGCAAACCACATGTCGTAGGGAACAAATCCTGAATCGTCCGGAGTCGCCGATTCGGTTTCGGTTTGTTCCAGAGTCGTTCTCCACAACATATTTCAACCGTCAAAAACCTGACCGGCTGGCCAAAAGAATAAGGACATGCCCGCCCCGGCTGTGCTAGACACGCGACACCAGATATAGGCGCCATCCGTTTGCGCCGATCCGAAGAAAGCCGATCACAAGCCTCCCCATGCCCCGTCCCCAGACCCTGCCGCTGCCGCCGTCTGCCCGGTCCCGCACTGTGACGGCCGTGCTCGGACCGACCAATACCGGCAAGACCCACCTCGCCATTGAACGCATGCTGGCCCAGCCTTCCGGGCTGATAGGGCTGCCGCTGCGCCTGCTCGCGCGTGAAGTCTATAACCGTGTTGCCGACCGCGCCGGTCCGGAAGCGGTGGCGCTGGTCACCGGCGAAGAAAAGATCGTCCCGAAGAACCCGCGGTTCTGGGTCTCGACGGTTGAGGCCATGCCGCTGGACCTGAAGACGGATTTCGTCGCCATCGACGAAGTGCAGCTGGCGGGCAATCTCGATCGCGGTCATGTCTTCACCGACCGCATCCTGAATGTCCGCGGTCAATCCGAAACGCTCCTGCTGGGTGCAGCGACCGCACGCCCGCTGCTGGAAAAACTGCTGCCGGGCATCAATGTGGTCACGCGGCCGCGCATGTCCGTGCTGGAATATGCGGGCTCCAAGAAGGTTTCGCGCCTGCCGGCCCGTTCGGCCATCGTCGCCTTCTCGTCAGACGAAGTTTATTCCATTGCAGAGCTCATCCGTCGCCAGCGCGGCGGGGCGGCCGTGGTGCTCGGCTCGCTGAGCCCCCGCACGCGCAATGCACAAGTGGAACTGTTCCAGAACGGCGATGTCGATCACCTGGTCGCGACCGACGCCATCGGCATGGGGCTGAACCTCGATGTCCATCACATCGCCTTTGCAGGTAACCGCAAATATGACGGCTACCAGTACCGCCAGCTGACCGCCTCGGAGATGGGTCAGATCGCCGGACGAGCTGGCCGCCACACCAAGGATGGCACCTTTGGCGTGACCGGACGGGTCGATCCGCTGGACGACGACCTGGTCGAACAGATCGAAAGCCACCACTTCGACAGCCTGAAAGTGCTGCAATGGCGCAACAGTGCGCTGGATTTTTCGTCGGCAAACGCCTTGCGCTCAAGCCTCGACATGGTGCCGCGTGAAGAGGGTCTCGCAAGGGCACCCATTGGCGACGACATCACCGCTCTTGAACATTTATTGCGCGATCCCGCAATATCCGGCATGGCAAAGGGCGGAAATGCGGTCGAATTGTTATGGGACGTGTGTCAGGTCCCCGACTATCGTAAGATCGCCCCGGCGAACCACGCAGAGTTGCTCAACACCATTTACACCCACCTGATGCAGGACAATGCGATTGCCGATGACTGGTTCTCGCGTCAATTGGCCTTCGCAGACCGGACAGATGGTGATATCGACACTCTCGCAAACCGGATTGCACATATCCGGACCTGGACCTATGTCGCCAACCGTCCTGACTGGCTGGCCGATCCGGCCCACTGGCAGGGCGAGACGCGCGACATAGAAGACAAACTATCTGACGCCCTTCACGAGCGGCTGACGCAGCGGTTCGTGGATCGGCGTACAAGTGTATTGATGCGACGTTTGAGAGAGAACGCAATGCTGGAAGCGGAAATTACATCGAGCGGCGATGTGCTCGTGGAAGGTCAGCACATCGGGAATCTGCTTGGCTTCCGGTTTGCCCCTGACGCGGCAGCTGAAGGACCGGACGGCAAGACCGTGCGTGCCGCAGCCCAAAAGGCCCTGACCACCGAAATCGAATCCCGTGCGGACAAGCTCGGCAAGTCCGAGAACTCCGATTTCGTGCTGACGTCCGAAGCCGTGATCCGCTGGCGCGGGGAACCCGTAGCCAAGCTCGTCGCCGGAGAAGAGGTGCTGACGCCGGTCGTGCTGCTGCTGGCCGATGAACATCTGACCGGCCCGGCACGCGACAATGTACAGGCGCGGCTTGATCTGTGGGTCAAGGCACAGATCGATACGCTGCTGAAACCGCTTGTCGACCTGAAGGCCGGCGAAGGCCTGGAAGGTCTTGCCCGCGGCATCGCGTTCCGCATCGTCGAGGGCCTCGGGATCCTGGAACGCCAGGAAGCTGCCGACGAGATCCGCCAGCTCGACCAGGACATGCGCGCCAGCCTGCGCAAGCACGGCATCCGCTTTGGTGCCTACACCGTGTTCGTGCCCGCCCTGCTGAAGCCTGCGCCGAGCCAGCTGCTGGCACAGCTCTGGGCCTTGAAGCACGGCTCGCTGGACATGAATGGCATGGCCGAGCTGCCACAGCTGTCTGCATCCGGCCGCACGTCCATCCCGGTTGATGAAACCATCGACAAGGCGCTTTACAAGGTTGTCGGTTTCCGCGTCTGTGGCCCGCGTGCTGTTCGCGTCGACATTCTGGAACGTCTGGCTGACCTGATCCGTCCGCTGATCGCCTGGAAGCCGCTTGATGCGGAAGTCAGCCCGCCGGAAGGCGCGGTCGCAACCGGAGGCGGCTTCACCGTCACCGTTGCCATGACATCGCTGCTCGGCTGTGCCGGCGAGGACTTCTCCGCCGTGCTGAAATCCCTCGGCTACCGGTCCGAGACCAAGGAAGTGCAGCGCCCTGTAGCAGCCAAACCGGCAACGGAAGCAACGGCAGAGGCGCCGGTGGCGGAAACTGCTGCGACCGAAGCGGACACTCCCGCCGAAGCAACCGCGACGGAAGCACCGGCTACGGAAGAGACGGCCGAAGCCGCTTCCGAACCGGCCGCTGTCGAAGCTGAAGCTGTGTCCGAACCGGCGGAAGCCCCCGCCGAAGCTGCAGCATCTGCCGAAGGCGCAGCCGTTGAACCCGCTGAAACCGCCGTTGTGGAAGCAACGCCGGATGCACAGACGGAAGGCGAAACCGCTGCTGCTGAGGCCACTACTGGTGAAGCCGAACTGGAAACGGTGACCATCGAGATCTGGCGTCCGGGCCGGCATGACCGCCGTCCACGCGGCCGTCAGGACCAACGCCGTGGCGGCGACAACCGCCGGGGCCAGGGTCAAGGTCAGGGTGCCAAAGGTGGTCAGGGCGAGAAGCGTCACGGCAAGGGCGGACCGAAAGGCGAAGGCCGCGGCCGTGGTGGTCATGGCGGCCAGAAGGGCTTTGACGGTGGCAACCGCCGCGACAAGACCCCAAGGGACAAGCCGATCGATCCGAACTCGCCCTTCGCGGCCCTGATGGCCTTGAAGGCGAATATGGACAGCAAGGACAAGAAGTAATTCCTGCGCCTGAAAACAATGCTGCCGCCGGCAGCCTGCGCATCGACAAGTGGCTCTGGTACGCCAGGGTCACCAAATCCCGCTCTCTTGCCCAGAAGCTGGCGACATCCGGTCATGTCCGGGTAAACAAGGACAAGATCGATTCCGCCAGCAAGACTGTCCGAACCGGCGACGTTCTGACCATCGGACTGGATCGCCGTATCCTCGTCCTCAAGATCCTTGCCCTGGGCACCAGGCGCGGTCCCTATGAAGAGGCCCGCAAGCTTTACGAGGATCTGTCGCCGCCTCCCCCGCCGAAGGATGCCCCACCGCCGCCTGCACCTGCGCAGCGCGAGGCCGGCGCAGGACGCCCGACCAAGCGCGAGCGGCGGAAAATCGACGCGTTCCGCGGTGGCGATTGACACTGTTTCCTGCCAAAGCCCGGAAAACAGAAAAACTTTCTCTTTCAGGCCCGGACTGCGTCATC
The DNA here is from genome assembly GCF_001579905.1 of Labrenzia sp. CP4. Taxonomy (NCBI): domain Bacteria; kingdom Pseudomonadati; phylum Pseudomonadota; class Alphaproteobacteria; order Hyphomicrobiales; family Stappiaceae; genus Labrenzia; species Labrenzia sp. CP4. Next base: position 336,508 of record NZ_CP011927.1, on the reverse strand, counting down.
CAGAGCGCTTGCGCCCGTTTGACAAAAACGATACCCAACATCTGCACCAGACGTTATACGTGCGCCTTCTTTGTGAGAGCGGCACGAAACTGACCGCCAGGGCCTTGCGCAAATCGGCTGCAGGCCGCCCGGCGCCGAATGAGGATAGCGATGACCTACGTCGTCACGGACAATTGCATCAAATGCAAATACACCGACTGTGTTGAAGTCTGCCCGGTGGACTGTTTCTACGAGGGTGAGAATTTCCTCGTCATCAATCCGGACGAATGTATCGACTGCGGCGTCTGCGAGCCGGAATGCCCGGCGGAGGCGATTTTGCCTGACACGGAGCCCGGCCTCGAGAAATGGATCGAGGTCAACGCCGAATACTCTGAGAAGTGGCCGAACATCACTGAGAAAAAAGAACCGTTGCCGGACGCTGAAGAGTTTGACGGCAAGGAAAACAAGTTCGAAAAGTATTTTTCGCCGAATCCTGCGTCCTGATTCGCGAAAACTGCTTGTGCGGCAGACTGCCGCAAGACAAACAAGAACTGCTTAAAACGGCGATTCTTCCATCTTTTTCAGGTACCTGCCCGTGGCGACCGGGCGGGGCCCTTGTGGTGTTTTGGCACCATCAAAGCTCAGTACTTTAATTTTCCACAAAAGTGTGGTACACATGGAAGACAGTCGCCAACCACGAGAACAACCCCCAAAACGGAGTCTTTGAAAACTGTCCCGGGTATCAACAACCGGACAGATCAAGCTCCCGGCAGCTCATATGACTGATCAAGGTTCTAAAGTGGAAAACGTCGACTGACCAGCCCTGACACGCCGCATATCAACAGGCGTTCCATTACGGATCGCTCTGCGGGGTTCGTGTCGCACAAGAACAGGGGACCGCACCGCGGTCCGTCATCGGTCCGAACCCGGACCGCCAACTGCGCAGGAGAGAATACGAGTATGGCAACGAACACCAAAAAGACCGCGCAGCGCCAAGGTTTCAAGACGGGCGAGTACATTGTTTATCCGGCGCATGGCGTCGGCCAGATTACCGCCATTGAAGAGCAGAACGTTGCAGGTCACTCTTTGGAGTTGCTCGTTATCGTTTTTGAACAGGACAAGATGACCCTTCGTGTCCCGGTGGCAAAGATTGCCTCCGTCGGCATGCGCAAGCTTGGCGACCCCGCGGCCGTCAAGAAGGCTCTCGAGACCGTTCGTGGCCGCCCGCGCGTTAAGCGGACGATGTGGAGCCGCCGCGCTCAGGAATATGAAGCCAAGATCAACTCCGGCGACCTGATCGCGATTTCTGAAGTGGTTCGCGATCTTTTCCGCTCTGAAAACCAGCCGGAACAGTCCTACTCTGAACGCCAGCTCTACGAAGCTGCGCTCGACCGTATGGCCCGCGAAATCGCGGCAGTGAACAAATGTTCCGAAACCGAAGCGGTCAAGCAGATCGAACAGAACCTGGCAAAATCTCCGAGCCGCATCAAAGCCGCTGAGGAAGCTGCAGCGGAAGACGACGAGGACAAGGAAGAAGCCGCTTGATCCAAGTGGATTTTCCGAACGCGAAAATCGACGAGGGCCTGGAGAAATCCGGGCCCTTATTCGTTTTGGCACCACCACCTCGCGCGCTGTTCACGCGAAAGTGCACAAAAACTGCCCCAACGGTAGCGATAAGTGATCTAACCTACGCTTCGGTACGTATTTCCCCCGATAACATATCGGAGCGTCGATCATGTCCCAGAGCGAGAAACGTCAACTGGTAAGGGCCGCGATGAAAGCCCCCTACCTCACGCGCGAAGAGGAACTGGAGCTTGCGATCCGCTGGCGACATAACCGGGATGAGAAAGCGCTTGAGAAATTGTCGCTCTCGCACATGCGCCTGGTCATTGCCGTTGCCTCACGATTCCGCAACTTCGGCCTGTCGCTTGGCGATCTGATCCAGGAGGGCCATGTCGGTCTTCTGGAGGCTGCCGCCCGGTTCGAACCGGAACGGGAAGTGCGCTTTTCCACCTATGCCACGTGGTGGATCCGCGCTTCCATCCAGGACTATATCCTGCGCAACTGGTCGATCGTTCGTGGTGGCACCTCTTCCTCCCAGAAAGCCCTGTTCTTCAACCTCCGGCGCCTGCGTGCCAAGCTCTCCGGCAATCAGACTCCTCTGACCGACAGCGAGCTTCACCAGAAGATCGCCGACGCAATCGGCGTCAAGCAGTCCGACGTCGCCCTCATGAATGCGCGGCTGTCCGGCCCTGATACCTCCCTGAACGCCCCTGTAACCGACAGCGAAGGCTCCAGCGCGGACCGTCAGGACTTTCTGGTGTCCGATGCCCCGTTGCCAGACGAGATCGTGACCGTCAACATCGATGCCGAACGCCGCCGGCGCTGGCTGTCTTCCGCCTTGGAGGTTCTCAGCGAGCGCGAATTGAAGATCGTGCGTGAAAGACGCCTGTCGGAAGAGGGCGCCACGCTGGAATCGCTTGGCGTGAAACTCGGCATTTCCAAGGAACGCGTGCGGCAGATTGAAAGCCGGGCCATGGAAAAACTGAAATCCGCCCTGTTGGCAGCACAGCCGGACAGGGCCGCCTACAGCACCTGACCTCTATCTCCTCCAAGTAACTCTGACGGGCGGACCTTCCGGTCCGCCTTTTTTTGAGGTGCGTCAGTTTTCAGCCAGACAAATGCCGGAGCCGAACCGGGAGAAAAACCGTCAGTCGACGATCAGCTTGATCGCCGTGCCCGTCGGGATCGCCTGATCGGCGTTCAGATCGTTCAGGATGGAGAAGAATTCCAGCCGCCGTGAAGGCTCGACACCGCTCATGCCGATCGCCAGTTTCCGCGGTGTATCGCCCGGCTTGGAGGTGACGACCTTGATCCGGAGCGAGCGCAGGCGGGCACGCTCGGTCGGCGACAGCTGCTGGAAGCTTTCCACCGTCTGGTGGAAATCCCGGTCGAACGTTTCATTGGGCGAGCGACTGGCAAAGATGAAGCGATACCCTGTCTTGCCGATCCGGATCACTGCGATGCGGAAGGACCAGCCCTGGGTGATGGCCGCCCCGGTAACCGCCGGCAGGCCGTTGATCGTCGTTTCGCGTACGCTTTCGGGCAGCAGTCCGTTGATCCAGCCGGAGTTCATGTAATCACGCAGGCCGGAATAGCTGCTGACATCTGCCCCGTCGAACCGGATCGCCGTGCCGTCGCCATTGCTGGCCAGAACTGCTTCGGGTGTGTTTTCCAGAATGTAGCCGGAAGGCACGGTGTAGCTGATGCCGAGCGCCTTGTGCAGGAACGAACGTCCACGGACGAACCCTTCAAGCGGGTCGTCGCCGAACAGCATGCCGTCGATCTGGCTGAGATAGCGGGTGCGGTCACGTTCGCCGATGCCCGGTGCACCGATCTGCCGGGCTGCGCGGATGGCGATCTGCAAGCGCTCTGGCGTGGAAGGGTGGGAAGACAGGAAGTCTGGCGCGGTCGAGCCCGACTTGTCGGCGGACTGGTAGCGGGCGAAGGCTGCCATGGACCGCAGGAACCGTGCAGCGGCATAGGGGTCGAAACCGGCCCTTGCAAGGGTCTTCACACCGATATCGTCGGCTTCAAGCTCCTGCACCTGGCTGAAGCGGGCAAAGGAAAGCTGCGACGAGATGATCGCCTTGCGGGCTTCCTCGCTGTCCTGCACCACGTCGGTCAGGATCTTGTTGGCAAGCTGCTTGGCTTCGGCGCGTTGCTGGCGCTTGATTGCGTGGTTCGCCGTCACATGCGCCATCTCGTGCGCCAGCACGGCGGCAACTTCCGACGTGTCGTTGGCAAGGGCGAGCAGGCCGCGCGTGACATAAAGATAGCCGCCCGGCAAGGCGAAAGCGTTGATGGCCGGCGAATTCAAAATGGTGATCTTGTAGCTCTGCGAAGGGTCTTCCGATGCCGCCACCAGCCGGCCGACAACGCTCGCAACAGCCCGCTCCGCCCCGGCGTCCTTGTAGACACCGCCATAGGTGGCCACCACACGCGGATGCTCACGCTCGCCGATATCGGCCGCAAGGTTGGGACGCAATGTACCGGGCGTTACCGTGGCAACGGTCGGTCCGTCACCCAGCAGCTGGCAGGAGGCCACCAGAAGCGCGGAACCGCCTGCAACAAGGTTGCGCAGCCAAGTCCGGCGCAGGCCGCGCCGCGCGGGCAAACATGCCGGCTGACGGAAATCAGTTGCTGCTTTGGCCGTCACGTCCTGCCCTTTTGTCATTCAGTACCACCAGTTGCTCCGGATGGCGGAGCACCATAGACGGTCCGTCCCTTTCCTGAACGGAGCCGCGTATTTCGACAACCTGCCCTTCCAGGGCATCCAGCGTCCAGCCGGATCGCCCGAGGGCCGTGTTGACGTCGTCCTCAGCTGAAGCCTTCAGCGTGACCGTGAAATCTGTTTTCCAGTATTTTCCGAAGTTCAGATAACGGGTGCTGCGCGTTTTTCCAAGGGAAACAATACGTCCTCTTGCAATAACATAGTGCCCGGAAGCGTCGCTGAAAGACTTTGGCGCGGCTGCGGAATAGACAAGACGCGGCGATGTCTCGCCCCAAAGGCCCGCTCGTGCCAGGCTTGCCTGCGTTTCCGCGGCCCGCAAGGCGTCTGCACACTCAGCTCCGGCATGACCCGGAGCAAAAATGGCAACGCCTGCCTTCAAAAGTTGCTCCTGCAGAAGCGCGGAATGGCCATCATCCGAAACGAACACCCAGCCGGGCGTTAGCCCCCAGCGGTTTTCCGGTCCAGCCGCGACTGCGGCCAGCTCCAGATCAGGCCGACTTTCCAGATAGGTTTGCAAGGTGTTCCGGCGGGCATCTTCGCCGCCCGCCTGTCCTGACGCCTGCACCGGCATCTCGATATCGCTCGCAAGGAAGCGGTCTCCGGCGGCGGACACGAACAAGGCTTCACTGCTGTCGAAGGTCACCTGAACGGTTTGTTCCCGCACCCCGGCGCAAACATCGGCAGCCGCGGGTATTTCCGGGCGCTCCACCGGCGCGCGCTCGTCAGCGGCTACGGCCTGGGTCAGCAGAACCGCAACGCAGCCGGCAAGCAACGGTGCGGCAGCCGTGCGCAGGGTTTTCACCCGCCCGGCTTTTCTCCATCCCGTTTTCTGTCGCCGTTGTGGCACGTCCGCTTCCTTCACCTTGTTGCGCAACCCTTTTCCGGAACGCTTCCTGCAGGCAGGCAGCGCAAGGCACACGTCACCCGACAACATGCATGGCATCGGGCAAGGCTGAGAAAGCGGTCACGATGATCCAAACTGCTAAGCAGCGAATAAGGCAAGTCCAAGACACGCCAGTAAAACGGCAGTAAAAATGAGGACAACGCGGGAGCAACCCCAAGGTGCGTCAGCATCCCCCTCGCCGCGCACCGGCGTCCTCGACAAACAATCCCCATCGGCAGCTACAGTCTGTTGCAGCCAGGGGTCGCCACGGACGTCAAATCATGCTAATCGACCGCATAAAGGCCCCGTAGCTCAGCAGGATAGAGCATCAGATTCCTAATCTGAGGGTCGCGCGTTCGAATCGCGCCGGGGTCACCAGTTTTCTCAACATTTCAAAAAAATCTGGAAGATCCAGAAAGCTCGAAACAGAACCTGTTTCCGATGGGCGAGATTATGTCTCGCATCGCTTAAAGATGCGCTCGGCTCGGTATGGAAGCTGGCGACTGCGAGGTCTATTGGCAGGCCATTTAGCCTGCTGAGGCGTTGATGATCGAAACAGAACGCTCTGAGTTTACTGAATGTGACTTTGAAGAGCTTGCCCCACGCCTTGCGGAAGAAATCGCAAAGGCCATCTCAACGAAACCCGCAAGCAATCCGGAGATCAGGGCACGCGCCCTTCAGATCTATCTCGGCAGAAAGGCGGAAGAAAGCTACGCGCAGGGTATGCAGCCGAAGCAGGTTTCATAAAACAAGTCTGAGCGCGCAGGCAACGGGCGCCTGCGCCGAACGTTTGTCGGTTGCCTTACGGCGTGACTGGCGTGTGCAGCGTCGTGACAGGGATGCCGGTGGCGACGGAGCCGTCGGTCAGGGCATGGCTGGGGTTGGCGGCCTTGGTGGCGGCGACACCGGCGAGGATCATGGCGACGACGGCGATGCTCCAGAATTTCATGGCACTGCTCCCTATGGTGAAGAGCGCTCCTGCCACGCAGGCGCAAGCTCTGTTCAGACCTGTACGCCCGGCCAGGGGTGACCGGGCGTACAAAAGCCGACCTTTTCAAACAGATGGCGCATCCGGTGACCGTCTCGGCAGACGTGGGAGGCAAATTCGCCACGATTCGAACTTCGACTTTCGTCTATATTAGACTTTAGGATGAGATTGAACAATGCCGTGGAGTTACTTATTCGGCAAGTATTTGACATGGCTTGGCTTTCAGGCTTGGCGCGACGGAAATCGCCTTCCAGCTTCGCATGGATAAGGACAGCCATCCCTGAAAAGGGGCGTTATGCGCTGCGCGGCTTGCGCCTTTGCGCCGCCAGTTCCCGCGTATAGGCCGACAGGGCGTCCAGATGCTGAGCGGCACCGGCGCTGTCGCGCGCGGCCAGCGCATCGGCCAGGGCCTGATGCAGGTCGGCGATCCGTTCGCGGTCGCGCAGGCGGTAGACCAGCATGTTCATGAGTGGCTGCATCGCCTCGAAGGCGGCCGACAACTGGAAAACCAGGATCGGGTTGTCCGTTGCCCGCGCCACGGCCGAATGAAAGGCGACGTCCGACGCGCAAAAGTCCTCGTCGCTTGTGTCACGGTTTCTCTGCCGGGAAATTTCGCGTGCAAGTTCGGCCAGCTGGTCGTCGGTGCGTTTTTTCCGCCGCCAGGGGCAGCGCGGCAGCTTCCAGCGCAAAGCGGGCCTCGATGGCGTCTTCCAGTGGAATGTCGTTCATGCCGATCAGGAGCCGCGTGGTCGTCATCAGGTTGTCCTGAGCTTCGGCCCAGGTCATGCGATTGACGAAAGCCCCACCGGAAGAACCCCGCTCGCTGCGGATAAGGTTCTGGGCGGCAAGCCGTTTCAAGGCCTCGCGAACAGTCGACCGCGACACACCGAAGCGCTCCGCCAGATCGGCTTCGCTCGGCAGGCGCTCCTCACCGGCAAGGCGACCTTCGAGAATGGCATTGCGGATGGCATTGGCGATCTGGACCGAAAGGCCCTCTTTTTGAATCGTGTTGAATTCAATCGCCAAAAGAACCTCCGAATTTTCGCCTGAACCCCGGCAAACCTAAAGAGACGACCCGACACGGTCAAACAAATTGTTTAAATGTCTGACAATTAAATGTTTGACTTTTAGAGACCGCCCCCGCAGCCTAGGAGAAAATTTATCGGGAGGATCGGGTGGACACCGTTGCGCGGCTCATGCCTGGCCACAGAGCGTTCTGGCTGACCTTTTATGCCGCCATTCTGGTGGCCTGGGCCATCCTGTTCGCCATGCAGGCAGGCGGCCTGAGGGAAACCACGGACTGGCAGCTTACCGGGCTACCCATGGGGCAGCCGCTGGAGGCATTCCTGTCCCTGTGCTCGGCAACAGCCGCCAATGCCGGCTTCGGGGTCGCCGCCCTGATGTGGGCCCTGATGGCCCTGGCGATGATGGCACCAACAGCCTTTCCAGCTTTTCGCACCTATGCGCAGCTGACACAGACAGCCGCCGCAGGCATCTTGCCGCTGGCCGCGCTTGTGGGTGGGTATCTGGCTGTCTGGCTCGGATTTTCGCTTCTGGCCGGTTCTCTTCAGGTCTGGCTGGCGGAACAAAGCCTGCTCGATCCATTCGGCAAATCTGTTTCCAACCCGTTGAACGCAGCCCTGCTGCTGCTGGCGGGGGCTTATCAGTTCAGCCGCCTCAAGCAGGCCTGCCTCAGCTCCTGCCGGAACCCGTTGACCTTTTTCTTCAGCCATTGGCAGCCGGGGGCCCGGGGCGGGCTTTCGCTTGGCCTCAGGCTTGGCGCCGTCTGCCTTGGCTGCTGCTGGGCCTTGATGCTGCTCGCGTTTGTCGCCGGGACCATGAATCTCGCCTTCATGGGAGGCGCCATGGTGCTGATGACACTGGAAAAACTTCCCGATATCGGCGCGAAACTTACCGCGCCGGTCGGCGTTTTCCTCATTCTGGCCGGACTGGTCGTTCTGGTTCTGCCGTTATTACCAATAACCATATAGGGAGAAAATCATGTCCGGCTGGGCCATCAGAGGAGAACTGATCCTCAACTGCAATTGCACCGTCTTCTGCCCCTGCGTGGTGTCGCTCGGCAAGCACCCGCCCACAGAGGGTTACTGCCAGGCCTGGGCGGGTGTGCGCATTGACGAAGGCCACTATGAGGGCGAGGACCTCTCCGGCCTAAATGTCGGCCTCGTCCTGGAAATTCCGGGCCTGATGGCCCGCGGCAACTGGAAGGCCGCCGCCTATATCGACCAGCGCGCCAGCGAAGCGGCCTATGACGGATTGATCAAGATCTTCTCCGGCCAGGCCAAGGGCACCACCGGCCTGTTCCGGGTTTTGGTCAGCGAGTTTCTGGGCGCCGAACGTGCCCCCGTATCCTACACCAACGAAGGCAAGAAACGCCGCCTGATCGTCGGCAAGGCGATCAAGGGCGAGGTGGAGCCTGTGCGCGGCGCCAATCCGGACGAGGATATCGTCGTCAAGAACACCGAATACTGGATGGGTTCGGACATCACGGTCGCCACCGCCACGCAAGGCCGCGTGCGCGCTTACGGCAGGGTCTGGGATTTTGACGGCAGAAGTGCTGAAATCTGCCAGATCGACTGGTCCGGCCCGGCGGCGGAAGCCGCCGCCTGAAACCGAAGAGAAAAGGGAACAGCTCATGACCTTCAAGGCACTGATTGTCGACAAGGACGAAGACGGCAAAACCCACGCCTCGATTGAGAACATCGACGTGAGCCGGTTGCCGGAAGCCGATGTCACCGTTGCCGTGGAATACTCCACGCTCAACTACAAGGACGGCCTGTGCCTTGGCCCGGGAGGAGGATTGGTTCGAAACTATCCGCATGTGCCCGGCATCGACTTTGCCGGAACCGTCGAGGAAAGCTCCGACGACTGGTACAAGCCGGGCGACAAGGTGGTGCTGACCGGCTGGCGCGTCGGCGAAGCGTGGTGGGGCGGCTACGCCCAGAAGGCACGGGTAAAGGGCGAGTGGCTCGTCCCATTGCCGGAAGGCTTGACCACGCGTAACGCCATGGCGATCGGTACAGCCGGCTTCACGGCCATGCTTGCGGTCATGGCGCTTGAGGAGCATGGGCTGAAGCCTGAAAACGGGCCAGTGCTGGTCACCGGTGCCGCTGGCGGCGTCGGCTCCGTCGCAACCGCCATTCTGGCCAATCTCGGCTACGAGGTTGCCGCCGTAACCGGACGCGAGAGCACCTGGGATTACCTGAAGTCTCTTGGCGCGGCCCGCGTGGTGCCACGCGATGACGTTGCCGAAACGGTCAAGCGCCCCCTGGAGAGCGAAACCTGGGCGGGCTGTATCGATGCTGTCGGCGGTCCGATGCTTGCACGTGTTCTCGGCCAGATGAAATACGGCGCATCCGTTGCAGCCGTCGGCCTAGCAGGCGGCGCCAATCTGCCGGCAACCGTCATCCCGTTCCTGCTGCGCGGCGTAAACCTGCTGGGCATCGACAGCGTCATGAAGCCGTATGACGGCCGCCTGAAAGCCTGGGAACGGCTGGCGAAAGACCTGCCGATGGACAAGCTGGAAGCGATGATCCACCCGGCAACCCTTGAAGACCTGCCGGCGCTTGGTGCCGACATCCTGAAAGGCCAGGTCAAGGGCCGTGTCGTCGTCGACGTGAATGCCTGAGTCAATCCCTTGCCCGGGTGGACAATGCGTCTGCCCGGGCGAACTCTGTCTTCAGAAAATCGATCATCACCCGCACCTTGAGTGGTAGATAGGCCCTGCTCGGATAAAGAATCCATGCGGCGGTTTCGAAGTTCGCCGGAGCACACGTGTGGCCGGGAAAGAGATCGACCAGCCTACCGTCTTTCAGGTCATTTGCAATCAGCCAGTCGGCCAGCAATGCCGGACCAAGGCCAAGCCTGGCTGCTTCGCGTAGCGCAAGCGCGCTTGAAATTGTCGTTCTGCCGGACACTTCCACATCGAAGGGCGCGTCATCCCCAAGCCTGAAGCGCCAGGCATTGCGAAAATCCGGCAATGCAAAACTCAGGCAATTTCGGGCAGACAGGTCACCCGGCGCTTCCGGATGCCCTTCCCTTTCAATATAGTCCTGCGAGGCCACCACCCGGTAATGGGTTTGCAGCAGCTTTGTGGAAATGAGATCGCCTTTCGGCGCCGCAGCCAGGCGGATAGCAAGGTCCAGTCCCTCGGCCAGAAGGTCGAGATTGCTGTCGGAGGGAAAAAGCTCGACCGAGATATCCGGGTACCGGTCGTGAAACACCGGCAGAAGCGGGACGATTCCTTCCAGCACGAAGGCAACCGACGCCGTCATGCGCAAGGTTCCCCGTGGCTGCTGGCTTCTGGCGGCAATATCCTCGTTCGCCGCCTCGATCTCCTCCACAAGCGGCGCAACCCGCTGGAGATAGGCTTCGCCCGCCTCCGTCAGCGACAGCTTGCGCGTGCTGCGCTGGAACAGCCTCTGACCAAGCTCCCGCTCGATTGCAGAAACCGTCCGGGACACATGCGAGGCATCGAGATCCAGCGCCCGCGCGGCAGCTGCCAGGCTGCCAAGGTCGCGGACGAGCAGGATTGTCTTGAGGGCTTGCAGATCCATTCATGCACAATAAGCACGAATATCCTGCGAGCCACAGTGTTTTTCCTCCACATGTGCAGAAATAACCTCCGGGCATCATCCAACCAGGAGATACCCGCATGACACTGCTTCTGCGCATCAATTCCAGTTCCCGCCAGACCGGCTCGCACTCCACCGCCATTGCCGATCATTTCGAGGCAAGCTACCGCCGCAAACATCCCGACTGCCGCGTCATCACGCGAAATGTCGCCGATGGCTCCATCCCGATCATCGGCCAGAAGACCATCGAAGGTTTCTATACCGAGCCCGCCTCCATGACCGAAGACCTGAAGGAAGCGACAGCCCTTTCCGACAAATTGATCGCCGAACTTCAGGAAGCCGACACCCTGCTGATTGCCGCGCCGATCTACAATTTCGCAGTTCCCGCGGCTCTCAAGGCCTGGATCGACCAGATCGTTCGTGTCGGGCACACATTTTCGTTTGACGGCAACAGCTTTCAGGGACTTGCAAAAACCCGGCGCGCGGTGGTGATTTCCGCCTATGGGGCCGAAGGCTATCTTGACGGCCAGCCCTTTGCCGCGGCCAACTTCGTGCAGCCTTACCTCAAGTTCCTGTTGTCGTTCCTGGGCGTTGAGGATATCCGCTTCATTGCCGTGCAAGGCACCGTCGCCGATCCTGAAAAGGTCTCTGCCAGCCTTCTGGCCGCCCGGCAGGAATGCGATCTGGCTGCCTGATCGGCCTTGCTGGCGTACACCGGTCTCCGCGGCCACTGCTTTTGCCGCGGAGGACCGTGCCGCAGATCTGGCCGAAACCGCCAAAAAAGGCGCGCAAACCGGTTGCATTCCAAGGAAAGCTCCCATATAAGCGCCCGGTCCAGAGTCGTCCGGCTCGTCGTGGACTGGTTTTCTGTGTTCTTGCGCAGACCGTTTTCGACAACCGAGGGCATGCCGTGTCGGCTCTGAATGCACCAACAAAAGAGTATCCGTTCTGAACGGATGCACCAAGGAAAGGATGCAAAATGCCCAAGCTGAAAACGAAGTCCGGCGCCAAGAAGCGCTTTAAAGTGACCGCGACCGGCAAGGTGAAGACCGCGCAGGCCGGCAAGCGTCATGGCATGATCAAGCGCACGAACAAGTTCATCCGCAACGCCCGTGGCACCACCACGCTGAGCGACCAGGATGCAAAGATCGTGAAGCAGTTCCTGCCCTACGCATAAAGCCAGCCCCGAAGGAGATCACCTAAATGTCACGCGTCAAACGGGGCGTTACCGCCCACGCTCGCCACAAAAAAGTAATCAAGGCAGCAAAAGGCTATTACGGCCGCCGCAAGAATACCATCCGCGTTGCCAAGCAGGCCGTCGAGAAAGCCGGCCAGTACGCTTATCGCGACCGCAAGGCCAAGAAGCGCAACTTCCGTTCGCTCTGGATCCAGCGCATTAATGCGGCAACCCGCCAGCACGGCATGACCTATGGCCGCTTCATCGACGGTCTGAACAAGGCCGGCATCGAAGTCGACCGCAAGGTTCTGTCCGACCTCGCCATCAACCAGCCGGATGCCTTCAAGGCCCTGGTTGATCAGGCTCAGGGCGCTCTGGCCGCTTAAGGCAGGCTTCCCGATCCGATTTGAAAAACGCGGTTCATTCGAGCCGCGTTTTTTGTTGCCTGGTGGCTGCCTATCAACCCGGCAATTCAAAGCTGCATTTTCAAGCACCTCTCTTTTTTATTGCAAACCCCGGAAATTGAAGCCTACCCTTCCGGTTCCGATGAGGCTGACCCTTCGTCAGCCTTGCGGAAAACAAGGAGGGTTGGATCCATGCAGCTTGTCGAGGCGTTCTTCGCCCTAATCGGCGACCTGACCTGGGGGTGGGCACTCATCCCGTTTCTCGTCGTCATTGGCATCTTCTTCACGGTCGTTACCGGTTTCGTTCAGCTACGCTTCTTCCTGCGTATGTTCCGCGTATTGTCTTCCAAGAACCAGTCGGGTGATCCCAACGCCATCTCTGCCCGCGAAGCCCTGCTTCTGTCTGTCGGCGGCCGGGTTGGCGGCGGCAACATCGCCGGTGTCGCCGTGGCGATCACGCTCGGTGGACCCGGTGCGGTCTTCTGGATGTGGGCCGTTGCCCTTGTCGGCATGGCAACCAGCCTGATCGAGTGTTCGCTCGCCCAGCTCTACAAGCGCTCCACGGGTGACGGCACCTATCGTGGCGGACCCGCCCGCACCATCATCCATGGCCTTGGCGCCGATTACCGCTGGCTTGCGGTGCTTTATGCACTCTGCCTCATGGCCTCCTTCGCCTTCGGCTTCAACGCCTTCCAGGGCAACACCGTGGCGGGCGCCGCGGAAGAAAGCCTCGGCATCGGCCGGCTGTGGACGGGCATAGGCCTGACCGTGCTGACCGGCCTGATCGTCTTTGGCGGCATCCACCGCATTGCAAAGGCAGCGGACGTCATCGTGCCGATCATGGCCGTCGGCTATATCGGCATGGCGCTGGTGATCATCCTTCTCAACATCACCGAGGTGCCCGGCGTCATCTATTCCATCGTTCTCAACGCCTTCGGGCTGGAAGAAGTGGTCGGCGGCGGCATGGGCGCAGCCCTTGCGCAAGGCCTGCGCCGCGGGCTGTTCTCCAACGAGGCCGGCCTCGGCTCGGCTCCCAACGTTGCCGCCACGGCGGAAGTCCGCCACCCGATCAGCCAGGGCATCACCCAGTCCTTTTCGGTCTTCATCGACACGATGATCATCTGCACCTGTACGGCGCTGATCATCCTGCTCGGCGATGTCTATGCGCCGGGTGCAGAAGGCGTTGACGGCGTCGTCCTGACCCAGCAATCGCTTGCCTCCCACCTCGGTGGCTGGACGAGCTATTTCCTGACCGGCGCAGTGCTGCTCTTCGCGTTCAGCTCCATCATCTACAACTACTACCTCGGCGAAAACGCCCTCAGTTCTATGACATCCAGCACCATGGCCCTGCACGTTCTCAGGGTCGCCGTGATGGGCGTCGTGTTCCTGGGGGCGACGGCACCGAATGCAACCTCGGTGTTCTTCTTCTCCGATCCGCTGATGGGCGTCCTGGCGGTCGTCAACCTACTGGCTCTGATGATGCTGTTCCCGACAGCCAAGCGGATCCTGGACGACTTCAAGAGCCAGCTTCGGGAAGGTGTCGCCCGACCGGTGTTGAACCCTGACAACTTCGCGGATCTCGACATCGACCGCAGCGCCTGGACCGGCAAGGCGCCGGACTGACGGGCTCAAAGACGATCTCTTGCACTGGCGCGGCCTCCTGGTCGCGCCAGTCGGTCTGCGCCGGGGCCTGCCAACACTTTTCTTTTGAAGCCCGGTGTGGTCCTGTTCCCGTGTCGGTTCCGTCAGCGAAAGCGAGGCAGCAGGTTGCCCCTGACAGCGAAACAACATGGCGTCATGAAGGGCATGATTGCGGCGGTAATCGTCGCGGCCACCGGGCTTGGCCTTGGCGCCGTTCAGTATCCGCAGGACTGGCTGCCGGACGGCTCGCCGCAAGCCCGCCTTACGCTGGCAGCCCAATGTCTGCTGGCCGGCGCTTTCTGGCTGCTTTTGTCGATAGGCCTTCTGGCGCGGCATCGCTTTTTCACACCGGAGGATATCGACGGCAGCGGACTGACCTCAGGCACCGAAAAGGCCAAGGTGTTGCAGTCCGTGCTCCAGAACACGCTGGAACAGACCACACTGGCCGCCCTTACCTACATCGCATTCGCAGCACTTGCCCCGGCCGGGTATCTCGGCGCTTTGCCTGCCGCCGCGCTCCTGTTCTGGTGCGGACGCGCTCTGTTCTGGAACGGTTATGAAAAAGGCGCAGCCGCCAGGGCCTTCGGCTTTGCCCTGACGTTCTATTCAACCGTTCTTCTGTTTCTGGCCGCCCTCGCTTTTTCCTTCTTTTGATCGGACGGACGTCTTTTTCATGCATCCCGTGATCATTTACGACTGCGAATATCTGACCGCGTCCGGCGCCATGAGCCGGCAATGGTGCGGTCCGCTGGATCCGGATCCGAATGTCGCCCAGATTGGCGCGGTGAAACTCTCGCTCGGGGGCGGTTATGACATTCTCGATACATTCAATGTCCTGATCAAGCCGAGGGACAGGTTCGGCAGGCACCCGAATGTAGATCCTTTCTTCACCGAGCTGACCGGCATTACCCAGGCGGACATCGACCGCGAAGGCATTGCCCACGCCGACGCACTCGAAAGATTCGCAGCCTTCGCAGAGGGGGCGAATTTCTGGTCCTGGGGCAAGGACGAACTCACCCTTCTGGCGATCAGTTCCTATATCGAGGGCCTGACACCACCTATCCCTGCCCACCGCTTCGGCAACGCCATCGGCCTGATCTTGAATGCGGGCACCCCCGTTGAGGATATGGGCAAAATGACGAGCGGTCGTCTGGCGGAGTATTTTGGCCTCGAGACGTCGGACGGGCGGCAACACGACGCTCTCGACGATGCCATGTCGGTTGCCGTAAGCCTGCAGCATCTTCTGAGGAGTGAGAAACTGACCGCCGAAGACTTCGCTCTGCCACTCGCGGTCCGGCTGCCACAACTGTCGGAACACCGTTCAGCCTGAGTCCTCCCCCCGCAGGTCAAACCTGATTCCCTTTGCGGTCAGGACTTGCCCCTGCCTGCAATGGGCCGGTTCCGGTTACCACCGCTATCCCCACTTCCCGCTGAAAAGTGTCCGATTTTGCGCCACTGCATTAACGATTGTTAATGCTGATCGGCGGTTTTCTGCGGACAAAAAGTTAACAAGAGGTTAACGTGGCACGGTGATTGCGACGTTTCAGGTGAGGCAGCCTTGGGCGTGCCATTCTGAAACAATGAGGCGTTAAATCGTGCGAGTTAACCCGGTTTCTTCTGCAGGTCGTGCCAATGTGAGGCGGAAGCGTCCCTCCGTGGGAGAGACGGAATCCGAGCGGCAGGCGACCTTTGACACGTATCTCCCCGTTCCCGTGGAACCGGAGCTTGAGCGCGAGCAGATTGCCTTCAGCGCGCGCTACCGCCCGAACTCTATTTTCCTCGCCCATCTGATCGCGACGCGAGATGGAGAGCCCCAGACAAGGTTCCGCAGGCAAACAGAACCTCTCACCGGCGTGAACTCGTATCGGGCAACTGCTGCCCTGCCACGCCAGCGCCCTGCCGGCCGACTGCTCAAGACCGAGCGCTAGGCCAACCTGTTTTAAAGTTCCAGAAGTACCACTGGAGACCTTCAACCCGGGGCATTGCTCCGGGTCTTTTTTGGTTTGGCCGAGCATGCTTCAGGTGAGGATCCTGGAGGGGGCATATCAGCCGGACTGCAGAGGCTGGAGGCAGAAGCACCGCGGCAAATGACGGCACCGGGAACAAATTCTGCCGACAACCGTTACCTCTACACAGCAGCGGGCAAACCCCTCACCCGTCAAAGTGTGACGCGCGTCACATTTTTCTGTTGTCAGAGACCCTATATTGAAAAACAGATCCGGACTCCCCGGACCTCCGAAAGACTGGCCACGGACTGGCCCACCCCGGAGACTGAAATGCAAGTAAGACCTGTATCGGCCATCCATCCCATGCGCATCCGGCAGAAGCCGGTAACCGCTCCGACTGAAAGAACCGGCTTCCGTTCGACCTCAAATGGTCAGTTTGGCGCTCTGGATGTCGTCCCCGCACATCTCGCCGCACAGGCTTCTCAGCGTGACGCCTATTACGGCGCCCATGCCGAATATGCCACCCAGCTTCTGGCCGGAGACTCGTTTGACGAGCAGACTTGGCTGGAGCGCCGACAGCATGTCGCGCAATATGCATCTGCCGCCGAAGACGGCGACGAACGCTCCTACACGATCTCCCTGTCTGCCTGACCTGTCTGAAAACGCTCAGGCTTCTACACGCAGGAAACCGGCCAAGCCGGTTTTCTGGTGTTCGATCACATGACAATGGAATGCCCAGTCGCCTGGATTGTCGGCAACCAGGGCCACTTCCATGGTTTCTTCTTCCAGAAGCAGCGCGGTATCCGTCACCAGCGGCGGCAGCTTGCGCTTGTTCGACCGCAGCAACTGGAACGACATGCCGTGCAGATGGATCGGATGATCGTTCGGTGATTCGTTTCGGAAGCGCAGGATGTAGGACTTGCCGTGCCGCATGGTCGCCAGCGGATCGAACGGCCCCGGCACATCCCCGCCCCAGGCCACCCGGTTGATCGACCAGAAGGTATAGCCGAGCGAACCACAGATGCTGGCCTGCGGCGCATCCCCGCCCGGAGACCAGCCGAACACGAAATCCAGAACCTCGGCATTGGCAAGGTCTGCCTGTGGCACAGGGTTCGGCTTGAGTGGCTTCAGTTCTCGCAGGTCCCTGCCGGCTGACGCGCCCTTGGGCTGGAACGTCGCCAGCACCTTGTCGCCATTCGGCTTTTTCAGAACAAGCGTGGCGACCTCGTCTTCACTGTCCGGCACACGCAGGGCAACATCAGCCCGCTGGCCGGGCGCAAGCACGATTTCGTCCATCGCCACCGGCTGCGGCAACGGGTTGCTGTCGATTGCGATCACCAGCGCCTCGGCACCGGAAACTGTATATCTGCCGACCCTTGTGAGATCGGTGACAGCCAGACGCAGACGCACGAGAGAGCCCGCGGCAAGTTCATAAACGGGCTGTGGTTGCCAGTTGACCGTCGAAACGGTTCCGAGCGTGCCGCCTCGCGCGGCATTGCGAGGCTTGTAGAAGGCAATGAACTGGCCGTCGCCCCCAAGCCGGAAATCACGAATATTCAGTGGCAGGTCGCTGTCGAAGCCGGCATCTTCCTCGTCTTCCACCACGATCATCCCGGTCATTCCCCGGGCGATCTGTTCCAGCGTGTTGCAGTGCGGGTGGTACCAGAAGGTGCCGGCGTCAGGCGGCGTGAACTCGTAGCGGAACGCGTTTCCCGCCTCGATCGGATATTGGGTCAGATAGGGTACGCCATCCATGTTGTTGGCGATCCTGAGCCCGTGCCAATGCACCACCGACGCTTCATCAAGCGCGTTCTTCACGTCGATCGTGGTGGTCTGCCCCTTGCGGAACCGCAGCACCGGTGGCGGACCACTGGGGCTGAAGCTCATCATGTCAGCCGTGACCGTTTCCGGCAGCACCGAATGATTGAGCCTTGAAAGGGTCAGGCTGTGCTCAGCGGCCAGTGCCTGCCTGGCACCAAGTCCACCGGCTGCAAACGCCGTCAGCGCGCCGGCGCCGCCAAGCAGGATCTCCCGCCTCGAAAATCCGGGCATATTGAAAACCTCATATGATTATCGGCGCGTCCAACCGCACCAAACACCCGTGAGGCGGCGATCACAAGGTTCAAATTGACGCGGTCAGGTGGCCGGCCGAAGCCGGGTCAGTAGCCTCCGGCATGCCCGTCCTTGCGTGGATCGGAGCCTGCGGTCAGCAAGTGCCGGGCCTTGTCGATCATGATGGCCTGGGACCCACCGATCGGGCCGGACGCCGGAACGACGGAATGGCCCAGCGCACGAAGGCCGTCGAGCGTGGACGGTGGCACCAGTCGTTCCGCCTGCAGTTCGTGGCTGGCGATGTCGAAGAACATCCGCGGGAAGTCGATGGCGGCCTGAACATCCATGCCATAGTCGATGATGTTGGTCAGCACATGAGCATGGCCACAGGCCTGGTAGTGGCCACCCATCACGCCGAAGGACAGGAACGGCGCGCCTTCTTTCAGCACCATTGCCGGGATGATCGTATGCATCGGCCGCTTGCCGCCGTCGATGGAATTGGCATGTCCCGGCTCGGCCCGGAACGAACTGCCACGGCAATGCAGCAGCACACCGGTTTCCGGAGCGACAATGCCGCTGCCGAACCCGCTGAACAGGGAATTGATGAAGGAAACCGCAAGTCCGTCCCTGTCGACGATCGTCAGGTAGACCGTATCCGTCTGCGGAGCCAGCACACTTGCCGGGACCGAGTCCATCCGCTTGGTCAGCGACACCTGCCGGGCAAGCTGGTCGATATAATCCGCGCCGATCAACCGTGTGTGGCAGACATCCATATAGCCCGGGTCGGTGATGAATTGCTCCCGGACGCCATAGGCCAGACGCGCGGCTTCCATTTCCAGGTGGAAACGTTCCGGACCGAGCGGATCAAGGCTTTCCAGGTCGAACTGTTCCAGAATACCGAGCATGATCAGGGCAACGATCCCCTGCCCGTTTGGCGGCAATTCGGCCACCGTGTGGCCCTTGTAGTCCCTCAACACCGGTGACACCGCTGTCGTGTGGCAAGCGGCCAGATCGTCCTGGGTCATCAGCCCGCCGCGTGACTGCAGCGCGCTCACGATGTCGTCGGCAACAGGGCCAGAATAGAAAGCATCCGCCCCGCCCTCGGCAATTGCCGCGAGAGTGTCTGCCAGACGCGGATATTTCAGAACCGTGCCGGTTTTGGGTGCTTCGCCCTTGATCAGGTAGCGCGCAGCCGAAACCTCGTCGGCGCGCAGCTTGTCGACATCCCCTGCCCAGTCGCGCGCAACACGCGGGGCAACCGGAAATCCGTCGCGGGCATATTGAATCGCCCGTTTGAACAGGGATTTGAAACTCTTGGTGCCATGCGCCTTCAGCAACGTTTCCCAGGCCCGAATGGCACCGGGTACGGTCACGGCATGGGGCGACGTGTCGGTGATGTCCTTGACGCCAAGCTCTGCAAGCTTTTGCGGTGTCGCGGCCCGCGGGGCTGCGCCTGAGCCATTGAAACCCGTCAGGCGTCCATCCGGCTCCATGACAATGGCAAAACAGTCGCCGCCGATACCGGTCATATGCGGTTCGACAACACATTGAACGGCAACTGCCGCGATCGCGGCATCAACCGCATTGCCACCTGCCTGAAGCACTTCCAGAGCCGCGCTCGTTGCCAGCGGATGAGAGGTCGCAGCCGCTGCTTCGCGTGCAAAAACCGGGGACCGGCCCGGGGCCTGAAAATCACGCTTCACTGAATTCCTCCTGGCCGAAGTGTCTTTCTTTCCGAATCGCAGCAATAGCTTCTCGGGAATGTCGCCTATTCGCCAATGCCATGTTCTGTTAGCAAATCGGTATCGCGGTCAGCACCTTAAGGAGAAGTGGGAAAATGCGCAAACTGACATTATCAACGGCAGAGACCATCATTTCTGCCGCTTTTGAAAAAGCAGCCGAGCTGAATCTGAAACCGCTTACCGTTGCTGTCCTCGATGCGGGGGGTCATGCCATCCTGCTCAAGCGGCAGGACGGATCCTCGATCATGCGTCCGCAGATCGCCACGGGCAAAGCGATCGGTGCACTCGCCGTCGGCACCGGCACCAGATGGCTGAACGCCAATGCAGAGTCCCGTCCGCATTTCGTCAACGCTCTGAACGGCGTTTCCGGCGGGGCCATCGTACCGGTGCCCGGCGGCGTTCTGGTGAAGAACGACGAAGGCGAAACCCTTGGCGCCGTCGGCATTACCGGCGACACGTCCGACAATGACGAAGCCTGCGCAGTCGCCGGCATTGCCGCTGCAAGCCTTGTTGCCGACTGCGGCTAAGGAAAGTCTCTTCCACTCGACGCCCTCTTGACTGGCGCCAGTGTCAGAGTTCTGAAGGATGGGCCGGTTGCTATCCAGCAAGTCGCCCATTTTTCGGAACGGGCTCCCGGCGCTCATCAGGATGGGTGCCAGTGTTTGCCCGGCCGATCAATTCCGGGCTTCGGCACCGTCCCGGAAAACAGGTCGCCTACTTCCGCTCACGCAGTTTCCAGGGCTTTGCGGTAGATATCCAACGGCCCCGAAGCCGATTGAAGTGTTTTGACCTGCTGCCAATCCCGTCTGAGGACGAGCGACCCGGCCGTTGCCGTTGCAGTCAGAATTTCCGGAAATCCGATCCTGGTGGCTTCCCGTTCTGCGGCAGCGATCAGCTTGATGCCGATACCTGCTTTCCGGAAATCGCGATGCACAAGCAATGCGGTCAGCCAGGCGCCGGGATAAAGGTCCGACCCCGGCGAGGTATCGCGCAGGGAGACCGTTCCCAACGGCCTGCCATCTCCGTCCAGCGCAACCAGACAGCGCGGCAGGCGAGCATTTGGCAGAAGGCACTTTTCCAGATCTTCCCGCGCATCGCCGGGTTGCCCCGGGCCATACCAGTCGGCCCACTCCTCGACAAACCACGTCTCGAGGATTTTCAGCAACACGGGATCATCGCCAAGCGCAATGATGGCGACGGTCATGCGGTCCAGATCACGGCTCATTGCAGGTCGCGTAAACGCCTCAGGACTTCTCGCTGAGCTGGTTGATCTTTTTCTGCATGTCTTCCAGCTGGCGCTTCATGTCGTCGAGATCGTTTCCGCCGGACTTTGCAGGCTTGGCCTGGCTCGCCGGGTTGGCAGTCGCAGCCGGATCTCCCCCTGCGGCCGGAAAGGGCATGAACATCTTCATGGCCCGCTCGAACATCTCGGTGTTGCGCTTGACCTGGTCCTCGATGGCCTCGAACGCCGTTGCGCCGAAAGCTTCGCTCATTTGCGAACGCAGCTTCTCCTGCTCCTTGGTGAGCGAGGTCATGGAATATTCCAGGAAGCTCGGCACGAGGCCCTGCATGCTGTCGCCGTAAAAACGGATCAGCTGGCGCAGGAACGTGACCGGCAGAAGATTCTGCCCCTTGCCTTCCTGTTCGAAAATAATCTGGGTCAGGACCGACCGGGTAATATCCTCACCGGACTTCGCGTCATAGACGACAAAGTCCTCCTCCCCCTTCACCATCACCGCCAGGTCCTCAAGCGTGACGTAGGTGCTGGTGCCCGTGTTGTACAGGCGCCGGTTGGCGTATTTCTTGATGATTGTCGGCTCGTTGGTCTTGGCCATCCGTGAATTCCGCCTATCAGCCTTGTGGCTAGTTTCCCATTTGACGACAAGGCTTTCGCAGGCCTGTCATCTCCTCCGTGTAAGAGACTAAGCCAATCGTATCGGATCGTGCCAGCCTTTTTATGTGCGCTGACGAAAGGATTATACCGCAAATGCGAAAACAGGCCTTCGATACGGAGTGTTACGGTTGACACAAATCTCAGCGCAGTTTCTAGTCCATGCATAATAAGCATCGACAGGTGCCCCTGCGGCACCAGTCCACTACGGCCAATTTGCCTCAAGTCTGGAGAGTATGATGAGCGCTTTCACCGATATCGTCATTGTCAGTGCGACCCGCACGCCCGTGGGGTCGTTCAATGGCGCCTTTGCCAACACCCCGGCGCATGACCTCGGTGCCATTGTCATGAAGGCGGCCATGGAACAGGCCGGCGTCGAAGGCGGCGACATCGACGAAGTCGTGTTTGGTCAGGTTCTGACGGCCGGTCAGGGCCAGAACCCGGCGCGTCAGGCTGCCATCAAGGCAGGCATTGCCGATAGTGCGACGGCCTGGACGCTCAACCAGGTCTGCGGTTCCGGTCTTCGCACCGTTGCCATTGCAGCGCAGCAGATCATTTCAGGCGACGCCACCATCATGATGGCAGGCGGCCAGGAAAACATGTCGCTGTCGCCGCACTGCGCCCATATGCGCGCCGGCTACAAGATGGGCGACTACAAGATGATCGACACCATGATCAAGGACGGCCTTTGGGATGCCTTCAACGGCTACCACATGGGCCAGACCGCCGAGAACGTCGCCGAAAAGTGGCAGATCAACCGCGACCAGCAGGACGAGTTCGCAGTTGCTTCCCAGAACAAGGCGGAAGCTGCCCAGAAGGCCGGCAAGTTCAAGGACGAGATCACCGCGGTAACCTTGCAGGAACGCAAGGGCGAGCGCGTCGTTGCCGATGACGAATATATCCGTCACGGCGCCACGCTGGAAAGCGTCGCCAAGCTGCGCCCGGCCTTCACCAAGGACGGTTCCGTGACCGCCGCCAACGCCTCCGGCATCAACGACGGTGCAGCCGCCATTCTGGTTATGAGCGCCGCCGAAGCCGAAAAGCGCGGCCTGAAGCCGCTCGCACGCATCGCCTCCTGGGCAACTGCGGGTGTCGATCCGGCAATCATGGGCTCCGGCCCGATCCCGGCATCGCGCAAGGCGCTTGAAAAAGCCGGCTGGTCCGCTGCCGACCTCGATCTCGTGGAAGCCAACGAAGCCTTCGCTGCTCAGGCTTGCGCGGTCAACAAGGACATGGGCTGGAACCCGGACATCGTCAACGTCAACGGCGGTGCGATTGCCATCGGCCACCCGATCGGTGCGTCCGGGGCTCGCATCCTGACCACCCTGCTGCACGAAATGAACCGCCGCGACGCCAAGAAAGGCCTTGCAACACTGTGCATCGGCGGCGGCATGGGTGTCGCCATGTGTCTGGAGCGCTAAGCCGCAAAGGGAAAGAAGGATCATGGCCGGGCCTCCGGCCATGATCGGGAACAGCAAACAAGACTGAATTGATGTCAGAGAGCCCAAAGGGCCCGGAACTGGAAGTCAGGAGGAAGGGGAATGAGCAAGGTCGCATTGGTCACGGGTGGTACGCGCGGTATCGGCGAAGCAATTTCGCGGGGTCTGAAAGACGCAGGCTACACCGTGGCGGCCACATATGCCGGCAACACCGAAAAGGCCGAAGCCTTCAAGGCCGAGACCGGTATCCACGTCTTCAAGTGGGACGTTTCCGATCCTGACGCCTGCGCGGCAGGCATTGCCCAGGTGGAAAGCGAACTGGGTCCGGTGGAAGTGCTGGTCAACAATGCGGGCATCACCCGCGACGGCATGTTCCACAAGATGAGCTTCGAGCAGTGGCGCGAAGTTCTGTCGACGAACCTCGATTCCATGTTCACCATGACCAAGCCGGTGATCAACGGCATGCGGGAACGGTCTTCGGGCCGCATCATCAACATCTCTTCCATCAATGGCCAGAAGGGCCAGATGGGCCAGGCGAACTATTCCGCGGCCAAGGCCGGCGTGATTGGCTTCACCAAGGCTCTGGCGCAGGAAAACGCTTTCAAGGGCATCACTGTCAACTGCGTCTGCCCGGGTTACATCAACACCGACATGGTCGCCGCCATGCCGGAAAAAGTGCTGCAGTCGATCATCTCCGGCATCCCGGTCGGCCGCCTCGGCCATCCGGAAGAAATCGCCCAGACGGTGGTCTACCTGGCGTCCGACGCCGCCGCCTTCATGACCGGTGCGGTGATGACCATCAACGGCGGCCAGTACATCGCCAACGGCTGAGCCCAAAGGCTCAATCACAGGAAAAGGCGCCCGTTGCGGCGCCTTTTTTATGGGTGCTTCCAGGAGTTTTCCGGAACGGGCCCCTTGAAGAACTTCCAGATCCGGCTCATCGGGTCCGGGGTGGTCTCCTCACCCAGGCTTTGGGCGCCTGTGACCACCATCTCGAAGGCCGCGATCATGTCGACCTGACCGTCCAGAAGCGTGATTTCCTGGCGGGTCGTTTTCAACGACAAGCGCCCGGTCAGCCGGACCGGTTCATAGACATACTCCGCCCTCCAGCCTGTCGACAGCCGGTACCGGATCATCTGGTTGGGATCGGGCGCCGGCATGTGGCTGCACATGCCCTGTTCGGGAACCAGATAGCCGGCGATTACCTCATCGCTGCCGGGTTCCTGCACGGGGATCACATACCCGGTAATCTCGATGTCCCTCCCGGCCAGAGCCTTGTTGCCGGCAAGCGACGCAGCAGCCCGTTTCTTCGCAACCTCGAAGCGTTGCGACAGCAATTTGTCCGTCGGCACGCCGGCCGCTGCAAGCTGGGCTTCTTCCTGCTGAAGACGACGTTTCAGCGCTGAACGGTCCGCGTCAGTCTCAGCCGTCTCGTCCAACTGCTGGCGAAGCCGCAGCACCGTGCCCAGCGACCGCAGCTCTGTGCCGCTGAGCGCGGCAAAGGGGTCCTCATAGGCTGCGGCCTCCGGATCCTTGAGCTGGTCCCAACGAACAGGCATCGCCGCGAAGGCAGAGACCGTAAACAGCAAGGTGGCCGCGAGGCATAGCATCCAACGTTTCATCTTCACGCTTCCCGGTGCCTCTCTACTGGCCCTGAAATTTTCCGGCTCTATTTTCCGAATCGGACCGGGGTCCTTGACCCTGGCACCCTCCATCACCTATGTCCGGAAGCAGACTTCCTGAACAGGATAACGGAAAAACATGGAATTCGAACACGCCCCGAACGACCCCACCCGCAAGGAACTTTCCCCGCTCCTGAAGCTGGCGCTGGAATTGGGACCGCTCGGCGTGTTCTTCCTGTTCAATGCCCGCGGCGAACAGATCGCGGCGGCCTTTCCGGTGCTGCAACAGGTCGGCAAGCCTATCTTCCTGGCAACCGCCGCCTTCATGGTGGCCATCAGCATCTCGCTGGTCGTGTCACTGTGGCTGACGAAGCGCCTGCCGATCATGCCGCTGGTGTCCGGCGCGGTGGTTCTGGTTTTCGGCGCCCTGACGCTGTGGCTGCACGACGAACTGTTCATCAAGCTGAAGCCGACCATCGTCAACTGCCTGTTCGGCACGGTTCTGCTGGGCGGATTGCTGTTCGGCAAGGCGCTGCTCGGCTACGTCTTCGACAGCGCCTTCCGGCTGACGGACGAAGGCTGGCGCAAGCTGACATTCCGCTGGGGCGTGTTCTTCTTCGTGCTTGCCGCGATCAACGAGATCGTCTGGCGCAGCTTCTCGACCGATTTCTGGGTCAGCTTCAAGGTCTTCGGCATCATGCCGATCACCCTTGTCTTCACCCTGACCCAGCTGCCGCTGATCCAGAAACACGCGATCGTCGAAGACGGCAAGGACGCCTAGCCGTTCCGGTCTTGCTCCGCGCCCGTCATTCCTGACAAATGCAGCGAAACGCTGCACGCCGATCCGGCAACCGGATAACGACGTGTGCAAAGCGAACCCATTCTCCTCAAATGTGGACAGCGCTAAAACGCAAAGGAATTCCGCTTGCCGGTTCTGCGCTCGGCCGCGTCACCCTTGTCCGGAATAGCGGCGGTTGGCAGGCAAGCGGTCTTAGTGCACGTCCCCATGGCCGAAGGAAACGTCCCGCCGTGCGCCGGTGATGGAAATCGAGAACCCGGCGATCACGTCGATCAGCGAGATCGCCATCAGGATGAAGAACAGCGACGTCGCCGCGGGCTGCAGCACCAGGAACTCCACCAGGTAGGCGACGAAAACCAGCACCGAGAACATGTGGTCCAGCAGGGCCGTCGTGCCGATGCGGGTCGCCTTCAGAATTTCGATGAACAGGAAGAACAGCCCGACGGTGATGAGCAGATCGCTCGCCAGAAGCTCGAAGGTTGCGCCGGAAACCATCTGTATGGTGATCATCGGCTGCGCCCAGAAGCCGGGCTCTCCCGCGCCCACCGTGAAAGCAAGGGCGTTATAGATCAGCAGCGAGAAAAGCGTGAAAGGAACGGCTGAAAAAAGGCGCATGAACGGCTCCCGAACTCTAGGACACCCGAAGCGGGCAGAAATCGGAGCGAGCTGACACGATCTTGATAGCCAATTCAAGGCGCTGAAAAGAAAAAGGCCGGCCCGTCGAAACAAGGCCAGCCTCAATCTTGATTTGCCATGCGGCGATCCGGTCCGGACGCTACCTGCATTCACGAAGAATACGGGTGTTATGCGTCGTCTTTTGCGGAAAGGATCTGACGGCCCCGGTACATGCCGGTCTTCAGGTCAACGTGATGCGGACGGCGCAGTTCGCCCGAATCCTTGTCCTCGACGTAAGTCGGCTGCTTGAGGGCGTCCGCGGAACGGCGAAAACCGCGCTTGGAGCGCGAGGTTTTTCTCTTTGGAACGGCCATTTTGTTTTTCTCCGTGGTCCATAACCGCGCGGCCCGGACCGGGTTAGCCCGGGGCGTGGCGTCACGCAGCGTGTTGGAATGCGCGGCGTTATACAGGCAACGCCAACGTTTTGCCACCCCATAGAGAAAAAATTCTTGGTCTGGATAGAACAGGCGGTGGCGAAGCACTATCCACCTTCGTCTATTTCCCCAGAACACAGCCGAAAATCGGCCCCGCGCCCTTCACACGGGCCAGGTTCGTGCCGGCCAGTTTCCGGTGTCCGGAACCTGGTTTGGCGGGGTTCCGGCCACGTGGATTTGGCAAGGCTGTCGCCAATCTGGCAGCTTCGGTCCGTGTCAGGTCCTTGGCGCTCTTGCCGAACCAGGCCTGCGCGGCCGCTTCGGCGCCGAAGATACCCTCACCCCACTCGGCAATATTGAGGTAGATTTCCAGGATCCGCTTCTTCGTCAGCATCGCATCCAGCATCAGGGCCAGCGGCAGTTCCAGCCCCTTGCGGATGTAGGACCGCTCGCCCCACAGGAACAGGTTCTTGGCGGTCTGCATCGTGATGGTGCTTGCGCCGCGAGGCTTTTCGCCTTCGCTCAGTGCTTCGACCTGATCCTGAAGCGCGTCCCACTCGACGCCGTCGTTTTCGCAAAAGCCGCTGTCTTCCGAAGTGATGACCGACCGGACGAGGTTTGGCGAAATCTGCTCAAGCGGCACCCACTGCCGGTCCACCCACAGAAACTGGACATACCGCCCGATCATCAGCGTGCTTATGGGCGGCACGACGGAATAGATAACGGTAAGAACAGGCGGAAGCAGGATAAGAACCAGCAGCAGCTGCAACAAGCGCTTGCGGACAAGGCCGATCATGCCACGGCGGCGCCCCGGCGCGCCCCCGGAGCCTGACTTTCCACCCGTTGCAGGTTTGACCCTAACCATTCAGTTCCCGTTCGTTATCGACGATGAAGTCGCGGACAATCGGCACGGCATCCCTCTCCTTCGACAGGAGGAGCTGGAAGACCATGTTGGATCCGTGCAGGAAACCCAGCTCGACCGCACAGAGATAAAACTCCCACATACGACAGAAAGTTTCGTCATAAAGATCAGCGGCAATCGCCCTCTTGTCTTCAAAGCGAATGCGCCAGTCGCGAATGGTGTAGTAGTAGTGCAGCCGCAGGATTTCCGCATCGCAGACCCATAGCCCAAGCCGTTCGGTAGACGCAAAGACTTCCGACAGCGCCGGAACGTAACCCCCGGGGAAAATATACTTGCGAATAAAAGGCCCGGTGGTGCCCGGAGGCGTCATGCGACCGATGGAATGCACGACGGCATAGCCTTTTTCGGTCAGGCATCTGCGGATCTGGCCGAAATACTCGTCGAGATGGCCGATGCCGACATGTTCCATCATGCCGACCGAGATGATCCGGTCGAATTGCCCTTCGAATTCCCGGTAATCCTTCAGAACGAATGTCACCAGGTCCTCAAGACCCGCAGCGCGCACGCGTTCTTCGGCGATCTTCACTTGCTCTGGCGAGACGTTGAGCGAGGTAACCTTTGCACCGGCCTGAGCCATGCGAATGGCGAGTGAGCCCCAACCGCCGCCGATTTCAAGAACTTCCATCCCTGGCTTCAGATCCAGCTTGGCGACCAGATGGGCCAGCTTGGCCGCCTGGGCTTGTTCCAGCGTGTCGTCAGGCGAGGTGTAATAGGCACAGCTGTAGTTGAGGCCCTCATCCATGAACAGCCGATAGAGGTCGGTTGAAAGGTCATAGTGATGCCGCGCCTGCGACTTTGCCCGTTCGACGCTGTTCTGCTGCTGGCACCGCCGCAAGAGCTTCCAGCCCTTCCGCAGCAGGCCCTGCACAGGATTGGCCCCAAGCGGTGCCCTGTTGATGGAAAACAGGAACATGAAGTCGTAGCAGGTCGACCCTTCCTCCATCGTCAGGGTTCCGTCCATGTAGGCTTCGCCCGCGGCCAGCTCCGGATTGAGAAAAAGGGATCGGTAAAGCTTTTTGTCATGCAGCCGGATGGTCACTGTCGGACCGTCCTCGCCCGACCCGAATTCGTGCACGGCACCCGCGACGTCGATCACACGCATGCGCCCGCGCTTGATGAAGGATCGCAGAAGGCTCGACAGCAGTTTCATGGAAAAATCTCCAAATGGGTCAGTTTGAAAAGATCGGGCAGGTAGCTCCCGCATTTTTTTGAAATTCGAGCCTTGACGATACAGAGAATTGGTTTCAGGGAAACCCGGACTTTGAAAATGTTGCCGATCCGTCCCGGAGCCAATCGTGACCCTTGACCCAAACCAGCATCTGACATTCCAGGCCAAGTTTGTGGAGGCCACGCTGGAAACGCTTCTGGCCACCCAGGCGCTGCCGGATGAAACCGTGCGCCCCCCAAGGCTGCTTGCAGCCATGCGCCACGGCGCGCTCAACGGCGGCAAGCGACTGCGACCGGTTCTGGTGATGGAGGCTGCCAATCTGTTCGGACGGGCGGATGACGGCGTTCTGCAGACTGCCTGCGCGCTGGAACTGATCCATTGTTATTCGCTGGTCCATGACGACCTGCCAGCCATGGACGACGACGATCTTCGCCGAGGTCAGCCAACCGTGCACAAGGCCTATGACGAGGCGACCGCCATCCTGGCCGGCGATGCGTTGCTGACGCTCGCCTTTGACGTGATCACGGGCGAGGCGGTGCATGCGGATGCAGCCGTGCGCCTGCGGCTATCGCGCGAACTGGCCCGCGCGTCGGGCATCGGCGGCATGGCGGGCGGGCAGATGCTCGACCTTGAGTCCGAACACCGCGAGCGCTCCGAAGCGGAGATCCGCCAGCTTCAATCCATGAAGACCGGCGCGCTGCTGCGCTACGCCTGCCGGGCGGGCGCCATTCTGGCGGATGCATCGGAAGCGGATGTCGACCGGCTGACCCGCTTCGGTGAAGTGATCGGCCTTGCCTTCCAGCTCGCAGACGACCTTCTGGACGTGGAAGCCAGCGCGGAAACAATGGGCAAGGCCACCGGCAAGGATGCGGAGGCCGGCAAGGCGACGCTTGTAGGCCTCTGGGGCACCGACAGGACGCGCAACGAGCTCGGCCGGCTGGTGGAGGAAGCCGAAACGCTTCTCGCGCCCTACGGCAGCCGTGCGGCGATCCTGAGCGCCCTTGCCCGTTTCATCGTCAACCGGACCAACTGACGAGACAAAAAAGCCTTTGAGGGTCGAGCGATCCTCAGGGGCTAGAATGCAATGGGGGCTCAACGCCCGGGAAATTCCCTTGGCAAGACCGGTTCCTGATGGAAGCGGTCACTCCGCCGGTGCGCCGGCCTTGTCCTTGGCATGACGGCCGAAGTCGGGGGCGTCGGTTTCCTGACCGGCCTCGATGATCGATCGGCGGATACCCCGGGTGCGGGTGAAGAGGTCGAACAGCATCTGGCCATCGCCCCAGCGGATTGCCCGCTGAAGGGCGGAAAGATCTTCGGAAAACCGCGCCAGCATTTCCAGGATCGCGTCCTTGTTGTGCAGGCAGACGTCCCGCCACATGGTCGGATCGGACGCCGCCAGACGCGTGAAATCGCGAAAACCGGACGCCGAATACTTGATGACTTCCGACTTGGTGACCGTCTCCAGATCGTCCGCGGTGCCGACGATGTTGTAGGCAATCAGATGCGGCAGATGCGAAACGATGGCCAGCACCAGATCGTGGTGTCTGGCGTCCATCGTGTCGACGTCGGAACCGCAGGCGCGCCAGAAGGCGCTGAGTTTTTCGAGGGCCTCGGGATCCGTGTCCTCTGCCGGTGTCAGGATGCACCAGCGCTGGTCGAACAGCGTCGGAAACCCGGCATCGGGTCCGGACTGTTCGGTCCCGGCAATCGGGTGACCCGGAATGAAATGCACGCCTTCAGGCACATGGGGGCTGACCTGATCGACGACGGAGCCCTTGGTGGAACCGACATCGGTCAGGATCGCGCCTTTTTTCAGCGCAGGCGCAATCCACTTGGCAATGGCCTCATTGGCCCCCACCGGCGCGCAGAGGATCACCAGGTCGGCCCCCTCCACCGCCACGGCGGCGTCGAGCGCATAACTGTCGCCCAGGCCCAGCTCCTCCGCCCTTTGCAGGGTATCCGCAGACCGGGTGGAAATCGCGATTTCCTTGACCAGGCCGCGTTCGCGGGCGACCTGTGCGAGCGAGGAACCGATCAGGCCGATGCCGATCAGGGCCATGCGCTCGAAAATGGGGGCAACAGTCATGTGTTCTTATTTCTGTTCCAGGAAGTCCTTCAGGTGGCCAATGATGGCCCGGTTGGCGTCTTCCGAACCGATCGTCATGCGGATCGAGTTCGGCAGCCCGTAATTGCCGACCATGCGCAGTACGCAGCCGCGCTCCAGCAGATAGGCATCGGCATCCGCCGCGCGCTTGCCGTCCTCGTCGGGGAAGTGAACCAGCACGAAGTTGCCGACGCTCGGCGTCACCTTCAGGCCGAGCTTTTCCAGCTCCGCCGTCACCCAGGGCAGCCAGGTGTCATTGTGCTCGATCGAGCGCGTGACGAAATCACGGTCACGAACAGCGGCCATACCGGCGGCAATCGCCATGCCGTTGACGTTGAACGGACCCCGGATGCGGTTGAGCGCATCGATCACATGGGCCGGACCGAAGCCCCAGCCGAGACGCAGATTGGCGAGGCCGTAAATCTTGGAGAAGGTCCGCGTCATGATGACGTTGTCGGACGTCGCTGCCAGCTCGAGACCGCTTTCATAGTCGTTGCGGCGGACATATTCCGCATAGGCGGCATCCAGAACCAGCAGGACGTTGGCCGGCAGACCCTCATGCAGCCGCTTGACCTCCTCGAACGGCAGATAGGTGCCGGTCGGATTGTTCGGGTTGGCGATGAAGACCATGCGCGTCTTGTCGGTGACCCTTGCCAGGATCGCATCGACATCCGTCGTCAGGTCCTTTTCAGGCGCAATCACCGGCGTTGCCCCGGCGGCGCGGATGGCAATGTCGTAGACCAGGAAGCCGTGTTCGGAATAGATCGCCTCGTCGCCCTGGCCGAGATAACCGTAGGCGATCAGGCTGAGAACCTCGTCGGACCCGGCGCCGCAGATGATGCGGTCCGGATTGAGGCCGTAGACTTCGCCGATGGCCGCACGCAGTTCGGCAGAGGATCCGTCCGGATAGAGTTCCAGGTTCCGCGCCACGGCTTCAATGGCCGCGCGGGCAGCTTCGCTGGTGCCGAGCGGCGTTTCGTTGGACGAAAGCTTGTGAACGGTCTTGCCGTGGCTGCCCTTGGACTTGCCGGGAACATAAGGCGCAATATCCAGAACGCCCGGCCGCGGCTGCGGACGGTTTGCGGTTGCCTTGCCGGCTTCAGTCACTGTCGTCATCTCGTTCATCCCTGAGGCTCCTCGTCCTCGGCAGCAAATGTGTCGTCCGGATCGCCATTGCCGTCGATCGGTGCGGCATAGCCGCCGACACGTCTCAAAACTTCCGGGGCGGCGCCTGCGGCGAGGCAGGCTGCGCGCACATCCTCTTCCGTCAGCTCGCCGGAAATCGCAAGCAGCGCGTCGACACCGGCGGCGGACCGGAAGAAACTGAGCACTTCAATGCCTTCGTCCATCAGGTTGCCCGGCAGAAGATCCGACCAGCGGGCGTCATAAACCGCAATATCGGCGTTGTCGATCATGCTGTCGGCCTTGGCCAGCACCAGCGCCGGCAGGTCGGCGGGACGCTCGTCCAGAATGACGAAGGGCAGCCGCGCCCGCACCAGTGCGCCGGATTCACTGAGGCCACGCCACCAGGGCAGCTCCGCCCGGTCGATCAGCGCCACAAGGCCCAGGTCACCGGCTGACGCCGTCACGGCGCCGACCACGTCGGCCGCATCGCTTCCCGGCACCAGCTCCACGGAAAAACCGAAGTAGAAACGCGCCAGGTCGAGCATCTCGATCAGATCGGCGCTGCCGTCCAGATGGACGGCGGTGTCTGCCTGCAGGCTGGTGCAGGCACAGATGAGATCCCGCCAGATGTGTTCGACGGTTGCCAGCGGCAGGTCGCCCTGGTGGCGCTCCACCATCTGGCGCATCAGGTCGGCGTCACGTTCGGGTTGAAACAGGGCGGGTGCAGCTCCCGCGGCGCGGCCGGCAGCCTGGATACCGGCTTCGGCCTGGGCGCGTTCCATCAGGGCGGTGTGGATGCGTGCATCGATCTCGTCGACCCGTGTCCTGAGGTCGTCCAGCGACAGCCCGCTGTCCGGCAAGTGAGACATGAGGTGGCTCCGGCCTTCGTTTGGGTTCAGCGGCGCATAGTCATAGGCATGTGATTGCCCAAAGGCAAAAGAAAACATTGACTCAGGCGTTCCGGCACGGCTAGGTCGCCAGTCTGGCCGTTCTGCCGGGTGCCTGCCGTTTCCCGGTGGCGGACCGTGGCCCGCTCAACCGGCCTGAAATATTCCCGCCCGGGACAACAGATAATTCTTTAGAGCCATGTCCGCAGACACATCACGTCCAGCCACCCCGGAGGATCTGAAGGCAAGCGAAGCGGTTTCGCCCTCGAGCAAACTTGCGCGCTTTCCCGCGGAAGAACCACTGGAGCTCGATGCCGGCGTAAAGCTTGGCCCCTGGCAGATTGCGTATGAAACCTATGGCGAGCTCAACGCGGACAAGTCCAACGCCGTTATCGTGTGTCACGCCCTGACGGGCGACCAGTATGTGGCCTCCACCAATCCCGTGACGGGCAAGCCCGGCTGGTGGAGCCAGATGGTCGGCCCCGGCAAGCCGGTCGACACCAATCATTATTTCGTTATCTGTTCCAACGTTCTCGGCGGCTGCCTCGGCACCACAGGACCTGCCTCCATCAACCCGGAGACAGGGCAACCCTACGGCCTTGCACTGCCTGTCATCACCATTCGCGACATGGTCCGGGCACAGGCGCGCCTTGTCGATCATCTTGGCATCGACACGCTGTTTGCGGTCATCGGCGGCTCCATGGGCGGCATGCAGGTGTTGCAGTGGGCGGCCAGCTATCCCGAGCGCGTGTTTTCGGCCGTACCGATTGCCGCGGCAGCGCGGCACACGTCCCAGAACATCGCCTTCCACGAAGTCGGCCGGCAGGCAATCATGGCCGACCCGAACTGGTGCGCCGGCAGTTACCTGCAGGAAGGACAAAGGCCGACCAAGGGCCTGGCGGTTGCCCGCATGGCGGCGCATGTCACCTATATGTCCGACGAGTCCCTGCACCAGAAATTCGGCCGCAACCTGCAGGACCGGGACAATGTCACCTTCGGTTTCGACGCGGATTTCCAGATCGAGAGCTATCTGCGCCACCAGGGCATGACCTTCGTCGACCGGTTCGACGCCAATTCCTATCTCTATGTCACCCGGGCGATGGACTATTTCGACCTGGCGCATCAGTTCGGCGGCTCTCTGGCGAACGCCTTCAAGGGAACGAAAACACGTTTCTGCGTCATGTCGTTCACATCCGACTGGCTGTTCCCCACGTCCGAAAGCCGGCGCGTGGTCAAGGCGCTCAATGCGGCGGCGGCCAACGTCTCCTTCGTCGAGATCGAAAGCGACCGGGGCCACGACTCGTTCCTGCTCGACGTGCCGGAGATGTTCCAGACCATTTCCGGCTTCGTCACCGGCGCAGCACACGCCCGCGGCCTGCCCGCACCGGGCGAGGAGGCCTGATCCCGTGAACCTGGCTCCAAGACAGACCAAGAGCGGAGACGTGCGCGGCGACCACAAGGTTGTCGCCTCGCTGGTACCGCACAATGCCCGCGTGCTCGACATCGGGTCCGCCGACGGTGAGCTGCTCGACCTCCTGGTGCGCGAACGCCAGGTGGACGGACGCGGCATCGAACTGTCCCAGGAAGGCGTCAACCGCTGCGTTGCCCGCGGCCTGTCGGTGATCCAGGGCGATGCCGACCAGGACCTGTCCGACTATCCGGACGGGGCCTTCGACGTCGTGATCCTGAGCCAGACCCTGCAGGCGACCCGCGAACCGAAAAAAGTCGTCAGCGAGCTCCTGCGCATCGGCAATCAGGTCGTGATCTCGATCCCGAACTTCGCCCACTGGCGCAACCGGGCCCAGCTCCTGTTCCGCGGCCGCATGCCGGTGACCAAGTACCTGCCCTACGAATGGTACGACACGCCGAACATCCACTTCTGCTCCCTGCGGGATTTCGTCGAACTTTGCCGGGAACTGGACGCGAACGTCGAAAAGGCCATCGCCCTCAGCGGCCGGGGCAACAAGATCCCGGTCAACGCCCCCTGGTGGGTGTGGAACATCGTTGCCGAACAGGCCGTTTTTCTGCTGAAGCGGTAAGCTGGTTCGATAACCTTCGGCCGTCATTCCGGACAAGGGAGGCGAAGCCGAACGCAGATCCGGAACCCAGACATATTTCGCGCGATTAGCGCACCAATAAAACCATATTGCGTTCGCTGCGCTCACACTGGCGCGCTGGACTCCGGATCGTCGCGCAGCCTTCTGCAGCGCTAGTCCGGAATGACGGCTCAGAGGCTGTTAGAAGTCGCCCGTCTCCGCCCGATGCACGGACCTGACAGGCTTCAGCCCTGTCGCAACACCCTCGGGAATGAAGACAGGTCGTAGAACGCGGAAGCGGCTTTTCTTGCCGTCCACGGGCAGGCTCTGGAAGACGACCTTTTCCGCCTCCATGATCAGGACCCCTCCAAATGCGGGCCAGATGCGGCGGCCGATGCCTTCCCAGGTGCGGGCCGCACGCAGGATGGTGCGGGCGCGCGAAGGCGGCATGAAGAGGGCTTCCTTGTCCTCGGTCACGTTGAACTGGCAGCTCTTCAGAAGATCCTTGAGCTGACTGCCCGAATAAGGCCGGCCATAGCCGAAGGGGGAAAGTTCCGACTGTGCCCACAAGCCGCGCCGGTTCGGCACGACGGCAATCAGTCGCCCGCCCGGCACCAGCACCCGCCAGGCCTCCCTGAGAACCGCCGCAGGGTCCGAACAATGGTCGAGAGCATGTACCAGCATCACCCGGTCGAAATAGGCATCGGGAAACGGCAGGTCCTGGTCTTCCACCAGCGCACAGGCGCTATCCCGCTCACGCGGCCAGTGAACCGCGCCCTGAGGTGCGGGCATGGCGGCAATCGCCCGGTCAACCGTGTCGAGGTAGGGCCGCATGAACGGGCCCGCGTAACCGATACCAAGCAGAGCCTGGCCGGTAAGGTCCGGCCACATCTTGCGGATAGGCGCGCCGATCAGGCTGCGAAGCAGCCTGCCGAGTGGCAAATCGTAAAAAGCGCGCAAATGAACGACGTCGAGATACATTCAGCCTTGCTCGGTCAAGAAGGGTCGCGGCGATTGAACATGGAACGGCGGGAGAGCGCAAGATCTCTTGCCTTGCCCTTGGCGCCTGACTTTGCCAGTCTGCATCTCAACCAACAGATCTCAGCAGGGAGCCGTTTCATGGCCTTGAGCGACACCACCGAAATTCACCAGTTTACCTGTCTCGACGACAATTTCGGCGTGCTGATTCACGACACTGACAGCGGAACGACCATTGCCGTCGACGTGCCCGACGCCGATGCCTACGAAAAGGCGCTGGAGCAGACCGGCTGGTCGTTGACGCATATTCTGATCACCCATCACCATTGGGACCATGTCCAGGGTCTCGGCACACTCAAGCGGAAAACTGGCGCGACCGTCATCGGTCCCGAGCGTTCGCGGCTGAAGATTGCCGAGTTCGACCGCACCGTGGAAGACGGCGACGACGTCCGGTGCGGACCTTACGAGATCAAGGCGATCTCGACCCCGGGCCACACGCTGGATCAGATCTCCTGGTACATCGCCTCCATCAAGGTGGCCCACACCGGCGACACTCTGTTTTCGCTCGGGTGCGGCCGTGTTTTCGAGGGTGACAGGGACATGATGTGGTCGTCGCTTGCCAAACTGATGCGCCAGCTGCCCGATGACACCACCATCTACTGCGGCCATGAATACACGCAGGCCAACGCACGCTTCGCCCTGACTATCGACCCGGACAACGCCGATCTGAAGGCGCGGGCAGACGAAGTTGCCGCGCTGCGCGAGAAAGGAGCCGCGACACTGCCGACGACCATGGCGAAAGAGAAAGCAACGAACCCGTTCCTGCGTGCAGGTGAAGCTTCTGTCGCCGCTGCACTCGGCATGGAAGGCAAAAGTGCTGCCGAAGTCTTTTCCGAGATCCGCATGCGCAAGGACAACGCTTGATCATACCTATAGGTCCCGCAGCAGAATTCTTGCACCGCCTTCCGGATTTTCTTGGCCGGAAGGCTTAAAACAACGACTGGTTGCCCCCATATGCACGCCATCGTGATCATGAAGGGGCACACACCATGACACCTGCGAGTTCCGAAGACCACTTGACACGCTCCGCGGAGCAGCGCGCACGGGACGTGGTCAGCCGCATCGTCGGCCAGGCCGAACCGATACCGGGTCATCTGGGCGGCGGACACAGGCTGGACATGCAGCTCCTTTACGAGGAAGTGGTTGCGGCCCTGCGCGAAACCATTGATGATCTGGCTTTCTGCACCGGGTCGAAATCCTCCTGAGCGATCCCGTCCCGGAAATCCAGTTGATCCAGCCGGGACTTTTCATGCCTTCTACTGCCAGCCTGACCGCCGAAAAGATCGTCGACCTTCTCGACATGCAGCCGCACCCGGAAGGTGGCTTTTATGCCGAAACCTTCCGCGACGGTGTCACCGATGATGGCGGCCGGGCTGCATCTACCCTGATCTATTTCCTGCTTCCCGAAGGCGTTCTCTCCCGCTGGCACAAGGTTGACGCGGTCGAGACCTGGCACTGGTACGCCGGCAGCCCGCTGGAACTTTCCATCAGCACCGACGGCACCACCCGGCAGGTGCTGACCCTGGGCAACGACCTTCTGGCCGGCGAGCGCCCGCAAGGCATCGTTCCCCGTGACGGCTGGCAGCAGGCCCGCTCGCTCGGTGCATGGACCCTGGTCGGCTGCACGGTTGCCCCCGGATTTCAGTTCGAAGGCTTCGTCATGGCACCGGAAGATTGGCAACCGGGAAGCTGATTTTTCGCTCCCTGTTCGATTCCTCGGAACCAATTCCTGTTTGACGAGTTCTCTCTCCAACGAAAGGAGAGAGGCATGAACGGTATCATCTATCTGGTCGGTCTCGTCGTCGTTGTCGGCGCGATCCTGTCCTTCATCGGACTGGTCTAACCTAGCCCCGGTAACTCTGCCGCGCCCCCGGCAGACGATCTCCAACAGTTTGGGCCGGACGCAAGCCCCCGCCACGAACGGCCGCCCCCTGCCGTTCACCCAGCGTCCGGCCCTTTTCCGTTTCTGGCAAGGAATTGAACATGCACAACATTATCTATCTCGTCGGACTTGTCGTCGTGGTTGTTGCCATCCTGTCGTTTCTCGGCCTCGGCTGAGCCGGGGTAACCTCCCGAATATTGCAGGTTTGGCAACCACGCCCTCTGGCACCGCCCGCTGGGCGGCCCGCCAAACATTCTGGCGGAGCCGGCGCACAGCGCTTTACCGATCGTGAAAATGCCGGGATGGCGGAAAGACCAGGGGAATGAAGTACTCGCACTGGTTACAAGCTGCCGCACGTGCCGGATATCTTTCACGCGGCATCGTCTATGGCATCATATCTTTCTTTGCCATTCTCGCGTCCATCGGCGCAGGCAGCAGCAAGGGCACCAAAGGTGCCCTTGTCACTCTCTTGTCCCAACCCTTCGGCTCTGTTCTGGTGGCTGTTCTGGTGACAGGCCTGTTCGGTTTTGTCGTCTGGCGGCTGGTTCAGGCCGTTCTGGACGCGGACAACCATGGACGGGACCTGCAGGGGATCGTCGTGCGCCTGGCCCTTCTGGCAAGCGCCGCCACCTATAGCGCGCTCGCCCTCTACGCCATTGGCCTGCTCGGAATTACGGGCACGGATGATGGCAAACTGCTGCCGGGCCTGATGAACGCTATCTCGCAAACTCTTGGCCAGCGGATATTCGTGACTGGCTTGTCCCTTGTCTTTTTGGGAATAGCGGTTGCGCATTGGTGGAAGGCCTGTTCAGGCAGATACAGCAAGCACTTCGATGAAAACGAAGCCCCGATGCGGATTGTTCACGTCGTGTCGGTTCTTGGCCTCGGTGCACGCGGGATCGTGTTCGCCCTTCTGTCGGCAATGATCTGGCTTGGCATCGAGGGCGCCTCAACCTCCGGCGGCGATCTGCCGAGCACGCTGGATGCTCTGAAATACATTCAGGGTTTGCCTTATGGGCAGGTCATGCTGTTCGCCCTGGCTGTTGGCCTGATGGTTTTTGCCATCTACTCCTTTGTCGAATCCCGATGGCGCAGGGTCAGCCTTTCCTGACACGCTGCTCAGGATTTGCTTCATTAATCGCCTGTCTGTCAGGATCACCTTGCTGATTTAGCCCCGAATTCCTTCGGCGCATGCTCATCGAGAAGGTCGTCCGACTGGGCGGCTTTTCGTTCCAGTTCAACCTGCTTTTCAAGATCCCGGTCGGCTTCCGTATCGTTCGGCACTTCTGCCGATTGCGGAAACGCTGCCTCCTTACGGGCGATCTTCCCGCGATCCTGATCTCCCTGGTGCCTGTCCGGCAGGAGGTTTTCCAGCGCAGGCGCATCATCGAACCTCAGCCGGTAGATGGGCTCCGGCAGGGAGAAGCCGTTTGATTCAAGCGCCAGCTTGACGAGGCGCATCGCCTCGGAACGGGCCTTCTGGAAATCGGTCCGCGTCTGGTCAATCCAGCCCACAAAACTCAGAACAACGTTGGAATCTCCCAACGCTTCGATCCAGGCATCGGGAGAGGGGTCCTGAAGAATGAACTCCTGGCGACGAAGCGTCATCAGGCCAACGTCCAGCGCCTTGTCCAGGTTGCTTTCCGCATCGACGCCCAATTCGAAGACGAAGCGGCGCCGTGGATTGGTGGAAAAGTTGACGAGGGTGCTCTTGAAGACGATGGCGTTGGGGATGCGGATATGGTTCCCGTCCTTTTCCATCAGGATCGTTGCACGCGACGTGAGACTGATGACAAAGCCCTCGTAGCCTTCAATCCGGACGAAGTCCTTCGGGTTGAACGGCTGCCGGATGCTGAGCATGATACTGGCAATGTAGTTTTCGACCGTGTCCCGGACAGCAAAGCCGACCGCCAGACCCACAATGCCGGCTGCTCCAAGCAAGGTGCCGATGACGGCAGTGGCGCCCAGCACATCCAGCGCAAGCACGATCCCGATCGTGAAGAACAGGATCCTGATCAGCTGCCTGACAAGATCTGCAATGAAGGCATTGGGTGTGAGCCTGTTCCAGGGCCATTCAAAGCGCGCGATCAGCAGTCCGGCCGCACTGGCCAGCATCCAGACAAGCAGGGCAACCAGGGCAAGCGGCAGATAGTTCACCCCTTGGGAAAAGCGCGCCTGCAAGCGCTCGTAAACCGGAACGAGACGTTCCTCCAGCGCGGTTTCCTCGGTGAGATTGTTCTGGACCGCGACGACGCCGTCGACACGGCCGGCAAGCTCTTCGGCCTTTGTGGCAAGGCTTGCCTCGGTCACGGTTCCGTTCAGGTTGACCACACCTGATCTTACGACGACCGAAATTCCGGAAAGCCCGTCGAGCTGGTCATAGATGCCGTTGATACGCTGCTCGATGGCCTGATCGTCGCCGGCACCGGGCATGGCGGTGATAGCTCCGGCGGGGCTTTCCGATTGTGAAGATGCAGGCAGTGCGCCGGGCAGAAACAGCAGCAGAGCAACAAGAAACGAGTGCAACAATCTGGAAATCATGACGGCCTTTCCGCGCTTGTGCCCGGCTGCCGTCAGTAGAAGGGTTTCCGCGCGCGCCAGACTTCGACGCTAACTAAACGCACGTCGGGCTGCGAGGTTCCCCGTCACTGCTTAGCAAATGTCGCAAGGCGCCCGAACGAACGGGTCCAGCGCCTTGCGGGACGCTCGCGTTAAGCCATGCCTGCAATGGCGCTGGCAAAATCCTTGGCCGAGAAGGGCTCGAGATCTGCCACACCTTCGCCGACACCGATGAAATGCACCGGCATTGCGTGCTTGGCGGCAATCGCGACCAGGATCCCGCCCCGGGCGGTACCGTCGAGCTTCGTCATCACCAGTCCGGTCACGCCGGCAACCTTGCCGAAGATCTCGACCTGGTTGAGCGCATTCTGGCCTGTCGTCGCATCGAGCGTCAGCAGGACCGTGTGCGGAGCTTCCGGGTCGTGCTTCTTGATCACGCGGATGACCTTCTCCAGCTCATCCATCAACTCGGCCTTGTTCTGAAGCCGGCCGGCTGTATCGACCAGAAGCACATCGACGCCCTTCGCCTGCGCTTCCTTCATCGCATCATAGGCAAGTCCGGCGGCATCCGCGCCGGTATCGCGCGCAATCACTTCAGCCCCGGTGCGCTCACCCCAGATCTTCAGCTGTTCCACCGCTGCCGCACGAAAGGTATCGCCGGCCGCCAGCATGACGGTCTTGCCTTCGGAACGCAGCTTCTGCGACAGCTTGCCGATGGTGGTGGTCTTGCCCGTACCGTTGACCCCGACCATCAGCACCACATGCGGCTTCTTGCCGGTATCGAGATCGAGCGGCTTGGCGACGGGAACCAGCACCTTCTCAACCTCTTCGGACAGGATCGCCCGGACTTCCTCCGGCGAAATTTCCTTGTTGTAGCGCCCGTCGGACAGACGGTCGGTAATCGCCATCGCCGTGTCGACACCAAGGTCTGCCTGGATCAGGATATCCTCCAGCTCCTCCAGCATGGAGGCGTCCAGCTTGCGCTTGGTGAAGATCGAGCTGATGCCTTCGGTCAGCGATGCGGAAGACCGGGACAGGCCGTTCTTCAATCGCTGGAACCAGGACAGTTTCGGCTCTTCGGCAACAGATTCCACCGGTGCAGCGGGCACTGGCGCGGCAACAGGCGCTTCCGCGGGGGCCGGCTCGACAACCGGTTCCGGGGCGCTGGCCGTTTCAGGCGTATGTATTTCCGGTGCCTGCGGTTCTGGTGCCTGTGTTTCTGGTGCCTGGGTTTCTGGCGCCTGTGTTGCAGGTTCTGGTGTTGCGGGCTCTTGGCTTTCGGGCTCTTCCGGCCGGGGCGCTTCAGGTTCCGGAGTTTCTGCCTGCTCGGGCTCGACGTCGGGTCCCGTGTCGGTTGGCAGAATGTCTTCCGGCTCCACTGCCGGCTTCATTGGCGAAAGTTCCGGAACGATACCAGGGCTGACATCCATTGCGATCGGCTGGAACGGCTCGTTCAGCGCCGCGACAGGCCGAACGTCCATCTCGACGTCGAGTGCCGGGTCATCTTCCTGCGGTTCTGCGGATGTTGCTTTCTGTGCCGCATCCTCTGCGGCCGGAACAGCCTCGTCTTCCGGTTTGCTTTTGCCGCCGAAGAGACGTCCAAGAAAGCCGCGCTTTTTCTCGCTCATGAACCTGCCTTAAAAAATCTGCCCATTACTGCGTTCTTAAACTGTCGCAACTGAAGTGGCCACACATTCCGCCTCATCCTGAGGAGGTCCGACAGGACCGTCTCGAAGGATGGGCAGCATACACGGAGCAAGCGGCCCATCCTTCGAGACAGCGCTACGCGCTTCCTCAGGATGAGGCTGTTTGTCCGGCTTCAATCCAATCTGACTCACACCACAGGCCAGCTCGTCACCACCCGAACCCTGAACCTTTCCTCAGGCAGCCCTGGAAAGGGCTTCACCCAGAAGATGGCGGCCGGTATGTCCGATAATTCTGGTTTCGACAATCTCACCGGCATTGCCGCTGCCCAGCTCGACCTGCGTGAATTGTTCAGTCCGGCCAAGGCCTTCCTTCTCGATCAGCACGGGGCGGGTCTTGCCGACCTCGGCCTGAAGGTGCCTGACCAGCGCTTCCTCGCCCTTGGCCCTGAGGCGCGCGCCGCGTTCCTTCACGACATTGCGCGGCAGCTGCGGCATGCGCGCTGCCGGCGTACCCTTGCGCGGCGAGAACGGAAAGACGTGCAGATGCGTCAGGCCGCATTCGTCGACGATCCGGAGCGAATTCTGGAACATGTCCTCCGTTTCCGTCGGAAAGCCGGCGATGATGTCCGCACCGAAAACCATGTCCGGCCGCAGGCGGCGAACCTCTTCGCAGAAGCGGATCGTGTCGGCCCTCAGGTGGCGCCGCTTCATCCGTTTCAGGATCATGTCGTCGCCCGCCTGGAGCGACAGATGCAGATGCGGCATCAGCCGTTCGTCTTCGGCAATCACCCGCATCAGGTCGTCGTCCGCCTCGATGGAATCGATGGAAGACAACCGCAGGCGCTTCAGGTCCGGAACCATCTTCAGGATCTTCGCCGACAGAGTGCCCAGCTTGGGGGTCCCTGGAAGATCCGCACCATAGGAGGTGATGTCGACACCTGTCAGCACGATCTCGTTGTAGCCGTTGTCGACGAGGCGCTTGATCTGGTCGATGACCACGCCCATCGGAACGGAGCGGGAATTGCCTCGGCCATAGGGAATGATGCAGAAGGTGCAGCGGTGGTCGCAACCGTTCTGGACCTGCACGAATGCACGCGCACGGCCCGTCAGCCCGTCGATCAGATGGCCTGCGGTCTCCTCGACACTCATGATGTCGTTGACGCGCACTTTCTCGGTTTCGGAAACGCCGAAGGCGGCAACGTCCTGATAGGACTTGCGCTCAAGCTTTTCCGTGTTGCCGAGCACCAGATCCACTTCCTCCATGGAGGAGAAGGTCTCGCTTTCCGTCTGCGCGGCGCAGCCGGTGACAATTACCCTGGCGTTCGGGTTGTCGCGCTTCGCCTTGCGCACGGCCTGGCGGGCCTGACGAACCGCCTCGCCGGTAACGGCGCAGGTGTTGATGAGGATGGTGTCCTTGAGGCCGGCAGCCTCCGCCTCGCGCTTCATCACTTCCGACTCATATGCATTGAGCCGGCAGCCGAACGTCACGA
This sequence comes from Labrenzia sp. CP4, assembly GCF_001579905.1. Taxonomy (NCBI): domain Bacteria; kingdom Pseudomonadati; phylum Pseudomonadota; class Alphaproteobacteria; order Hyphomicrobiales; family Stappiaceae; genus Labrenzia; species Labrenzia sp. CP4. The sequence continues at coordinate 293,153 of NZ_CP011927.1, read as the reverse complement.
CATCGATGCTCATGACGCGGCTCCAGCCGCCAGCGGGGCGTCGCCCGTGGCGGTCTTGCGCCAGGCCAGGGTATCGAGATCGACCTCGCCTTCGAATTCCACTTCCGTCAGACCGGTCATCAGCACGTGGTTGTCGCTCTCGCGCCATTCGATCCCGATGGGACCGCCCGGCAGATGGATGGTGGTCTTGCGGCTGGACCGGCCATCACGCGCGGCAGCAACCCCAACCGCACAGGCAGCCGTCCCACAGGCCAGCGTCAGACCGACGCCGCGTTCCCAAACCTTTACCCGGATCTGGTCGGTATCAAACACATGGGCCAGCGAAATGTTGGCGTATTCCGGAAAGATCGGATGGTGTTCCAGCAAGGGACCGACCCGCTCAAGCTCATAGGCTTCCACGTCGTCGACCCAGAAGATCGCGTGCGGATTGCCCATGTTGACGACGGCCGGCGTGTGCAGGATCGGATCATCGATAGGTCCGATCTGAAGTTCGATCGCACGCGTGTCGGCAAACTCTTCCGCAAGCGGGATTTCGTTCCAGGCAAGCCGGGGTACGCCCATGTCGACAGTCACGCTGCGCGGGCCGTCGGCATCGAACGCGTGCAGCACCCCGGCACCGGTCTCGATGGTAACAAGCTCCTTGCCGGCTTCTTCCATCAGCAGACGGCCAATGCAGCGCGTGGCGTTGCCGCAGGCAGATACTTCACTGCCATCGCGGTTGTGAATGCGCATGAAGGCATCGACACCCAGCGAGGACCGTTCAACGGTGATCATCTGGTCGAAACCGATGCCCGTCTCGCGGTCGCCCAATGCGGCAATGGCTTCAGGTGTCAGGCGCAGCGGTTTTTCACGCGCATCCCAGACCACGAAATCATTGCCAAGGCCGTTCATCTTCAAAAAGGGTCTGGTTTCAGACGCCATACCGGTCGCACTTCTTCAAAGCTTCAAGGAAAAGCGTCCGCCATCTTGCGGACATTTGCCCCTATATGGCGGAAAACACCGCAAATTACCAGTGGGGCAGGCAGTCATCGCAGATATGCGTAGACGCGCCAGCCCGTTATCACTTGGTCGTCATTGCTGGGCTTGCCCCTGCAATCCATCCGCGGGCTTTCAAAGCCGGAAGCGTACGGAAAAAAACCGATCAAGCGGCATGGATGCCATGGACGTGCCATGGCATGACGCGGTGTTTTGGTGCCCTTACAGGCTCGCCGCGCTGAACGTGTCGCAAGCATTGAGGTCGCCGGACTGGAAACCCTTCTTGAACCAGCTTGCCCGCTGCGCAGAGGTGCCGTGGTTGAAGCTTTCCGGCACGACATAGCCCTGAGCCTGGCGCTGCAACGTATCGTCACCGATCCGGCTGGCCGCGTTCAGTGCCTCATCGATATCGCCTTCTTCGACAAACCCTTTCTGCCGGGCGGCATAATGCGCCCAGATGCCGGCATAACAATCGGCCTGCAATTCGACACGTACCGACAGAGCGTTGCCTTCCGCCTTGCTGAGCGTACGCCGGGCCTTTTGGAATTCCGGCAGCACGCCAAACACGTTCTGGATGTGGTGACCGACTTCATGCGCCAGCACATAGGCCTGTGCGAAATCACCCGGCGCATTCAGCTGGTTTGCCAGTTCCTGATAGAAGGACAGGTCGATGTAAAGCTTGCTGTCGGCTCCGCAGTAGAATGGGCCGGTGGCCGCACTGGCATATCCGCAGGCTGATGATACCGACCCTGAAAACAGCACCAGCGTCGGCTCGGGGTACGTCGCACCACCGTTTTCGAAGATCTGGCCCCAGGTGTTTTCCGTGTCGGCCAGTACGACGGAGACAAATTGCGCGGTTTCCTGGTCGGCCGCACTGCGAGGGGTCTGCGTCTGATAGGACTGCGTATCGTAACCGCCCCCGCCATCCAGCTGTCCGAGAAGTGTCAGCGGGTTGATGCCGGTCAGCCAGGCAATGCCGACGATTATCAGGAGGCCCGTCAATCCGAGGCCACCACCTCTCACCCGGCGGCCACCGACGCGCATGCGTGGTCTCCCGCCCATGGAACGCCTGTCTTCAACGTTGCTGCTGCCGCGGCGGCCTTTCCAGCGCATGTCCTGATTATCTCCGTGAACCCGAACTTCGGTCATACCAGACAAGACCGCGGAAACCTATGCGGTTGGCCGCCGTCTCTGCCTGTGAGACACTTTTCAAAAAACGCGGCAAGGCGCGTTCGGTTGCCCTCATTGCCAACGGAATCGTGATGCGGGTTACAGAGTTGCCAGTCATGCCGACCTAATATTGCGTCCATGGGGCAGTTATGAAGGATAACGATCATGCCCGACGTAAACGCTCAACAGGCGCAACGCCTGATCAATTTCGCCACCGAAAGACTTGGCCGGGTGGAAGGCGATGGCCAGTGCTGGACGCTAGTCGACAACGCTTTCCGGCACGTCGGCTTCAACAAGCCGGCCTCAACCTATGTCTGGGGACGGGTGATCAACAACCTGTCGGATGCCCGGCCGGGTGACGTTTTCCAGTTCACCCGCTTCGAAGTCACGGTTCGTGTAACCCAGCCCGACGGCAGCTGGGAGGAACAGACGATATCCCGCGGCGAACCGCGACACACGGCGATCCTGGAAAGCGTCAACGGCAACAGGGCGACCTTTCTGGAAAGCAACGTCACCGACGACCAGACCGTCAAGCGCAACGGTTTCGGAATTCGCACGGCAACGACGACCGATGACGCCGGCGTCAGGACCTCGACCACGGTCAGTGGCAGCTTCACCATCTACCGGCCACAGGTCAGTGCCAATCCTTAAGACTGTTCGGACCCGGCTCAGGCGTGGATCACCATCTCCGCGCCAAGGCCGATGTTCTGAAGAATCAAGCGCATGTGTTCCGGCGAAACGGCAACGCAGCCTTCCGTCGGCGAATAGCCCTGCCGCGCGATGTGAAAGAAGATCGCGCTACCTTGGCCCTTCACGGCCGGGTTCAGATTGCAATCCAGCACGACGACGATGTCGTAGAGCCTGTCGTCGCGCCACATCTTCTCGTGGCTGGCCGCAAAAGGCAGTTGCACCGGTCTGTTGTAGAGGCGGTGGCCAGGGTCGTCACACCAGCCGGACGCCGGTGTCAGCGGCTCGGTCGGCAGCAACGTTGCCGGCGGCAAGCCCCTGTCAGGGCGATAGTAGACGTGCAGCAATTCGAACCGGCCCACCGGCGTGCCGCCATCGCCTTCTCGCTTGCGCATGACAATGCCCGACCGGCCGAGCGCACACGGGACCGTGATCCGCCCAAGACTGAGCACGCCGCGTGTCCGGTTCAGAGGCGACGCACGAACCTCCAGCATTCCCGCCGATTTTTTCAAGGTTTTCATGATCCTGTCCGTTCCGCCTGTCCGCTCCGCCGGTCTTCTTGATAAACCACCCCTAAACCCCGCGTGAAGAAGAATTGACGGGACACCGCTTGTGCGGGAACAATTTCCCACGCACATAGAAGCAGGAACGCGCTTGTGTCCTTTGCACAAGTCGTCGTGAAGAGATTTTGGATTCTGGCGAGGGACGCGACGATGACCGCCCGCACGATTTTGATTGTCGATGATGATACCGAACTGCGCGAAGCGCTGGTGGAGCAGCTGTCGCTTTACGATGAATTTGAGACGATCCAGGCGGATTCGGCCACGTCCGGCATCGCCATGGCCAAGGAAGAGCACGTCGATCTGCTGCTGATGGACGTCGGCCTGCCGGACATAGATGGGCGCGAAGCGGTCAAGCTGCTGCGCAAGGGCGGTTTCAAGGCACCGATCATCATGCTGACCGGTCATGACGGCGACAGCGACACGATCCTGGGGCTTGAGGCCGGTGCCAACGACTATGTCACCAAGCCGTTCAAGTTCGCCGTGCTTCTGGCCCGTGTCCGGGCACATTTGCGCCAGCACGAACAAAGCGAAGACGCCACCTTCGCCATCGGCCGCTATTCGTTCCGGCCCGCCGCCAAGGTGATGCAGGACGACAGCGGCTCCAAGGTTCGCCTGACGGAGAAAGAAACCTCCATCCTGAAATTCCTCTACCGTGCCGGCGAAAAGCCCGTGACCCGCGACGTGCTGCTGCACGAGGTCTGGGGCTACAATTCCGGGGTAACCACCCACACGCTGGAAACCCACATCTACCGCCTCAGGCAGAAAATCGAGCGTGACCCGTCCAATGCGGAGCTTCTTGTCACAGAAGCCGGTGGATATAAGCTTGTGCCGTAACCTGTAATCGGCGTATTTCTTGGGCATGAGCCTTGCCCAAGACATTGCGATTCTCAAACAAATCCCGATGCTTTCGGACTTTCAGGACGATCAGCTGCGTCTGCTCGCCTTCAGCGCCGAAAGCATGGATTACAACCGCGGCCAGCGCCTGTTCGATCAGGGCGACCGCGCCGATGGCGGTTTGGTAATCACCAGCGGCACGGTCAGCCTGCAGACGAGGACCAAGGACGGCTTTGAGGAAATTGAGCGCGTCGGTCAGGGCACACTGCTGGGCGAGACGGCTCTTCTTGCGGAAAACAAGCGCCCTTGCCGGGCAGAAGCCGTTGACGGCGTACGCATCATCCGCATTCGCCGCGCGCTCTTCAAACGCATGATCCAGGAATTCCCGGAACTTGCACAGCGCATGCTCGACCAGCGCGCCAGCCAGTTCCGCCAAACGGTTTCAGCCCTGCGCCCCATCGGCGAAAAGATGGCCGAACTGGAGCAGATCAACGCCGAACGCCGCGTGCGCGACGACGAGAAACAGTCGTAGGGCGAAAGTCCCGACGCTGATTGTTGCTCAATTCAAACAGCGCCAACTGAGCCTGGGTCTTGCCGGATCTGTGTATTCTCCAGAGATAATCTTCACCTGTCGCCGTCATTGCTGGACTTGATCCGGCAATCCTGGCCGTTCCACACATCCAAGCTCATCAGAAGATAAGGGGATCGGCATGGATCCCATGGTCGAGCCATGGGATGACGGGACTGGGAAACCTGGAAACTCGGCTTAACCCATCATGGGGTGGCTCCCCAACCAGACCGGGCCCAATTCCTGAGACCACACCCTCTTTCCGTCATTGCCGGGCCAGACCCGGCAATCCATGCCGTGACCTTTCCGCATGAAACACCCGACCGGGATGGAAGGCACTCGACTTGGGTCCGAGGGAAAAGCCACGGGATGATGGTAGTGGGTGGTGAAGGCTCGGCGATATTTTACGCCCGTTTCAGCCCCAGCTTGGGGCCGAGCAACCCGCCGATCCATTGAACCATTGCGGCCGCACCAACCCCGAGCCCGATGATCCCGACCCAGATAGCCGGACGGATTGCAACGGAAAGGGCGAAGTTGGCTTGAAACACCCGGTCGGCAGGAATGCCGGTGGCAAGTGCGTACCAGGCAAATTCGATCCCGGCAGTCCCTGCAGCTGCCAGCAGCGCGCAAACCGCCAGAACCAGCGGGTTGGCAAGGCTGAAGCCTGCCTTGACCGCAAGTCTGTAGATCATCAGCAGCACGAACAGGCCTGCCATCAAAGTAGCCTGCGTGACGTCCGACTTGGACTGCAGGAAGAAGTGGAACAGCATGAGACCGCCGATCGGATAGATCAGGGTGTGCAGCCGCTGCCAGTTCCGCCCGAGTTTGCGGATGGCACTGTCAAAGGAGGTCGCCCCCAGAACCGCCAGCCCGAACAGCGCGACAAAGCCGATGGTCAGATAGAAACGCAGAACGATTTCAGACACGACCTTGCCGAGGTTCCAGCTTTCCTGCGCAGCGTACAGCCCCAGGTGCAAGAGCGCATAGGCAAGCACTGTCACACCCAGCATGCGCCTGACACCGACGATCCTGTTCCAGGAGAAGATCCTCCGGAGCGGCGTTACCGCCAGGGTCACAAGCAGGAAGCGCACCGTCCAGTCGCCACTGGCATGAAGCTCCATCTCGAAGGGCTCCGGCAGCACTGGTCCGAAGGCGAGGCTGTAGAAGATCTGCAACGCCGGAAGAAGCACGGCAATGAATACAGCCAATCGCAGACCGGAAAGGTTGCCGCGTCGGTCGGTCCAGGGAGCGTATGGTGCCAAGGTCATCATATCCATGCGTTCGGACTATCGCACGAAACGTTCAAGGACACTGAAAAGCTTTTCAAGCCTGCGTGAAGAAGATGAGAGGCGGTTATCCAGCTTTCCCTGCCCCGCTTCACCGGCAAGCGCCTTTCGGCGCCGCCCCTTTGTATTCAATCCGACAGGAACCACTCATTCCCACATTCTTTGTCATCCCGGTTTGACGCGTCAGCGGCAAGACCGGGATCCAGTACGCCATGGGAACAGACTTCGAAAACCTTGCGAACCCAGTGAATACTGGATCCCTGCCTTCGCAGGGATGACAAGGTTCATAGGCTTCAGGACAACACGGCTGAATGCGGTTCCGCGATCATGCAGCGGCGGTTCGGTCACAGGGGTGAAGAAGCGAACCAAGGCGGTGGGCGGCGCACCGGAAAACTTCATTTAGCCCATTTGTCGACCAAGTTTTCAGCACAGCCGGCTTGCATCCGGTCGGAGCAGGACATCCGATTTGGAACCACTCATTCCCGCATTCTTTGTCATCCCGGTTTGACGCGTCAACGGCAAGACCGGGATCCAGTACGCCGGGGGATCAGACCCGAAAAACCTCGCGAACCCAGTGAATACTGGATCCCTGCCTGCGCAGGGATGACAAGGTTGATGGGCTTCAGGACAACACGGCTGAATGCGGTTCCGCGATCATGCAGCGGCGGTTCGGTCACAGGGGTGAAGAAGCGAACCAAGGCGGAGAGCGGCGCACCGGAAAAATTCAATTAGCCCATTTGTCGACCAAGTTTTCAGCACGGCCGGCTTGCATCCGATCGGAGCAGGGCATCCAATTTGGAACCACTCATTCCCACATTCTTTGTCATCCCGGTTTGACGCGTCAGCGGCAAGACCGGGATCCAGTACGCCGTGGGATCAGACTTCGAAAACCTTGCGAACCCAGTGAATACTGGATCCCTGCCTTTGCAGGGATAACAAGATTGATGAGCTTCAGGACAAGACGGCTGAATGCGGTTGTCGTGATCGAACTCTGGAGGATTGACCCTGTGAGTGGGGATCATGTCTTGGCGACGCGTCGCGCGCCTTAAAGAGCCTGAGGCAACCAAAACAAAAAAGCCGGGTCGTAAAACCCGGCTTTTCAAAAGTCATTGCAGTCCGGCTCAGACCCAGGGACGGTCGTTGCCCATCTTGCTTTCAAAGGTGTCGATTTCACCGGCCTTCGCCATGGTCAGGCCGATGTCGTCGAGGCCGTTGATCAGGCAATGCTTGCGGAAGCTGTCGATCTTGAAGGCGATGTCGCCGCTTTCAAGACCTTTGATTTCCTGGCTTTCCAGATCGATCGTCAGCGTGAAGTTGGCGCCGCGCTCTGCCGCATGCATCAGGGTTTCCAGCTCGTCTTCGGAAACCTGGATCGGGAGAATGCCGTTCTTGAAGCAGTTGTTGTAGAAGATGTCGGCGAACGAGGTGGAGATCACGCAACGGATGCCGAAATCAAGCAGTGCCCAGGGCGCATGCTCGCGCGAGGAACCGCAGCCGAAGTTGTCACCGGCGATCAGGATCTTGGCATTGCGGTAGGCGGCCTTGTTGAGAACGAAGCTCTCGTTCTCCGATCCGTCGTCGTTGGTGCGCATTTCGTGGAACAGCGCGGTGCCGAGGCCGGTACGCTTGATCGTCTTCAGGAACTGCTTCGGAATGATCATGTCCGTGTCGATGTTCACGATCGGCAACGGCGCTGCGACACCGGTCAGGGTCTCAAATTTTTCCATTCTTCTTCTCTCCTGAAAGGCCTGAAAACGGATGCCGCTTACGCGGCAAGGCTGGTTGTCTGATCGACACCGAGCATCAGATTGAGGTTCTGGACCGCAGCACCGGACGCGCCCTTGCCCAGGTTGTCGTAGACGGCAACGATCGCAGCCTGCGCCCTGGCGTCATTTGCAAAGACGTGCAGATGCAGCTTGTTGGTGTCGTTGAGCGCCTGCGGGTTGAGGCTGTCGGATTTTTCGAGCGCTTCCAGCGGCGCGACCTCGACAAAACCGCCGGGTGCCGAAGCGAAATGATCGGCGATCGCCGCATGCAGCTGCTCGCCCGTCGGCACCTTGGCGAGGCCTGCCAGGTTCAACGGAACCACCGTCAGCATGCCCTTGTAGAAATCTCCGACAGTCGGAGTGAACAGTGGAGCTGCGTCGAGCAGGCCGTATTCCGTCATTTCCGGAAGATGCTTGTGATTGAACCCGAGCGCATAGGGCGCAAACGAATTTGCGCTGGTTCCGGCGGCTTCGTAATCGGCAATCATGCCCTTGCCACCACCGGAATACCCGGAGATGCCGAAATAGGTCAGGTTGAAGTCCGTCGGCAGCAGCTCCGCGGCAATCAGCGGACGAACCGCCGCGATCAGGCCTTGCGGCCAGCAGCCCGGATTGGCAACGCGCATGGCTGCGGCGATGATGTCGGCCTGGTCGAGGTCCATTTCGGCAAAACCGTAGGCCCAGCCCTCGGCAACCCGGTGGGCGCTGGAAGCATCAATCACACGGGTGGTGTCGTTCTCGATCAGGGCAACGCTTTCCTTGGCCGCCGCATCCGGCAGGCAAAGAATGGCAATATCGGCCTTGTTGAGGTAGTCGGCCCGGGCAGCCGGATCCTTCCGGCTTTCGTCCGGAATGGAGATCAGCTCAAGGTCGCGGCGCATGGCAAGGCGCTCGCGGATCTGCAGACCCGTCGTACCGGCTTCACCATCAATAAACACGCGCGCAACCATCGCCCGTTCCTCTCCCTCTCATGATCGCCGCCAGTTTCGAACCCCAGGGCCCGAAAGCCGTCAGGCAGATCGGTGCAAAATCGAAAGCGTCATACACCCAATCGCGCGGCTTGTCACCGCCGCGCGACGCTCCGTTATCTCAACGGGCCCTTGAGTGATACTCATCATTCGGGCGCATGTCGGACGCCGCAGCCACCCTGTTTGACATGTTGAAGAAGCCCGTTACCGAGGCGATGTCCCAGATGTCGCGATCCGTAAACCCGACATCGCGCAGGGCTTGCCGGTCGCTTTCCACGATTTCCGCCGGCTTCTCCGTCAACTTGACGGCGAAGTCGAGCATCGCCCGCTGCTTTGGCGAAAGGTCCGCAACGCGGTAGTTCATCACCATCAGTTCACCCAGCACGGGGTCCCCGGAAAGCTCGCGCACCGCAGCACCATGAGCCGTAAGACAATAAAAACAGCGGTTGACCGCTGATACCGCAACGGCAATCATCTCTCTCTCGAGCTTGGAGAGTGTACATTCGCCCAGCATGAGGTCGTTGTACATGTCGGTGAAGGCGCGCAGCTTCGTTTCGTCGAACGCATATGCCTTGAGGACGTTGGGAACGAGACCCAGCTTCTCTTGGCACAAGTCGAAATAAGCCTGTGTCTTTTCACTCAATGTTACATTTGAATCGATTTGCAAGGCCGTGACTTTACTTGACAATTTGCTCCTCCCGTCATGAAACCGTTTATGTCGCTGAAATATGAACTTAAGTCTTAGAACGAGCGAGCGACAGAGCCAAACCATACGATCGCCTAAGGGGATGGAAAATGCCGGACAAACACGACGTCGAGAAACTCAAACTCATCGACGCGGTCCAAGCAACCTTGAATCAGGAAGATCCGGCTCTCGCCGAGTTTTCCCGCGCCTTTTATGACCGGGGCGCAGCGGAAGACCTGGTGGCCTACACCGCGGAAGAGCTGACCGGCTTTGCCCGGGACGCCTGGCAGGATTTCCAGAACCACGAACTCGGCACGCATCGTGTCAGCATCGCCGATCCGGCGTTCAAGGCCCAGGGCAGCAAGGTCAAGGGCGTCTCGATTATCGAGATCGTCAACGACAACATGCCCTTCCTGGTCGATTCCGTCATGGACGAGCTGCAGGAAAGCAAGATCGAAGTGCATCTGGTCCTGCACCCGATCTTCATCGTGGAACGGGATGACAACGGCAAACTGACAAGCGCCACGGCCCGCAAGAAACCACCGAAGCGGACCGACCGGCAGGAAAGCCTCATCCATATCCACGTGACACGGATTGATTCGCCCGAAGCCCGCGCAGCCCTCAAGGCACGGCTCGACAAGGTTCTGTCCGATGTCCGCGCCGTCGTGTCGGACTTCAAGCCGATGCAGGAACGCCTGGCGGAGGCCATCGACACCTACAAGACCACGCAAATCCCCGGCAGCAGCGACGAGTTGTGGGAGGCAATCCACTTCCTGGAGTGGATGGAGAACGACAACTTCATTTTCCTCGGCATGCGCGAATACATGTTCGAAGGCGGCGTCGAGGAGGGCGAGCTTTCCCCCCATGAGGGCACGGGCCTCGGCCTCTTGTCCGACCCGGATGTGCGCGTTCTCCGCCGCGGCACGGAGTTCGTGCAGATCACGCCGGAAATTCGCGAGTTCCTGAAGAAACCCGAACCGCTGATCATTGCCAAGGCCAACGTGAAGAGCACCGTGCACCGGCGCGTGCACATGGATTACGTCGGCGCCAAGCTCTATGACGACGAAGGCAACATGAACGGCGAGCTGCGCATCGTCGGCCTGTTCGCCTCGACCGCCTATACCGAACCGACCAGCACCATCCCGTTCCTGCGCCGCAAGGTTGCCAGCGTTCTGGCCCGCGCCGGCTACGGGTCGGAAAGCCATTCCGGTCGCGCCCTCCGCAACGTTCTGGAAGCTTTCCCGCGTGACGAGCTGTTCCAGATCGAACGGGAGCGCCTGTTCGACTTTTCCATCGCCATCCTGCAGCTGGACGAGCGCCCGCGCATTCGCGTGCTGTCCCGCCCGGACAAATTCGACCGCTATGTCTCCATTCTGGTCTTCGTCCCGCGTGACCGCTATTCCACCGAAGTTCGCCTGAACGTCGGCACCTATCTGGCCTCGGTCTATGAAGGACGCGTGTCGGCCTGGTACGTTACCTATCCAGAAGGTCCGCTGGCGCGGGTTCACTACATCATCGGCCGCGATCGCGGGGAAACGCCGACGCCCCAGCAGGAAGAGCTGGAGGCCGCCGTTGCCGACATGGTGCGCACCTGGTCCGACAGCGTGCGCGACGCGCTCAAGGACGAATTCGCGCCTTCACAGGCCCGCAAGCTGGCCGATCGCTACGCGCTTTCGTTTCATGGCGGCTACAAGGAAGTCTACAACGCCCAGTCCGCGCTGTTCGACATCGTCAAGCTGGAAACCCTGTCCGACAAGAACGACACCACCATCACGTTCCACCGCCAGGCAGGCACCAGGGACAGCCGCCTGTCGCTGAAGGTCTATCACCGCGGTTCGCCGATCCCGCTGTCCGCGCGCGTGCCGCTCCTGGAAAACATGGGCTTCCGGGTGATCAACGAGCGGACCTACCGCGTCACGCCGGCCGATGCCCCCTTGTCCTACCTGCACGAAATGACGCTGGAATCTCGCAGCGGCGAAGACATCGTCTTTTCCGATCAGCTGCAATCCCGGCTGGAAAGCATGTTCATGGCAGTCTGGACCGGGCTGGCGGAGGACGACGGCTATAACCGCCTGGTGCTGACGGCGGAGCTTGCCTGGCGCGACGTGGCAGTGATCCGCGCGCTGTCGAGATACCTGCGCCAGGCCGGTATCCGCTTCTCCGAAGACTACATGTGGTCCACGCTCAACAACTACCCGAAGATCGCGGCCAAACTGGTGGAACTGTTCCACCTGCGCTTCAACCCGGATGTCACCGAAAAGGACAGGGACCTCGGCACGGAACGGCTGGAAAGCGAACTGACCGCCGATCTGGAGGACGTCGCCAGCCTTGACGACGACCGCATCCTGCGCCGGTTCCAGAACACGATTGAATCGATCCTGCGCACGAACTTCTACCAGCTCGACAAGAAGGGTCAGCCCAAGCCGACCTTCGCCTTCAAGATCGACAGCCGCCAGATCGACGACCTGCCCCAACCGCGTCCGTTCCGGGAAATCTTCGTCTACAGCCCTCGCGTGGAAGGCGTGCACCTTCGTTTCGGCATGGTTGCCCGTGGCGGCCTGCGCTGGTCTGACCGGCCGCAGGACTTCCGCACCGAAGTGCTGGGTCTGGTGAAGGCACAGCAGGTGAAGAACGCAGTGATCGTCCCGGTCGGTGCCAAGGGCGGTTTCGTGCCCAAGAACCTGCCGCCGATGAGCGATCGCGATGCCTGGTTCAAGGAAGGCACCGAAAGCTACAAGATCTTCATCAACGCCCTTCTGGACGTGACCGACAACCTCGGCGAGGACAACATCCTGCCGCCGGAGCGCGTGCAACGCTACGACGGTGACGACCCCTATCTGGTGGTGGCAGCCGACAAGGGCACGGCCACCTTCTCCGATACGGCCAACGGCATTTCGGAAGGAAGGCACTTCTGGCTGGGCGACGCCTTCGCTTCCGGCGGGTCCGCCGGCTACGATCACAAGAAGATGGGCATCACCGCACGCGGCGCCTGGGAAGCGGTCAAGCGGCACTTCCGCGAGATGAACCGGGATATCCAGACGCAGCCCTTCACGGCGGCCGGTGTCGGCGACATGTCCGGCGACGTCTTCGGCAACGGTATGTTGCTGTCGAAGGCAACCAGGCTGATCGCCGCCTTCGATCACCGCGACATCTTCATCGATCCGGATCCGGACCCGGCAAAGACCTGGGAAGAGCGCAAGCGGATGTTCGACCTCGGCCGCTCGTCCTGGAAGGACTACAACACCGACCTGATTTCCAAGGGTGGCGGCATCTTCTCGCGCCAGATCAAGTCCATTCCGCTTTCACCGGAAATGCAGTCCCTGCTCAACCTGAACAAGGGCAGCGCAACGCCGCAGGAAGTGATGACCGCCATCTTGAAGATGGAAGTCGACCTGCTGTGGTTCGGCGGTATCGGCACTTATATTCGCGCCAAATCCGAGACGGACGCCGATGTGGGCGATCGCGCCAATGACCCGATCCGCATCACGGCATCGGAAATCGGCGCAAAGGTGATCGGCGAAGGTGCCAACCTCGGCCTGACCCAGCTCGCCCGTATCGAGTTCAACAAGAAGGGTGGGCGCTGCAACTCCGATGCGATCGACAATTCCGCCGGGGTGAACTCCTCGGACATGGAGGTCAACATCAAGATCGCTCTCGGCGCCGCGGTGAAATCCGGCAAGCTGACCATCGAGCAGCGCAACGAACTTCTGGCTGAAATGACCGACGAGGTCGCCGAACTCGTGTTGCGGAACAACTACCTGCAAACCCTGGCCATCTCCATGACCGAACTGCGCGGCATGGAAGACTTCGGCTACCAGGTGCGCATGATGCGCCAGCTGGAACAGGCCGGCCTTCTGGACCGGGTGGTCGAACAACTGCCGGACGAGGCAACACTCGACGAGATGCGCAAGGCCGGGCTGCTGCTGACCCGCGCCGAACTGGGTGTGCTGCTGGCCTATGCCAAGATCACGCTTTACGACGCGCTGCTGGAAAGCTCGGTTCCGGACGACGATTATCTGGCGCGCGAACTGTTCCGCTATTTCCCGGACCAGATGGCCGACACCTATAAGGACGAGATCAGCGGCCACCGCCTGCGGCGTGAAATCATCGCCACGATGCTGGCCAACTCGATGATCAACCGGGGCGGGGCGACCTTCATCACCCGTCTGCGTGACCAGACCGACGCGACCGCGACCGAAATCGCTCAGGGCTTCGTTGCCGTGCGCAACAGCTACGACCTGACCGATCTCAACACGGAGATCGACCAGCTCGACACGAAGATCGACGGCGCTCTGCAGCTGGAGCTCTATTCGGAAATCCAGTCACTGCTTCTGGAACGGGTCGTCTGGTTCAAGCGCAACGTGTCCTTCGACAAGGGCCTGTTTGCCGTTGTCGAACGGTTCCGTGCCGGTATCGCCGCGCTGCGTGACCGCCTGGAAGCGGTCTTGCCGGAAGAACCCGCCGCGGTTCTGGCGGAGCGCACCGCAGCCTTCGTGGAGCAGGGTGTTCCGGAAAGTCTCGCCCGGCGGATCGCCTGGCTGCCGGCCGAGCGGGCCATTCCCGATATCGTCATCGTGTCGGAAGAAACCGGGGCAGATCTGGATACGGCGGCAAGGGCCTATTTCGAAGTTGCTCACCATTTCCAGCTCGGTGCGATGCTCGAGCTTGCCAACGATCTCGACGTCCGGGACTACTACGACGGTCTCGCGCTCGACCGGGCACGGGCCATGCTGGTCTCCGCGCAGCGCGCCCTGGCCATCGCAGCTGTTCGCGCCGGCGGTTTTACAAGCTGGCTGGTGGAGCACGAGGCGGAAGTGGGCCGGCGCAAACGCTCGGTCTCCGAAATCCTCGACGGCGGTCTCAGCGTGTCGAAATTCTCCGTGGCGGCAAGCCTGCTCGCGGAAATCTGCGGCACCGCGTAACCGGGCGGAAATCGCGTTACGGGGCCGGCAGTTCTGCTGCCGGTCTTGGCTTTTCAGCGGTATTGCCGTCGCCCCGGCAACGCTATGCGCGAGCGGGGAATGGAGAGCCAGCGGCACCCAAGGCAAAGCGTACCTTCCAAGATAGTCTTTGGCTCACCGATCCCGGATCTTCGCTGCGCTGCGTCCGGGATGACGCGGTTGGTGCTTTGAGACCCTTGCTCACGGACGTTTCGTTATCCGCTTTTTGGATCGCTGGAGGCGCATGGAGGTTGAGGCCCGTCTTTCGAGACAGCGCTATGCGCTTCCTCAGGATGAGGTGATATGTGTTGCCAGGCTGGTGAGAGGCCCACCTTCCCACACCCTCATCCTGAGGAGCCGCGCAAGTGGCGTCTCGAAGGATGGGCCGCATACGCCAACCGAAACTCTCTCCTGCAACAGACACCGGATATTCGCAAACACCTGTGGGCTTCAGGAGCGGGAAGCGATATGCATGAATGAGTTGGGCTCGTCCCGGTCTTGATCCCCCAGGCAGCGAGTTGCCCTTTTCCATGACAACCGTTTCAGACATCCCGTTGCAATCTACCGACAGGCGCGCCGTTCTCTCCTGGGCGCTGTTCGACTGGGCGGCACAGCCCTTTTTCACGCTGATCACAACATTCGTCTTTGCGCCTTACTTTGCCTCGACGCTGGCCGCGACCCCGGCCGAAGGCCAATCGCTTTGGGGATACGCAACTGCGGCCGCCGGACTGTGCATTGCCTTTGCAGCACCGGTACTGGGCTCGATCGCGGACGCAACAGGCCGGCGAAAACGCTGGATCCTTCTCTTCTCGTTGCCGTTTGTCATCTGTTGTTGGGCATTCTGGTACGCCTCTCCGGGAAGCCCGAACGGCATCGCCATCGCGCTCATCGCCTTTGCTATCGGCACGCTGTCCATCGAAATCGCGACCGTCTTCAACAACGCCATGATGCCTTCGCTGGTACCGCCGGAACGCATCGGACGCCTGTCCAGTTTCGGCTGGGCACTCGGCTACGCCAGTGGACTGGTCACGCTGGTGATCGCCCTCGGATTTTTCGCCGCCAGCCCCGAGTCAGGCAAGACCCTGCTGGGTTTCGAGCCGGTTCTGGGTCTTGATGCGGCGACACAGGAAGGCGATCGCGCCGTCGGGCCGTTCTCCGCGCTCTGGTATCTCGTTTTCGTGTTGCCGATGTTCCTCTTCGTGCCGGACGTGCCGCACCAGGCAAAGATCGGTCCGGCCATCCGCGCCGGCCTTGCAAACTTGCGCATGAGCCTGGCCCAGGCACGCACAAACAGGAATATCTTCCTGTTTCTCCTCTCCAACATGATCTTCAAGGATGGTCTTGTCGCCCTCTTCGCGTTCGGCGGAATATATGCCGCCGGCCAGCTTGGCTGGGGATCCATCGAAATCGGTACTTTCGGCATCATCCTGACCATCACCGGAACACTGGGCCTGTTGCTGGGCGGGCCGATGGATGATCGTTTCGGGGCCAAGCCGGTGATTGTCTTCTCGCTCATCGTTCTGATGATCTGCGGCCTCGGCATGATTTCCATCGACCGGACAACGGTGTTCTTTGTCATCAAGACCGCCGCTGCCCCCGAGGGTGCTCTCTTCGCGTCGCTGCCGGAACAGGTGTTCATTGCACTCGGCGGTGTCATCGGCGCAGTGTCCGGTCCGTTGCAGGCCTCCTGCCGCAGTCTTCTGGTCCGCATAGCTCCGCCACAGCACGTGACCCAGTATTTCGGCCTTCTGGCGCTCTCCGGAAAGGTCACCAGCTTCCTGGCCCCGCTTACCGTCGGCGTGGTAACCGCCCTGACTGCCAGCCAACCCGCCGGCATGTCCGTCATCCTGGTCTTTTTCGGAGTTGGCCTCCTGTTGTTGTTGCGGGTGCGGGAGCGCTAACAGACGCCTTTGCCAGGAAACGGTGCGGGCATTGCCCAAACAAAAACGCGCCGGAAAATCCGGCGCGCTTCATGTTCAAATGTTGCCAGTTTCGCCTCAGGCGACCTGACGGACGCTGGCAAGGAAACCTTCGACTTCCTGCTTGAGCCGGTCGGCTTCAGTCTGCAGGACGTTGGCGGAGGCCGAGACTTGACGGGCCGCATTGCCGGTGTCGTCGGCAGAGGCTGCCACCTTGACGATGTTCTGCGCCACTTCCTGGGTGCCGTTGGAGGCTTCCTGGATGTTGCGGGCGATCTCGTCGGTGGCAAGGCCCTGCTGTTCGACCGACGCCTGGATGGACGAGGAGATCTCGTTCATCTTTTCGATGGTTTCGGAAATGCCCTTGATGGCATCGACCGATCCGGCGGTTTCCGTCTGCACCGACTGGATCTGCAGGGAGATTTCCTCGGTCGCCTTGGCGGTCTGGTTGGCCAGCTCCTTCACCTCGGCGGCAACAACGGCAAAGCCCTTGCCCGCTTCGCCGGCACGTGCCGCCTCGATGGTGGCGTTCAGCGCCAGCAGGTTGGTCTGTTCGGCAATGTCGGTGATCAGCTTGACCACTTCGCTGATCCGGTTGGCCGCTTCCGCGAGCCCCTCGATCTTGCGGTTTGTCGACTGGGCCTGTTCCACGGCGTGGGAGGCAATCTCGGTGGACTGGGTCATCTGGCGGGAAATTTCACCGACCGATGCCATCAGTTCTTCAGCCGCGGACGCAACCGTTTCCACGTTCGACGACGCTTCCTCGGAAGCGGCAGCCACTGCCGTGCTCTTCTCGCTGGTGTCGTCGGCTCCCGCCGTCAGCGTCATCGATGCCGCGTTGAGGTCCTGCACCTGGTGCATCACCGTCTGGGTCAGCTCTGAGATCTGGCGGTCGAAATCCTGCGACAACTCGCTGATCCGGCCTGCGCGCGCCAGCTGCTGACGCTGCGCTTCTTCCTGCTCGGCGGCCAGTGCCTCGGCCTGCCGGGCCTTGTCGCGGAAGACTTCCAGCGCCTTGCTGATCTCGCCGATTTCGTCCTGGCGGTCGGTATCGTGGATCGGCTCGTCGTAACGGCGATCGATGAGCGCCTGGATGCTGCGCACGGCGCGCTCCAGCGGACGGCGAACAATCGTGTTACCGACAAGATAGATGGAAAGAGCCACGACGATGAGCAACACGACACCGACGCCGACGATCATGGTCGTGATTGAAGACGAAGCCGCATTGAGGGTCGCCAGCGGCACGTTGACCACCACGGCAAGCTTGGCATCGGTACCGGTCACATGCACCGGCATGACGATGCGGTGCACTTCCGTGCCAAGCGTGTTGGAATATCCGTCATAGGCAAATGGCTCGCCGTTCTTGACCGCCGCCAGAAGCTTGTCCTGCACGGCAAGGTCGGCTTCGGACTGGCCTTCCATCCATGGCTTGCCGAGAACGGCAGGGTCGGCGTGGGCAATCCAGACGCCGTTCTGCGACAGGAGGTGAACCGATCCCGTGTCCAGTGGCCGTTGCTGGCCAAGCACTTCGGACAACGGTGTCAGAAGGATGTCGCCACCGGCAGCACCAATCACCTTGGACCCGTCTCGGATTGGCGAAGAGAACGACACACCGGTTACGGTCTCGCCATCGGCTTCCCAGCTGTAGGGTTCGGTCATGTAGTCCTTGCCGGACACATAGGCACCATTGAACCAGAGGTCGCTGGTTGCACTCAGGTCACCGACGGCGATCTTCTCGATGGGCCGGTAGGCCAGCGTTCCGTCCGCCTTGCGGAAGTAATAGGGCTGCCATTCGCCGTCTTCGGCCCATTTCTCGTCGCCCTTGAACTCGGCATCCTTGCCGTCGAGCTCGTCTCCGGCAACCACGCCCCAGGTGCCCGAAAGGTCCTTGTTGGTCAGCGTCAGGTTTTCAACGACGGCGTTCCAGGCTTCACGGTCGACCGATCCGGCCTTCTTCATGCCGCCGAGGGAACTTGCCAGCGTCTGTGCGGATTTCAGGCCGTTTTCAAGGCCACGCTGGACGAATTGCGCCTGCTCGCGTGCCACTGTCTCGGCTTCGGACCGTGCAAGATCACCCGTAATGCGGGACGCTTCCCATCCGATAAAACTGATGCCGACCACAAGGGCAACCGTCAGGGTCGCCGCACTGGCCCCAATGAGCTTTGTTGTGACCTTCGCTCTTCTAAACACCGGCAATCTCCGCGAATCGCAAGAAAACGGCAGGCGAATACCTGCCAAAGCTTGCTGCAGACTACCCGTTGGGCGTTAACAAGGTCTTCAGTGGGAGGGTTTTTCTTAATGACCCCTGTTATTTTTGACAGTATTTTTGGATCGTTAGCTTGCTAATGTTTTACAAGCTCAGATGAAGTGCCGGTTCGAATGAAAACCGGCACTTCAGTTCATCGGCGAATACCCGAAATCAGTGCCGGAAATGACGCATGCCGGTCATGACCATGGCAAGGCCAGCTTCGTCGGCTGCCGCAATCACGTCGTCATCGCGCATCGAGCCACCCGGCTGGATAACGGCGGTTGCTCCGGCTTCGGCGGCCGACAGAAGACCATCGGCAAACGGGAAGAACGCATCGGAGGCGACCACGCATCCCTTCGTCAGCGGTTCGGAAAGACCGGCGGCCTCGGTCGCGTCCAGAGCCTTGCGGGCAGCGATGCGTGCGGAATCCACCCGGCTCATCTGACCGGCCCCGACACCAACGGTCGCACCGTCCTTGGCATAGACGATGGCATTGGACTTCACGTGCTTGGCAACCCGGAAGGCGAATTTCAGATCGGCCAGTTCCTGCTCGCTCGGGGCGCGCTTGGTAACGACCTTGAGGTCAAGGTCATCGACCACACCGTTGTCGCGTGACTGGACCAGAAGGCCGCCGGCAACGGACTTGACGAAGAGACCCTTGGCGCGTGCATCGGCGAGGCCACCGGTGACCAGAAGGCGCAGGTTCTTCTTCGCCGCGATGATTTCGCGTGCCGCGTCGTCCGCATCCGGCGCGATGATCACTTCCGTGAAGATCTTGACGATTTCCTCGGCCGCAGCGGCATCCAGTGTCTGGTTCAGGGCGACGATGCCGCCGAAGGCTGAAACCGGATCGCAGCGCAGGGCCAGTTCGTAGGCTTCCTTCAGGCTTGCGCCTTCGGCCACGCCGCACGGGTTGGCGTGCTTGATGATGGCAACAGCACTGGTGCGGACCGGATCGAACTCGCTCACCAGCTCAAACGCGGCATCGGTGTCATTGATGTTGTTGTAGGACAGGGTCTTGCCCTGAAGCTGCCTGGCCGTGGCAACACCCGGGCGCTGCTCACCGGTGGTGTAGAAACCTGCCGTCTGATGCGGGTTTTCACCGTAGCGCATGACTTCGGCAAGCGAACCGCCAACCGCACGGTGGGCGGGCGTTGCTTCGCCCAGCTGATCCGCCATCCAGTTGGAGACGGCGGCATCATAGGCAGCCGTGCGGGCAAAGGCCTTTTGCGCCAGCTTCTTTCGCAGGGCCAGCGGGGCCTTGCCGCCATTGGCATCAAGCTCGGAAATTACTGCATCGTAGTCGGCCGGGTCGGTGACCACGGTAACATAGGCATGATTCTTGGCGGCTGCACGGGTCATCGCCGGTCCACCAATGTCGATGTTCTCGATGCCGGTTGCGTAGTCGGCACCGGAGGCGACAACGTCCTCGAACGGATAGAGATTGCCGCAGAAGAGATCGATACCGACGATGTCATGCTCGCTCATCGCCTTCTGGTGGTCGGCATCATCACGGATCGACAGCAGACCGCCGTGGACCTTCGGATGCAGCGTCTTCACACGGCCATCCATGATTTCCGGAAAGCCCGTGACTTCCGAAATGTCCAGAACCGCAAGCCCGGCTTCCTTCAGCGCCTTGTAGGAACCGCCGGTGGAGACCAGCTCGACACCGCGCTCGGACAGCGCTTTTGCAAAGTCGACAAGACCGGTCTTGTCGAAGACGGACAGAAGGGCGCGCTTGACGCGAACTAGCTCGGGAACGGGTACGGCTTTGGACACAATGGCCATGAATTTGCCTCGCAATTGGGGACGGTCCGGGAGTTGCCGTCGCCCTATCACGTCTTCAGCAAAAGCGGAAGGTCTCTATTCTTCCAGCGGGAGTTCGTCCGGCTCGTCAAAATCGCTGGTGCCGCGCCGGCTGAGTTTGGCCGTCGCCGTCTTGCGGAACTGCCACCCCACGGAGGGGGCCTCGAGCACCGCACCGGAGATCACGATCTGCTCGGTCTTGCGGTGGCCGTAGACATCCGAAAGATAGATGCTTTCTTCCAGCATGACCTCGGTCCCGGGCGCTTCGAATTCCCAGGCTTCACCGTCCCGGCACACCAGGAGCACCGCTGATCCGCCGCGGATGAGCGAGCTGCGCAGGCCCGGATGCAGGTGAAAGCGGATTGCGTAGCGGTTTTCGCTGTCCACAGGACCGATTGCCGAAAACGTGTCGATGCCGTCCAGCACCGTGCCGTCGCCTGCAAGGCGAATGTCACGCTCATGCAGGACATGGAACTCGCTGGCATAACCATCATGCGAGGCCGTGATCCGGCTGCCGGCCGCATCGTCTTCCCGTTCAACCGGCACCCTGACCGGACCGGACAGGATGGGTGCGCCCAGAATATGCCCGAACGGCCGGTTCGACAGGAACCGGCAGGAGGACGTATCCTCGATCACCGCCGTGGAGTGTGCAGGCGTCGAGCGGCTGACCCGGCGCCAGGCCGGATTGGACTTGGGCGAGACGCCGCAATTGACCACGATCCGGTTGTTGCCGGAGGAGAATTCGAACGAAAGACAGCCTGCATGAGCGTCGCCGGAAACGCCGATGGCCGGGGCAGGGCCGGTGTCGACCAGGACAACGGAATTACCACCGGTTAAGCGCTGATAGCCCGAATGCGGCGCATTCTGCGGTGGGGCGCCCCGTGCATCGTCATAGGCAAGGATGGTGGCGACAAGGTCGCTCGGCGTCGAGCCCATGCCGTTGAAATGGGCGAGGGCCCCGTCGCCATGACGGAAGAAGCGCAGCAGTGGCATCATCCGGTCCACCGACTGCACCATCGCCGGCGGAACTTCCAGCCCCTGGGCAACGAAGGCCTGGCGAACCGGCAGCAAGTCCGCGAGAATGTCGATCAGCGCTTTCGGATTGCGCGAGATATGGCCGCCATCGGGCAGGATCTGGCGTGTCAGCTCCTGGTCGAGACGCCGGATGCTCTGGCGTGCAAAGCGGCCCTGTCCGGCCATGGAGATACAGGCGGACGCCATGGCCAGGGCAGCATGCAGGCGCTCGACGCCATCTTCCGTTTCGTTGATGGTCTGGCGCAGGTAACGCACCTGGCGGGCCAGCGACCGCACGAAACTGCGATAAAACTCGTGATCGCCGTCCTGAAGAATGAAGGGCGAATGCGCCAGCCAGGACAGAATGCGGCGGGTCACGACCGACGCTTCCCAGCCGATGTCGTGCCAACGACCGCAGAACTTGATCCAGTCCTCCACCAGCGCCCGGGCATTTTGCCGGGAAATCTGGCTGTCGGCGGCGCGGAGGTCCCGCATCCAGCCGAAGCTGTGAAGCTCACGCTGCCAGTCTTCGTGAACGGCCTGAAGCTCGAACGGAGATCTGCCTTGCGTCTCCACCAGATGGCCGGAGAACAGGAAGCGGCCGCCATAGATATCGGCAGCATTGGTCGCGTCGGCAGTGCGCAGATCCTGCGGCGCGATGAGCAGGCGCGCAGGCACAGCCGAAAACGGCTGCATGCGGAACAAAGGCCCGCCATGCATCCATTTCAAGGAGCGTTGCCAAATATGCAGGGCCACAAGCCGCCAGATGCGGCTTCTTTCACTCAGGCTTGCAGTATTCACCAAACCATCTCCAAAACTGATGGTTTCTGCGCGGTTATGGGGAATCTCCGGTGTCTAATTCAGGAAACGAACCATTAAGGTTAGCATTTCATTTAAAGAATCATTGCAAGTGAACAGTTTATTCCGCGTTAAAACCGGCGGAACCTTGCGGCAAAAAAGCCGTCCATGCCCTTGCTCACCGGATCCAAGGCGGCGCTATGGCAGGGCAGACAGCGAAGATAGCCTTCATTTGTGACACATTCGGCAAGGCCGCCCACCTCTGAGGCCTCGACCGGAACCAGTTCGATTTTTCCGGCCTGCCGCTCCAGAAAACCGGCCACCTGGGCTTCGCCTTCCGCCGCTTCCAGCGAACAGGTACAATAGACGACCAGCCCACCCGGCTTGACCCAGCCCATCACCCTGTCCAGCAATTCGCTCTGGATTTCCGTCAGCTTTTCAATGTCGTATGGCTTCTTGATCCAGGGCACATCGGGGTGCCGGCGGATCGTGCCTGTCGCGCTGCAGGGCGCATCGAGCAGGATTGCATCAAAGAGATCCCCCGGCTCAAAGGCCCGCAAATCCGCCGCAACCGTTTCAACACTCAGGCCGAGCCGCGTCATGTTTTCTTCAAGACGTTTCAGGCGCGCCTTTGAAATATCGACCGCGGTTACGCTTGCACCCGCGGCCGCCAATTGTGCGGTCTTGCCGCCCGGTGCAGCGCAAAGATCGGCAACACGCAGATCCTTCACGTCACCGAGAAGCCGGGCGGGAAGCGCCGCGGCGGCATCCTGCACCCACCACTGGCCGTCGCCATAGCCTTCAAGTGCATCGACAGCGCCCTTGCGCACGAGGCGGATGCTGCCCGCACCCACAATCTGGCCGTCCAGTTTCCGGGCCCACTCTTCCGGATCCGCTTTCACCGACAGATCCAGCGCCGCTTCGCTTTCGTGAGCCCGCGCGATCTCGCGCGCTGTCTCCACTCCATAGGCTGCCTGCCAGCTTTCCATCAGCCAGTCCGGTGTGTTCAGCACCGCCGGATCGAGATCACCGGTCACTTCGTCCCGCTCGCGCCCGAGCCGGCGCAACACACCGTTGACCAGGCCTTTGTAAGGACGAGACCGGCGGTCGAGACCGGCATGATCAACAGCAAGAGAGACGGCAGCACGGTCCGGAATGTCGAGAAACAGCATCTGGGCAATGGCCACATGCAGGATATCCAGGATCCGGCCCGTCTTTTCCGGGATCGGCCGATCAAGCAACCGATCCAGGATTTCAGCGATTTCACCCCGATGGCGCAAGGCCGCACCGATGATTGCGCGAACCAGCGAACGATCGTTGCCGGCCAGCGCCCGAAATCCGGAGTGGCCGGACGTGATATCCAGCTCGCCATCGAGAGGCCGTTTCTTGTGAACGACATTGCCAAGAATATCGGCAGCCACCTTGCGTGCGGCAAACCCCGGCTTTTCGGCCTGTTCGGGTGCCGGTTTGCCTGAAGGCTTCTGTTTGTTGTTCGGCCGTTTGGTCAAGGCTCAATCCATTCACGCGCCCGGCCCTGCTGTTACGGCCGGTATCAAAATCAAGCGCCGCAGACCGGTCTGCCGGTCGCGGCGCATCTGGTCATACTAAAGCCAGGTGGTCATCCGGCAAAGTTGTTTTTGTCAAAGAAGCTGACGTTCCGGGGGACTGTTGCCTATCCCCACGGCCCTTTTGGACGGCGCGGCGCGGAGGAAGGCCCCGTCGGACCGGCGCCGCTCCACGGGCCGGCCTGCTGTGGAGCCTGGCGGGTAAACGACATGGGACCGCTTCTGCCGCCCCTGCCACCAGTGCCCAGACCTGCATCCGACAGCTTGCGCAGTTCGTCAATCCGGTTCTGGGTGTTCGGGTGGGTGGAGAACAGATTGTCCATCCGCTCGCCTGACAGCGGGTTCATGATGAACATATGTGCGGTTGCCGGGTTCGCTTCCGCGTCCGGGTTATGGATGTGCTCCACCCCGCGCGAGATCTTCGCAAGTGCTGAAGCCAGCCACATGGGTTCGCCGCAGATCTGTGCGCCCATCCGGTCGGCCGCATATTCGCGCGTCCGGGAGATCGCCATCTGCACGACCATTGCCGCCAGCGGCGCCACGACCATCATCAGGATAACCCCGACGATGCCCAGCGGATTGTTGCGGTTGCCGCCGAAGAAGAAGGCAAAGTTGGCCAGCATGGAAATCGCACCGGCGATTGTCGCCGTGATCGTCATGATCAGCGTGTCGTGGTTCTTCACATGGGCCAGCTCATGGGCCATCACACCGGCAATCTCCTCGGGCGTCAGCATGTCGAGCAGGCCCGTCGTTGCCGCGACGGCAGCGTTTTGCGGGTTGCGGCCGGTCGCAAAGGCATTCGGCTGCGGATTGTCGATGATGTAGACCTTGGGCATCGGCAACTCGGCATTCTGCGCCAGCTGCCGTATCATCCGGTAGAACTCCGGCGCTTCGCGCTCACCCACTTCCCTGGCATGATGCATGCGCAGGACCATCTTGTCCGCGTTCCAGTAACTGAACAGGTTCATGGCGGCTGCAATAAGCAGCGCGATCAGCATGCCCGACTGACCGCCGATCATGAAACCGATCCCCATGAACAAGGCGGTCATCCCCGCCAGAAGCATTGCCGTGCGAATGTAGTTCATCGCCGCTTGTTTCCGTTTCTGTCCTGTTTTCGACTGCTTGCAAGAAGGCGCATAATGGCCTTTGTATCCGTCCAACAGATGGGGAGTGCTGCCATTCTTGGCAAGATTACCCTATATACGCCAGACAAGACTGCAAACTGAACGACCCGAAGAGCCATGACAGAAACACCGGACAACCCGACGAGCCGCTACAGCCAGAACGAGGCTCCCTCCCTGAAGACCAATGTCGAGGAAGCTCCGAAGCGGAAATTCGAGGACCTGCCACCGGCAGCCCAGCGCGCCCTCAAGGAAGCCGAAGAACGGCGCAAGGAAATCGACGCAAGACAGCAGAACATGGCCGAAGAAGTCAACGGACGCGGCGGCCTGGAGCCCACCCGCTACGACGATTGGGAGATCAAGGGACTGACCTCGGATTTCTGAGGGAATGTTCAGCCGGTCTGCCTGTCGGAGACAGCTCTAACCGCAGCAGGCAATCCAGTCTGCCAATTCAGTTTGCCAGCTTGCGCACTTCCGCTGCCACTGCCCTGGCGAGATCGGCCTGCGGCTCCGCATCGAAATGGACGGCATCAACCGGGCTGGCGGAAATCACCGTTCCTGCATCGAAGAAAGCTGCACCATATTCAACAGCTTTCTCCCGGTAGCAGGCGGCCAGGCGATGGGATTCCGTGACGCTCTGTTCGCTGAACTGCGCCACGAAGGGTGTGCCTGCCAGTGGTGCCAGCGGCGGCGGTGACATCAGCAGCACCTTTGGCGCCCGGCCTTCGACATCGTCGGTTGGCCTGCGGGCAAAATCCAGAAGGCGCCCCATGGCAATCGCGATCGTTTCAGCGTTCATGCAGAACCGGGCCTGAAGGTCGTTGGTGCCGAGCATGATGATCAGAATGTCGATCGGCATATGCGTCTTGCGAACGGTCGCCAGATGCGCAAGACCGTTCTTGTCGCCCTTGACCGGATCCTCGAACACGGTTGTTCGGCCGTTGACGCCTTCTTCGGCCACATAAAACCTGTCACCGAGTTCTTTCTGCAGAAGCCGGGTCCAGCGGATGTCGTGGCCGTACCTGGATTTGTCGACCGGATTGAATCCCCAGGTGAGAGAGTCGCCGAAGCAAACGACGCTTATCGGATTTTTTGTTGTTTTCGACATCGTAGAACCTGTCCAGGTAGGCGCACTTTGAAAAAGGTCAGGCATATTTCATTTCTGCCGACCGCGCCGATGCCTTCAATTTCTACAGAGTCTTCGTTGACGATCAAGGACTTCCGGGCAATTCCCGCCAACCAAGGACGGAGGGGTGAAATTGTCCCTATGGACAGATCAGACGCCCGGGCAGGCAGTGCGGGAAAATCCGCAACCATTTGCAGCATTTCCTGTGCCCTGCCCCGCTTGGTTAATAAGGGATTTACCACACCGGCTATAGGGTCTGAGCAAAGTTATGCGTAACGAGTGCCGGATCATTCATGCTTGCCAGCAAAAAAGCCTATCAGCGCGGTGTGTCCCTGCCGAGCTCCAATCCGTTTCAACGCCTTGCCGAACTTCTGAGCGGCGAGACACCGGGGCTCGACCCGATTGTCATGACGATTGGCGAACCGCAACACGCCATTCCTGATTTTACCGCGGAAGTTCTGGCTGAAAATATGGCCGGTTTCCGCCGTTATCCGCCGATCGACGGCTCGCCCGAATTCCGTTCGGCCGTCGCATCCTGGCTGGATCGCCGATACAATCTGGGTGGGTTGATCGACGCCGACCATGGTGTGCTGCCGCTGAACGGGTCCCGCGAAGGACTTTCCTTCGGCGCCATTGCCGCGCGTGATCAGCTGAACAAGGGCCTGGACCACCCTGTGGTGATTCTGCCCAATCCGTTCTACCAGACCTATGCTGCCGCAGCGCATGTCGCCGATGCGGAGGCCGTGCTGCTCGACGCGGTAGCGGGAAACAATTTTCTGCCGGATCTCGACAGCCTCGATGCGGAGCTGCTGGAAAGGACCGTCGCCTTTTATGTCGCCTCACCCACAAATCCGGAAGGGTTTGTGGCCGATACCGCCTATTGGCAGCGCCTGATCGGTCTCGCCCGCAAGCATCGCTTCTATATCTTTGCAGACGAATGCTATTCGGAAATCTATCGCGAGACGCCGCCAATCGGCATTCTGGAAGCGGCCAGGGATCTGAATGAAGAGCAGGGCGGCGGCTTTGCCAACATCATCGTCCTCAATTCGCTGTCCAAACGCTCCAACCTGGCGGGCCTGCGCTGCGGCTTTGCGGCAGGCGATCCCGAGTTCCTGAAAAAATGGGCGAAGTTCAGAGGCCTTGCCGCACCGCAGGTGCCGCTGCCGGCACAGGCAGTTGCCGTCCGGGCCTATCAGGACGAATCCCACGTCATTGAAAACCGCAGGCTCTACAACGAAAAATTCGAAGCTGCCGAAAAACACCTCGGCCCGATCCTTGGGCCGGTCACGCCTGACGCCGGGTTCTTCCTGTGGCTGGATATCAGCCGCTGGGGCGACGCCGTTGCGGTCACGAAAGCACTCTGGACCGAAATCGGGCTCAAGGTACTGCCGGGCAGCTACCTTGCCTCGGACCAGTCGGACGGCAGCAATCCGGGGCGGAACTATATTCGCATCAGCCTGACGGCTCCTCTTGAGCAGACAGAGATCGCTCTGGAGCGTCTGGCAAAATGGTTGGGGGACAAGGCATGAGGCGGGCCAGCGCAGTTCGCGGCAACGGCCGCAGATCTTCGGTTGACCTTCTGGACACCGAGAGCCCACTGAAGCGGTTCATCCGGCGCAATCTTGTCGGGGCCGCGGGCCTCGGTATCATTGCGCTGGCGGCAATGCTCGCGGCAAGCCTTGCCACCTGGTCCGTCAGCGACCCGAGCTTCAATCATGCCACCGGTGGCCAGGTGCGCAACGCCCTGGGAACACCGGGCGCTGTCCTTGCAGACATTCTGATGCAGACCATCGGCCTGGCGACGGCCGTCTTCCTGATTCCTCTGGTTCTGTGGGGCTGGCGGCTTCTGACCGGCCACGCGCTTGGCATCGGCCGCAAGCGCCTGGTCTACTGGCTGATCGGCACAAGCCTTGCCGCAGGTGCCCTGGCGTCGCTGCCGGTTCCCGAAAGCTGGCCGCTGCCGACCGGTCTCGGCGGCTTTTTCGGCGACACCGTTCACCATTTGCCTGCGCTCGTTACCGACAACATGACAAGCGGCGCCGCCACGATCGTCGGTGTGCTTGGTCTTGGCGTACCGGCTATCCTATGCCTGCTGGCAGCTGCCGGTTGGCTGGGCAGCATCGGCGCTCCGTCCGAACGGATCGAGCCTGTGGCCGGCCCTGTCGGTCACGGCAAGGCCGCCGAGCATGAACTCGACTTTGACGACGACGATGGCGAGTCCCGCATCGGTATCTTCATGAGTGCCTTCGTCGGCCAGATGGAGCATTTCGGTCTTCAGGCTGCTGCACAGGTGCGCCGGTTGACCGGTCTGAAGCGCAGCCAGGCCCAGGAGGAAGAAGAATACTGGGACGAGGATGAGGACGACACCGACTACGAGCCGGAAGACACTCGCCAGGGCAGCCGTCTGAAGGCATTCCGCAAGGCCCTTGCCGGCCGGTTGATGCCGCAAGATGACGACGGCCTGGACGACTTCTACCAGCGTGGCCGTCATGCGGACGACGGAGACGAACCCTACGCGGAAGAATACTACGACGAGGAAGGCGATACCTTCGAGCCGGACGACCTGATGATCGACAAGGGCCCCGTCAACGGTCGTCCCGCGGTCCCGGTCGGCATTGCCGCGCCGGAGGCTCAGCAGGCGCCTGCGCAACCGGCAGCGAATGGCCGCGTCATTCCGCAGGCACCGCGTCCGAAGCAGAGCAAGCGTGCGATCGAGGAAGCTCAGCCATCCTTCCTCGGAGCCCCGGAAGAGTACGAATTGCCTCCGCTGCGGCTGCTGGCCGAGCCGAAGGTGGCCGGCAAGGTGCCGGGTCTGTCCGCCGATGCGCTGGAGCAGAATGCCCGCATCCTGGAAGGTGTGCTTGAGGATTTCGGTGTTCGCGGCGAAATCATCGAGGTTCGCCCCGGTCCGGTCGTGACCCTGTACGAACTGGAACCGGCACCGGGCATCAAGTCCTCGCGTGTAATCGGTCTTGCGGACGACATCGCCCGCTCCATGAGCGCGATTTCCGCCCGTGTGGCGGTGATCCCGGGCAAGAACGCCATCGGTATCGAACTGCCGAATGCCCGTCGTGAGACGGTCTACCTGCGTGAACTGCTGGCCGCCCAGGACTTCGAAAAGTCCAAGGCCAAGCTGGCGCTGGCCCTGGGCAAGACCATCAACGGCGAAAGCGTCGTCGCGGATCTGGCCCGCATGCCTCACCTGCTTGTGGCCGGTACCACCGGCTCGGGCAAGTCGGTCTCGATCAACACCATGATCCTGTCGCTGCTCTACCGGCTGACGCCCGAGCAGTGCAAGATGATCATGATCGACCCCAAGATGCTGGAACTGTCGATCTACGACGGCATTCCGCATCTGCTGACACCGGTTGTGACCGATCCGAAGAAAGCCGTCGTCGCCTTGAAGTGGACCGTCCGCGAGATGGAAGACCGCTACAAGAAGATGTCCAAGATGGGCGTCCGCAACATCGACGGCTACAACACCCGCATCAAGCAGGCGCTGGAAAAGAACGAAACATTCACCCGCACCGTTCAAACCGGCTTCGACCGCGACACCGGCCAGCCGATCTATGAAGAAGAGCAGCTGCCGCTCGAGGCGATGCCGTATATCGTCGTCATCGTCGACGAGATGGCCGACCTGATGATGGTGGCCGGCAAGGACATCGAAGGTGCTATCCAGCGGCTGGCTCAGATGGCCCGTGCCGCCGGTATTCACCTGATCATGGCCACGCAGCGGCCGTCGGTGGATGTCATTACCGGCACCATCAAGGCCAACTTCCCGACCCGTATCTCCTTCCAGGTGACGTCGAAGATCGACAGCCGCACCATCCTGGGTGAAATGGGCGCCGAACAGCTTCTGGGCATGGGCGACATGCTCTACATGGCCGGCGGCGGGCGCATCCAGCGTGTGCACGGGCCGTTCGTCTCCGACGACGAGGTCGAGGATATCGTCAAGCACCTGAAGGTTCAGGGCACGCCGCAATATCTGGAAGCCGTGACCGAGGAAGATGACGAGGCCGAAAGCCCCTACGACGGTGGCGGCGGACTTGCCGGCGGCGAGGAGGGCAACGATCTGTACGACAAGGCGGTCGCCATCGTGCTGCGCGACAAGAAGGCGTCGACCTCCTATGTGCAGCGGCGCCTTTCGATCGGCTACAACCGTGCCGCTTCGCTGATTGAGCGGATGGAAAACGAAGGCCTGATCAGCGCCGCCAACCATGCCGGAAAACGCGAAATTCTCGTGCAGAACGGCGTGGAAGAAGATTTTTGATGGTAAACTGCCAAAGCTTTGCCACACACGCTCCCTAGCTAAGGGGAAACGTGTCACACAGAGAACGATTTAGGACATTGCATCATGCTGAAACGCTTCGCTTCCCGCCTGATCAAACCTATGCTGGCAGCTGGCATTGCTGCGGCTCTGTCCCTGTCGGCACTGCTGCCCGCCGCGGCGCTGACCGAGCAGGAACAAAATGCCCTCAGGGATCTCAACTCCTATTTCAACTCGGTGAAGACCATGCATGGCGACTTCATCCAGTTCGGTCCTGACGGAAACCAGTCCGACGGCAAGTTCTACATGGCCCGCCCGGGAAAGGTGCGCTTCTACTACAACAAGCCTTCCGTGCTCGACATTGTGGCCGACGGCAAGTCGGTGTCCGTGCGCGACCGCAAGCTGAACACCCAGGACATCTGGCCTCTTGGCCAGACGCCGCTGCGCTTCCTGCTGTCAGACGACATCGACCTGCAGAAGGACACCAACGTCACCAACGTTCTGGTGGAAGAAGACCTGATCACCGTCACGATCCTGGACAAGACCAAGTTCAACTCCGGTACGCTGACGCTGATCTTCGATGCCAAGGACTACGCATTGAAGCAGTGGACCGTTACCGACCAGCAGGGCTACGACACCTCCGTTGCGGTCTATAACGTTGTGTCCAATGGCCCGACCAATCCGGACCTTTTCAAGATCGATTATCTGGCCAACGCCCGCCAGAAAAACAACTGACAGCCCGGCTGGCCCCAGCATGACGGAAACGGCCGGCCGGCGCGCACTCGTCTTTGACCTGCTTGAAGTCTATTGCGCCCGCAAAGGCTACCGCCTGACGGCGGGCGACGGCCATGGCCATGCCGGTATGGTCGAAAGCCCGTCCGGCAAGCGCTGGTTGTTCAAGGGCACAAGGTTCGACCTCAACACGCTCGGCGCAGCGGAAATCGCTACCGACAAGGCCTATGCCGCGGCCTTTCTGAAGGCCGCAGGCCTGACAGTGCCGGACGGACATCTGGTGTTCGCACACGACATCCGCATGGGCCGAACTGCGCCGCAAGACCTTCTGGATTTTGTCGGGAAGCAGGGGTTCCCGCTTTACGTCAAACCGAACTGTGGCCGGGAAGGGCGGGACGTAGTGCGGGTCGACACCAGTCACACCCTTCAAACGGCCCTGCACACCCTCGCCAAGAGCAACGACCAGCTGCTGGTGCAACCGGAAATCCGCGGACAGGAACTGAGAATTATCATTCTGGACGACGATGTGCTGTGCGCCATCGAACGCCATCCGCCTCAGATCACAGGTAACGGTCATCGCAGTATTGCCGAGATCATCGGTGCCGATCCGCGCTTCGACGCTGCCGACCCCCGCCTCGTCCTCGAACTGGAGCAACAAGGGCTGATGCTGGAAACGGTTCCCGCGTCAGGCCAGACGGTCACGCTTCTGCCCGTGGTCAACCTGTCCGCGGGCGGCACGGCCAGAATTGTCACCGGCTCGCTCGCCCCGGACCTTGCAGCCCTTGCCCGCAAGGCCGCACAGGCCCTGTCTCTGCGTTATGCCGCCGTTGACCTGATCTTGCCGACTGCAGCCAACGCAAACGCTGTTGTCCTGGAGGTCAACGCCGCGCCAGGTCTCGGCAACCTTGCCCGGCAAGGGTCTGAAGAGACCGAAGCGGTGAAGCGTATCTACGAGCGTGTGTTCGAAGCTACATTCGCCGAATAGATCCCGCTGACCCCGGGAGCCGTAACCGTTTAAGCGCCTGGGAAGGCTGCACCAAAGCAGGCTGCCGACAAAACTTGACCTTGGCGGGTGGGTTTTCAGATCCTACATGGAGCTCCAACGGAGATATCCATGCAGCATTTTTCCCTACTCGATCTGTCCCCTGTGCCGGAAGGCCAGACAGCGGCCGAGGCTCTGGCAAACACGGTCGATCTGGCGCGGTCCGCGGAACAGGCAGGCTACCATCGCTACTGGCTGGCCGAGCATCACAACATGCCGGGCATTGCCAGCGCCGCAACATCGCTTGTCATCGGCCAGGTGGCGGCAGCAACCTCCACCATGCGCGTCGGCGCGGGCGGTATCATGCTGCCCAACCACTCGCCGCTGATCATCGCCGAGCAATTCGGCACGCTGGCAACGCTTTACCCGGGCCGGATCGACCTGGGCCTGGGCCGCGCCCCGGGCACGGACATGGCGACGGCCAGGGCCCTGCGTCGCCACATGGCCGGTGAAGACAGTTTTCCGCAGGATGTCCAGGAGCTGATGGGCTATTTCAGACCCGCTTCTGAAACCAGCAGGGTGCGCGCGATCCCGGGCGAAGGCACGCAGGTACCGATCTGGATCCTTGGCTCGAGCCTTTACGGCGCGCAACTCGCGGCGGCCTTCGGGCTGCCCTATGCCTTTGCCTCCCATTTCGCACCGGACATGCTGGAAGAAGCACTGGAGATCTACCGGGCAACCTTCCAGCCGTCACCGCAGCTCGCCAGACCGCATGTGATGGTGGCAGCTGGCGTATTTGCTGCCGACACCAACGAAGAGGCAGATTACCTGCGTTCTTCCCAGTTGCTCGCTTTCGCCCGGTTGCGCATGGGCAACCCCGGTAAACTGCCCCTGCCGGTGGAAAATGTCCCCGCCGAAATTCCGCCCGCCGTTCTGGCGCAGGTCGAACACGCCCTGTCCTGCTCGGCAACGGGATCTCCGGCGACGATCCGCGACCAACTGTCGGCTATCATCAACCGCTATCAGCCCGACGAACTGATGATCACCGGCATGATCCATGATCACGGCGCCCGCGTGAAATCCTTCCAGCTCGCGGCCGACGTCCTGAAGGATCTCGTGACAGCTTAGTCAACCATCAAAGGCGCTTCGACAAATCTGGGCGGTTTCTTCCAGCCAGTCTTGCCGCTGGGGATAGGAGCTGCCCACAACGGGCCTGAAGACGTGGCGCTCATAATCCAGAGCGCCACAATACGGCAGCACGCACCGGCCCCAGATCAGCTCCAGCGGGTCTCCAAGATCAAGCCGCTCTCGCTCCGCTTCGGTGTCGGACGTGTTGAAGACGACGGCCTTGCGGATCGACAGCAGCCCTTCCGGCAGACCGTCGGCAGTCTGCAGCCGGTAGGCAACGCCCGGCACCAGCACACGGTCCATCCAGCCTGCAAGGATCGCCGGCGGTTTGCCCCACCAGTTCGGATGGACGACCAGCAGACCATCGGCGTTCGAAATACCTTCCCTGTGCCGCGCAACAACGGCATCCTCTGAACGGGACAGCACTTCTTCCAGAGTATCGCCGATCGAGTAGGCTTCCTCTGCTGTCAGACAGGGATCGAACTCTTCGGCGTAAAGATCGTGGTGATCTATCTGGTGCCCCTCGGCCTCCAGAGTGTCACGCGCCTGTTTCGACAGCGCATGGCAGAAGCTGTTGTCCCTGGGGTGCGCCAGTAGGGAAAAGATGCGCAACGGCCTGTTTCCTTGATGCAAATTGAAAATACCGGCTCGCAAATGTGCCGGAGCAATTCCTGTTCCCCTGACTTCGCAATTCATTTCAGCCGTTTCAACCCTGGCAAGACCATTTGCCTGGTTTGACCTTCTGGACGGCTGCCGAAGGATCGAAATCCGCGCGTAAGCATCTGCTTATGATGCCCGGCGTCAGCAGTCCGTCAATCGACCGAAGCCGAGTTTGCGGCCAATCAGGACGAAGACCGCACCGGTCGCAGAAACCTGATGAAGGACACAATCATGCTGAAGAAATCTCTCGCCGTACTTTGCCTCTGCCTTGCTCCGGTCGCCGCGCAGGCCATGCCCGCCGTTGGTGACATGGTCGGCACCAATCCCGAGGAAGCCACCGCGGCTCTGGCCAAGGCCGGTTGCACGGTCAAGGAATTCGAGGCCGAGGACGGCAAGATCGAAGCGAAATGCACCGATGCGCAAAACAAGCTTTGGGAAGTCTACATCGACCCGAAATCCGGCACGGTCACCAACGTCAAGAACGAAGACTGATCATGGGTGCCTCAAACACCCCGCAATCGAACGAGGGGGCGCAAAGCCCCCCCGAATTGTGGGATCCGCTGGTGCGTATCAGCCATTGGCTGATCGCAGTCGCGGTGATTGCCAACGGCCTCCTCAACAAGGCGGGCGGCACCATTCACATCTGGATTGGCTGGGGTGTTCTTGCCCTGCTTGCGCTCCGCTTTGTCTGGGGATTTCTCGGACCGGCGGAAGCCAGGTTCTCCGCCTTTCCACCTGATCCGCGCGCTGCGGTGTCTCACCTGATCGATCTCGTTCGCGGTAGCCCGCGCCACTACCGCTCCCATAATCCCGCCGGAGCGATCATGGTCTATGCGCTCTGGGCCTGCCTTGTGGTGGTAACCGGAACCGGCCTTTACATGACCGGCGCCAAGAGCCCCATCACGATTGCCGAGGAAAAGGCGGCGGTTGCCGCCGGAGACTGGTCGGTGCTCGTCAAGAAAGACGACGACGAAGGCGAAGAGAAATCGTCCCTGGGTGAAGTCGCGGAAGAAGTTCATGAAATCGCAGCCAACCTTATGCTGGTGCTGGCCCTGATCCATGTCGCAGGTGTCGCAGTTGAAAGTCGTGTGATGAAGCGTAGTCTGGTTCGGCCCATGCTGGTTGGCCGGAACAGGGAAAAATGACATTTTCAGGGATCAACCTGCGGCAGGGACGGCGTGAGACAACCGCCCTTGCCGCATTCATGCTGTTGCAATCCGTTGCCGCGATCTTCTTTGTCGGCGATGCCTTTACCGATCTTGTGACCGACGTCAGCAGCCCGCATTCCATTTTCGAATTCTTTGTCGCCTTCGTGTTGATCGTCGGCATTTTTCTGGCCGGCTGGCAGCTGCGGCTCACCCTGGAAAGACTGCGCAATCAGGAGCGCGCCCTTGGAGCCGCCCGCGGCGATCTTGCCCGGATCATTGACGCCCAGTTTGCCGAATGGGGCCTGACGCCTGCTGAAAGCGATGTCGGCCTCCTGGCCCTGAAAGGCCTGGATCTTTCCGAAATCGCTCAGCTGCGGGGCGCGGCACAGGGAACCGTGCGCGCCCAATTGACCAGGATCTACGCAAAGGCCGGCGTTTCGGGCCGTCACCAGTTTGCGGCCTGGTTTGTTGAGGATCTGCTTCAGGACGGCCTTGCGGACAGGGCCACGGTATCCGCTGAGGCCTGAGCCTGTTTGGCGACACCAGAACCCGAACAAATCCCCGGGCAAATCCCGGATATATCCCGAATACGACCACTCCGTGCATTAAGCGTAAGTACTATCACAGCTTGGCTAATTGCCATGTTGCGTCTACTCTCCCAGAGGAACTCACCGAGCGTGTTCAAGGGAGACGAGGATCATGTCTTTTCGACATCTGCTTGCAGGCCTGCCCATCGCACTTCTCATGACGTGCACAACGTCCATGGCGCAAGAGTCAAAACCACCAAACATATTGGTCATCTGGGGCGACGATGTCGGTTGGCAGAATGTTTCCGCCTACGGCATGGGCACCATGGGTTACACCACGCCCAACATCGACCGCCTGGCGAATGAAGGCCTCCGCTTCACCGATCACTATGCCCAGCCGAGCTGCACCGCAGGCCGTGCGGCCTTCCTGACCGGTCAGTACCCGATCAGGTCCGGCATGACCACCGTGGGTCAACCTGGGTCTCCGCTTGGTCTGAAAGCAGAATCGCCAACGCTTGCGGAAGAACTGAAACAGATCGGATACCGCACGGGACATTTCGGCAAGAACCATCTGGGTGACCGGAACGAACACCTGCCCACCGTCCATGGCTTCGACGAATTCTTCGGTAATCTCTATCATCTCAATACGCAGGAAGAAGCCGAACAGCGCGACTACCAGCGGTTCGGTGAAGCTTTTTCAGGCAGCCTTGAGGAATACGAGAAGCAGTTCGGAACACGTGGCGTCATACACAGTTTTGCATCGGAAACCTTCGACGATACCGAACAGCCCAGGTTTGGTGTCATAGGCAAGCAGACCGTTGAGGACACCGGTCCGCTCACCCAGGAACGGATGAAGAACTTCGACGAGGGTGAAGTCATCCCTCTGGCCAAGGACTTCATGAAAAACGCCCAGGAAGCGGGCGAACCGTTCTTTGTCTGGCTGAACACCAGCCGCATGCATCTCTACACGCGGCTGAACGACGAGTGGCGCTACGCCGCAGAAACCTATACGACCGAAGCCGACTACCACGGCTCGGGCATGCTGCAGCACGACCATGATATCGGCCTGGTGCTGGACTGGCTCGACCAACAGGGCCTGACCGAAAACACCATTGTCTGGTATTCGACCGACAACGGACCCGAGCATTCTTCCTGGCCCCACGGCGCAACCACTCCGTTCCGGGGCGAAAAGATGACCACCTATGAAGGCGGCGTCCGTGTCATTTCCATGGTTCGCTGGCCGAACATACTGGAAGCCGGCAAGACGCTAACCGGAATTCAGGCACACCAGGACATGTTCACCACCCTGGCAGCCGCAGCCGGCATTGAAGACGTCAAGGCTGAAGTGATGGCCGAGAAGCAGCAGTTCATCGACGGCGTCAACAACCTGGCTTACTGGAAGGGCGAACAGGCCAATTCCAATCGCAACCACATCTTCCACTATTACGAAAGCGTGCTGACGGCGATCAGGATGGGACCGTGGAAATTCCACTTCTCGACCAAGGAAGATTATTACGCCAACCTGGTTCCGCGGACAGCACCTTTGGTGTTCAACATCCGAGCGGATCCGTTTGAAAGCTACGATTCAACCGATGGCTACGGACACCTGATGCAGAAGGTATCGTGGCTTATCCAGCCGATGGGCGTGCTCATGGGTCAGCATCTGCAGAGCCTTGCCGACTATCCCCCGGTCCAGGGCGGGGCGTCGTTCAACATGTCGAACATTGTCGAGGACTTTCTGTCGAAGGGGATGCAGTAGCGACCCGAACTTCCTGTCTCGACAAAGCGAAACGGCCCCGGAACTTTCGGGGCCGTTGAATTTTCAGCGATCGTGCAGAGCAACCTGATTCAGGGAACCAACAGCGATCAGTAGTCGCCGAGCTTGATGTCCCGGGAGTATTCAACGCCTTCGACTTCCTTTGTCACTGCCTGGCCGCAAATGGTCGCGCCACGCGTTGCGTCGTAGGTGAGCGAAGGAGAACCAGACAGCTGCCAGCCCTTGTTGAGAGCCTGGGTAACCCGGTGGCAGAATTCGCTGTCGTCGATGCCGGTGATGAAGCGGTAGAGTTTCATGAGAGCTCTCTTGTGTGTCAGGTCCGGGCAGCGATGGCGTCGGCGATGGCGATCACCCGCTTGCCCATGTCCGCATGTAGCCTTTCAACCATCTTGCCGTCCACCTGGATTGCGCCCTTGCCCGCATTTTCAGGCTCATCGAACAGAGAATTGATCTTGCGTGCCCATGCAACTTCCTCTTCCGACGGACTGAAGGCTGCGTGGCAGGGGGCGATCTGTTTCGGGTGGATCAGCGTCTTGCCGTCCATGCCCATGTCGACACCCTGGGCGCATTCGGCGGCGAAACCTTCCTCGTCCTGAAACGCATTGTAGACACCGTCCAGAATGTCGATGCCACCGGCACGCGCTGCCGCAACGCAGGTCATCAGCCAGGGCGTCATGGCGGCGCGGCCGGGCGTGAGGCGTGCCCTTGTTTCCTTGGCCAGATCATTGGTGCCCATCACGAAACAGGACAGCCGCACAGCCGGATCCAGACCGCAGGCGCCGATGGCGGCGGCATTCAGCATGGCGAGCGGCGTTTCCATCATGGCCCAGAGTTTCAGGTCCGCAGACGCCCCCAGAAGCGATAGCTTGTGCGCAACCACCTGCAGGTCGGCCGGGCTGTTGACCTTGGGCACCAGAATGGCATCCGGATTGGCCTTTACCGCTGCCGCCAGATCGTCTTCGCCCCAGGGCGTCTCGAGCCCGTTGATGCGGATCACCACCTCGCGATTGCCATAGGGACGGGCCGAAACGGCCTCGACGATCTGGGTGCGCGCCATGTCTTTGGCATCGGGAGCAACCGCGTCTTCAAGGTCCAGCAGCAGGCAGTCCACATCCAGCGTTGCCGCCTTTTCCAGCGCCCGGGCGTTGGAGCCGGGCATATAGAGAGCGGAACGGCGGGGTCTTGGCTGTGTTGTCATGGGTCGATCCTGCAAGTCGGGAAAACGGATTTCCGATAAACCTAGTGGATCGCGGCGGCCAGGGGAATTCGCCGAAGGGGGAACGGCCGCGTTCGTGCACCGGGGTACCGCCAAACGCAGGCGCCGCCGCCGATCACGGGAGTTCGTCTGCCTGCATGCTCACCGACGCTTTCTGCCGGCGTTTGAAGATCATGTCCTTTGCGGCAATCACCGCCCCCAGCGTAATCGCCACACAGGCGATGCCAACGGCAGGTGTCAGCGCCCCGAAGCCGAAGGCAATCAGCAACAGGGTGGACAGGAGCGGCGCCGAATAGGCCGCTGCGCCCAGAACCTGAATATCGCCATGCTTGACGCCGACGTCCCAGGTGAAAAACGCAAGTCCCACCGGAAAAGCGGCAAGAGCCAGCACCGATGCCCATTCCAGCGACGATGCAGGCAGGATCGTTTCCTCCAGCGCCAGATGGCAGATACCCGAAAGGATTGCGGTCATCAGACAGAACCCTGCAACGGCTTCGGTCGGCACCGCACCCAGTCTGCGCGACAGCACGGAATAGCTGGACCAGAACAGACACGAGGCCACCGCTGCCCCATAGCCGAGCATCGAGCCGGAGGAAAAACCGACACCTTCCCCGCCGGTGATCAGAAGCACCGCGCCGGCCAGGCCCAGAACCGTTCCAATGACATGATGCAGACGCAGCCGTTCCCCCGGTAACAGGGCGGAAAACAGCACGATCAGGAGCGGCCAGGTGTAGTTGATCAGATTTGCTTCCACAGGCGGCGCGTTGCGGATGGCAGTGAAATAGAAAAAATGAAAGCCAAACAGGCCGAACGTGCCGAATGCCCAAACGCCAAGCGGCTGCCTGAGCAACCGGGTTCTGCCAGTCGCGATCAGCCAGATCAGCGCCATGATGCCGGAGAAGCCGAAACAGAGCGTGTTCAACAGGAACGGAGGCACATTTCCGGAACCGGCACCGAACAGGCCGAGGGTCGCCCACATCAGCACAGCTGTAAGTCCGATCAGCGTCGCCCTCAACTTTTGCTTGTCCGCCATTTCCTGTTCCCGTCTTTTCCGTGCATCGCTCATGGCACGAAATCGCCGCAAGCGAAAGGCCGCAGACCCCGGACAGGGCCTGCGTAGCCGACCGTCAGCAATGCCGCAGCCATTAATTGATCGAAGTCCTTGATCAGCGAACCCGTTTCGGGACATGGTGGGCCAAAGTCACACTCTTAATCGATTTGCTTTCCGGGGAAATCATGACGACAACGCAAATCAGGGCCCTTCGGCTGGATGATGCTCATAAGCTTGCGCCGCTTATTGCCGAAAATGCTCAGGCGCTGCGGCGCGGTGCACCGCGTCGTCCCGACGCCTATTACGCCGAACGCATTCTGTCGGACAAGACGGCCGAGGTTCTGGGAGCTTTCGAAGGCGACAAGCTGGTCGGCTTCGCAGTTTTCTTCGACCTGCCGGAACTCATTACGGGTCTCAGGATCGGCCAGATGGATGACATCTATGTCCATCCCGATCACCGCAACAAGGGCACCGGCCGCAAGATGATCGAAACCCTGGTCAGCGAAGGCCAGAACCGCGGATGGCTGCATTTGCGCTGGCTCGTACCGGGCAAGAACACCCCGGCGGTTGCGCTCTACGAAAAGATCGCTGAACCCGATCATCGCAAGAGCTACCTGATCCCGATCGACCGCATCGCCGGCGACTGACCGGGCTTCGCCTTCAGGCAGGTTTCAGTCCGCATACCGCTGTTCAGGGTGCGGACTGAGGCCATCAAGCGATCAGGATCCCGCGGGAAACAACGGCGGGATCTGGCCAAGCGGCAGAAAACCGATGCGAACCACGCCGCGGTCGACCGAGACCGGCAGCGTGATGGTCCGCACACCGTCGACTTCCTTGGCGGCAGGCTCCAGGCTCTTCACCACATTCTGCAGCAGTGAGAAAGTCTGGTCTTCAGGCGAGAACAAGGGCTTCACGCTGTCCAGAAGCGCGTCCGGATTGCCGAGGTTCAACTCCAGTGATCCGCTCAAGGTGCCGTCACCCGAAAGCACAAGATTGCCGCTTGCCGTGGCCTTGCCAGCCCCGAGCAGTATCTCGGTAAGCACCAGTTCGACCGGCAGTTCTCCGCCCTGCGCCCGCACAAGCGAAACGAGGTCTGCCCCTGCAAGCAGGGCCGTGCCGCCTTCGATACGGGCATGGCTGCGCAGGGAAATCGTCTGCTGAAGTTCCGGCAGAGATTTGAGGCTGAGGTCCTGAACCGTGACGAAACTTTCCAGTGTCGCCGCGCTCTCGGGTTGCTTGCGCAGATGCACTTCGGACTTTTCAGCCGCAAACAGGCCCCGAGCGAGGGCGGTGTCGAACGCTGCTTCCGGTTTGTCGATCACCGCATCGAACGATCCGAGCGCATTGTCGCTGAACTTCACGCTGGCGCGGGCCGTCTGCCACGTCAGGCCACCCTCGAGGCCGTTCACCGGCACCGACATGGCCGCAGGCGACTTTGCCTCGAAGATCACGTGCCACGGATTATAGATCAAGGCGACGGCATTCAGCCCGCCGAGCGATGCGGCTGTTCCCCAACGGTCGGCCGAACGCATGTCCGCGCAGGAGACCTCATAGCGGAACGGATAGCCGGCAATGGCAAGATCCGCGCAGCTCACATCCAGGCCCCGGTCCGCCATGCGGACAATTTGCCGGTCGAGTTGTTCCCGCAGCACGGACTGCCCATAAAACCAGGCGGCCGACCAGCCAGCAATTACCAGAACGACAGCTCCTGCCAGCAGGATATACCCGCGTCTGGTGGGTTTCGGCGGCTTGGTCTTGATATCGGACACTGGGAGACACTCTCTTCTGGTTCGGGCGATTTCCGGACCGGTCACACTGCCGACAAGGGCCACCTGCAGGACAGGCGCTGCCGGAGTGCCATTGAAACGACCGGTGCAGCTTGCTATCTCCGCAGCTGCGGTAACACAAGACAGGTCGGTATGAGCGATTTTTGGGTCTTTGGCTACGGTTCTTTGATGTGGAACCCAGGATTTGATCACCAGCGCGCCGAACCGGCGCTGCTGCGCGGTGCACATCGCTCGCTTTGCGTCTATTCCTGGGTACATCGGGGTACGCAGCAGAGACCAGGCCTCGTCTTCGGCCTCGACAACGGCGGCGCATGCCGGGGCATCGCCTATCAGGTCTCCGGGGATATCTGGCCGCAGGTGCTGGAATATCTGCGCGCCCGGGAACAGACGACGATGGTCTACAAGGAGCACCATCATCACGTCGAGCTCGACAGCGGCGAGAAGGTGGAAGCGCTGGTCTACATGGTCGATCACGGCCATGCCCAATATGCGGGTTCCTTGCCGCTTGAAGAGCAGCTGGAAATCGTAAGAGGCGCTGTCGGCAAGTCCGGCGCCAATCCGGACTATGTCATCAACACCGCCGCCCACCTCCAGGAAATGGGCATTCCCGATACGGGTCTTGCCTGGCTGGCGGAGCGCCTGAAAGCCTGAGCCAGGCTCAGGGACGGCAGTACAGGTCTTGCAGAATGCTAACGCTCAGGGAACACCCCACCAGCGCAATGTCTGCTCGCAATGATATTTCAAGGCTTGCACCGCAGCGGCCTCGTTCCGGGTTTCCAGCGCCTCGATGACCGCCAGATGCTCGTCCATCGCCGAGGCGATCCGATCCGCAAGAAACGGCCGCGCATGCTGGATGACGGCGATCCGGATACGGTTTGCGGCATAGGCAGCCGACAGCAGCGAATTTCCAAGTCCCTCGCCAAGGTATGTGTGCAGGGACAGGTCCACCTCGATCGCCTTGGGCGGCAGGCTGGCCGCAGGTCCCGTCCGCACCTCGTCGCGCATGATCTCGTGACGCCGGCGCAAGGCGTCCAGACCCTCCAGATTTCCCTGTGATATCCGCCGGCGCGCACCTTCCTGGTCCAGCACCAGACGCACGTCCAGACATTCGCGAATGTTGTCCGGGCTAGCTTCCATCACCTGCAGGCCGCGTTTGGGCACTGTCGTCAGGAACCCCTGCGAGCTGGCGTATTTGACGGCTTCGCGCACGGGCGCGATCGGATAGTCCAGCTGGTCGACAAGCTGCGACATCGACAGGAACTGGCCATTGCGCAGCGAACCGCTGCGCAAGGCTTCGACAAGCGCCTGAAAAGCCTTGTCGTTCAGCAATTCACCCTTGTTTGCGTCCTTCATTGCAGCTCCGTCGATCCGGTCCGGATGATCGCAGGTTGTCGCCACTGGCATTTCCAAGCAAAGCCGAAAGGACCTGCTTGAAATTCCGTATAGTCTGTTACCTAACATGCTTTGTAAAATGTTAGATGCAAGCACAAACTTTTTGCAATGCACAGCCAAGAGCTTCCTGCGTCCGGGAGAACGCAAGAAGACTTGCGAATGTCCGGAAAAACACCGAAGCCGCCGGGGATGCGGCCACATGGAGGAGACTATGGCGAATTTATCTGGCAAATCGGGTCCGCGAGACGGAGGCCTCTACAACGAGGACCTGGCGCCGATCCCGGCTTCGGAGCGCAAGTGGGGCGCCTTCGAAATCTTCAACGTCTGGAACAACGATATCCAGAGCCTGTTCGGCTACACGCTGGCCGCATCGCTGTTCATCACCTATGGCCTCAACGGCTGGATGGTTTTCGCGGCAATCGTGCTGGCCGGTTTCTTCGTCATGGTGCTGGTCAATCTCACCGGCCGCCCGTCGGTAAAGCACGGCGTGCCCTATCCGGTGATCGCACGCGCCTCGATGGGCGTCTACGGCGCCCGTTTCCCGGCGCTCGTGCGAGGCATCGTCGCCATCTTCTGGTATGGCGTGCAGACCTACTTCGCGTCCACGGCGGTTGCCTTGCTGTTCAACACGCTGCTCGGCACTGAGGGCGGCGCGGAATTCCTCGGCATGACAACGGTCGGCTGGATTTCCTATCTCATCGTCTGCGTCTTCCAGGTTGCCCTGTTCATGAAAGGCATCGACTGGGTCGGCAAATTCCTGAACTGGGCAGGTCCGTTCGTCTACATCGTCATGATCGCGCTGTGCCTGGTGATCTGGTGGAAGGCTGGCAACGGCATCTTCTCGGCTCTCGGCACCATCTTCGAAGGCAGCGAAGCAACCGACCCGCGCGGGCCTGTTGCGGCCTTTGTCGCGGTGGTCGGCACGATGATCGCCTATTTCGCCGCCGTCGTGATCAACTTCGGCGACTTTTCCCGCTTCGTGTCGGATGAACGCGCCATGAAGCGCGGCAACTTCTGGGGCCTGCCGGTTTCCATGGCCTTCTTCTCCTTCATCGCCCTGTTCGTGACGGCAGGCACCGTGGTGCTGTTCGGAGAAAAACTGGTGAACCCGGCTGATATCGTCGACCGTGTCGACAACGTCCTGCTGACGCTGATCGCTGCCGTCACCTTCTTTGCGGCAACGGTCGGCATCAACCTGGTGGCAAACTTCATTCCGCCGGCCTATGACATTGCCAACCTCAACCCGGAAAAGATCTCGGCCAAGACCGGCGGCATCATCACCGCTGTCATTGCCTTCTTCATCGGCGCGCTATGGGTGTCGGTCATCTCGAACATCGGCATTGCCGCGTTCGTCGATACGCTTGGCGCCTTCCTGGCACCGCTCTACGGCATTCTGGTCGCGGACTACTACCTGGTTCGCAAGCAGAACATCGATGTCGAGGCGCTGTTTTCCTCCGATCCGG
Organism: Labrenzia sp. CP4; assembly: GCF_001579905.1. Taxonomy (NCBI): domain Bacteria; kingdom Pseudomonadati; phylum Pseudomonadota; class Alphaproteobacteria; order Hyphomicrobiales; family Stappiaceae; genus Labrenzia; species Labrenzia sp. CP4. The sequence continues at coordinate 248,984 of NZ_CP011927.1, read as the reverse complement.
ACGCCCGCTACCACTACAACAACGGCTGGAACATGAAGGCGATCTTTGCCTTTGCCATCGCCGCACTGTTCTCGGTGGCAACGGTGTGGGTTCCGGCCCTGTCGGAACTCTCCGGCTACGGCTGGGTCATCGGCGCGGTTCTGGGTGGTGTACTCCATCTGGGCCTGATGCGCCTGCAGACGACCGAAGCCGGCAAGACAGCACAATAAGGCAGCCTGAAGACAGGTTCAGGCGATGATATCGCCTGGACCCGTTCAAACTGAAAGACCGTCTCAACGCATTGGGGCGGTCTTTTTTTCAGACCGGCTGTGCCTTGCGGCGCGTGTCGACTTCTGCAAGCACCGGCGAGGGCTTGCGGGCCGTGCGGGCTTCCTCGATCAGCCGATCGCTGGCTGTCTCGATATCCGTGACCATTCTTTCGTAAAAGGCATTGGGCGCCAGGCCCGGCTCGATCGGCGGCAGGATCTCGACAATCACCGTGCCCGGATAGACCTTCCACGAGGCGCGAGGCCAATAGAGGCCGGCGTTGTGAGCTATCGGGACAACCGGACATTTCAGGTCGCGGTAGAGATGCGCGATACCGAACTTGTATTTCGGCTCTGCCCCGGCCGCCCGGCGGGTGCCTTCCGGAAAGATCAGGATCTGGCGCTTCTCGGCAATCGCCTCCTTTGCAGCCAGCATCATTGCCGCCAGCGCTTCTGACCGCTTGCCCCGGTTGATCGGGATCTGCTTGAACTTGGCTGTGTACCAGCCAAAAATCGGTATCCAGCGCAGTTCGCGCTTCAAGATGAAGGTCGGGCTTCTGAAGAGGGGGATCAGCGCCACTGTCTCCCAGGCGGACTGGTGCTTCATGGCGGCGATGAAACCGCCGTCAGGCAGGTTGTCCCGTCCCCGGACTTCCACCTTGATGCCCGCAAAGACACGCATCAGCAGCTGCAACACCCGTGACCAGGTCGGCACCACCCACCAGCCCCAGCGCCGCGGCAGCAGCATGACTGGCGCGAACAGGATCATCAGCACGAACGTGACGAGATAGAACAGGATCTGGAAAAGGGTAGAGCGCAGAAAAACCATGGCACCATAAAGACTGGTCGTGGGTGAAGCCACCGCTCGGCCGTGGTCCGACAGCTGTCAGCGCACGCCCTGCACGGTAATCCGAAGTCGGGCGAGGATATACTTCACATATTCGCGCATGAGAAGCCGCATCGTTGCCGGTTCCCTGTACCAGCTGTCCAGCTTCAGGTCCTTGGAAAAGACCGGATAGGCAATCAGGGCGACATTCGGCAGGGCGCCGGCAAGTTCTACCTTGGCACGCGGCAGGTGGTAGGCACTGGTCACGACCAGCAGGGACGAGAACCCGTTCTTCTTGACCCAGTTGGCGGTTTCCACCGCATTGCCCGCTGTATTGAGCGCGACCCGGTCAAGATCGACACTGTTTTTTTCCAGCGGCATGCTGGACGCTGTAACGGCGGCAAGCTGTTCACGCGTGGTGCCGGGATGAACGCCTGAAATCAGCAACCGGTTGGCACGGCCTTCTTCCAGGAGACGGATTGCCTCGTTGACGCGGGCATGCCCGCCCGTCAGCACGACAATGGCATCCGCATTTGCGGAAGCCGGCACTCTGGCATTGGCAACCTTCTGCGCGAACATGGCAAACTGCCCGACGGTTCCCGCAACAAGAGCCGTGATGACGGCAACGAAAAGGATCCTGAGACCGAAGCGTTTCTTGCGCGCATCGCCGCTTGTGGCGTTCCTGCGCGCTGTGCCCTTGTCCTTTGAAACGGACACACGCCGATCGCCGACGACGGAAGAACCGTCGTCCAGAACGGGGTCTAACACTGTGTCAGCATGGGTCATGGCGCGACTATGATAAGTGATTCGGCCAATTTCACGGCATTGTGCGATAAAATCAATCCACTTTTGCCAAATGGGCCTTGACGGCAAGGCCAGAAGTCAGGGCTGTCAGGATCGCGACGAGGAACACCACACCGAATACACCGAGGTAGCCGGGCAGGCTGACGGAGATGCCGCCGAAGAGAGCCGACATCTGGTCCGACCCCGCCTGGCCGGAGCTCTGCCGGGTCAGCATGTCAACCGTCAGAAAGGCCAGGATGGCCGCAACACCGCCGGAAACACCGCCCTTCAGGCCCAGCATCAGGAAGTGGCGCTGGAATTCACGAGCGATGAAACCGTCTTCCGCTCCAACGAAATGCAGAACGGAGACGACGTCCTTGTTGCCGGCCATGGCTGCCTGGGTCGCAAAGACGACGCTCAAGACCATCGAGCCGAGCACAAGCACCATGATCGCAAAGCCGCCCAGCACCACCGCACCTGCCATGGCCGACAGACGGGACGTCCAGACGGAATGATCGTCGACGCTCGCGCCCGTCACGCTCTGCGAGACCATCGAGCGCAACTGCGACAGGTTCAGAAGTTCCGGATCCCCGACTGTGATCTGAATGAGCCGCGGCACCGGCAGGCCGTCAAGCTGAAGGCCTTCACCCAGCCAGGGTTCCAGCAATGACTTGGTTTCGGCATCGGACAGGGCCCGTACGGAATCGATGCCCGGAAACTCCTGCGCAAGCGCAACGGCCTTGTCGATCTCCCGCAGCATGTCGACGCCTTCGGCCGGGCGGATCTGAATGGTGATCTCACGCACCAGATCGTTCTGCCACGCATCGGCTGCGTCCCACACCACCGACACTGCACCGACCGTCAGACAGGCCAGAAAGCTCATGATGGCCACCACCAGCGTGAGAGCCCGCCCGGCGACTGCCTGTGGCGGAACGATCGCCGCGGAGGGGCGCAACTTGGCATCGTCCCCCTGGGGTGCTTCGTTCTTCGGCCTGGGGGCGGCCTTGCGCGCCGGCTTTCGGCCACGCTTCGGTCGTTCGGCTCGCTTGGGCGGGCGAACACTGGCGGCGCTTGCCTGTTTTTTGTCTGTGTCGTCGGACTGAGCCATCATGCCGCCTAATCGAAAATTGAGAGGCGCCCGTCGGCAAGCACCATGCGCCGGGCGTCCACCTGTTCCAGCAGCGCGATATCGTGGGTCGCGATGACGACAGAGGTGCCGAGTTTGTTCAATTCGATGAAAAGGCGCAACAGACGACGTGCAAGTGGCGGATCCACGTTACCGGTCGGCTCGTCTGCGAGCAGCACCTCCGGCCGGGTGATCAGCGCCCGCGCAATGGCCGCACGCTGCTTTTCCCCACCCGAAAGCACCGGCGGCAGCACATGCATGCGATCCCCAAGTCCGACCCATTTCAACAGATCAATCACATCGGAGCGGTATTCGGATTCGTCCTTTCCCACCACGCGCAGTGGCAGGGCCACGTTTTCATAGGTTGTCAGATGGTCCAGCAGGCGGAAATCCTGAAACACCACGCCGATCTTGCGCCGGAGCTTCGGCAATTCCTGCTTGTCGATCACGCTCAGGTCGCGGTTGAAAACCTTTATCAGGCCTCGGGTCGGACGCAGGGACATGAACAGGAGCCGGATCAGGCTGGTCTTGCCTGCCCCCGAGGGACCGGTCAGGAACTGAAACGACTGCGGTTCGATCTGAAAAGTCAGGTCGCGCAGGATTTCCGATCCCATTCCGTATCTCAATCCGACATTTTCGAAGCGGATCACAAAATTACTCCTGTTGATGGCCCGAACGCTATAGCGTGGCCGTTAACGGTGCATTAATCATATAAAGGTCCATTAAGGACCTGAAAGCCCGTCATAGGATTTGCTTGGCCCTTGTCCAATATTTCGTGCCGGATTTCGACCCCCCGGTTCCAAAGTGAACCGCTAGAGCATGCCATGGCGAAAGGTCTTCGCACATGAAGATCAAATGTCCGGACTGCAGTACGTCCTACGAGATTAAGGTAGAGGCGCTTGGCCCGGAAGGGCGTAGCGTCAAATGCGCCAAGTGCGGCAACCGCTGGTTCGTTTCGCCCGACGATGACGAAGAAGGCGATGTTGCGTTCAGCGCAAAGAACGACGTCGACGAAATTGCACCTCCTTCCGTTGAAGAAGATCCCGCACAGGACGAAGCCGATTGGGCAGCCGACGCGGAAGAAGAAACGTATGACGCGGAAGCGGATGACGACGACGACGATGAACCCGAAGCAGCCGTCGCTCCGGAACCCGCAGCCGCCCGTACGGCCAGCGACGAGGCAAAATTCGCTGCGGATCTGAAGGAAGACGCCAGGACCGGTGAGCCTGAAAACAAGGCCGACATCGAATCCATGGCCAAGCGGCCGAAGATCATCGTCAATCCGAACAAGTTCCGGCGGGACCAGATCGGTGCGATCCTCAACTGGATCCTGCGGCGAAATTATCGGCGCATTGGCGGCGTTGCCCTGTTCGGCGTCGCGGTTGCGGCCTGTGTTTTGTTTGTCCTCATGCGAGACTCGCTCGTCAAACAGTCTCCTGACCTGGCAAGCCTGTTCCGGATGATCGGGTTTGAAGTCAATCTGCGCGGACTTGAATTCCGCAACCTGCGCACCTTCACCGAGGTCGAGGACGGCAAGAAGGTTCTCGTGGTCGAAGGCTCGATCCGCAACCTGCTTGATGAACTGAACTCGGTGCCCGCCGTGCGCCTCTCGATCCGCGGTGCGGACATGCAGGAAGTTTATGCCTGGACTGTCGAGCCCAGAACAAAATCGCTAAACGCACTGGACGAAACCCGGTTCAGGACGATATTAGCCGACCCTCCGAAAACCGCGTCCGATATCCAGGTCCGGTTTGTTGAACGCGGCCAACGCCAGGTAGTTCTAGAGTGACCATGACATCAGATATCCATACTCTGTTCGATGAAGACGCCATTGCCCAACGTGTTGGCGCGCTCGCAGAGGAAATCGCCGAAGGCAAACCGCAAAATCTTTTGGTTGTCGCGGTTCTGAAAGGCAGCTTCATTTTTGCGGCCGACCTTGTGCGGGCAATGCACCGGGCAGGGCTGCAGCCGGAAATGGAGTTCATGCACCTGTCCTCTTATGGCGCCGGGACTGAAGGCTCCGACACCATCCGGATTTTGCGCGATGTTGAAAGTGACGTTAACGAGCGCGATATTATTTTAGTGGATGATATCCTGGAATCCGGTCGCACGCTCGCCTTCGCGCGGGAGCGGCTGCTGAACAGGGGCGCGCACTCGGTGAAGATCGCAGCTCTGCTGGATAAACCCGAGCGCCGTAAAGCTGCCATATCTGCCGATTATGTCGGTTTTGCCTGTCCTGATAAGTTTGTCGTCGGATATGGTATGGATATGGGCCACGCTTGGCGGCAGTTGCCCTATATTGGATACGTTGTCGCCCCGGACGACGGAGCGGCTGACGGCAACACAGGAGAGTGAGCATGGCTCGCATTCTTCTTACTGAAGACGATGAAGCTGTCCGCAGCTTCGTAAAGCGTGCCCTGGAGCTTGACGGTCATTCCGTTGAAGCGGCCGAGGATGGCGGCGAAGCCGTCGAGGTTCTGACCCGCGAGAAGGGCAGCTTCGACTTGCTGCTGTCCGACATCAAGATGCCCGTCATGGACGGCATCGCCTTGGCTCTGCATACGGCGCGCGACTATCCACGGCTGCCGATCCTCCTCATGACCGGCTTTGCCGACCAGCGTGAACGGGCCAATGGTCTGGAATCCCTGGTCCATGACGTGGTCACCAAGCCGTTTTCGCTGGCCGATATCCGCAAGGCCGTGCGCAACGCCATTTCCGGCGATCTGCCGAGCGAGACCCGCCGCTACGCGTAAGGCCTGCCGCCGCAATTCCGAAACCCAAGACCCCGCTTCGGCGGGGTTTTTGTTTGGGCTGATCACGCCGGTAGTCACCGTATTCCTTCAAAACACAGAGAATTGAGCAAGCAGACCATCCTTCGAGACAGCGCTTCGCGCTTCCTCAGGATGAGGGTGGTCTTGCGGCAAAGAGATATCCGAACGTGGCTGGGCTCTCCGCGGGGCTACAAAAGGCCTCATCCCAAGAAGGCAACCTCATCCTGAGGAGCGCACGTGTGCGCGTCTCGAAGGATGGGCCACAAACACAAACATCACCGCCAAAAACAAATGACCCCGCCGAAGCGGGGTCATGAAACCTTGTCAGAAACGGGCCTAGTACCGCTTCAGGAGCCGTTCCAGATAATCGAGTTCCAGCTGCGGCCGGGAAGGATCGGAGAAGCGGCGGCGGAGCTCTTCCAGGATCCGGCGCGCCCGCTGAACATCGATTTCGTCAGGGATGCGCACCCGGTTGTTGAAGTCCGGACCCTCGGTGCGCCGCGGACGGCCAAGAGGGTCTTCGTCCATCGGCGACGCGCCGTTGGGCGATCCCGGGCCTTCGCCCTGACCCATCATCTGCTCCGTCAGGCCCTGCGCGCCGCGCCGAAGCGCATCGAGAGCGTCGCCCTGCTCGCCGAGCGCCTGCTGACCCTGTCCATCCCCCAGGGACTGCTGAGCCTCGCCCATGGACTCGCCAGCTTCACCCAGCGCCTGGTTCTGACCCATGCCGTTCTGGCTAAGCTGGTCCATGAGTTCCTGCAGCCGCTGTGCCAGGTCCCCCTGGCCCTCCTGAAGCTGCTGAAGCATCTGTTCCAGTTGCTCCTGGGTCAGCTGTTGTCCCTGGCCCTCTTGTTGCTGACCGGGTTGCTGCTGTTGACCGCGACGCTGCTGCTGCTGGTCCTGGTTGAACTTGTGGGTTTCATCCATCAGCTGCTGTTGCCGCTGGATCATTTCACCCAGCTGGTTGAGCATCTCCATCATTTCGCTGGACATGCTGTTGGGCATCATCTGCGGCCGGCCTGCTTGCAGGTTTTCCAGCATCTGCTGCATCTGTGCCAGCAGCTCGCGCGCGGCATCACGGGAGCCGGTACGCGCCAGTTCCTCGATCCGGTCCAGCATTTCGCTCAGGTCCTGTTCGCTAAGCGTCTGCTGGTTGCCGTCGAAAGGCTGCATGGCCTGCGGGTTCTGGCGCATCTGCTCGGCCAGTGCCTGCATGTATTCGTTCAGGGCTTCCCGCAGTTGCTGGGTCAGCTTGGCGATTTCCTCGTCGCTCGCCCCTTCTTCCAGCGCCTTGCGCAGGGCCTCCTGGGCATCACGCAGCTTGCGTTCGGCTGCGGAAAGGTCACCGTCCTCGATCGACAGGGCGAGGTCCCACAAAAGCGGCAACAGGGCCTTCAGGTCTTCGTCGGTCCTCGCGTTCACCAGAGAGCCGTAGGTAAAGCGCATGCCCAGATAGTTGCGCGGCTTGAAGTCGAACATTTCCGGCGCCAGCATCAGGGCATCGAACGCAATGATGACCTCGCTCTGGCTTTCGGCATCAAGCGCAAGATTACGGCGCTGTTCGACGACAGCGCGGGCCAGAGGCTTGCCGAAGCGTCTCTGGGGCAGGGTGATGCGATACGCGGGCGATTGCCCTTCCTGACCGGCCTGGTCACGTGCCAGCAGCGATAGATTGACTTCAGAACCGGCCCAGGGATGCGACGTCAGATCCCGGATGGTTTCCGCCGTCTTGGCTGTGCCGGCGCGCGGCGGCAGTGAAAGCGGAAACTGGGGTGCTTCCACAAGCGGACGCGGAGCCCGGTTGTTGTTGTCCGGATTAGGCAGGGGGGCGATGCGAGCCTCGGCGGCCACAACGCCATAGTCGTCATTCACTAGATAGGAAAACTTGAGCGCGCCGCTGAGCTGTTCTTCAGGATCGTCCGTCAACCGGATGTCCGGTGCATCGTCCGGCTTCACCGCGAAGACGTAGCTCAGCATCGGCTCTTCGCCGTTGAGCAGTTCGACGATGCCGGTGGTTTCCAGCTCGAGCCTGCGTTCAACCGGCAAAAGCGTTTTAAGATCCGGATCTTCCGTCTCTGTCCCAAGTTCAGGTTCGATCACCTGAGGCTCGGTGTCTTCCGCACGGGCGTAGGTCATCTTGAGATCACGTGCGCCTTGCGTGCGGACCACAAGTATCGACCCTTCCGGCACGGAGATCGGCGCACCCGGATCACGCAACTGGGCGCTTTCGCCCGTCAGGTAAATCGGCGGTTCGCTGGTATAGAGCGGTGGCGTGACCCAGGCATCGAGACGGCTGGGCGGTTCCACTGTCTTGAACGGGTTCTGAAAGGCCGAGACCAGTCGGCCAAAATGATCGCCACTTGCTGTCGAAAACCCGATCAGGAGTACACTGGCGGCCAGGACGCGAAGCGCCCAGGGATCACGGCGGAACGCTTGCGGATCCGGCGCTTTCGAGCGGATCGCGGCGACTGCTTCGGCTGTGCGGCGCTGATGCAGGGCCCAGATGGCCTGGCTTTCGCGATCGCTCGCACCGACCGACAATTCGTCTTCAAGCGTTGTCAGGGGACGGTGGGTACGGCCTGAGGATTTCTCCACCCGGGAAAGCGCATCCTCGCGCGTTGGCCAGGCAAGGTGGAAGAGATCCCGCGCCGCCCAAACGGTGGCGGCAGCGAATACGAGAAGCCCGAGCGGGCCTGCCCAGGCAGGAAGAACCAGCCACAGACCAAGCCAGGACACCCCGACAAACAGGCCGAGTACCACCAGCACCGGAAGCAAAGCACGCCACAGGCGTTCGATGAACAAGGCACGGCGGCTTTGGCGCACCAGCCTGTCCAGCCGGGATCGGATCAAGGCCCGCCAGCCGTAGGTCTCGGAAGAAATCTGCCGTTCTTGATCGGGATCGCTGTCGCTCGGGCTCAATGGCACCTCCGGTTTTGCCCCCCGAACTGCCCGTTTCTCCGGAAACGCAGCCCGCTGGACCTGCCCACCATACAATAAGGTGAGGCATAGCGGGCTGTCCGGCAACCTGTCGGTTTAACTAATTGTCAGCCGATCTGTTCACGAACCCTTGAGCCAGTCCGGAATCCGGTCCAGACCGAGCAGGTCTTCGTAGCTGGTCCGGGGCCGGATAACGGCAAATTGGTCTGCATTTACGAGCACTTCGGGCACCAGAAGCCGCGAATTGTACGTGCAGGACTGGACTGCGCCATAGGCGCCGGCCGAGTAGACCGCCAGCATTTCCCCGGCCTCTACCCTAGGCATATCCCGGTTCTGGGCCAGAAAATCACCGGTTTCGCACACCGGACCGACGATATCGGCCTTGATTCGGTCTGTTTCTTCCCCCGGTTCGCGCACCGGGCGCACCTCGTGATAGGCCTCGTAAAGCGTCGGACGGATCAGATCGTTCATGGCGGCATCGACAATGACGAAATTCTTGTCGGCGCCTTCCTTCACATAGACGACTTCGGTAACCAGGATGCCGGCGTTGCCGGCAATCATGCGGCCCGGCTCGAACATGACCATGCAGTCCAGTTCGCGCACATGCTTCTTGACCACCTGGGCATAAGCGTCCGGATGCGGCGGCGGATTGTTGTCGGTGATATAGGGGATACCCAGTCCACCACCGAGATCGACATGGTCGATCGTGTGGCCTTGCGAGCGCAGATCCGTGATCAGCTCGCCCAGACGCGCAAATGCGTTGTCGAAAGGCTCCAGCTCCGTGATCTGCGAGCCGATGTGCATGTCGATGCCGGTGACCTTGATACCGGACAGAGCCGCTGCCTCGGCATAAACGTCACGTGCACGCTGCCAGGGAATGCCAAACTTGTTCTCGGCCTTGCCGGTCGCAATCTTGGCATGGGTCTTGGCATCGACGTCCGGGTTGATGCGCATGGACACCCGTGCGGTCTTGCCCATTGCAGTGGCGACCCGTGAAAGCTGGCGCAACTCGGGCTCGGATTCCACGTTGAAGCACAAGATGTCTTCCTGAAGCGCGTAGGCTTGTTCGGCCTCGGTCTTGCCGACCCCCGAAAAGACGATCTTCGACGCGGGAACGCCCGCAGCCCGTGCACGGCGCAATTCGCCTTCCGAGACCACGTCCATGCCGGCGCCCAGCTGTGCAAGCGTCTTCAGGACCGCCTGGTTGGAATTTGCCTTCATCGCATAGCAGACCAACGACGGAATATCGCTGAATGCGGCGGCAAACACCTGGTAGTGACGGGTGAGCGTTGCCGTGGAATAGCAGTAGAACGGTGTGCCGACTTCACGCGCGATCGTCTCGATCGCCACGTCTTCGGCAAACAGCTCGCCATTCTTGTAATCGAAGTGATGCAAGGGACGGCCCTCATGCGGCTGGATCAGGTTCAGGGCCGGTCGCTATTACCAGACCGTGCGGAAGCTGATCGGCATTGAAACGATGGAGCGTATCGGTTGCCTCGGCAGAGCCGGCTCGCTCCGATGCGCAGCCGGCTCTGCCGCTGCGCGCATGGTTTATCGGATCATGAAATCCAGGAAAAAAGGCTTGTCGCTTTGCGGCGCTTCCGGCTGAACCGGTGCTGCCACAGCGGGATCAACCGCGGCGTCCGCCTGCTGCACAGGCGCTCCCGGGTTTTCCAGCCCGCCCTTGCGGCCACACCCTGCCAGGGTCACGCTCAGGCAAAGACCGACCAGAGCCAGGGTTTTGAACCGCATTGTCATCACCATCATGCCTTTTTGGATCGACTGCCCCGCGTCCGGGCGGACACGGGAGTTCTTACAAAGTCACATACCGGTCCTTCTCCTCGCATGACACGGCGCGTTCGGCAAGACCAGTTCGCGCCGTGTGTTGCGGGGAAAGCCGACCTTCAATGGGCCATCAGGCCTTGGCCAGCTCTTTCAGCCAGCGTCGTGCCTGCTTGCGTACGTTTACCGGCGACGTGCCGCCATAGCTGGTTCGGCTGCGTACGGATTTGTCGACGGAGAGCACCTGGAAGATCTCGTTGGTGATCTTCGGCTCCACCGCCTGCATCTCTTCCAGCGAAACCTTGTGCAGTTCGATGCCCTTCTCGACGGCAATCGCCACGATGCGCCCGGTCACGTGGTGGGCGTCGCGGAACGGCAGACCGAGAACACGAACCAGCCAGTCGGCGAGGTCCGTTGCAGTCGAATAGCCAGAGCCTGCGGCCTTCTTCAGCGCCTTGGTGACAGGCTCCAGATCGCGGATCATGCCGGTCATGGCCGCAAGAGCCAGGGAAACGCTGGCCAGGCCATCGAAAGCCTGCTCCTTGTCTTCCTGCATATCCTTGGAATAGGCGAGCGGCAGGCCCTTCATCATCACCAGAAGCGCTTGCAGTGAACCGTAGATGCGGCCCGACTTGGCACGCACCAGTTCCGCCGCATCCGGGTTCTTCTTCTGCGGCATGATCGACGAACCGGTCGAAAACTTGTCCGACAGTTTCACGAAGCCGAACTGCGCCGAACACCAGATGACGATTTCCTCGGCAAGGCGCGACAGATGCATGGCTGTGAGAGATGCCGTTGCCAAAGCCTCGATGACGAAATCACGGTCGGAAACGGCATCGAGCGAATTGGCAGACGGACGGTCGAAACCGAGCGCCTTGGCGGTCATGTGCCGGTCGATCGCGAAGGACGTGCCGGCTAGCGCCGCTGCACCAAGCGGGCACTCATTCATGCGCTTGCGCGCATCGCGCACACGGCCCCGGTCGCGGCCGAACATTTCGACGTAGGCCAGCATGTGGTGTCCGAAGGTCACCGGCTGGGCCGACTGCAGGTGCGTGAACCCAGGCATGACGTCGGCAGCATGGGTTTCCGCCTTTTCCGCCAGGGCCTGCATCAGCTCACCCAGCTGGTCGTCGAGCGTATCTAGCGTGTCGCGCACCCACAGGCGGAAATCGGTCGCCACCTGGTCATTGCGTGAGCGCGCCGTGTGCAGGCGTCCGGCAGCCGGGCCGATCAGCTCGGCAAGGCGCGCCTCGATGTTCATGTGGATGTCTTCAAGCGCGCGGGAAAACTTGAATTTGCCGCTTTCGATCTCTGACAGGATTGTGTCTAGACCTTGAACGATCTTGTCGGCATCGTCCCGCGTCACAATGTCTTTTTCCGCGAGCATGCGCACATGGGCTTTCGAGCCGTCGATGTCCTGCTTATATAGCTTCCGGTCGAAGTCGATGGAGGCGTTGATCTCCTCCATGATGGCGTCCGGTCCCTCAGCGAACCGGCCTCCCCACATGCGATTGCTCATGTCCTGTCCCTTAGAAGGCGCCCCCTTGCGGGGTGTGAACGAATGACAAAGCCAACCGAACCAGCGAAAACCAACAGACGCGGCATTGTTGCCGCCGGGCTTGCGGGTGCAGTGGCCGCCGTAGCGGCTCTATACGTGATCGCTGGACCGAATGGCAACATCGCCGGTGCGCAAAGCTGTTCGGCTGCGCTCGATTTTGCGGCGGCGGCCAAGCCATTTGCCACTGGAGAAGTAGCCGCCTTCCTTCCGGCAAGCGCGCCGCTGGACCTTCAGCACCTGACCTTCCAGGGGCCTGACAACCAGCAGATGACGTTGTCGGACTTCGGCGGCAAGACAGTGCTCCTCAATCTCTGGGCAACATGGTGCGCCCCGTGCCGCAAGGAAATGCCGGCGCTGGACGAACTGCAAGCGGAGATGGGAGACGACAATTTCGAGGTGGTTGCGGTCAATCTCGACCGGGGCGGACCGGAAAAGCCGAAAGACTTTTTGAACGAGATCGGCGTCGGCAATCTCGCCTTCTATCAGGACAGCTCGAACGATCTTCTGAAGGACCTGCGCAAGGTTGCGCGGGCAACCGGTTTGCCGACAACCATTCTGGTTAGCCCGAAGGGCTGCGAGATCGGCACCATGTACGGCCCCGCCGAATGGGCCTCCGGCGAGGCCAAGGCGCTTATTAAAAACGCAATGGCGGCCCCGGACGCCTGACGTCCGGCTGCCGCCAGAAATATCAAGATCATCAACCCTTTCGAAGCCAGTGGAGGTGACCCTCCGCCGGTTCAGACGCTGATGTCGACCGCGTTGCCCAGACCTGGAATGCGGCGCGACTCGCGCCGGTCTTCCTCCTGGGTTGCCTGGGCCTGCTCCAGCCGCTCGGCAACCTGGCGTTCCTGCTGGTTCTGGTCCCTTACCGCATTGGCAGCAAGTTCGCTGCGAACACTTGCAGCGCTGTAGGCGGCCGAGGAAGAGGAACTGTCGATAGCACTCGGCATGATGGGTTACTCCTTCGCCGTGGTGATGAGGCTTGTCCGCAGCCGTTGGTCACCCGTCATCCTTGCAATCGGGCAACTCGGCTTTTTGTTCGTTCGTCTTATGCTTCCGGTCGGCTTATCCGGAAGATGCGTCACATCAGGCCAGGATGTTGACCTGTAATCCGACACCATCTTCCAGCCGACGCGTTTCCGCGCGATTTTCCAGTTGCTCAGCTTGCCGGCTCAGGAATTCTGCCCGGTTCGTGCTGAAACTCGCCTGGCGTTGCGCAATCACGGCTGCAGCTTCGGAGCGTTTGGTCTTGAACGCTTCGGCTTGTTCTGCAACCTGGCCCGCACGCGTGTTGGCCTGGTTCGGCTGATACGCCTGGGATGCTCCATATCCTATTGCTTCAGGCATGGTCGTTCCAATCCTTGGATACGATTTTAAACTTCATCTTGTATGAAATACCTGAATTCAAAGGTAAATTTCCAAAACAACTCTCAGAGTTGCTGACTCAATTACTGAATTGATCAGAATATTTTTCTTAAAACTTTACGTAATTATGGATAAGTATCTGAAAGACAGGAACTTTCAGAAGCATCTTTCGAGAGGCGCTTTTCAGGCTTCACCCGAAAAAAGACACCCGGCGGAGCAACAAAAACGGCCCGTGCGGGGCAAATCCGCACGGGCCGTTAACAAAACTGCAAAGGAACGGGATCAGGCGCTGACGTCTACCCGTCCGCCGAGACCGGGAGGTGGTGTGGCCTGTTGAGCCTGAAGATTGTCAGCCCCTTGCTGCAGCAGCGCCACCAGATTGGCGTCTTGCTGGGCGGCCATCTTCATCATCTCTGTCTGAAGCGTCTGGGCTGTCTGTGCCTGGGTCTGCGCCACGAATGTCGTGGCAATGCCAACGCTGTCCATCATTAACTCCTGAGGTTGTGGCCACCCTAACCCCCTACCCTTAATCAGGCGTTAACGAATGTCAGTGCCCCTCCCGCAAGACACTGCGCCGGACCTTGCCGGACGGTGTGCGTGGCAACTGTTCCAGCACCTTGTAGACCTTGGGACGCTTGTATTCCGCCAGGTTTTCTGCCGCATGAGCGGCAAGACTGTCGGCATCCAGCTGTCCGGGGAGGGCCGGCACCACGAAGGCCGTTATCAGGCTGACACCTTCGCGCGCAGGCACCGCCGTCACGGCCACTTCCTGCACCTGCGGGTCCGCTGCCAGCACCCGCTCCACTTCTTCCGGAGCGACCCTGTAGCCGAAAGCGTTCATCAGATCGTCAGCACGGCCTTCGTACCAGAAATAGCCGTCTTCATCTGTTCGCGCCCTGTCGCCGGTCAGGAACCAGTCGCCCCTGAATGCGGCCGCCGTTTCCTCGGCACGGTTCCAATATCCCAGCATCAGGCCCGGTTCATCCCTGTGAACAGCCAGAAGCCCTGTCTCCGTTCCGGACACCGGGACCGGCGTGTCATCCAGCTCGCTGAGAATGGAAACCTTCCGGCCTTCCTGGGGTTTGCCCGGGGAACCCGGCTTTACCGGAACGCTGGGGCTGCTGGAGAGATAGGTGGAGATCTCGCTCATGCCGAGCGCTTCATAAAGTTCGCGGCCGGTGCGTTCCCTCCACTCCCGATAAAGACTTGCCGGAAGCGCTTCTCCGGCCGTCAGGCCGTGGCGAAGGTCGGGAAAGGAGGCGGGCGTAACAGCACCATATTTCAGGATACGCCGGTAGAGACTGGGCACGGCCGCAAACAGCGTCGCCCTTGTGTCTGTCATCAGGTCCGGCCAGAGGTTCGGGTCTCGAGGCCCGTCATAAACAACACTGGTCGCACCATTGGCCCAGGGGTCCATCAAGCCGGCACCCAGCGTATAGGTCCAGTTGAATGCTCCGGCATGAAGCAGTCGGTCGGAAGCGCCGATGCCATACCAGCCGGAATACATTGGCCGGCGCGCACTGGCGGCGCGCTGCGCATGCAGGACGCCCTTCGGCGTGCCGCTGGTACCGGACGTATAGACAAGAAAAGCCGGGTCGTCAGCGTGGGTCTCCGCGAAGTCTCCCGGTTCTGCCTGCTTCAGTTCGACCAAGGCCTCTGGACCCAGCAACATCGCGCTGCCCGCGGTCGGCAGCACGGTGTGACCATCGTGCAGCACCATCCGGGCCCCGCTGTCGGCCAGAATCGCGTCAGCTTCGGATGCAGTAAGTTGGGAAGACGTCGGGATCGGCACAAAACCACCCGCAATCGCCCCGAAGAACGCCAGCGGAAAATCACTGGAGTGACCGATCCTGAGAAGGATACGGTCACCGGACGAAAGATCCGTGGCGCGCAAACCCGCGGCAACCGAAAGAACGGCTCGCGTCAGCGAGCCATAGCTCCATGTTTCCAGAAGGGCGCCACCGGCCCCGACCAGTTCCAGCGCCGTCTTGCCCGGGTCCGGGGCGGCGCTGGTCAGGCAATAGCGGGCTAGGTTCATCGTTACCGGGGCTTCTGCGGTGGCTGGCGAACCGATTACCGGGTCGGAACCGGGTGTTCGCCGCGGTAATCATAGAACCCGCGTTGGGTCTTGCGGCCGAGCCAGCCTGCTTCAACATATTTCACGAGCAGCGGGCATGGACGATACTTGGTGTCCGCCAGACCTTCGTAAAGCACCTGCATGATCGACAGGCAGGTATCGAGACCGATGAAATCCGCAAGCTGCAGCGGCCCCATCGGATGGTTGGCCCCGAGACGCATGGCCTTGTCGATGGAATCAACAGAACCGACGCCTTCATAGAGCGTGTAGATTGCTTCGTTGATCATCGGCAGAAGGATACGGTTGACCATGAAGGCCGGGAAATCCTCTGCGACGGCAATCTGCTTGCCGAGACGGACGCAGAACCCTTTCGAGGCTTCGAAAGTCTCGTCTTCCGTGGCTATGCCGCGCACCAGCTCGACCAGTTCCATGACCGGAACCGGGTTCATGAAGTGGATGCCGATAAAGCGTTCCGGACGATCTGTCGAAGCGGCAAGACGCGTGATCGAGATCGAAGATGTGTTGGTCGCCAGGATCGCTTCGGGCTTCAGGATCGGGCAAAGCTGCGAAAAGATCTTGCGTTTGACCTGCTCGTTCTCGACGGCGGATTCAATCACCAGGTCTGCATCACGCAGAAGATCGAGATCTTCGGCTGCCTTGATACGATCCAGCGCAGCGTTGCGCTCTTCCTCGGTGATCATGGACTTGGACACTTGGCGCGCCAGGTTGCCGTTGATCGAAGCCAGGCCGGATTCGATCCGTTCCATGGAGAGATCGCTCAATCCCACGTCGAAGCCCGCAAGTGCACACACATGCGCAATGCCGCTGCCCATCTGACCAGCGCCGATTACGCCGACTTTCTTGATTTCGACTGCCATCCTGAAAATCCGATCTTTAGAAAACATCCCGATTGGACGGGTTGCGGCTATTTTTGGCAAGTCTTGCGCCGAACAGCAAGAACCCCGGAGCGAAAACTGTTATTCGCCCCGGGGTCCGTGATCAATTTGCCGCAGGTGTTACTCGACGGCAGTCTTCAATTCCGGCAGCACGTCGAAGAGATCCGCCACGAGGCCATAGTCCGCGACCTGGAAGATCGGAGCTTCCTCGTCCTTGTTGATCGCGACGATCACCTTGGAATCCTTCATGCCGGCAAGGTGTTGGATGGCACCGGAAATGCCGCAGGCAATGTAGAGATCCGGAGCAACCACCTTGCCGGTCTGGCCGACCTGCCAGTCGTTCGGGGCGTAGCCCGCATCGACGGCGGCGCGCGATGCGCCAACCGCCGCGCCGAGAGCATCGGCCACCGGCATGATGACTTCCTGGAACTTCTCGGAAGAACCGAGCGCGCGGCCGCCGGAGATGATGATCTTGGCAGACGTCAGTTCCGGACGGTCGGACTTGGAAAGCTCCTCGCCGACGAATTCCGAAAGACCCGAACCGTCCGTTCCCGCAACGGTTTCAACAGCGGCAGAACCGCCTGCTTCCGCTGCCGCGAACGTGGAGGTCCGCACGGTGATCACCTTCTTGGGATCGCCGGATTTCACGGTCTGGATCGCGTTGCCCGCGTAGATCGGACGCTCGAAAGTATCCGCGTCGACAACAGCCGTCACGTCTGAGATCTGCATCACGTCCAGAAGGGCTGCGACGCGCGGCAGGGTGTTCTTGCCGTTGGCGGTTGCCGGGGCAACGATCGCGTCATAATCGCCTGCAAGGCCGACGATCAGATCGGCGGTCGGCTCGGCCAGCTGGTGCTCCAGCGCATCGCTTTCAGCAAGCAGAACCTTGGCGACGCCGGAAAGCTTGGACGCGGCATCCGCAACGCCCTGAACGCCCTTGCCGGCGACCAGGACGTGAACGTCGGCACCAAGAGCGACGGCAGCCGTCAGGGCCTTTGCCGTGGCATCGCTCAGTTCGCCACCGGCGTATTCGGCCACAAGAAGTGTTGTCATGTTTTATCCTCCTGCGACGGGTCTTAAAGGACGCCGGCTTCGTTCTTGAGTTTGTCGACCAGCTCGGAAACGGAACCGACCTTGATACCGGCCTGGCGCGACGCCGGCTCGGTGGTGGTGACAACGGTGAGGCGCGGCGTGGTGTCGACACCAAAATCGGCCGGAGACTTTTCGTCGATCGGCTTCTTCTTCGCTTTCATGATGTTCGGCAGGGACGCATAGCGCGGCTCGTTGAGGCGCAGGTCCGTGGTCACGATGGCCGGCAGCTTCAGCTTCACGGTCTGCAGGCCGCCATCCACTTCACGGGTGACATCGACAGTGCCGTCGCCCAGATCGACCTTGGAGGCAAACGTGCCCTGGCTCCAACCGAGGAGGGCTGCCAGCATCTGGCCGGTCTGGTTGCAGTCGTCGTCAATCGCCTGCTTGCCGAGGATCACGAGACCCGGCTCTTCGGCTTCGACGATCGCTTTCAGGATCTTCGCGACTGCCAGCGGCTCGGTGGTGTCGTCGGTTTTCACCAGAATGCCGCGGTCGGCGCCCATGGCAAGGCCGGTGCGCAGCGTTTCGGTGGCCTGTTGCGGCCCGACGGACACGACGATCACTTCACTCGCCTTGCCCGCTTCCTTCAGCCGAAGGGCTTCTTCGACGGAGATTTCGTCAAACGGGTTCATGGACATCTTGACGTTGGCAAGATCGACGCCAGAACCATCCGCCTTCACACGGACCTTCACGTTGTAGTCGATGACCCGTTTTACGGGTACGAGGATCTTCATTTGGTCTCAACCTCTTGCTGGGCCGGCTTTCACCGCACCGCATTCTCCGGCTCTCTGCCCTCATGACGCTAGGTTACAAACGGCAGAATTGAGCCAATCGTGGCGCATGGCGGGGGACGGTACTGACCGACACGGCACCTGTCAATTGCGGTAAAAGGTCTAAGGCGGCAATTTGCCGGGCTTGGAAAAACATGCGTCGCAATGATGATAGTTCGGCAACGCAACAATGCGTGGAAAACCGGGGCTCACCGCAAAAAAGAAACCGCGCGCACCTGTTACGGCAACACGCGGCGACTTCTCTGTTTTCCTGGTGCCGGTCCCCGGTCAGATGCCGGGGGTCTGCGGCGAGAACTTGTCGGACACCGGTTCGGCGAACACGGTCACCCAGGTGCCGTTCTCGTCCCGGCAGGCCGTGCCACGAATGGAAAGGTCCAGCCTGCTGAAGGTGGTCTCGCGAAGGTACTCGCGGCACCAGTGCCCGCTCTTGCTGCGGTAGGTCTTGATCGGCGTCAGGATCTCGCGCCAGTCGCCTTCCTGCCCAACGAACACGGGCTCGCCGCTGACTTTCGTTTCCAGCGCTTCCTGGACGGTCTGTGCCAGGAGCATCCGCTCAGTTTCCATATGTGCGGCAAGAGAAGACACGGCACTGTCCATCCGCGTCTGCATCCAGTAGGTGGTAAAGCCGAAAGTGCCGGCGACCATCACAAGTGCGGCGGCGATCTGGATCAGCACACCTGTCCAGGATGCATGCGCATGACGGGTCGCAGGTCCTTCGCGCTTGGCGAATTCCTTTTCGATGAGTGCTTCGAACCGTGCCATTGATTCGTCAGGCACCGGCGCAGCAACCGCTTTTTGCAGAATGGTATTGTCCTTGGACATCTGCTCCAGCAGATCATGTCCGCCACCAGTCGCGTCGATCCGGCGAAGCAGAGCTGCACGCTCCTCTTCCGAACCTTCCTCGTCCAGGATTTTGCCGATATCCTTTGCAAGCAGGATCTGTTCGCGCTTTTCGTCAAATGTCATCACATACCCCCTGGCATGCTGCGCAGCCTGACGCCCTGCGGGGCATCGTTCGTGTCCAGCCACTCGCGCAGTTTCAGTCTTGCGCGGGCGAGCCGGCTGGTTACCGTTCCAATCGGAACGCCGAGTTCATCCGCCACATCCTTGTAGCTTCTGCCCTCAACGGCGATCTTCAGAAGCACCTCGCGGTTGTCTTCTTCCAGCTCGCCAATGAAATCCTGCACTTTCTGGAGTTCCAGGCTGTCGGCGGCGGCTTTCGCGCCGTCGTAGCTTTCCTCGAAATCCAGCATGGCAAGGTCGAAAAGCCTGGCCCGGTTTGCGGTGTCGCGAACCGAATTGAAGTACAGATTCTGCAAAATCCGGAACATCCAGCTGTCGAGCCGGGTGGCCGGATCGAACTGGTCGAGCGATCGGATTGCACGTTCGCATGTCATCTGCACCAGATCGTCTGCCTGATCCGGATTCCGGCACAGCCTTAAAGCAAAACTCCTCAGCTTCGGGAGCAGACGGATCATCTCCGTCTTTAACGTATCTTCAGGCAAGGAGTTCTCCGCAAAACCGCTCTCAGCGAGACAACACGTAAGGAGACCTTTTGATCCCGACTTTTTTTAGACTATCTTCGGGAAGAACAAAGATTGCCCAGGTGTTATGCGTGCGAAGGTCGTAAAACCGCTCTCGTCGACCGCCAAAAACCCCTTATTACGAATTGAATCGCATCAGATGAAACGCGCCCGCCAGATTACATTGCAAGACCGCCTCTCTGCGATGTTTCGCATACTGCCGGGTGTTGCAGCTGCGGCAATGATGTTCTCTCTTGTCTACTTCAGCCCCTTGTTCGACATGAAGGACAGCATTGCCGCGGCCGCAGATTCGCATGGTGATCGCGGCAGTCGCAGCGATCGTGGTGACCGTGGAGGCCGCAGCGAACGTGGAGACCGCGGCGGCGACAGCGGAAGCAAGAGTTCCGGTGGTGACAGCGGTAGCAAGAGTTCCGGCGGCGACAGCTCCGGTGGCAGCAGTTCCGGTGGCGGCGACACAGGTGGCAGCCGTTCGGGCGGCGGCGACTCAACTGGCAACAGTTCGAGCGGAAAAAGCTCCACCGGTAACAGTTCGGCAGGAAACAAATCGGCCGGAAGAAGCTCGGAAAGCAAAGGCAACTCCGGTCGCAGCGGAGGCTCCTCTTCTCCTTCCTCTTCCCGCTCTTCGTCGGGTGGATCGTCATCCGGCGGTTCGTCGTCCGGCGGTTCGTCAGAACGAACTTCTTTTAGCTCTGCCACACAAAAGTCCGGTTCAGGCGGTTTTTTAGATCGCATCTTTGGCGGGCGTCAGTTTAATGGTGACAGCGAGCCTTCTGGTGGGTCCCTCAGCGCGCGGGAAGAACGGGAGGCTATCTCCAACGGCTGGCAATAGATCCAAGAGGCGGGATCGGACTTGATTTTTCGTGGGTTTCACGTTCCGAAAGGGACGTTTTTTCTGTTTTTCTTGGCAAATATCCTAACAGGCTGTTCCGTGGCGTCAGTGCAGGACACGCTTGTCTCCCTGCAGGAACCCGCCGCGGCGGAAACCCGCAAACCGGCTTCAAAACTGCAAGCATCAGACAAATACCGGGCTGAAAGCACGCTTCAAGCTGCGCTGGAGAAGTCTGTTTCCGGCAAGGACCGAAGCTGGAAAAACCCGTCGAGTGGGGCGAGCGGCACAATTACGCCTTTGAAAACCTGGAAAAATACGTCCGGCGACTTCTGCCGCTCCTACCGCGAACGGATCAAGCTGGCTGACGGTCGAATGATCAGCCGCCGGGGAGTCGCCTGCCGCACTGCTGATGCCGTCTGGAAAGCAGCCTAGTTTCCTGACCGGTCCGCATTCTTTTTGAAAACTGTGCCTAGGCGATGTTTCGGTCGAACAGGGGCACACCCCTGCGCCGGAAAAACACGATCAGCACGGCACCCGCCGCCATGCCGCCAATATGCGCGATCCAGGCGACATCGCTGTCGGACGCAATCACGGCATTGACGATCTGATAAAGGATCCAGCCGCCAAGCAACCATCCGGCGGAAAGGCGCAAGGGTATCCGGCCCAGTGCCAGCACCCACACCTTCACCCGCGGGTGCAGCATCAGATAGGCGGCAACAACGCCTGAAACGGCGCCGGACGCCCCGATCAACGGCACATCTGAATTGACGTCGATGGAGGCATAGGCCAACCCGCCGGCTATCGCACACAGCAGATAGAAGACCAAGTATCGCAGGTGCCCCATGGCATCCTCAACATTATCACCGAACACCCACAGGAACAGCATGTTGCCGATCAGGTGCATGTAGCCGCCATGGAGGAAGGCATAGGTGACCACTGACATCCAGTCGGGCAGCATCTGCAGCTCCGGCGACAGATCCCGGATATCGAACAGGACAACCGGGATAAGGCCGAAGGAATAGGAGGACGCGGCCACCGCCTGCTGGGAACCTGCACCCTGATACAGAAGAAAGATCAGGATGTTGGCGGCAATCAGGAAAAGGTTCACAAAGGGGCGGGGAACATGGACCAGCCGATTGTGATCGTGAAGGGGAATGAACATTCAGCGCCAGGCCTCCGGCAAGGGGAACTGACCTAACGGTTCTGTCCAGGCACCCAAAGAACGTCCTGCTCACCCTTTTCATTCAGGTACCGCGAGGCAACGAAGAAATAGTCCGACAGGCGGTTCATGTAACGCACGGCAGCGGGATTGATCTGCTCGCGGGCTGCCAGTTCCACCATCAGACGTTCTGCCCGGCGTGAGACCGTGCGGGCCAGATGCAGGTAGGCAGCGGCAGGACTGCCACCCGGCAGCACGAAGGAACGCAGCGGCTTGAGCTCCGCGTTGAGGACGTCAATCGCCTGTTCGATCGCACTGACCTGGGCGTCGGTGATCCGAAGCGGCTCGTACCCAAGGTCCTCACCCGTTTCCGGTGTTGCAAGATCGGCCCCCAGGTCGAACAGGTCGTTCTGGATCCTGCCGAGCGACTGGTCGACCTCCGGCGCAGACTGCCCGGTCTGAAGGCGAATCAGACCAACCACGGAGTTGGTCTCGTCGACGGTCCCGTATGCCTCGATCCTGAGGTCGCTCTTTCGGCGCCGTTCTCCGGAACCCAGCGCGGTCGTGCCGTCGTCACCCGTCTTCGTGTAGATCTTGTTCAGAACAACCATTGTGCCCCCAGTTCCTCCAGTAGTGTCCGGTTATCTTGTCTTAGTGGCCGGTGCCGAAAAAGTAGAGACCGCCCATCACCAGGACAATCACCAGAAACTGAAGGCCGACACGCCAGCGCATCAGGAGTTGCGAGCGGTTGGCCGGCCCGTGACGGAACATGTTCCAGATACCGAGCAGCAACACGAGTGCAACCGCGGCGAGGCCGACGGGAATGAGAAAGTTGATCAGATCTGCCATTTCGTTTTCCTTGTTTCACCACTGTCCGGCGCAGCCACCGGTCGGCAGGCAGCTATTCCTCGCCGTCGGCAGCCCAGATGCAGAACCGGTCGAGCAGACTGGTCGGCAGCACCCGTTTGGCCACCGCCATGACGGTGGTCGGAATTGTTACATGATAGCGCGCTTTCGGCCGATTTGCTTCCACCGCATGCACCAGCCGTTTGACCACGGCCTCCGGCAGCAGCTTGAACGGCCCGGGCTCTCCCGCCTCCATTCGGATGCGGCGCTTTTCGTAGGTCTTACGATGCCGCGACGCCTGCAGACCATCCTCGCCGATCCAGCGCTGAAAATTCGCCAGTGCGTTTTGCGTGAACCGGGTATCGATAGGACCGGGTTCGATCAGGCTGACGTGAATGCCGGTACCTTTCAGTTCCTGGCGAAGCGTGTCCGAATAGGCTTCAAGCGCGAATTTGGAAGCGGTGTAGGCTCCGCGGTACTTGAGCGCCACAAACCCCAGTACGGACGAACACTGCACGATCCGACCGGAACCGTTGGCACGCATTGCAGGCACCAACCGGCGGGTAAGATCATGCCAGCCGATGAAGTTCGCCTCGAAAAGCGATCGCAGGGCTTCCGTCGGCAGGTCTTCCAGCGCACCTGGAACCGCATAGGCGCCATTGTTGAACACCGCGCTCAACGCACCATCGGTCCGCTGCAGAACTTCGCTTGCCGTCGCCTCGATGCTGTCCGGATCCTCATAATCCAGGCGGAAGGCTTCGAAACCAAGATCGCTCAACCCGTCAACATCCGCCTGGTTCCGCGCAGTCGGAAAAACGCGCCAGTTGCGCCCGCGCATGATGTGGGCTGCCGAAAGGCCGATGCCGGAGGAACAGCCCGTAATCAGGATCGACCGGTGCGCGGAAAAACTCTCCGGATTGGCAATCATCAAATGGAAATCCTGCGGAGTGGAAGACGGTCCGATCCAACTCCTATCAGATAGGTTCGCCGGAAAGCAATTTCGGCACCGGCCCTGCAAAACCGGCAGCTTCCTTGATGAACTGCGTTTTCAGGCCCGGCATCCTGTCCACAATACCAAGTCCGAAATCGCGCATGGCGCGCAACACGTCATTGTCATTGGAAAACAGGCGGTTCAGTACGTCGGTGACAACGCCCATCTGGAACGTATCGAACCGGCGCCAGCGCTGGTAGCGTTCCAGAACGTCGAAACCGCCGAGATCCTGCCCCAGACGACGGGCATCCACCAGCACTTCGGCCAGTGCCGCGACATCCTTGAAGCCCAGATTGAGCCCCTGGCCCGCAATCGGATGAATGCCATGGGCGGCATCGCCGATCAGGGCGAAGCGCGGCTTGACGAAATCACGCGCCAGCTTCAGCCCGAGCGGATAGGCCCGGCGCGGACCGTCCAGCTCCAGTGTGCCGAGGTGATGTCCGAAACGGCGTTCCAGTTCCAGTTCGAAAGTAAAGCCGTCAGACCGCACAAGCCGGTCGGCGTCCGCTGTCTTTTCCGTCCAGACCAGCGACGACCGGTTACCCGGCAAGGGCAGGATCGCAAATGGTCCGGCAGGCAGGAAATGTTCTTCCGCCCGGCCGTTGTGAGGCCGTTCATGCTTCACCGTTGTGACGATACCGGACTGGCCGTAGTCCCAGTTGACCGTCCGGATACCGGCAAGGTCGCGCAGGCGGGAGCGCACGCCGTCGGCTGCAACGAGCAGCCGGCTTTTCAAAAGGGTCCCGTCTTCCAGCGCCAGTTCGACGTGGTCTGGATGAGTGCGAAAGGTTTCCCCGGTGCCCGGTGCGAAAAAGCTCACGCCAAGCGCCTTGGCCGCCTTGTAGAGCGCAGGCATCATCACGCCGTTCGGCATCATGTGGGCAAAGGGTTCACCCTCCGTCGCCTCCCCGCCGAACGTCAGGAAGACCGGGCGAACCGCATCGCGAAGCTTGCTGTCGGTGACGATCATTTCGTTGATCGGCTGGGCTTCGCCCGCAATCTTCTGCCAGATACCGAGTTGCGACAGCATGCGTGAGGCAGCTGCCGCGATGGCTGAGGCGCGAGGATCCTTGTGGAGGTCTTCCATCGGCTTGGGATCGACCACGGCACAGGTGAGGCCGGCATCGCCCTGCTTCAACGCCACCGCCAGAGACAGGCCGACATAACCGCCGCCTGCGATCACGACATCGAACATGTCCGGGACGCTTTTTTTCCTCGCCATCGTCTTCTTCTCCTTGCCTTCGGTTTCCCTAAAGGCATCTTGACTTTAACGTCAACTGCCGTCCAAGAGTGCGGTGCCGGGGCTCCAAGCCTCGAACCAAATCACCTGCCGTCTATCTAACAGGGATCGCGCCGATGAACACGGCCATTGATAATCTTCTCCAGATTCTCGACCTGGAACCGCTGGAACGCAACCTGTTCCGTGGTCGCAGCCCGCAGGTCGGCTGGCAACGCGTATTTGGCGGGCAGGTGATCGGCCAGGCGCTGGTTGCCGCCTCGCGCACCGTGGTGGAAGACCGTCACGTCCATTCCCTGCATGGCTACTTCCTCAGGCCCGGCGATCCGTCAGTCCCCATCATCTACGAAGTCGACCGCATCCGCGACGGTGGCAGCTTCACCACACGGCGCGTTGTCGCGATCCAGCACGGCGAAGCTATCTTTTCCATGTCCGCCTCCTTTCAGGTGCATGAAGAGGGGCTGGAGCACCAGATCGACATGCCGGACGTTCCGACGCCTGAAGATCTGCCCAGCGAACAGGAACTGAAGGAAAAATTCCTGTCGATGGCCCCGGAAAACATCCGCCGCTACTGGGAACGCGAGCGGCCGATCGAGATGCGCCCGGTCGACATGACCCATTATTTCAGCAAGAAGCCCCTGCCACCGCAGCAGTATGTCTGGGTACGTGCGACAGGCCCACTGCCGGACGACGAACGCATGCACCAGTGTGTCCTCGCCTATGCTTCCGACATGACGTTGCTGGACACCTCGCTGTTTCCCCATGGCACGTCCGTCTTCAGCCCGAAGATCCAGGCCGCCAGCCTGGACCATGCCATGTGGTTTCACCGTCCTTTCCGCGCCGACGACTGGCTGCTTTACGCCACCGACAGCACCTCATCTTCCGGCTCACGCGGGATAAACCGCGGATCTCTGTTCACCAGGGACGGGGTCCTGATCGCCTCGACCGCCCAGGAAGGACTGATCCGTCTGCGCAAGAAAGATTGAGTTTCCGAGACGATGGTGCAGTCACCGCTGGCTGCTACACAAAACCTCAGAGCCTCATCCTGAGGAGGGCCTTAAGGCCCGTCTCGAAGGATGGGCCACTTGTTCCTGTGGGTGCCGCCCATCCTTCGAGACGCCGCTTCGCGGCTCCTCAGGATGAGGGATCCCATTGGAGAGCGCCGGGGTATTGCGGATCTGCCGCCTACCTCACCGGACTGGTGAAACCCGACACCGCCAACGGATTGTCGGTCAGGGCCTGGTGATCCGGCGTATCGGGCAGCAAGGCGCCCGAAAAGGCCTCGAACATGCGCCTGACGAACCCTTCCGGCAGGTCCTTGGTGATGAACACCATGCGGGTTCTGTGATCCGCGTCCGGCCAGTCCTCCAGTGTCGCGGGCGGATGGAAGACATGCTGGACACCGTGGATGACGACCGGCCTTTCCGGATCCTCGGCCAGTTGCACGATGCCCTTGACCCGAAGCAGTTTCGGTCCGTGCGCCGAACGCAGCAGATCGAGGAACATTTCCAGCGCAGACGCCGGCACCGGTCGATCTGTCGACAGGGTAAAGGCCCGGATGGCATCGCTATGCCGGTTCACGTCATGAGCATGATCGTGGTGATGCCCGTGCGAATGGCCATGTGCATGTTCGTGGCCGTGATGGTGGTCATGCTGCTGGTCTTCGTAGGCTTCCGCGTTCAGCCAGGCAGCCACATCCGGGATCTTGCTCTTGGGATCATAAAGACCGGCGTTGAAAAGATTTTCCACCGTTGCATCATCCGCCTGGGCGTCCAGCCGGCGAGCGCCGGGATTGAGCTGTTGCAAACGCTGCCTGAGGGCGTCGAAGGAGGCCCGCGCCTCTTCGCCTTCAACGAGATCGGTTTTGGTGAAGACCAGCCGGTCGGCAACAGCGGCCTGCTTGCGCGCTTCCTCGTGATTGTCGAGGGTCGACAGACCGTTGACTGCGTCCACAAGCGTGATCACGCTGTCGAGCCGGTAGCGCATCACCAGATAGGGATGCAGCATGACCGTGTGCAGGATGGGCGCCGGATCCGCCAGACCCGTCGTCTCGATGATCACCCGGTTGAGCCTGTCCATGCGGCCGTTATCCAGTCGGCGCAACAGGTTTTCGAGCGTCGTGACAAGATCGCCGCGAATGGTGCAGCACAGGCAACCGGAGGCAAGCTCCACGATGCCGTCGCCGGCCTGATCGACAAACAGATGATCGAGCCCGATCTCGCCGAATTCATTGATGATGACCGCTGTGTCCGCCATCGACGGTTCCTTCAGGATCCGATTGAGGAGCGTTGTCTTGCCTGACCCCAGAAACCCGGTCAGGACTGACAGGGGAATGGGGGGCTTCGGACCCTTGGGTTTTTGTCCTTCGGCAACCGGTGTCGGCGAGGCCATGGTATCTCTCCAGATGCATTCGCCGGTCCTTGATCGGACCCGGCGGACTTTCCGCAGACACATAGGCAGAAAGGCGGGTCAGCGCAAATGCTGGTCCCGCCACGTCGGCTTGTTCAGTTGGAAAAACGTCCGGCTGACGCCGAATCACCCCGCGTTGAGGATGATGTCGTCTTCTTCGGAGGCCGCTTCGGCGTCCTTCTTGTCGAGGGCGACAATTTTCCTGTCGGCTTCATCCTCGGACAGATCCATCGGGGTCAGATCCTGGACGATGTCCGCTTCAGACGCTTCCAGTTCGGCTTCCACGTCTGTGTCGCTGTCGGCTTCGAACTCGAAGTCGTCGAGTTCCTCTTCCGCCTCGACATCAACCACGAGCCGGACAGCCTCCGCCGCCTTTCGCAAGGTGGCGATCACATAGTCGACCGAAACCCCTTCCTCCAGTTGATTGGCGGAAAGTTCCGCAAGGCTGGCCAGAGCCTTGATGGTGGCGGTGGATCTCGGTTCAATCATCATGCGATCTCTCGACCTGTTGTACCGGCATATTCTGTGCCGCAGTGGCATTTTGAGGTCCGGCAGGGAGCACGCCTTTGCCAGAAAAATGCTTACTGCAGTGTTAAGGAGTAGCGTAAATAAAAGGTTAACTCCGTTAACCGCAACGCTACATCATCGGCACCGTCAAAGATCTGGAAATCGAATTACTTGCGAGGACTTGGGGAAGGAACCGGAACGGTGAAATCCAGACCCTTGCGGAAGATCGATCCGGGTGAAGATTTCGAAAGTTCAACCGCGGCTCCCGGGCGTGACACGGTATCGCCACCCTGCGGAATTGCGCCTGCGGTTTTGGCATTGGCCGTCAGCTGCATCTTCGCCCGGATTTCGTTTTCTGCCCGCCGCACGGGATTGGCGACCGGCAGTGGTACGTCTTCCGCGGCAATATCCTCGCCCGCGATGGCTGCGACCGCTTCGCTGGCGGCACCGGCAGGAACGGTGCCCGGGCTGACGGAAGGCGACCCTTTCGGGTTGCCGAGGCCGACATCCAGCGGACGGTAGGCAATCCGGCGAGGGCCGAGCGTACGGTCAAGGATCTTTGCCCAGTCCGGTTTGCCGTTGGACAGCTTGAAACCGCTGTCGTCGAGCTTGTCCTCATCGGACTTGTTGGCCTTGGCGAAGAACAGGAACCCGCCCTGCTTTTCCTTTTCCATGTCGAACCGGGCCATGTAACCCTTGGGACCCGGGCTCTTGTTGCGCCGGCAATAACCGTCGGCCGGTGGATTGCCGCTGGTGCCCGAAAGGCTCGTGATGCTACGGCCGCCGCGCTTGCGGAACCCTTCGTCAAAAAGCTGGCGTGCAAAGGCGGTGCGCTCCAGACCGGAACCCGCGCCAAGGATAATCGCGATCAAGGTCTTGTTGCCGCGCGTCGCGGAGGCGGCAACATTGTACCCGGAATTGCAGATGTAGCCGGTCTTCATGCCGTTGGCGCCGGGCACGCGCAGCAGGAATTCCCGATTGGCCGACCGCAGCGTCTTCTTGCCGAAGCGGATCCCCGGGTGGTCATAGTAGTTTCGGGATTCCGGAAAGTCCCGGCGCAGCGCCAGGGCCAGAATGGCAAGGTCCCGCGCCGTGGTCACCTGCCGGTTGTCTGGCAGACCGTGCGGATTGTAGAACCGGGTATTGGACATTCCCAGGCGCTGAGCTTCCGCATTCATCATGGCGATGAAGCCGGCTTCAGATCCCGCGATCGACTCGCCGAGCGCTACCGCAACATCGTTGGCCGACTTGATCAGAATGATCTTCAGCGCCGTGTCGACAGTGAACCGCGTCCCGACCTTGAACCCCATCTTGCTGGGTGGTTCGGCCGCGGAGTTCTTGGATTGCACCACCGCGCTGTCGAGCGAGGCGCGGCCTTCGCGGATCGCCTTGAAGGTGACATAGGCCGTCATGAGCTTGGTGAGTGAGGCCGGGTACCACTTGCGCGTGGCGTTTTCCTGCTCGATCACAGCGCCGGAACTCGCGTCGATCAGGACATAGGCACCTATATCCGCCCGTGCCTGGCTCATGGCCAGACTCATCACAAGAGCGGTTACGGTCAGACAAACGGAAGTCAGGCGGCCAATCGGGCTCAAAAACACGGTTTCCCTCGCTCGTCATCCAGCGGATGACACGTCGCAATTGGGCAATGGCAGTATGAATAGCTGCTGTCTTCTTAAAAAACCGGAACATCGGCGCGAGAGCAACCCCTTCCTCAAATCCACTCCACGCCAATCTTTCTTGCAATTGCCTTATTTTTGAGCAACTTTTGCGAGCAGGCATTGATAAGCTGCGGGAAACAGGGACTTTTTTCGCCGGTGTCGTCTTGCCTTTCCACTTGCCGGCCTTGGCCCGGCTCTTGCTAAGATTGCCGAGGGCATATTGCCCATTGCGGCCCGGCGACGGTCTGGACCAATTTGAACAGATGTGAAAAATAACAATGACTGAATGAGCCCGCAGGGGGGGCGGTCAAGCAATGTATGATGCTGGTCTGGCATCAGAAACGGGCGGGAAAGCCGTAGTTCTGCAGCGCGTGAAAGGCATCGGCAAGGTGCGTTTTTCGGCGCCGGATGGCAAAACCCGTCTGACCGATCTGTATCAGAGCGGGTCGGCCAAGGTTCGCCTGCCGAAGGTCTATGATACCCCTGCCACAGCCGTTCTCATCAACACCGCCGGTGGTCTCACCGGAGGTGACCAGCTCGACTATGAAGTCGGCGCTGACGCCGGTGTACACGTAATTGTGACCAGCCAGACGGCCGAACGTGCCTACCGCAGCCCGGGCGGCACCGCCCAGGTGAGCGGGCATTTCACGGTCGGACCCGGTGCGACCCTGGAATGGTTGCCCCAGGAAACTATCCTTTTCAACGCCTCGCGCCTTCGTCGCACGCTGCAGGCGGACCTGGAAGGTGACGCAAGACTGATGATGGTCGAATCCTTCGTCCTTGGCCGAAAGGCGATGGGCGAGCAGGTCAAGTCCGTATTCTACCGCGACAGCTGGCGCATCCGCCGGGACGGGAAGCTGGTGTTTGCCGACGACATCCGGCTGGATGGCGACCCGGCCGACGCGCTGACCGGCCCGGCTACGGCCGCCGGCGCCCTGGCCGCGGCAACCTTTGTCGATTGCTCCGCCGATGCCGAAGACCGGCTCGCCAGGGCAAGAGAGCTGATCGAAACATTGCCGGATGGAACCGCCCAGGCGGCCGCCAGCGCCTGGAACGGCTTGCTGATAACCCGGTTTGTGTCCAATGATGGCCGCGGCTTGCGCACGGCCCTGATGTCGTTTCTCACCGGATACCGAATGACGGCGCTGCCGCGCGTCTGGTATTGCTGATTTGGAGGACTTTCTTTCATGAACCTGACGCCCCGCGAAAAGGACAAGTTGCTCATTTCCATGGCCGCGATGGTTGCCCGCCGCCGCCTGGAACGGGGCGTGAAGCTGAACCATCCGGAAGCCGTCGCCCTGATCACCGATTTTGTTGTCGAGGGGGCCCGTGACGGGCGCACCGTTGCCGACCTGATGTCCGCGGGCGCCAAGGTACTGACACGCGACCAGGTGATGGAAGGCGTGTCCGAGATGATTCACGATGTTCAGGTCGAGGCGACCTTTCCTGACGGCACCAAGCTCGTGACCGTGCACGAACCGATCCGCTGACCGCAATTTCCAAGGAGACGCGCATGATCCCCGGAGAACTGTTTCCCGCCGAAGGCGAGATCGAACTGAACACAGGCCTTGAGACCGTGACGGTGGAAGTCGCCAACACGGGTGATCGGCCGATCCAGGTCGGCAGCCACTATCACTTCTTCGAAACCAATGAAGGCCTGTCTTTCGACCGGGAAAAGACCCGCGGCATGCGCCTGGATATTCCGGCAGGCACAGCCGTGCGCTTCGAACCCGGCCAGTCCAGATCCGTGACACTGGTGCCTTATCGCGGCAGCCGCACGGTCTACGGCTTCAACCAGAAGGTCATGGGCGAATTGTGATCAGATCCGCATCATCTCTTTCGTTTTCGCTGATCGGGCTCGGTCTTCTGCTCGCCGGACCTGTCGCCGCGCAGGAAACACCCAACTGCGAAAATGCCATGACGCAGTCGGAGATGACCCAGTGTGCCAACATCGACTGGCTGAAGGCGGATGCGGAGCTGAACGCGGTCTACAGATCCGCAATGGAAAAGATGACCGAGACCGACGCTTATTTGCCGGAAGGGCTGAAAGGGGCGGTCGAAACATTGCGCGAAGCCCAGCGCGCCTGGATCCCCTATCGTGACAAGGCCTGCGACGCCTACGGCTTTCTGGCCCGCGGCGGAACCATGGAACCCATGCTGGTCTACGGCTGCCGCGCAGATCTGACCCGCAAC
The DNA here is from genome assembly GCF_001579905.1 of Labrenzia sp. CP4. Classification (NCBI taxonomy): domain Bacteria; kingdom Pseudomonadati; phylum Pseudomonadota; class Alphaproteobacteria; order Hyphomicrobiales; family Stappiaceae; genus Labrenzia; species Labrenzia sp. CP4. Next base: position 217,359 of record NZ_CP011927.1, on the reverse strand, counting down.
CGCATCGACGAGTTGAGACAGCTCGGCGAAGGTCTGGGGAATTGATGTCTGTGCGCGGTGTGACCCTTCCTGCTTTAGCCCTGTTTCTGGCCACCGCCGGCACGGCGGTTGCTGAGGAAGAGAAGGTCAACGACAACATCGACTGCGGCTATCCGCTGACCGAAGTCGAACGCAGCTTTTGTGCCGACAAGGCCCTGGAAGACGCTGACACGCGCCTGAAGGAAGCCTTCGACCGGCTGCGTGCACGGCTGGTTGAGATCGATGCGGAATTGCCGGAGCACCTGAAGGGCGCCCCAGCCAGCCTCGACGATGCCCAGGCCGCCTGGAAAACCTACGCCGACAAGGATTGCACCGCCTACAGCTTCCCCTTCAGGGGCGGCACACGCGGCAACGAACTGTACCGGAACTGCCTGATCGTCCTCACCATGAAACGCACAGAGGATCTGGATGCGACGGTTGAGGACTACGCGAATTAAACACACCGATTTCTGATCGCCGATTGGAGACTAGATATGGCCTACAAGATGCCCCGCGCCGCTTATGCGGACATGTTTGGACCGACAACCGGCGACAGGCTGCGCCTTGCGGATACCGATCTCATCATCGAGGTGGAAAAGGATTTCACCACCTATGGCGACGAGGTGAAGTTCGGTGGTGGCAAGGTTATCCGCGACGGCATGGGCCAGTCCCAGGCACCCCGTTCCGCCGGCGCCGTCGACACGGTCATCACCAATGTGCTGATCATCGACCACTGGGGTATCGTCAAGGCCGATGTCGGGCTGAAGGACGGCCGGATCGTCGGCATCGGCAAGGCCGGCAACCCGGATGTCCAGAACGGTGTCGACATCATCGTCGGTCCCGGCACGGAAGCGATCGCCGGGGAGGGCAAGATCCTCACCGCAGGTTCGATCGATGCTCATATCCACTATATCTGCCCGCAGCAGATCGATGAAGCCCTGTGCTCCGGCGTGACCACCATGATCGGCGGTGGCACCGGTCCGGCAACGGGCACCAACGCGACCACCTGTACGCCCGGCCCGTGGCACATCACCCGGATGCTTCAGGCTGCCGACAGCTTCCCGATGAACCTCATCTTCGCCGGCAAGGGCAACGCCTCCCTGCCTGCCGCGCTGGAAGAGCAGGTGATGGCGGGGGCCGCAGCCCTCAAGATCCACGAAGACTGGGGCTCGACACCTGCGACCATCGACAACTGCCTGTCGGTGGCCGATGAATACGACGTCCAGGTGATGATCCATACCGACACCTTGAATGAGTCCGGTTTTGTCGAGAACACCACCGCTGCGTTCAAGAACCGCACCATCCACGCCTTCCACACCGAAGGGGCCGGCGGCGGCCACGCACCGGACATCATCAAGGTGGTTGGCGAACCCAACGTCATTCCGTCGTCCACCAACCCGACACGGCCTTACACGGTCAACACGCTGGAAGAGCATCTCGACATGCTCATGGTCTGTCACCACCTGCACAAGGACATTCCGGAGGACGTTGCTTTTGCCGAAAGCCGCATCCGCAAGGAAACCATTGCGGCGGAAGACATTCTTCATGACATGGGTGCGTTCTCGATCATCTCCTCCGACAGCCAGGCCATGGGCCGCGTCGGCGAAATCATCATCCGCACCATGCAGACCGCGCACAAGATGAAGGTGCAACGCGGCCGCCTTTCGGATGAAACCGGCGAGAACGACAACTTCCGGGTCAAGCGCTACATGGCCAAGACCACCATCAACCCGGCCATCGCTCATGGCCTGGACGAGTACATCGGCTCGGTTGAAGTCGGCAAGCTGGCCGACCTCGTGCTCTGGGACCCGAAATTTTTCGGTATCAAGCCGGCACTGGTGCTGAAGCTCGGCTCCATCGCGACCGCTCCGATGGGCGATCCGAACGGGTCCATCCCGACACCGCAGCCGGTGCATTACCGGCCGATGTTCGCCTCCTACGGCAAGATGCTGACGCACAGCCGTGTCACCTTCGTGTCCCAGGCGGCCTATGACACCGGCGTCAAGCACAAGGCAGGTCTCGACAGCCTGGTGCTTCCGGTCAAGAACACCCGTGGCGGAATCTCCAAAAAGTCGATGATTCACAACAACATGATGCCAAAGATCGAAGTGCATCCGGAAACCTACGAGGTGCGCGCCGACGGCGAACTGCTGACCTGCGAACCTGCCGAAGTGTTGCCGATGGCCCAGCGCTACTTCCTGTTCTAAGCTCCGCAAGAACGCGTACGGGAGAGGAAAGGCATGTATAAGATCGTCGGATTTCCGCGGACCCGCGCCATGCGGGTGATGTGGCTGCTTGAGGAACTGGGCGAACCCTACGAGGTTGACCCGGCTCTGCCGCAGTCAGATACCGTCAAGGCGCTCAATCCAAGCGGCAAGGTGCCCGTGCTGGTCGACGGTGACGCCGTCATCACCGATTCCGTCGCAATCTGTACCTATCTGGCCGACAAGCACGGCCGGTTTACCTTTCCTGCCGGAACTCTTGATCGCGCCCGTCAGGACAGCATCACCCAGTTCGGTGTCGATGTGCTGGAAGGCGCGCTCTGGACCGCTGCGAAGAACACCTTCATCCATCCCGAAGATGTCCGTGTTCCGGCGGTCAAGGACGTCTGCCGGCACGAATTCGAGCAAGGCCTGAAAACGCTGGAAACGCTGATCGGTGACGGTCCCTATGCCATGGGCGAAACCTTCACCATTGCCGACATCATCGTCGGGCACTGCTCCGGCTGGGCACTGGCCGCCAAGTTCGACCTGCCCAAAGAAGGTCCGGTCTACGATTATTTCAAACGCCTCAGGGAGCGCCCCGCTTTCCAGGCCATGATGGCAAAGGTGATGGAAGCCACATGATCCGCGTCGCGAAAATCCACAAGGCCGAAACTTGGACCGGCGATGTCACCGACCGGGTCACGCTTGACCGGGAAGACCGGTATCGGCGCAGGGCAGTCCTGACAGGCGCAGCCGGGTTGACCTTCCTGCTGGATGAACCGATGGCGATCCATTTGCGCCATGGCGACGGGCTGGAACTTGAAGACGGTCGGATCGTCGAAGTTCTCGCAGAACCTGAGGAAGTGGTCGAAATTCACGCCGACGACACCGCACACCTGGTGAAGATCGCCTGGCACCTGGGCAACAGGCACCTGCCGACGCAGCTCATGGGCAATACCCTGCGGATCCGGCGGGACCACGTGATTGAAGACATGGTGGTAAAGCTCGGCGGCCGGCTGACCAGGCTATCCGCGCCCTTCGATCCGGAAGGCGGCGCCTACGGCCATGGTCGCACCCACGGGCACGATCATGGTCACGGGCATTCCCACGACCATCATCATGGGCACAGCCATGACCATGGCCACAATCACGGCCACGGGTCCGGACATTCCCATGACTGAGCCCTCAGCTCCGCGACTGCCCCTGTCACCGCAGGCGCTCTACCGGCTGCAGGCCTTTCTCTCACCGGCCTTTCCGATCGGCGCCTTTACTTACAGCCACGGGCTGGAACAGGTGATCGAGCAGGGCGGGGTGGCAAGTGCGGCGGAACTTGGCGTCTGGCTGCGTGAAATCCTCCGCTTCGGCGCTGGACGAAGCGACGCCATCTTGCTGAAGGAAACCTACCGGACCGCTCTTGCGGGAGATCGAGCGACCGTTGACGAGCTGCGTGACCTGGGGCTGGCCCTGCAACCCTCCAGGGAGCGGCATCTGGAATCCAGTGCCCAGGGCAGCGCCTTTTTCAGAGCCGTGTGCAACAGCTGGATGCCGGAAGCGGGCACCGAGGCCGCACGCCTGTTTCACGAATTCGCGGGCGAGGAAAACACATCCTGGCCTTACCCGGTAGTGCTGGGACTTGCCGCAGCGGCTCACGGCTTGCCGGTGGACGCCGCGCTTCACTGTTTCCTGCATGCTTTCGCGGCCAATCTGATTTCCGTCGCCGTGCGGGTGGTGCCGCTTGGCCAGAGCGACGGCCAAAAGGTGCTGGCTGGTCTGGAACCGGTGATCTTCGAAATTGCAGAAGAGGCCGAGGCGGCAAGTCTTGACGATCTCGGCACCTCCACCTTCCTTGCAGATATCGCCTCCATGGCACATGAAACCCAGTATTCGAGGTTGTTCCGTTCATGACTTCCCAAAATGGTCCCTTGCGCGTCGGCATCGGCGGTCCCGTCGGTTCCGGCAAGACCACGCTGACCGACAAGCTGTGCAAGGCCATGCGCGACCGCTACTCGCTCGCCGTCATCACCAATGACATCTACACAAGCGAGGACGCCGAAGCCCTGATGCGCTCGCAGGCCTTGACCAGTGACCGCATTCGCGGTGTCGAGACCGGCGGCTGCCCGCATACGGCAATCCGTGAAGACGCCTCCATCAATCTGGCAGCGGTGGCGGACCTGACCAAAAGCATCCCGGATCTCGACCTGATCCTGATCGAATCCGGCGGTGACAACCTAGCAGCAACCTTTTCACCGGAGCTCGCCGACCTGACGATCTACGTGATCGATGTTGCCGCCGGCGAGGAAATTCCGCGCAAGGGCGGGCCGGGCATCACGCGCTCCGATCTCCTGATCATCAACAAGACCGACCTTGCGCCCTATGTCGGCGTCAATCTGGAGGTCATGGACCGGGATGCAAAGAAGATGCGCAAGGAACGACCCTTTGTTTTCGCCAATACAAAGGCGGGAGAGGGCGTCGAATCCGTGGTAGACTTCATCGTCCAAAAGGGTGGGCTGAACGCTTAAATCTTCGATGTTGATGGCCGAATGATCGCTGGCAGACAGGATGCCTGCGCGCATAACAATGCGCTCTGGTGCGATGCGGTCCTGAAAACCGCAGGTGCGAAAACCGAATTTCATGCAGGGTTCTGGTGCGCTCGGGACAAGGCCCTGCCGCTCTATCCGAACATTGTCACCCTGTCGCCGAAGCAGGGAGCGGATTTTTATGCCGCGCTGCCCGATTTGCCGAAGGAGGCCGGGGTAAAGGACAGTTTCGACAGTCTGGATCTGGCACCTTACGGCTTTCAGAGGCTTTTTACCGGCACCTGGCTGTTTCGTCCGCCGCCAAGTGCCAAACGTGCCTCGATCAGCTCCGATTGGCACAAGGTGGCGACATCGGAAAGCCTGAAGAAGTGGCTGGCCGGCTGGAACGAGAACGAAAGCCTCCATGCGGTTTTCCCGTCCAGACTGCTGGAACGCAAAACCATCGATTTCGCCGCCATCATCACGAACGGCAAGGTGAAGGCAGGGGCGGTCTTCAACACCGGTCCGAAGCTTGACGGCAAGGATATCCTTGGCCTTTCAAACGTCTTCTGCCGCAAGACCTGGCTCTACAGTGCTCTGCATGATCTTCTGGAACCGTTTCCGAACCGGTCGATTTGCACCTACGAATATGATGCAAGCGTGCTACCGGTCTATCGGCAACTCGGTTTCGAGCCTTGCGGACAGCTTTCCGTCTGGCTGAAACAGTAGCTCCGGACAGAGCGAAGCCCGCAACTTTACAGCTGCGGGCTCCGATTTTCGTTGATGACCGGTCGCGCTATTTCACCGTCACGGTCTGCCGCGCAACGATTTCCGCGTCACCTGCGGACAGCACGAAGCGCAGCTCGTAAGTGCCCGGCTCTTCCGGTGTCCGCACCTCCACAACGCCGTTGGAGATGTTGTCCGCAATCTCCCAGGCCCCCGGCGCCGTACTCCAGGCATCCTGAGACGGTTCGGCAAAACCGATGAAGTTGCTGCTGTTGGCCGGGCCGCTCGCCTTTACGCTGACATAGCTGGCAGCCGGAACTTCGGACGGGCCTTCCAGCGTCACCTTCGGATCCGTGATCTTCAACGGTTGGCTGGCCAGGATCTTCGATCCGTCGGACGTCGAGAGAATGTAACGCAGCTCGTAATCGCCCCGAGCCAACGGCGCGATGATCGAGACACTGTCCCCATCCGGACGTTCGTAGGTCACATAGGCCGAAGGGTCGGAGCCGACCGGCGCGATGCCGATCCAGTCGTCGGGCGCCTTTGGACCGCTCCAGGTCACGTTCAGTCTGCCGGCCGCCTCAACCGTGCTGTCGGCCTGAAGCGTTGCTGCACTTTCGCCAACGGTTAGCGGTTGGCGCGTCAGGATCGTCTGGTCGATGCCGGTGACATAGATGACATCATAAGTGCCGGCTTCACTCGGTGCCTGAAGGGTGACGGGAGACCCGTCGGCAGTGCCTTTCCAGCGGCCCTGGTAATCGTCAACCGTGCCGTCCTTCGGAACGATCCCGATCCAGTCCTCCGGCCCGTTCGGACCTTCAAAGGCAATCTCCACCGGCTGACCGGCGGCAACTTCGGGGGCGTAGGTCAGGATTGCCTGGACTTCGGTCACCTTGATCTGCGCCTTTGCCAGAACACGTTCACCGCTATCGGCCCAGACATAGACGATTTCATAGTCGCCCGGCTGGGTTGGCAGGGCCAGTTTGGCGGGATTACCGTCGCGCACATACACCCAGAGATCCCGTTCGAGCCTGTTTCCGTCCGGGGTGACGACACGCAGGAAATCACCATCCAGGCTCGGGCCTTCAAAGGCAACTTCCAGCAGCGAGGTTGCAGGTGCTTCAGGGGAGGCGGGCGTGACACTTGCCTCGGGAAGATTGCCGTCGAGAAGAACAGTCTGCTGGCCGCCCTTGTCGGACACCTCAAGCGATGCACCGCCTGCCTTTTCACCAAGTTCTGCACTGACGACGTAGGATCCCGGCTCGAGCTCAACCTCGACGCTGCCACCTGTCATGCCGGACGCAACCACGGTCTCGTCTTCGACGGTTGCCACTGTCCATTGCACAGGGCCTGAAACAGGCTGGCCGCTTTCCTTGTCCGCCGCCGTCAGGACTGTCACAGGCAGAGGCGCTTTTTCCTCAACCGCGGCGACGCTTTCCTTCAGCGCTTCGGTCAGGCCGTCGGCGTCCTTGGCGTTCCAGTAGGTGCCGCCTGTCAGATGCGCAATACAGGCAATCTTGGCCTGATCCGCCTTGGAAGCGATGTCGAAACCGATGACATGGGCCTTGAAATCGACACCGGACTTGGCAAGTGCCTCGGCGAGGGCGCAAGGATCCCCGCCGCAGGTCTCGATACCATCTGAGATCAGGATCAGCCGTCCCGGGCGGTCGTTCTGCGCCAGAAGTTCCGCGGCCTGCCGAAGTGTTTCCGTAATTGGCGTCTTGCCGCGCGGCGTGAGCGCCTTGACGCTCTGCACCAGTTTGGCGCGGTCCAGCTCACTCACCGGCACCAGCGTTTCCACATCGCCGCAATCCGCCTTGCGGCGATGACCATAGGCCATCACACCAGCCCTGGTTCCATCCGGAAGACCGGCAACAAAGCCTTCGAAGGCAGACCGGGCAATTTCCGCTTTCGCGGTACCGTCGATCTGGCCCCACATGGAATTGGAAGAATCCAAGACGAACAAAAGATCAGAAGGTGTGTCCGTCTGTGCCCCTGCAGGGGACATGAACATCGTGCCGCCGATGAGGGCGGCTCCCATAAGTCGAAACACAGGTCGCTTTGAAAAGAGCATGAAACCTTGGGCTCCTGTAATGATTTTTCGAAAAAGCCTTATCCGGAAAGGAGATAGGCGAGACGGGCCGAATTTAGAGACACTTGCAATCCCGAAGTGTGATAAAAGTCGCAAGTAGACAGAATTGCCAAGGAAAAAATGACGTTGGGAGACCTGCAATGATGTTCGACGGTATCAACCTGATTGCAGTTGCTGCGGCCGCCATTGTGTCTTTCCTGTTCGGCGCGCTCTGGTACGGCATCCTCGGCAAGGCCTGGATGAACGCCGCCGGTCTGACCAGGGAGCAGACGAGGCCAAACCCGGTTGTCTTTGCAACGGCCTTTTTCTGCCAGATCATCATGGCATTCGTCTTCGCGGGCGTGATCTATCACACCGGTGGAACCGATATCAGGAACGGCATCATCTCCGCGCTGATGATCTGGGTCGGCATCGTCATGACCACGCAGATCGTCAACCACCGCTTTCAAGGGCTGTCCTGGAACCTGACGCTGATCGACGGCGGTCACTGGCTCGGGGTACTGCTTGTCCAGGGTATCGTGATCGGATGGCTGAGCTGACGTGATCGCCGGGAAATACGCGTAAATCCGTACGAGATTGAAGGTCTTAGGCCTTGCCATAGACCAAAGACTCGCCGACTAAAGTACCAAGTCTAGGTTCTGGACGCTTTGAGGGGCCATACGCATAATGGCCCCGGCAAAACAAGGCCGCGGAAGGGAGAACTCGCTTACCGCAGGTCCAATTGTGGTTTCTGGGAGGTTTCACATGACTGAGTCCGTATTTCCCGTTCCCGCGGAGGTTGCCGCGCGGGCGCATGTCGACAATGCCAAATATCAGGAAATGTATCAGCGTTCCGTGGAAGACCCCGACGGCTTCTGGGGTGAGCACGGCAAACGGGTGGACTGGATCAAGCCTTTCACCAAGGTGAAGAACACTTCCTACGACTATCACAACGTTTCGATCAAATGGTTCGAGGACGGCACGCTCAACGTTTCGGCCAACTGCGTTGACCGCCACCTGGAAAAGCGTGGCGACCAGCCCGCGATCATCTGGGAAGGCGACGACCCGAACGAGCACAAGGTCATCACCTACAAGGAACTGCACCGCGAGGTGAACAAGTTCGCCAACGTGCTGCACGGCCAGGGTGTCAAGAAGGGCGACCGCGTCACCATCTATCTGCCGATGATTCCGGAAGCAGCTTATGCAATGCTCGCCTGCGCCCGCATCGGCGCTGTGCATTCCATCGTCTTCGGCGGATTTTCACCGGACAGCCTTGCCCAGCGTATCGAGGATTGCGCCTCTGAATGCGTGATCACGGCAGACGAGGGCCTGCGCGGTGGCCGCAAGGTGCCGTTGAAGGCCAATGTCGACAAGGCTGCTGAAAAAGCGCCGGTAAAGAGCGTCATCGTGGTCAAGCGCACCGGCGGCGACATTGCCATGCAGGCCGGCCGAGACGTCTGGTACCACGACGAGGCGGACCGTGTGTCCGACCATTGCGCGCCGGCGGAAATGAACGCGGAAGATCCGCTCTTCATCCTTTACACCTCCGGGTCGACCGGCAAGCCCAAGGGTGTGATGCACACCACCGGCGGCTACCTGGTCTACGCCTCCATGACCCATGAATATGTCTTCGACTATCACGAAGGCGACGTCTACTGGTGCACGGCGGATGTGGGCTGGGTCACCGGTCACAGCTACATCGTCTACGGCCCGCTTGCCAACGGCGCCACCACGCTGATGTTCGAAGGTGTTCCGACCTATCCCGGTCCGGGCCGCTTCTGGGAAGTGTGCGACAAGCACAACGTCAACATCTTCTACACGGCGCCCACCGCCATCCGCGCCCTGATGGGCGCCGGCGACGAACACGTCACCAAGACTTCGCGCAAGTCCCTGCGTCTACTCGGGTCCGTGGGCGAGCCGATCAATCCGGAAGCCTGGACCTGGTACTACAATGTGGTTGGCGACAAGCGCTGCCCGATTGTCGACACCTGGTGGCAGACCGAAACCGGCGGCATCCTGATCACCCCGCTGCCGGGCGCAACCGACCTGAAGCCAGGTTCCGCCACACGTCCGTTCTTCGGCGTCCAGCCGGCGATCGTCGACGCGGAAGGCAAGTTCCTGGAAGGGGCAACGGAAGGCAACCTTGTCATCAAGGACAGCTGGCCGGGCCAGATGCGCACGGTCTATGGCGACCATGAGCGCTTCGTCCAGACCTATTTCGCCACCTACAAGGGCCTCTATTTCACTGGTGACGGCTGCCGTCGTGACGAGGACGGCTACTACTGGATCACCGGCCGCGTCGATGACGTCATCAACGTTTCCGGTCACCGCATGGGCACGGCGGAAGTCGAGAGCGCACTTGTGGCGCATCCGAAGGTTTCCGAGGCCGCTGTGGTCGGCTATCCGCACGACATCAAGGGACAGGGCATCTATGCCTATGTCACGCTGATGGAAGGCGAAGAGCCGAGCGACGACCTGAAGAAGGAACTGGTCAAGCATGTCCGCTCGGAAATCGGGCCGATTGCCTCTCCGGACCTGATCCAGTTCGCACCCGGCCTGCCGAAGACCCGGTCGGGCAAGATCATGCGCCGTATCCTGCGCAAGATCGCCGAAGACAGCTTCGACAGCCTGGGCGACACCTCGACCCTGGCCGATCCGACCGTCGTCGACGACCTGATAGACAACCGCCAGAACCGCGGCTGACCGGCACACTCCGGACTATGAAATGCAAAAAGGCTCGCCACCCGGCGAGCCTTTTCAGTTTGGTCGACCCGTCCCAAAAAGCTTCGATTACCTCGAAACGTAGATCTGCTGGATCTTCTTGGCGATATTGGCAAAGGCGTTGATCAGCTCGTCCGAACTCGTTGCCTTGTAGAAATTGCCCGTGCTGGCGCAGGACTGCATGTTTCTCGACCCGGCCGAGGTGTTGCTGGTGCCGAAATAGACGCCGAAGATCGAAATTCCTTCGTCCTTCATGGCCTGGCAAAGCGCGCGCTGAGCCGTTGAGGAATTGTTGCTGTAGCTCTCGCTTTCGCTGCGTTCCTGCCACTGATTGATCGTAACCGTCTCACACTTGTACTGCCAGCCATGGCGTCTGGAATAAACCCAGTCGCATTCTTCCCGTTCGCCGATGTATTCGTAGTACCGGTTGTTATCCCCGTCGGTCATGATGATCGCGAACTTGAGAACATCCTCGTTGTCATAAGGCTCCGGCTTGCTTGCAAGGGGCCATACGTCCGAATAGTTCGGCGAGATGCTGTTCCAGCCCCAGACCACACCGGTCTGGCCTGCCGTACCGCCGTTATCATCCAGGTCGGCGATCGCATCGAGCAACTCGTCCCGGTCGGATGTCAGCGGGATCATCTTCGACGTGCTGGAACAATTGTTGCTGCCACCGCCGTAAAACACGGCCTTCGGCGGCGGATCGGTCTTGTCGTAGTAATTGTAGGTCTTGTCGGTGTAGCGAACTTCGTAGAGATCTTCGCCGTCGTCGTAATCCTGGCGTTCCGTCACGCATTTGCTGCTGTCGGCATAGCCGAAGAGGCCGCCCTTCACCTTGGAAGCGTAAGCTCCCAGGTTGACCCCCTGGCTGTATGGCACCAGCGAGATACGGACCTTGCTTTCGGATTCTTCGGTTCCATCCGGGATCAGGATGTTCACCAGGCCTTCGGAGGCATCCCGCAGCGTATCCATGTCGTTGCGCATGGACCCGGTAACGTCGACGACGAGGGCCAGTTCGACGTCAAAGCGTGAGTAGGTGACCTGCGAGCTCGTTCCGAAGCTGAATGTTTCCGGGCCGAGGGCACTCTTGCCGTATCCGCCCATGTCGATGAAGTAGTTCTTGAGAGAGGCCGTGGACGTTACCTTGATGGTGCCGTTGTCCGGATCGACGACGAAGTCAAGATTGTCGATTGCCTCGTCCAGGAATTCGACGTCGGCCAGGTTGGCCTTGAAGGAATCCGCCAGTGCCTGCTTGATCTGGTCGTCGCTCATGACGCTGGTCGACAGGTCCGCCGCGACCGAAAGTGCCGCGGCATCAATCGCAAAGGACAGTTTTTCGCGCGCATTCACCGTTCGGGACACGTCGATGGTAATCCCCGCGATCACGACGATCAGGATCACCAGCATACCGAAAATGGGCAAAATGGATGCTTTGCGGTCGCCGGTAAACTCTGCAAGCAGGGGTCGGCAAATGAGACGCTTCAAATACTGCATTACTGCCTCGTCATTTTGTGAGACAGTTACTCTAGAAAAGTACCTAATTCCTTAAACGGAATGTAGAAAATAGGGGGTTGTTTCCGTTTGGTAAACCAATCGGAAAGAATCGAGACTGACGCTTTTCGCTGGCCGGTCGTCCGGCAGTTCTTATTTGGACAGGTAGATCGACTGGATCTTCCGCGCGATGTTTGCGAACGCTCCTATGAGTTCATCGGACGATGCAGCCTGATAATAGTTTCCCTGGCTTGCGCAGGACTGCATGTTTTTTGCCCCTGCGGATGTATTGCTGGTTCCGAAGTAAACTCCGAAAACCTGGATATTGGCAGCCTTCATGGCCGCACAGATGTCTCGTGAGCGGACGGAAGAGGTGTTGTTGTAGCTTTCGCTTTCACCTGTTTCCCGCCAGGCGTTCACGGCCACTGTGCTGCATTGCCAGGTCGACTTGCCGTTTTTCTTGACCCAGCCGCACTGCTCCTCCTGTTCGATATATTGGTAATACCGGTTGTTGTCGCCGTCAGTCATGATGATCGCGAACTTGAGCGTATCGCCGTCTGAATAGGCCGCAGGCGCGCTGTCCGCAGGCCATACGTTGGCGTAGTTCGGCGACAGGCTGTACCAGCCCCAGGCAACCCCGGTCTGACCCGCGGTACCGCCAGTGTTGTTGAGAGCAGAAATCGCCGGCAGCAACGTGGAGCGGCTCTTGGTCAATGGCACCAGCTTGGACGTGGACGAGCAACTGCTGCTGCCCCCGCCAAAAAAAGTCTGTGCCGGAGGAGGGCTGGACTTCTTGTAGTAGTTATAGGGATCGTCCGTGAGCATGACCTCATAGGTGGAATAATCCTGACGTTCCGTGACGCAGTTGCCGCTGACGCTGTAGAAATCGCCGCCCTTTACCTTTTTTGCATAGGTGCCGAGGTTGACGCCCTGGCTGTAGGGAACCAGCGAAATGCGCACCTTGGCATCGTCTTCTTCCACGTCCTCGGGCAGCAGGATGTTGACCACCGCCGCCGAGGCTTTGCGCAGCGTGTTCATGTCACTGGAGGACATCGAGCCGGTGACGTCCACCACAAGGGCCAGCTCCACGTTGAACTTGGAATAAGAGACCTGTGAACTGGTTCCGAAGGCAAAGGTCTCCGGACCCAGGTTCTTCATCATGTAGCCACCGAAATCGATGAAGTAATTCTGCAGGCTGGCCGTCGAGGAGACCTTGATGGTTCCGTTTTCCGCATCGACCACAAAGGTCAGGTTCTTGATGGCTTCGGTCAGAAACTCGGCGCCGTCCAGGTTGGACTTGAAGGAATCCGTCAGCGCCTGCTTGATCTGTTCATCCGTCATGAGCGATGTGGACAGATCCGCCGCCACGGACAGTGCGGCCGCATCGATCGCATAAGACAGCTTCTCACGGGCGTTGACCGTGCGCGAAACGTCCACGGCTGCGCCCATGACGACGATCAGAAAAATCACCATCAACGCAAAGATGGGCAAAACGGCCCCTTCACGTTGCGTGAGAAATCGTCTGTTTATTTTGAAATTCCAGAAAAGAAGAGACATGTATGGCGCCGCCTTAAGGGAGATAAAGACAGCTACTACACACTTTAAGAAAAAACGGTGAATGAACTTTGGGAACGAGGTTAAAGCCTCGTTAAAATCAAATATTCAACGGCATAAATACATCCACTGGATGTCAACTGCCAGTTGCCTGCAACGTGGAATAGGCGCTCCGACGCAGACGCGTTGTCACCGTCACGAGGGCATTTGATGACCCCGCCTGAAGGCTCGCAATACGAACCGGAGACTACGGTTCCAGCTCGGTATCCCAGTAGAGGAAATCCAGCCAGCTATCGTGCAGATAGTTGGGCGGGAAACCGCGGCCGTTGTTGTGCAGGTCCTGGATGGTCGGCTGGAACGGCATGTGCATCGGCCACATGTTCAGTTGCTGGCACGACTTGTTGGACTTGCGCAGATTGCAGGGGGAGCAGGCGGTGATGACATTGTCCCAGGTCGTCAGACCACCCTTGGAACGCGGCACAAGGTGGTCGAAGGTCAGCTCATCCTTGGAGCCGCAGTACTGACACTGGAATTTGTCGCGGAGAAAGACGTTAAATCGGGTAAAGGCAGGGTATCGGCTGGGTTTCACGAAGGTCTTGAGAGAGACCACACTGGGTAATCGGAACTCGAAGCTCGGACTTCGAACCGCCGCATCGTATTCGGCAACAATGTTCACCCGGTCCAGGAACACAGCCTTGATGGTATCCTGCCAACTCCACAGCGACAGGGGGTAGTAGCTCAAAGGCCGGTAATCCGCATTGAGCACCAACGCCGGATGGGCGCCCGACGAAACCGCTATCGTCACCTTCCGCTCCTCATTCCCAGAGCATGCCGAATCCACACGCGGATGCGTTGCTCTAACGACTTACGTTGGATCAACTTCCAGCAATCAGGTGCCAACTGACAGCGCGTTGACCTGTCGGAATGTCCGTTATCCGGTCAATCGGACAGCGGAACAGTCCTTTTGTGACCGGAGTATTGTAGTGCCGAGGTGACAGTCTTGTGAAGCCCGGGAAAATCATTTCTGAGTGCAGTTGTCGCCAGATCAGACCCGGCAAAGGATTTTTCTTAACTACATGAATTATTTACGCAAAAGCAAAATCCCCTGCGTCATTGTGACTGTTTTACGGGGAGAAGCAAAAAGGGCGCCTTGCGGCGCCCTTTCTCACGAACCGAAATGCGGTCGAATCAATTAGTCGTCCACTCGCGGATATCGACAAAATGGCCGGCGATTGCCGCCGCTGCCGCCATGGCCGGCGAAACCAGATGGGTCCGGCCCTTGTGACCCTGACGGCCTTCGAAGTTGCGGTTGGACGTCGACGCACAGCGCTCGCCCGGCTTCAGCTTGTCCGCATTCATGGCAAGGCACATGGAGCAGCCCGGCTCACGCCATTCGAAGCCTGCTTCCTTGAAGATGACGTCCAGACCTTCTTCTTCGGCCTGTTCCTTCACCAGACCAGAGCCCGGGACAACCATGGCGCTGACGCCTGCTGCCACCTTGTGATTGCCGATGACGGCCGCCGCAGCACGCAGGTCTTCAATGCGGCCGTTGGTGCACGAACCGATGAAGGCACGGTCGATCTTGATGTCGGTGATCCTGGTGCCCGGCTGCAGGCCCATGTATTCCAGGGCGCGCTTCTTGGACTCGCGGCGGTTTTCATCAGCGATTTCGGCCGGATCCGGCACGACACCTTCCACCGAGATGACGTCTTCCGGAGACGAGCCCCAGGAAACGATCGGCGGCAGGTTGGCGGCGTCCAGCTCGATGACCTTGTCGAAATAGGCGTCCGCATCCGAATGCAGGGTCTTCCAGTAGCCGAGAGCCATGTCCCAGGCTTCGCCCTTGGGCGCCTTGGGGCGGCCTTCGATGTACTTGTAGGTGATTTCGTCCGGTGCAATCAGGCCTGCACGTGCACCGGCCTCGATGGACATGTTGCAGACCGTCATGCGGCCTTCCATTGACAGGGCACGGATTGCTTCGCCGGCATACTCGATCACGTAGCCGGTGCCGCCTGCGGTACCGATCTTGCCGATGATGGCCAGAACGATGTCTTTCGCGGTGACGCCGGCAGGGATCTTGCCGTCGACCTTCACCAGCATGTTCTTGGCTTTCTTCTGGATCAGCGTCTGGGTGGCCAGAACGTGTTCCACTTCGGACGTGCCGATGCCGTGGGCGAGGGAGCCGAAAGCGCCATGGGTGGAGGTGTGGCTGTCGCCGCACACAATGGTCATGCCGGGCAGGGTGAAGCCTTGCTCGGGACCCACGATGTGAACGACGCCCTGACGCATGTCGAGTTCGGAATAATACTCGATGCCGAATTCTGCCGCGTTCTTGGCCAGCGTGTCGACCTGCAGGGCCGATTCCGGATCATCGATGCCGTGACGGCGATCGGTGGTCGGAACGTTGTGGTCGACCACGGCAAGCGTCTTCTCCGGCTGGCGCACCTGGCGGCCGGCCATGCGCAGGCCTTCGAAAGCCTGCGGGCTGGTAACTTCATGCACCAGGTGGCGATCGATGTAGAGCAGACCGGTTCCGTCCGGCTGCATGTCGACCACGTGGTCGTCCCAGATCTTGTCGTAAAGCGTCCGTGCGTTGGCCATGGGTCTCTCCTCGGTCCATCCGAGCAAACGGTCAAACGGTCTAAAGTTTGCGAAATGCCCGGTGATGCCCGTCGCGGCGCGTCCAGCCGCAAGGGTCTATCCTCGTTTATCGTAGCTAGTGAATGACGCAGCGCCGCCTGAAGGTCAAGCGTTCCGAGTTGAGCTGAATTCAACTCAGATTGACCGGCGCAGGAAGAACGGGGCGCAAAACCCCGGATTTGCATCGGACTGCACCAGAGTTTGGCGCAAATGCAAAAAAGGCGGCCCGAAGGACCGCCTTTTCGAAACGTTTTGCCGGGCCGGCTTATTCGGCTGCGTTCTCTGCAGCTTCCTTGGCAGCGGCCTTGGCTTCTGCAGCAGCTGCCTTGGCAGCAGCCACTTCCGCACGCACTTCTTCGTTGAGGCGCTTGGAACGAGCATTGGTGTTTTCGACGATACGGGCAGACTTGCCGCGACGGTCGCGCAGGTAGTAGAGCTTCGCGCGACGGACCTTACCGCGGCGAACCACTTCAACGCCTTCCAGCATCGGGGAGTAGACCGGGAAAACGCGCTCGACGCCTTCACCGTAAGAAATCTTGCGAACCGTGAAGCTCTCGTTGATGCCGCCGCCGGAACGGGCGATGCAGACGCCTTCGTAAGCCTGGGTACGGGTACGCGTACCTTCGGTGACCTTCACGTTGACGCGAACGGTATCACCAGGAGAAAATTCCGGCAGCTTGCGCTGCTCTTCGATTTTCGCCATTTCCTCAGCATTGAGCTGCTCGATGATGTTCATGGCATATTTCCCTTTTGAATTACAAAGCGGTCAGAGCGTTTTCCGGTTTTGGCCGGAAACGGGTTCACCGACTTTGGGCCATGTTGCTTGTCGGCTGGGCTTTCCTGATTTTCCGGTCCTTTTGGTCCGGTTCAGGACGCAGGTCTTTCCAAGGAAAAGACACAACTTCACCCAGCTTCGGCGCGCGTATACAGGAAATTTGCGCCACTGTCATGCGGATTCTTCAATCCACGTCGTCTTCATCCGCCATGTAGGCATCCCAGAGATCCGGCCGCCGCTCGCGTGTCAGGCGCTCGGCTTCGGCCATGCGCCACTCGTGGATCTTCCGGTGATTGCCCGAGGTCAGAACCTCGGGAATGGTCAGGCCTTCGAACTCGGCCGGCCGCGTGTATTGCGGGTGTTCCAGCAAGCCACCTTCGAAGCTTTCGGTTTCTGCACTGTCCATGTTGCCCATGACACCAGGGATGAGCCGGACAACAGCGTCCAGCATGGTCAGCGCGCCGATTTCGCCGCCGGACAGGATGTAGTCGCCGACGGAGACTTCCTCCAGGCCGCGCGCGTCGATCACCCGCTGGTCGACCCCCTCGAACCGGCCGCAGACGATGACTGCGCCAGGGCCTTCGGCAAGTTCATGCGCACGGTCCTGGGTAAAAGGCGCCCCGCGCGGGCTCATCAGGAGCCGCGGGCGCGGGTCGTCAGCGGGGGCCGCCGCATCAATGGCCCTGGCCAGGATATCGGCCCTGAGCACCATACCGGCACCGCCACCGGCCGGCGTATCGTCAACGGAGCGGTGCTTGTCCGTCGCAAAGTCGCGGATCTGGCTGGTTTCCAGCTGCCAAAGCCCCTTGTCCAGCGCCCGGCCCGAAAGGCTGTGGCCCAGGGGCCCTGGAAACATGTCCGGGTAGAGCGTCAGAATGGTTGCCTTGAACGTCATTACGCCTGTCAGTTCTGCTGATTGGCCGGTATGTCCGGGTCCAAAACCGCCCATTGGTTAACGAGCCGTTTACCGCTTTCCTAAAAACCTGTCGAATTCTTCAGGGTAGCCGCCGGAAAGAAAGCTCTGATTAAGGCTCGCAGTATAAAGTGGCAAGAGCGTTTCAATCGGGTTTATTGCCGTGGCAAAATTTCCAGTCCTGCGTTTCAAGCTTCCCCGTTTCATTCAGGTTCATGTCGACCGCCACTATCTCGACATTTCCCTGAGCCGCGTGCTGCCCCTGTTCGCCTTGATGACCTTCGGCGTGCTGGCCGGCCTTGTGTTCAACACCGGCGTCGGCCACCCCTATGACAAGGTCATCCATATCGGCTTTTTCGCACTTCTGACCCTGTCGATCCATGCGCTGTTCTGCTGCCGGCTGCGCATTTCCGCCGTCGTCGCCTTCGGCATGGGTCTCGCGGGTGAAGTGGTGCAGGGCTTCATTCCCCACCACGAAATGTCGTTGCAGGATGCTTTTGCCAACGGCATCGGGGTTGCACTGGTCGTCGCACTGATTGCGCTGAAGCGTTCCGAGGTTCGGCAGGCTGTCCGCCAGGACGTTCCCGCGGAGGATCGCGAAGAACTCAACTTGCACAAGATGGGCTTGCAGCCCGTGCCGACGCGTTACCTGTCCGGCTCGTCTTCCGAAGGCTCAGGAGCTCCTTCGGAGAAGTAATCCTCCGGCAGTGAAGCGCTGACCCGGCCGT
This sequence comes from Labrenzia sp. CP4, assembly GCF_001579905.1. Taxonomy (NCBI): domain Bacteria; kingdom Pseudomonadati; phylum Pseudomonadota; class Alphaproteobacteria; order Hyphomicrobiales; family Stappiaceae; genus Labrenzia; species Labrenzia sp. CP4. The sequence continues at coordinate 199,002 of NZ_CP011927.1, read as the reverse complement.
TCTCCAGGTCGATCTCCGGCACGAATTCCTTCGTGAACGGAACATAGAAGCTGCGGCCGCGTTTTGGCCGGACTTCCAGCAGATCGCCGGCTCCGAAATCCTGCACCGCAATGATCTTCCCGAGTGTCTCGCCAGTCTGGTCGAGCACATCGAGGCCGGTCAGGTCGGAATAGTAGAATTCGTCTTCTTCAGGTTCGGGCAGCTGGTCACGGTCGATAAAGAGATCGACACCGTTCAGCTCTTCCGCCTGGTTGCGGTCCGCGATCCCCTTGAACTTGGTGATCACCACCGTCTTCTGCACCCGCGCCCGTTCCACCTCGAAGGAACGTTTGCCGTCCCGGGTGGTCAGAATGCCATAATCGGCAAAGGAAAGCGGGTCATCGCCGTAAGGTTTGACCCGCACTTCCCCGCGAATGCCATGCGCCGCACCGATCTTGGCCATCAGTACCTTCTGATCGTCCTTGGACGTCATCTCAAAAGGCTCCCTGGCCAATGTCTTCCGGTGCGGCTTGGCGCATCTGCTTATTCGGCAGCTGCTTCTTCTGCCGGAGCGGCAGCAGCTTCAGCGGCAGCAGCAGCTGCTTCTTCTTCAGCCTGACGCTTGGCTTCAACGCGTTCCTTCGCCTTTGCGCCCAGCTCGGCTTTCTTCGGGTTGTTGCGCGGCTCACGCTTCAAGAGGCCGGCAGCATCCAGGAAACGGTGAACGCGGTCGGTCGGCTTTGCGCCGCTGTCCAGCCAATGCTGAATACGCTCGACGTTCAGGGTCACGCGGTTTTCGGAATCCTTCGGCAGCATCGGGTCGTAGGAACCGACCTTTTCGATGAAACGGCCATCGCGCGGGGAGCGGATGTCAGCAACAACGATGCGGTAGTACGGACGCTTCTTGGAACCGCCACGTGCCAGGCGAATTTTCGTAGCCATTTTTATGTCTCCAGTTTGTTCAGTTGCCGGCTTCAGCGGCAATGGCTTCGTGGTGCCGGATCACTTCCTTGACGATGAAGTTCAGGAATTTCTCGGCAAAGTCAGGATCGAGATTGGCGTCGCCCGCAAGCTGGCGCAGCCGTTCGATCTGAATTTTCTCCCGCGCCGGATCAGCCGGCGGCAGGTCGTTGGTGGCTTTCAGCACCCCCACTTTCTGGGTGCACTTGAACCGTTCGGCGAGCATGTGAACAAGAGCCGCATCAATGTTGTCGATGGACGCCCGAAGAGCCTTCAGTTCGCTCAAGGCGGGGCTTTCACCCAGCTTGGTCTCCGCTTCGCTCATCGTTTCTTGCCCTTGCCCATACCCGGAAACCCGGGGAGTTTCGGACCGCCAAGGCCTGGAAGACCCGGCATGCCCATGCCTGGCGGCAGACCGCCGCCCAACCCGCCGGGCAGGCCTTTCGGCATTTCCATGCCACCCGGCAACTGGCCGGACTTGGCCATTTCCTCAAGCTGCTTGGGATCGACATCCGGCATTCCGCCGCCGCCAAGGCCGCCCATCAGCTTGCCCAGCATGCCTTTGCCCTTGCCCATCTTCTTCATCATGTCCGCCATCTGGCGGTGCATTTTCAGAAGCTTGTTGACGTCGGCCACATCCATGCCCGACCCGGCTGCAATACGCTTTTTGCGGCTGGCCTTGAGCAGTTCGGGCTTCTGACGCTCGGCCGGTGTCATCGATTCGATGATGGCGACCTGACGCTTGAACATCTTGTCGTCGATGTTCGAAGCCTCGATCTGCTTCTTCATCTTGCCGATGCCCGGCAACATGCCCATCATGCCGGACATGCCGCCCAGCTTTTCCATCTGGCGCAGCTGCTCGGCAAGATCTTCCAGGTCGAAGTGACCCTTCTGCATCTTCTTCGCCATTTTCGCGGCCTGTTCCGCGTCGATGGCTTCTGCAGCCTTTTCCACCAGCGAAACGATGTCGCCCATGCCGAGGATGCGGTCTGCGATCCGGCGCGGGTGGAAGTCTTCAAGTGCGTCTGATTTTTCGCCGGTACCGATCAGCTTGACCGGCTTGCCGGTAACCGCCTGCATGGAGAGCGCCGCACCGCCACGGCCGTCGCCGTCCATACGGGTCAGGGCGATCCCGGTGATGCCGACGCGTTCATCGAAACTCTGCGCCAGGTTGACGGCATCCTGACCGGTCAGGCTATCCGCCACCAGCAGGATTTCATGCGGCTGGGCAGCGGCTTTCACCTCTGCCATTTCAACCATCAGCGGCTCGTCGATGTGAATACGGCCGGCGGTGTCGAGCATGACCACGTCATAACCGCCGAGCTTGGCGGCGGACATGGCCCGCTTGGCGATTTCGACCGGGCCCTGGCCGGCAACGATCGGCAGCGTATCGATGTCGTTCTGCTCACCCAGAACCTTCAGCTGCTCCTGGGCAGCCGGACGGCGGGTGTCGAGCGATGCCATCAACACCTTGCGCTTGTCGCGCTGGGTCAGGCGGCGGGCAATCTTGGCCGTGGTGGTGGTTTTACCGGAGCCCTGCAGACCGACCATCATGATCGCCACCGGTGCCGGAGCGTTTAGGTCGATCGGATGGGCTTCTTCACCGAGCATCTCGACCAGCTGGTCATGAACGATCTTCACGACCATCTGGCCCGGGGTCACGGACTTGACCACCTCGGCACCGACGGCGCGATTGCGCACCTTGTCGGTGAAGGAACGTACGATCGGCAGCGCAACGTCGGCCTCGATCAGCGCGCGGCGGATTTCGCGCAGCGCCTCGTTGACGTCGTTCTCCGACAGCGCACCGCGGCCGGTGAGCTTGTCGAAAATACCGCTTAATCGATCGGACAGGCTTTCAAACATCAGTAGTCCTTGAATAGTCTCGGTTTCGGGAAGTCTCCCGAACCATATGGGCAACCGCCGGTCATTTCCAACCGGATCAATCCGCGCAAAGCAGTTTGACACCCGAGGGCGCAACGCGCTGTCGGATGTTAACCTCCGGGAACTCTTTACACCTTTGCGGGTCCCGGTCGGCGGATCGAAATTTCAATCACTCATATGGAGTTCGCGGGGATATGCCCGAAACCCGGGCAAGAGTCAAGGAAGCGGCGGAAATTCCCGTTTTCCTTGATCCGGATTTCTGTCTCTACCCCGTGATCTCGTGGCTCGACCATGGGATCCATGCCGTTTCGTCTTGTCGAACACCTTGTTTTCCGCTCACGCCATGAACGCTTGCGTGCTGATCGCAATCGACGTCAGGATGGCGATGGTGAGCAGCACCGCGGCCAGACCCAGCAGCAGACCGAAGATGACGACAAGTCCGTCGCGCTCGACAATGCCGACGCCGGCGATGAACAGCGCGACCGCCGGAAACCAGCCGCTGAGCGGCACTGGCAGAAACAACGTGAAAGCAATGACGAACAACGCAAGCCCGAGCAAGCGCTCATGTTTTCGTGCAAACAGACCTTCGTACCGGTGGGCCAGCACGCGCTCCAGCCGCATTGTGACGGGACGCAGGCGCACCATCGTTCGCCGCAGCTTGTTGTGATTGAGCGACAGGCGTGCAAGCGGCCTGGGCAGTTTCACATGCGGAAAGCCGAGCACCATCTGGAACGTGGTGACGAGCACAGGCAGACCAGTGACGAGCGAGGAGCCGGGAGGCAACGGCAGAAGCGTCAGCAGGGAAAACAGCACAATCGCCCAACCGAACGACGTCTCGCCCAGCGCCAACAGCAAATTGCCGAGCGTCAGTGTGCCGTCCCGGTGCTGGTCGCGCGATGTCCGCAGGATCGGCAGCGACAGCGAAGGTCTTCGGCGTCTTTCGCCCTGCATTCAAGATTTCCGTTACAGCTTCTGAGTCGCGCAGGGTCTAACATTCCATCTGCAATAAATCCAACGCCGAGTAGCACGGGTTGGCGTATTTTGCAGTTCGGCAGAACGACCGGGTTCCGGACAGTCCGGCCGCATCAATCCCGCTTGGATGTCTCGTATTTGGCCGAAACCTCATAATAGTCGTTGAAGCCGATCCGGTCCCGCAGCTCCTTGAAGTCCATGAGATCCGGTGTTCGATCCTGGTCGCTCTTCAGCTGCTGCAACGTCGCCACCATTGCCTTCATGGCGCTGGCCATCAGGGTCAACGGATAGGCGGCAATGGCGTATCCGATGTCCCGAAGCTCTTCATGCGAAAGGTCGGGAGTTTCGCCGCCTTCCACGATGTTGGCCATCTTCGGGCCCGGCAGTTCCCGGCAGATTTCCTGCATTTCGGCAACCGTCTTGGGCGCCTCGACAAACAGGATATCAGCGCCGAGTTCCTTGAACTTTGCCGCCCGGGCAATTGCCTCGGCAAGGCCGTGCTCATGACGGGCATCGGTCCGGGCAAGGATCAGGATATCGGCCCCTGCCTCCTTGGCATCCTGCGCCGCCCGGATCCGGTCAAAGGCTTCCTCGCGGGAAACGACCGCCTTGCCAGGCGTGTGACCGCAGCGTTTCGGAGCCACCTGGTCCTCGATCATCACGGCCGCAGCGCCTGCCTTGGCCATGCCGGTCACGGTCCGGCGCACGTTCATGGCATTTCCGTAACCTGTGTCGCCATCCGCCAGCAGCGGAATCCGGACCGCATCGGTGATGTTACGCGCCTGATCGAGCACTTCGCCATAGGACATCAGCCCCAGATCCGGCTGCCCGATCCGCGATGCGGAGGCGGCAAAGCCGGACATGAAGGTGAGATCGAACCCTGCCTGCTCGATCAGCTTGGCGGACAAGGCATCATAACAGCAAGGCATGACGTGAAGTTTCGGCTGCTCCAGCAGCGCGCGAAGGGTAGCTGCCGGTGACGGCATGACAAAAACCTCAGAACTTGAATGGCAGATAGAGCGCGAGATCGGTCCAGACATACAGGATCGCGACCGAAATCAACATAATCACCAGGAATGGCAGCACGCCACGGGAGACGTCGGACAGTTTCGATCGCGCGACTGACTGGATGACATAGAGATTGAGCCCGACCGGCGGTGTGATCAGGGCGCATTCCACCATGACGACCATATAGACGCCGAACCAGATCGGATCGAAGCCCAATGCCATGGCTGCCGGCAGCAGCACGGGCGTCATGATCAACACCATGGACAGCGCCTCGAACACCAGCCCCATGATCAGAAGCACGATCGACACCACGATGATGAATGCGAGCGGCGTATCGATGGTCTGGCCGATGAAGACCGAGATATCCTGCGGGATCCGGTAAAGCGTGATCGCCTTGCCGAACACCTTGGCCCCGGCGATGATCAAGACGATGGCAACGGTCGTCACCATGGCATCGAACGCCGCTTCCTTCAGACCTTGCCAGGTAAGCGTACGCAGGATGGGCCCGGTAATCAGAAGCGCCACGGCAAAGCCGATAGCTGCAGCTTCCGTTGGTGTCGCCGCGCCGCTGTAGATGGCGCCGATAACAACAAGCGCCAACAGGATCGAGGGAAATGCCCGCACAGTTGCCCGCATCCGCTCGTCCCAGCTTGACGCCGGCTCCGGCGTGTAGCCGCCGAACCAGCGGGCATAGACCATGGAAAAAACGATGAAGAACACCACAAGCATAAGGCCCGGGCCAACACCCGCCAGGAACAGCGCGATCACCGACTGTTCGGTAACGAAGCCATAGACGATCATCGGGATAGACGGCGGGATCAGAATGCCGAGCGTGCCACCGGCAGCAAGCAGGCCGTAGACGAATTTCCGCTCATAGCCGCGCTGGATCATTTCCGGGATCGCAACTGTTCCGATGGTGGCGGCCGTTGCCACCGACGATCCGGAAATGGCTGCGAAAATGGCGCAGGACAGGATGGTCGCGACGGCCAGTCCACCCGGCCAGTGACCGACCCAGGCATGAACGGCGGCAAAGAGATCCCGCCCGACCCCGCCTTTCAGCAGGATGTTGGACATCAGCAGGAACAGCGGTACCGCCAGAAGAATGAAGCCATCCAGCGTCGACAGGATCGCTTGGGGCGCCATCAGCGGCGAGAAACCACCGAGAATGAGCATTCCAAGGCCGAGACCGCCCAGCGCGAACGCCACCGGCACGCGGATCAGCAACAAGGTGAACAGCGAAGCGAGAATGAGAACTGTCGTCATTCCATCACCACCGCTTCATGATCGCCCGACTTGGGCTTCTGGCCCAGTTCAATGAGGGCCTGCACGAACAGAAGTGCAAACCCGACCGGAACGGACAATTCGGAGATCCACATGGGAAGGTCCAGCATGGAGCCCGAGGTGCGGCCTCGCTCGAAGGAATCGTAGAAGATCCCGCCCCCCTTCCAGGCGACCAGGATGCTGAACACCGCAACAAAGCCCATGGCAACCACATGGCAGGCGCGGCGCCAGCCCGGGCTTAGCTGGTCTGTCAGCGCATCAACCGCAATGTGCCGACCGGCTTTTAACAGCCATGGCATGGCAAGCATGGTGCCCCAGATCAGGCACAGCTGAGACAACTCCGACGCCCAGATGGTCGGTGCAACGAAAAGATACCGGGCCAGAACTTCATACGTGAGCATGCAGCCCACGGCGACGAACAGCAGCGCGGCGATCCAGGCAAAGGCCTGAAGAAGAAAATAGAAGGCTTTCATGAAACCATCTGTCGATCGAGCAATCGGCAAGGCCGGGAAAAGACGGCCGGTGAAACCCGACCGCGAAAAGACACCGGAACTCCGGCATCCGTGACTGGAAGCGGCCAGCATGGCCGCGGCCGCTTCCGTCGTTCAGGATCCGCGGACCGTCAGAATTTCTGAGCGGCTTCGAGAACCTGCTTGCCGAGGGGGCCCGCTTTTTCGACGAAGTTGTCGTAGACCGGCTGGCTTACGCTTTTCCAGGCAGTCATTTCTTCTGCGGTCGGCGTGTAGATGGTCATGCCGTTCTGTTCCGAAATCTCGTAAGCTTCGGCTTCGATCTGGGACATCCGATCCCGCACATCGGCTTCCGCCTTGAGGGCAGCAGCCTCGATGATCTTCTTGTGCTCATCCGGCAGGCCGTTCCAGAAATCGGTGTTCACCACGACGATGAACTCGATATCCGCGTTGTTGGTCACGGTGATCGTGTCCATGACTTCCCAGAGCTTGCGGGATTTCACGCCGGAAACGCCGGTCATGCCGATGTCCACGGTGCCGCGCTGGTAGGCCAGATACTGTTCGGAACCGGAAATCAGCGTCGGCGCACCGCCGGCAACCGTGACAAAATCGCCAAGCGTCTTGCCGAAGACGCGAACCTTCTTGCCTTTCAGATCTTCCGGGGTTTTCAGCGGTCCGCCATTGGACAGCATGATGGAGCCGCCATAAGCCTGCCACCACAGAACAGTGGAACCGGTTTCCGCGATTGCCTCATCCAGCGGTCCGCGCACGGGAGATCCCTTGGCTACGGCTGCACGAACCTTTTCTTCCGTGTCGAACAGGAACGGCTGATAGAAAACGTCGACGGCAGGAATGTCGCCGACATAACGCGTCAGCGACGCAACGCCCATTTCAATGGAGCCGCTGCCGACGGCTGCCGGAACTTCGTTGTCCTTGTAGAGCTGAGCGGAATCGTAGATCTCCACGGCAATGTCGCCGTTGGAGTTTTTCTCTACTTCTTCCTTGAAAAGCTGCAGATTCTGGCCGAGGTGGCTCGTCAGAGGCAATTGCAGCGAAATGCGCAAGGTTGTGTCTGCTGCTTGTGCCGAACCGGCTGCCAGGCCAAGCGCCATTGCCGCGCCAAGCGCCCAGGAAAGTACTTTCATGTTTTCCTCCCAAATTTATGAAATCACTCTGGCAAAGCCTCCCGGTCCGGTCAACATGAACTGGCGTATAGGTGTGTTTTAGAAGCAGTTTTGCCGATCGCCCGCAGGCCAGCCACCCTGCCGGTCATTCCAGGCGATTGGCAGGCTCAAATTCCGTTGGCCTTGCTTTTTGCGGTGCACAGGCAGATAACGACAGTCTTTTGACACACACGCCTGCTGTCCTGACAGCCGACCGTTGCGGACGTCCAGTCTATGAATTATCGCGCCATTGCTTTGCCAATCGGACGATTGCTCATCCTGATTTCAGTTCTGATGATCGTTCCGGGTATCGCGGATGTGTTCGCCAGAAACTCGGACTGGCAGGTCTTTCTGGTATCGGCCCTGGTTCTTGGTACCGCGGGCTTGCTCATGACCATGGCTTTCCAGGGAGAACAGCCGCCGAGCCACTTTCGCGAAGCGATCCTGTTCGTCAACGCCGCCTGGTTCACCTTCTCCTTCGCCGGCGCCGTTCCCTTCTACTTCAGCGGCCTCGGCATCAGCTTCACAGACGCCTTCTTCGAGACCGCCTCCGGCCTGACCACAACCGGTTCAACAGTCCTGACGGGTCTCGATACGTTGCCGCCGGGTATTTTGCTGTGGCGAGCCTTGCTGCAATGGGTTGGCGGCATTGGCGTGGTTGCTATCGGGATCTGGCTTCTGCCGGGTTTGCGCGTTGGTGGCAGCCAGCTCTTCGCGCTGGAATCGTCTGAAAATACCAGCAAGCCCTATGGTCATGTCGGCCCATTCGTCTACCGGCTCCTGGCCCTTTATGCCGGACTGTCGATTGCCTGCGCCACGCTCTACCTGCTGTGTGGAATGACCTTTTTCGAAGCGGTGATCCATTCCATGACCACCGTCTCGACGGGAGGCTTCTCCACGTCCGACCAGTCCTTCGGCCAATTCGACGGCCTCGCCGTTTACTGGGTCGCCTCGGTGTTCATGCTGGGATCCGCCGTGCCGTTCCTCTATCTGATCCGGAGCATCGAGCGACGGCATTGGGTAAAAGACGTCCAGATCATGCTGCTGCTTGCCATTGTCGCCGCAGCTTCGATCAGCGTGTTCCTGTTCGAGCGGTTCATCGGACATGACACGCCGTTCCAGATGTTCACATTCGCGGTCTTCAACGTGGTTTCGGTGATCACCACCACCGGCTATGCCGCCAACGACTACCTGCAGTTCGGTCCGCCCGTGATCGCGATTTTCTTCGTGCTGACGTTCTTCGGCGGCTGCAGCGGCTCCACGTCCGGAGGCTTCAAGATGTTCCGGATCGCAATTCTGGGCAGTTACATCCAGGGCCTGTTCCGACGGATGATCCGACCACACCGGGTGGTCGAGCCGAAATACCAGGGCCGGGCCGTGTCAAATCCGGTTCTGGAAGGTGTACTTGTCTTCGCCGTTCTTTATGCAGGCGCTTTTGCAGCGTTTTCGCTGGTCTACATGATGCTCGGTCTTGATCTCGAGACGGCGCTCAGCGCCTCCATCACAGCCCTTGCGAATGTCGGTCCCGGCGTTGGCGATACGATTGGTCCGTCCGGTACGTTCCAGTCCCTGCCGGATCTCGCCAAATGGTTCCTGGCGGTTCAGATGATCCTCGGTCGACTGGAAATCCTGGCAGGTATCCTGCTCCTGACGCCGGATTTCTGGCTGGACTGAAGCCTGGCCCGGCCGGATTGGCTCAATTGTTCGAGTAAAGTTCGCAAATCCCCTTCAAAACGGAAAACCACCGCCGGCGTGACCTTACCGACGGTGGTCTTGTTCGGGCAATCTGGCTGCTGACGCAGCCGACGGGGGGTTTGATTGCCCGAAGCCCGGTTACGGCTGGACGGAGGAGAACTCTTCCGGATCCAGAAGGCTGTCCTGATTGCTGTCAGCCGCGTTGAATGCATCTTCGGAAAGGGTCGGGACGGCTGCCGCGATTTCCTCGAAGCTGACATAACCGTCCTGATCGAGATCCACCGCCTCGAACGACATGCCCTGGGCAAGAGCTGCGGAAGACGCGGTAAAGGCACCGATCAGAAGAGCAGCAGTAAGACGTTTGGACATGATATGACCTCCAATGGTTTGGGTCTTGTCAGGTGTCCCGTGTGCCATTCGGCTTTGGGCTCACCTGTCGTTCCGTCCGTTCGCCAGGCCCCTGCGACCCGTCGAACCGGAACGAGACAAACACTGCGGGCCGATCGCGACCGGCAAAGGGCAGCTCTTTGAAACCTTCGCGGCAATGTTGTGTTCCGCCATGGGGATCAGCCACAGGTCGGTCAAACTACCGTCATTTTTAACGATTTTAGGCAGTTCTGGGGCTTCCGCTGGAAAAACCAGTCTGAATATCTATTTGATTTTATTTATAAATTCGAAACAAACTGGTTGAAACGGCTATCCATGCTTCGGTTCGCGACCAGTCCTGCAAACCGAAGCAATGCCAATCCCGGTCTGATTGCCGTTCCCTGAAACGGCAGGCTTTGATCAGGTGTAGTCGCGCGAGCCGAAGATGGCGGATCCGACACGCACATGCGTGGCCCCAAAGCCGACCGCGACCGGATAGTCGGAAGACATGCCCATGGAAAGCTGCTCAAGACCATTGCGGGCGGCGATTTTTTCCAGAAGCGCGAAATGTTCGCCCGGTGCTTCGTCGACCGGCGGAATGCACATCAGGCCGACAATGTTGAGCCCGACATCTTCCTTGCACTCTTTCACGAAGGCATCGACATCCTTCGGTGCGATGCCTGCCTTCTGGGGCTCTTCACCCGTGTTTACCTGAATGAAACACGGCAGATCCCTGCCCTGCTTTTCCATCTCGGCTTTCAGTGCCCTTGCGATTTTCGGCCGGTCAACCGTATGGACGACATCAAAGGTCGTGACCGCTTCCTTGGCCTTGTTGGATTGCAGCGGGCCGATCAGATGCAATTCGATGCCATCAAAGTCCTCGCGAAGCCCCGGCCACTTGTGCATGGCTTCCTGCACCCTGTTTTCGCCGAAAACCTGCTGACCTGCCTCAAGCACCGGGCGGATCTCGTCCGCTTCGAAGGTCTTGGAAACCGCAATCAACGTTACCGACCCCACCGGCCTGCCAAACTCGGCTTCGGCACTTCTGATATCTGCCTGGACGTTTGCCAGTCGGTCTGCTGCGGAGGTCATCAGTTGGTCCTTCAAATTGTAAGGTGCTCTGCCGGATCGCGCGTTCCTTCTCATAGGCCCGGTCGCCCCTCGATCTCAAGTGGTCTTTGCAAAGACCCAAGCAACCTGGCGTGACTGCACAGCCGGTGAATTTTCACGCCAGGTATTCAATCAGGTTCACCTTTTCCTAGAGGTTTGCCGATAGTGTCTCGCCGCTTGCATCAAATGAAGATGGAGGGCCCGGTGTGAGGCAACTCGGTTCATTTATCTGCATACTGATGTTGTGCTGCTTTCTGTACGTTCCTGCATCGCGGAGTGAAACCTTCACGTTCGCGGTTGGCGAATGGCCGCCTTTTATTGGCGCGAAGTCACCGGGCTTCGGAAGCCACACCCAGATCGTCAGGCGCGTAATCGAAAAAGCCGGGCATCAGGCGAAATTCGACTTTCTGCCCTGGCAGCGATCGTACCAGATGGTCAGGAACGGGACTTACGCCGCAACCTTTTCCTGGTCCTACACGGATGAACGAAGCGAGGAATTCTATTTTCCCGAACGACCCGTCGGACTGGCAACCTACGTACATTTTTACAAGAAAGACCGGTTTCCGGACGGCATCGGGCCACTGAGCTTCGATGATCTTCGCAAGGAAGGGCTCTCCGTGGTTGCGGTCAGAAACTACTGGTATGAAGACATGCTGGAGGCTGCGGGTGTAACTGTTGAATATGTGTCGACGGAACAGCTTGCCTGGTCGATGCTTCTGCACGAACGGGCCGATGTCTATATGGAGAGCACGGAAGTCGGCATGATCCGGAAGGCCGTGTTCCTGGGTGATGAAGCAAGCCTGCTCGTTCACTCCCCGACCTTCCTGGAAGTGCCCATGTATCCCATGTTCAGCAGGAAACACCCGGACGGACGGCGCCTGTTGGAAATCTGGGAAGCTTCAAGCCCGCCTGATCCCGAAACAACGCCGGAAGCGGCCATCCGATAGCTTTACGAATGCGGCGTTGCGAAATAAACAGGCATCTGCAAGATCAATCTCTTCTCACATGTTGACCCCGGACACGATTTCTGGTGACAGTCCGGCAGTCAATCTTTCAGGAAATCCGCCGGATCCGGCGGCAAGAACAAACGGCACATTTGATGGCAACGGAACGGTACAATGCGCGCGAAGTCGAAGCGCGCTGGCAAAAGGTCTGGAACGACAAGGACGTCTTCGTCACCCACAACGACGATCCCCGCGACAAATACTATGTCCTTGAAATGTTCCCCTATCCGTCCGGCCGCATCCACATGGGCCATGTGCGCAACTACGCCATGGGCGATGTTGTTGCCCGTTACAAGCGCGCCAAGGGCTTCAACGTCCTGCATCCGATGGGCTGGGACGCTTTCGGCATGCCGGCGGAAAACGCGGCTATGCAGAACAAGGTTCATCCCAAGGACTGGACCTACGAAAACATCGCCACCATGCGCGACCAGCTCAAGATCATGGGCCTGTCTCTGGACTGGAGCCGGGAATTCGCGACTTGCGACGTCGCCTATTACACCCAGCAGCAGCGGCTTTTCCTGAAGTTCCTGGAGGCCGGCCTCGTCTACCGCAAGAACGCCAAGGTCAACTGGGACCCGGTCGACATGACGGTTCTGGCCAACGAACAGGTAATCGACGGTCGCGGCTGGCGCTCCGGCGCTCTTGTTGAGCAGCGCGAGTTGACCCAATGGTTCTTCAAGATTTCCGATTACTCGGAAGACCTGCTGGAGGCGATCGACACGCTCGACCGCTGGCCGGACAAGGTGCGCCTGATGCAGAAGAACTGGATCGGCCGCTCCGAAGGCCTGCGTGTGCGCTTCGAGTTCACCGAGGCTGCACCCACCGGCGACAAGACGCTGGAAATCTTCACCACCCGTCCGGACACGCTGTTCGGTGCGTCCTTCATGGGCCTGTCGCCGGATCATCCGATCTCGACCAAGCTGGCGGAAAGCAATCCGGAGCTGAAAGCCTTCATCGAAGAGTGCCGTCGGGTCGGTACATCCGAAGAAGCAATTGAAAAGGCAGAGAAAAAAGGCCTCGATACCGGTCTGCGCGTCAAGCACCCGCTGGATGCCTCCATCGAGCTGCCGGTATATGTCGCCAACTTCATCCTGATGGACTATGGCACCGGTGCCATCTTTGCCTGCCCGGCACATGACCAGCGCGACCTGGACTTCGCCCGCAAATACGGCCTGCCTGTCACGCCCGTGGTACTGCCGAAGGATGCCGATCCGGCAACCTTTGATGTAGCCGACGAGGCTTTCACCGACGACGGCACCATCTTCAACTCCGACTTCCTCAACGGCCTTTCCATTCCGGACGCCAAGGAAGCAGTGGCGAAGAAGCTGGAAGAGATCACCGTCGACGGCGCATCCCAGGCAGAACGCCAGGTGAATTACCGCCTGCGCGACTGGGGCATTTCGCGTCAGCGCTACTGGGGCTGCCCGATCCCGGTCATTCATTGCGACGATTGCGGTGTGGTACCGGAGAAGGACGAGAACCTGCCGGTCCAGCTGCCGGACGACATCAACTTCGACAAGCCCGGTAATCCGCTCGACCGTCACCCGACCTGGCGCAACACGTCCTGCCCGAAATGCGGCAAGCCTGCCCGCCGCGAATCCGACACCATGGACACCTTCGTGGACAGTTCCTGGTACTTCGCCCGCTTCACGGCGCCGGACTGCGATCAGCCGACCGACCCGGAAGCCGCCAACGGCTGGCTGCCGGTGGACCAGTATATCGGCGGTATCGAGCATGCCATCCTGCACCTGCTCTATTCCCGTTTCTTCACACGGGCGATGCAGAAGGTCGGTGCGCTTGATCTGAAGGAGCCGTTCAAGGGCCTGTTTACACAGGGCATGGTCACCCACGAGACCTATCGCGTCGGCGAAGGTGCGAACGGGCGCTGGATTGCCCCGTCCGAGATCCGTATCGAGGATGTCGACGGCAAGCGCCGCGCGGTTCTTGTCGAAACCGGTGAGGACGTTGCCATCGGCTCCATCGAGAAGATGTCGAAGTCGAAAAAGAACACTGTCGATCCGACCGACATCATCGACACCTACGGCGCCGATACCGCCCGCTGGTTCATGCTGTCCGACAGCCCGCCGGAGCGGGACGTGATCTGGACCGAGGACGGCGTGCAGGGTGCCTGGCGTTTTGTCCAGCGCGTCTGGCGCCTGATCGGCGACATTGCCGACAAGATCGAACCTCGTGGCGGCAAGGCACCGGAAGTTGACGGCAAGGCGCTTGATCTGCGCCGGGCCAGCCACAAGACCCTGGCGGCCGTTTCCGCCGATCTGGAAGGCCTCGGCTTCAACAGGGCCGTGGCCCGCCTCTATGAGCTGGTCAACACCATCAGCAAGGTCTTCAACGAAGGCGACGCCGATGCCGGCACCGAATATGCCGTACGTGAAGCAGCCGACTACCTCGTGCAGATGATGGCTCCGATGATGCCGCACCTGGCAGAAGAATGCTGGTCTGCACTCGGCCACGACAATCTGATTTCGGAAGCAAGCTGGCCGCAGGCCGACGAGGCCCTGCTGTCCGACGACACCGTTACCTACCCGATCCAGATCAACGGAAAGAAACGCGGTGAACTGACGATTGCAAAAGAGGCTTCCAAAGACGAGGTCGAAGCGGCTACCTTGGCCCTCGACGCAGTCAAGAAGGCTCTTGAAGGCAAGGCGCCGAAGAAGATCATCGTGGTACCGCAAAGGATCGTGAATGTCGTTGTTTAACAACCTCTTCCAGAGCAGCGGCGCCTTGCGGCGCGCTGCCCTTTGCGCCGGACTGGCAGCTGCCATGGCTCTGGGCGGATGTCAGGTCCGCCCGCTTTACGGCAGCAGCACGGGCGACTTCGGTTCCCAGCCTTCTCCCGTGGCGGCGGAACTTGCGGCGATCGACCTGGAATCCATCTCCAGCCAGTACGCCAACGACGATGCATCGCGTGTTCTCTACAATGAACTGACCTACCGGTTCGAACGTGGGGCCGGCTCGGGTGCCAAGAAATATCGTCTCAAGGTGTTGATGGACATCGGCAGCTCGGAAGTCGGTGTTGAACAGTTCTCCGACGTGCCTTCCGCCTACACGACCACGATGAACTCGACCTTCGTCCTGAGCGATCTGGCGACCGACGAGACCCTGATGACCGGCCGGGCGTTCAAATCCGCTTCCTACGACTTCTCCAACCAGCGCTTTGCCAACACCCGTGCCTATCGTGATGCGCAGGAACGTGTTGCCAAGGCAGTTGCTGACGATATCGCAGCCCGGATTGCCGGCTATTTCGCCAGCCAGTCGTAACACTGACCCCGGAGGCAAACGGCCGTGACCGTCCTCAAAGCCGCGGAGATTGACCGTTTCGTCGCCAATCCCCCGGAGGCTGGCGGCGTTGTCCTGATCTTCGGTCCGGATACCGGACTTGTATCGGAACGCGCCACCCGCCTCGTCAACAAGGCCTCCGAAGGCGAAAGCGATCCGTTCAATCTGGTCAAGCTTGATGCGTCCGATCTCGGTTCGGATCCGAATCGGCTGATCGACGAAGTTCTGACCGTTCCGCTTTTTGGTGGTCGCAGGATCGTCTGGGTGAAGGATGCTTCCTCCCGCAATCTCAATCCTGCAGTCGAACCCGTTCTGAAGCTGGACGACTGGCAGACGCTGGTGGTCCTTGAGGGCGGCGACATCAAGAAGGGCGTCGGCCTCAGAAAGCTGATCGAACCGCACAAACGCGCCGTTGCGCTGCCTTGTTATGCCGACAACGACCGGGGCATCGACCAGTTGATCGACGAGGAAACCCGCGAAGCCGGTCTTTCGGTTACCCGGGAAGCCCGGGCAGCACTGCACAGCCTGCTGGGCGGTGATCGCATGGCCAGCCGCGGTGAGCTGAAAAAACTCTGCCTCTATGCCCTCAACAAGGGCCGGATCGACAGCGAGGATGTCGAGGCTATCATCGGCGATGCATCCGCCTTCGAAATGTCGGAGCTGATTGATGCTGCAGCATCGGGAGACCTTGCCTTGCTGGACCACGGGCTGGAACGGCTTGCGGAAGCCGGCTCCAAGGCCTCGGTGATCGCCAACCAGACATTGAAGCATTTTCAACATTTGCACCGGATGCGAATCGATATCGAACAGGGCAAAAACGCTCAGGCCGTCGTCGATGGACAGCGACCGCCTATCTTCTTCTCCCGCAAGCCGAAATTCACCCAGCAGCTGCGGATCTGGTCCCTGACGGATCTGGAACGCGCCATGGACATTCTGAGCGAGGCTACACGCATTTCCCGCCTCAACGATGCCCTTGGTGTACCCGTCCTCTCCGAAGCCCTCCTGAAGCTCGGCAGAGCCGCCAGAGCGCGACAACAGCGGCGCTAACGAGCTTACCTGCTCCTCTCCCTGAGTCTCCCTGTATTCTTGGCGTTCGCTCACACGCCTCCCTCATCCTGAGGAAGCGCGCAAGCGCTGTCTCGAAGGATGGGCGGCAACCACCGGGACATGTCGGCCATTCTGCGAGACGGGCCTGATGACAGTCCTCGGGATGAGGAATGTTGGGATTACAGGCTGGCAAAATCAAAACAAAAAAGCCGGAGCAATAATCGCTCCGGCTCTAAAATTTAAAATAAATTCAATATTTTAGCGCGTCTCAACGCCCAGCTTCTTGCAGATCTCGTCGAGCTGTTCCAGCGACGTGTACTTGATTTTCAGGTCGCCCGATTCCTTGCCCGGCTTGTGGCCGACGGTGACTTTCAGACCGAGCGTGTCGGTGAGGCGCTTTTCCAGAGCCTTGGTGTCGGCGTCCTTCGGGGCCTTCTCGGTCGGGGTCTTCTGGCCCATCAGTTTGGCGAGAGCATCCGGGTCCTGGGCGATCTTTTCGGTCTCGCGGACGCTGAGGCCTTTTTCGACGATCAGATCGGCAAGTGCACTCGGGTCATCGATGGTGATCAGCGCCCGGGCGTGGCCGGCCGTGAGCAGGCCTTCGTGCAGATAGTCCTTTACCGAATTCGGCAGCTTCAGCAGGCGCATGGTGTTGGCCACGTGGCTACGGCTCTTGCCGATCACCTTGGCGAGTTCACCCTGGCTGTAGCTGAACTCGGCGGTAAGCTGCTCATAACCCATCGCTTCTTCGATCGGATTGAGATCGGCACGCTGGACGTTCTCGATAATGGCGAGCTCAAGCGCTTCCTGATCGGTCACGTCCCGAATGATAATCGGTGCTTCGTGCAGCCCGGCCCGCTGTGCGGCCCGCCAACGGCGTTCGCCGGCGATGATCTCGAAACGATTGGCCTTCCCTGCTGCCGGACGTACAAGGATCGGCTGGACGATGCCTTTTGCCTTCAGCGACTCGGAAAGATCCGCCAGGTCTTTCTCGGTGAAGGTTTTGCGCGGGTTGCGCGGGTTGGGCTCCAGATGTTCGATCGGTACCCTGCGGGAGTCGCGAATGATCTTTTCCGGCGGTGCGGCCGCTTCGGGAGCCGAATCCCCGATCAGCGCCGCCAAACCACGGCCCAAACGCTTGTTCTTGACGTCTCTTTCCGCCATACCGCACCTTTTTCTTCTTATATTTCAATAGGATATAGCATGGCGACTGTGCCTCTTCGCCGCCATGCATCAAGGCTCGCCAAAACGGAGCCGAATCGATCGGGCTTTATGCCGCGACGCGTCGCAGTTCGCGCTCACGCTGGATGATTTCAGACGCAAGCCGCAGATAGGCCTGGCTGCCGGCGCATTTCAAATCGTAAAGCAGCGCCGGCTTACCATAGGACGGAGCTTCCGAAATGCGAACGTTGCGCGGAATAATCGTTTCATAAACCGCGTCACCCATGGTTTCGCGCACATCGGCGACCACCTGGCTGGAGAGGTTGTTGCGGCTGTCATACATGGTCAGAACGATGCCATGGATGCTGAGTTCAGGATTAAGCGCGTTCTTGACCTGCTCAACCGTGCTGAGCAGCTGGCTGAGGCCTTCAAGCGCGAAGAACTCGCATTGCAGCGGCACCAGGATGGAGTGCGACGCAGACAAGGCATTGATCGTCAGCAGGTTCAGTGACGGCGGACAGTCGACCAGCACGTAGGTAAAGCCGATCTCCTGGAACAGACGCGAATGGGTCAGGTTTTCGATGGCACTGCGCAGGCGGAACGCCCGGTCACCCGTGGAGGCGATTTCCAGCTCGAGGCCTAGCAGATCCATTGTGGACGGCGCCACCCATAGACGTTGCACCGCCGTTTCGCGAACGGCCTCTGCAAGGGAGCAGTCACCACTCAGGACTTCATACGTCGACAGACCACGGTCACGATGTTCGATACCCAGACCCGTTGAAGCGTTACCCTGCGGGTCGAGGTCAATCACCAGAACTTTTTCGCCAATCGCCGCAAGCGCCGTGCCGAGGTTAATGGCGGTCGTGGTTTTGCCCACCCCGCCCTTCTGATTCGCTAGCGCGAGAACGCGCGGCATTTCGGGAAGCATGCTCATTGCTACAACACCTTCCTGGCTACTCCGGCCGGGCTGAAATATTCGAGAAAAGAAGCATCCGGCTCATTGGATCAACAAGACTGTCTTTTTCTATCATGTCGAACTGCCAACGGGCAGTAGCTTCGTTAACTTCTCGCTGAAAATCCTGACCTTTGTGGAAAACAGCCTTTGCGCCGGCTGCCGTAAACGGCTCTGAAAGCTGAAAAAGCAGATCCAGCGACGCCAAGGCGCGCGCAGAAACAGCGTCCACCTGACCATGCTTCCAATCTTTCGCAACCGATTCGATCCGGCCAGGATGCACTGTCCCCTTGGACCCTGTCTCCCTCAAGGCCGTTCTGAGAAATGCCACCTTGCGCTGGTTGCTCTCGATCATGTGCACATGTGCGTCCGGCTCATCGGCGAGCAGGATTGCGGTCACCACACCGGGAAACCCGCCGCCGCTGCCGATATCAACCCAGGTCCTTGCTTCCGGATAACACCACTGGGTTTGCAGGCTATCGGCCACGTGACGGGTCCAGATATCCGGGATGGTCGACGGTGCAATGAGATTTTGCGCAGGCTGCCATTTCAGAACGAGGTCGACGTAGATCTGGAGTCTATCCAACGTTTCACGTGAAACATCCCCAAACTTATGCACAACCTGTCCAGAGGTATTCAACATCACCGGGCGGCCCATCAGGCAGCCCCTTTCTGGCTTTGGCGCTTCAGATGCGACAGGATCAGCGTGAGCGCGGCGGGTGTCATGCCATCCATGCGAGAAGCCTGGCCAAGAGTGGCCGGACGAATGTCGATCAGTTTCTGGCGTACTTCATTGGAAAGACCAATGATCGCTTTGTAGTCGAAACCATCCGGGATCGACAAGGCTTCATCGCGTTTCAAGGCTTCGATATCTGCCATCTGACGATCGAGGTAAACGGCATAAAGCGCATCTGTCGCAACCTGCTCAGCGATCGCCGGATCAATATCCTTCAGTTCGGGCCAGATGTCCGTCAGGCCCTCGAAGGTGACATTGGGATAGGACAGCAGATCGAAGGCAGACCGGCGAATGCCGTCCTGGTTTACAGGCAGGCCCTTCTTCTGAGCTTCGGAAGGCGTCACGGTCAGTCTCGTCAGAAGTCCCCGCGCGGTGGCGATCCTGGCCATCTTGTCTTCAAAGGCTTCTCTACGTGTGGTGGATACGCACCCAATAGCGATACCCAAAGGAGTCAGGCGCTGGTCGGCATTATCCGCCCGCAGGGACAACCGGTACTCTGCTCGCGACGTGAACATCCGATAGGGTTCGGTGATGCCCCTGGTGATCAGGTCATCGATCATGACACCGATATATCCCTCGGACCGGTCAACCACGAACGGCGCCTTGCCGGCAGCCTTCAGAGCGGCGTTGAGCCCGGCCACAAGACCCTGTGCCCCAGCTTCCTCATACCCGGTCGTACCGTTGATCTGGCCGGCCAGGTAAAGACCCGAGCACCGCTTGGCTTCCAGTGTCGGACGCAGCTCGCGCGGGTCGACATGGTCATATTCGATCGCGTAACCCGGCTGCAGTACCACCACATCTTCCAGACCCGGAATGGTCTTCAGAAACGCTATCTGCGCATCTTCCGGCAACGATGTAGAAATGCCGTTCGGATAGACGGTGTGATCGTCCAGTCCTTCCGGCTCCAGGAAAATCTGGTGCCCGTCCCTGTCGCCGAAGCGAACGATCTTGTCTTCGATGGATGGACAATAGCGTGGCCCCCGCCCCTTGATCTCGCCTGAATACATAGCAGAGCGAGAAAGGTTCTCACGAATGATGCGATGGGTCTCTGGCGTCGTGCGTGTGATGTGGCACGGGATCTGAGGTGTCTCGATCCTGTCTGTCAGGGTGGAAAACGGAATCGGGTCGTCATCGCCCGGCTGCTCTTCCAGCCTGTCCCAGTGGATCGTCCGGCCGTCCAGCCGTGCGGGCGTACCTGTCTTGAGACGCCCAAGATCGAAGCCGATTTCCTCCAATGATTCAGACAGCCCGAGTGCCGGTGCTTCGCCGGAGCGTCCCGCGGGTATCTTCTTGTCGCCGATATGAATGAGGCCTCGGAGAAACGTACCGCTCGTCAGCACGATGGCGCGGCAGTTGATCACCCGGCCATCGGCAAGTTCGATACCCGAAACAGAACGTTTCTCGCTGTCACCCGCAAACCGGATCTTGTGGGCTTCGCCTTCAACGACGCTCAGACCTTCGACAGCGGCAATCTCACGCTGCATCGCTTCCCGGTAGAGCTTGCGGTCTGCCTGCGCACGCGGACCACGCACCGCTGGTCCCTTGCGCCGGTTAAGCATGCGGAACTGGATCCCGCCCTTGTCGGCAACACGCCCCATCAATCCATCAAGCGCATCGATCTCGCGAACGAGGTGCCCCTTCCCCAGACCACCGATGGCAGGGTTACAGGACATCACACCGATGGTATCGAAGCGATGCGTGACCAGAGCGGTCGCGGCGCCAGCACGTGCCGATGCCGCTGCAGCTTCACAGCCGGCATGACCGCCACCAATCACCACCACATCGAATGTCAGGTCCAGTTCGTTCATAGTCTCTACCGCTCACGAAACCCGACAGCAGAGCCTCGGGTCCGGGTTTTTCCGGTTCGGTTTTCGGGATCTTTCTCCGGCCTAGGCCAGACTATCACAGGCCGCGCAAACCGGCACTTGTTCGCCGAGACTTATACGTGTGACGCAACTGAAGGTCAAAGCGGAATTCCGGTCAGCAGGCAAATCGTCTGGTGGCACAGGTCATTTAGCACCTACGGCAGAGAAAATGATTCACGTGAAACATGTTCCGGTAGAGAATCGATCCGCAGTTCGCCTGAGATGATTCACGTGAAACAGGTCATTTCCCGATACAGAAATCCCGGAAGATCACATCGAGCAAATCCTCGACATCGATCCTCCCGGTGATCCGCCCGAGAGCATCCGCAGCCCGGCGAAGGTCTTCCGCGCGCAATTCCGCCGGCAGGTGCACCATATCCACGGCAGCTCTCAGGCCGGACAGACAATCTTTCAGATAGTGACGGTGCCGTTCCCGGGTGGCCAGTGGTGCTTCGCCGACAGATATCGTTTCCTCGGCAAAACGGGTAAGCCGGGAAAAAAGCGGGTTCATACCTTCGGCACTTTTGCTGGAACAAGCAATTTCCTGGATCGTTCCGGAAGAGTTTTGTTCCGGAAGAGTCTCAAGATCAGCCTTTGTTCGTACGGTCCAGACAGGCACACTACGGCGAAGGTCTTCCGGAAGGCCGGCGACGACATCGTCCTGTTCCACCCCACCAGGCTCCACCGCCCACAGGATGAGGTCAGCTCCTCGGCCCCGTTCCTCTGCCCGGCGTATGCCTTCCTTCTCAACCACACCCTCCGTCTTCCGGAGGCCGGCGGTATCGACAAGCGTCACGGGATACCCTGAAAGATCCAGATGAACCTCGATCACGTCCCGGGTCGTTCCGGCTTCTTCCGTGACGATAGCGACCTCCCGTCCTGCGATGGCATTCAGGAGACTGGACTTGCCGGCGTTGGGCGCCCCCATCAGCACCACCTGCAAGCCGGACCGTAGACGCTCGCCGCTGCGGGATTTCTCAAGATGATCTGCAATCTCGTAATGCAGCTGGGTTGCTTCCGCCCAGACTTCATCGGCAACGCTGCCAGGAACATCCTCTTCATCGGCGAAATCGAAGTCTGCCTCGATCATTGCGCGCATATGGATGAGACGCTTTCTCCAGTCGTCATAGAGCTTGCCGAGGGCTCCACCCATCTGACGGACTGCCTGCTTGCGCTGGCTCTCGGTCTCTGCGGCGATGAGATCTGCCAGGCCCTCGACTTCCGTCAGGTCCATGCGGCCACGATCAAAAGCGCGGCGCGTGAACTCCCCTGCCTCGGCCGGACGGCAATTGGAAAACCGGGAAAGTACGGACAGAAGGCTTGAGACCACGGCACGTCCACCATGGCATTGGAACTCGGCAACGTCCTCTCCGGTGAAGCTGGAAGGTCCTTCAAAGTAGAGTACCAGGGCCTCATCGAGAACGTCCTTCGTTTCCGGATCCCGGAGCTTTGCCAGCATCGTCTTCCGCGGCTGTGGCACCTTGCCAGCCAGCGTCTCAACAATCTCCCTGGTACCTGGACCAGACACTCGGATCACCGCAACGCCCGAAGGCACAGCTCCGCTGGAGAGCGCAAAGATCGTGTCAGCCATGGTGTCTTCCGGTTCGTGGTCGGGTCGTGGACCGCCTCTTTATCAACTCTCGTCACCGCGGAAAAGAACAAGCCTCGCCATTCCGCCGCCGAATCGAAGTTGCTGGCGAGACGGCAATCTGTTTCACGTGAATCAATTGTCAGAAAATACCTGGCCCTGAACAGGAGCGGCTTTCCCCTCAGGCGCGGTTCTCGTGCTTCACACACAGCTCTGGCCAGAGTGTACTCAGCCGCCGACAGGTCCTGCTCCTCCTTCAAATCGGCTCCAGGACGGAAACACACGGGATGAGGGAATTGCATTTCATTTGGGGAGACTACGTCACAACCTCACAATCTGTTCGAAGCCTGAAGATCGAGGTCTTTCACCCATGTCGTCACACGATGTAAGTGGAGGCGGTTAAGCTCCTGAACACAACAGTAGGCGATGAGTTCGGAGCCGATTCAAAACAGGGGATTCACGTGAAACACCGCTTCCGGTATTTCTCCGTCGTCCTCTGGTCCAGCCACTGCAATCAGGCATGACGTCGGGTTCGAATGTGGCCCGCAAGAAATGTGAGAAAGAAACACTCACCTCAGGTGAAAACTTCGTCTGTCGGATCGGAGCCGATTCAACGTGACGGATTCACGTGAAACAGATTCCGACCCCAGCATGAACCTGTTTCTGTTTCACGTGAATCTTTGCTCGGGTTTATCTCCGGCTCGGATAAACCCTTACCCAGTCCGCATCTGCCAATCGTCATACGTCATCCTGTAGAGCAGGTGCCGCTTGAAGGCGTGTCCCTCTGGAAGCTTCGGGTGCTGGAAGTCACCCCTCTCATCGTGCGTCATGCCAATTCGTGTCATGACCTTCTGCGAAGGAATGTTGTCAGGCACAGTGAAGGCAACAATCTCTTCGTAGCCAATGGTTTCAAAGCCGAATCGAAGCCAGGCGCGAGCAGCTTCGCTAGCAAACCCCCGGCCCCATGCTGACCGCTTGAGCCTCCAACCGATATCGACACAGCCACCAATCGGCAGCGCCTCTTCATCGTGCACATCAAGTCCGGCAAAGCCGATGAACTCGCCTGACGCCTTCAGTTCAATCGGTGCGTAAAAAACACCGTGCTTTTCAAAACAGTCCCTAAACATCCCGATCAGCTTCAAGGTCCGATCACGGGTCAGCACATCGGGAAAGTACCGCATCACCACCGGGTCGGCGCAAAGTTGCACACAGGGGTCAACATGCGCTTCCGCCCAACAGCGCAGCACCAACCGTTCGGTTTCAATCTTGAAGGTGTTTCTCATTGTCTGAACTTTAGGCGATGCAGGTCTGTTTCACGTGAATCTGATCAACACACCGGAACAGAAGTCAGACTTGCTTCGGGCCGGACATCCAATCCGTCTTCTTGAGGCGATAGAGCACATGCTTTGCGATCGGATGATCAGCCGGAAGACTGGGGTGAAGAAAGTCCCCATCCTTGTCACGTGTCATGCCGATCTTTTCCATGACCCTTTGCGACGGCAGATTGTCCGGGATGGTGAAAGCCACGATCTCTTCAAGACCGATGGTTTCAAAACCGAATCGAAGCCACTCCCGCGCAGCCTCGCCTGCATAGCCCTTCCCCCAGGCAGTCCGCTTCAGGCGCCAGCCGATTTCGACACATGGCTCGAATGGCAGGGGCGCCGCATAGGACGGAACGTTCAAACCGACAAAGCCGAGAAATTCTCCCGTCTCCTTGATTTCAATCGGCGCCATGCTGAAACCGTCCTTCACCGTCTTTTCCCGGCACCGCGCAACCAGCAAGTCTGACTTCTCCCGCGTCAGCACCTCAGGGAAAAATCTCATCACCTCGGGGTCGGCACAGAGCCTGGCAAACGGGTCCAGGTCTTCATCCTTCCATGGACGAAGCAGGAGCCGGTCAGTCTCTAACAGGAACGAAGCTTCAGGCATCAGAACGGGTCCGATTCAACAAAAGGCAGGATTCACGTGAAACACGGTGGCGGGGTGCTTAATTCTTAACAAAAAGTAAAGGCGCGAACCCTCGCGGGCCGCGCCTTTGAATAGAACCCGATCCGTTTGGGATCAAGTGTTCATGCTGTCGAAGAAATCGTCGTTCGACTTGGTCTGCTTGAGCTTGTCGAGCAGGAACTCGATCGCATCCACCGTCCCCATCGGGTTGAGGATCCGGCGCAGCACGAAGGTCTTCTTGAGACGTTCGGCCGGTACCAGAAGCTCTTCCTTACGCGTACCGGAGCGCTGGATATCGATGGCCGGGTAAACACGCTTGTCGGAGATCTTGCGGTCCAGGATGATTTCGGAGTTACCCGTGCCCTTGAACTCTTCGAAGATGACTTCGTCCATGCGGCTGCCGGTATCGATCAGTGCAGTCGCGATGATCGTCAGCGAGCCACCCTCTTCAATGTTACGGGCCGCACCGAAGAAGCGCTTCGGCCGCTGCAGGGCGTTGGCATCCACACCACCGGTCAGCACCTTGCCTGAAGACGGAACGACGGTGTTGTACGCACGTCCCAGACGCGTGATGGAGTCCAGCAGGATGACGACGTCCCGGCCATGTTCGGTCAGGCGCTTGGCCTTCTCGATCACCATTTCGGCAACCTGCACGTGGCGGGCAGCCGGTTCGTCGAACGTGGAGGAAACCACTTCGCCGTCGACCGTACGCTGCATGTCGGTCACTTCTTCCGGACGTTCGTCGATCAGAAGAACGATCAGATAGCATTCCGGATGATTGGTGGTGATGGACTTCGCGATGTTCTGCAGGAACACCGTTTTACCTGTGCGCGGCGGCGCGGTGATCAGCGCACGCTGGCCTTTGCCGAGGGGTGCTACCAGGTCGATAACGCGGGAGGAGAGATCCTTTATGGTCGGATCTTCGATCTCCATCCGGAAACGTTCATCCGGATAAAGCGGCGTCAGGTTGTCGAAGTGAACCTTGTGCCGGGCCTTTTCCGGATCCTCGAAATTGATGGTGTTGACTTTGAGAAGGGCAAAATACCGTTCGCCCTCTTTGGGGCTGCGGATCTGGCCTTCAACGGTGTCCCCTGTCCGCAGCGAAAAGCGGCGGATCTGCGAGGGCGAGACGTAAATGTCGTCCGGGCCCGGCAGATAGTTCGCATCCGGAGACCGGAGAAAGCCGAAGCCGTCCTGAAGGACTTCAACGACGCCTTCGCCGATAATCTCCACATCCTGAGCAGCTAGGTTCTTCAGGATGGCGAACATCAGCTCCTGCTTGCGCATGGTGCTGGCGTTTTCGACTTCAAGCTCCTCAGCAGTCTGGAGCAGCTCTGTCGGTGTTTTTTCTTTTAGGTCTTTGAGTTTCATTTCCCGCATCGAGTTGGGGTCTTTTTTTGTGTTGTTATGGATTTAGGTTTGGAAAGGTCGTTCTGCGCCGGATGGATGGGTCGGCCAGAAGATATCTGAGAGACTTTTAGGCGTGTCCAGATTGTACGGCGACTGCGGAGCGATTGAAAACGAACACTGTGCCGTATGAAGATGCGCGAAAGATACGTTGATTTGCAATAAAGCGCAAGCCCGGAATTCTGCCGGTTTTTTAGGCCACACTTAGAATTCGAAAGGTGAAAATGACGGCCGCATGTCTGCGGCTGTCTCTATTGCCTGTTTCGTGCCGCTTAAAACGGTTTGACGATGACGAAGATGACGATCCCGATCATCAGGACAGTCGGAACTTCGTTGAGTATCCGGTAGTAACGCTGCGACCTTTTGTTCTCGTCGCGGGCGAATTTCTTCACACAGCTGCTGAGATGGCCGTGAACACCGGACATGATCAGGACAAACGTGAACTTGACGTGGAACCACCCGTCCTGCCAGGCCTGCAGTTCCCAGGCGAGCCACAGGCCAAACCCCCAGGAGGCGATCATGGCCGGATTGATGATGGCCTTCAGCAGCCGCCGTTCCATGATCTTGAAGGTCTCGGACTGTTCCGACCCGATTTCCGTGGCCGCATGGTAGACGAACAGCCGCGGCAGATAGAGCATGCCGGCCATCCACGCGATGATCGAGATGACGTGGAGCGCCTTGATCCAGAGAAACAGATCCATGCGCTTATCCCTTCCTGACCAGCTCGACCATGCGGGCAACGTTTTCCGGATCCGCGTCCGGCGTCACACCATGCCCCAGGTTGAAGACCAGCGGACCCTTGTCGAAGGTGTTCAGGATATGGGCCACGCCCTCTTCCAGCGCCTTGCCGCCAGCCACCAGCCGCATCGGATCGAGATTGCCCTGGATCGGGACCTTCTTCTGAATATCGAGAGCAACCTGGTCCGGAGCCGTCCAGTCGAAACCGACCGCATCCACACCCGTACCTTCCACGAATGCCATCATCCGAGCCGAGGAAGCTTTCGGGAAACCGATGATCTTCGCGTCCGGTCGCACGGCCCGAACACCGTCAACGATCCGGCGGGTCGGTTCTATCGACCAGCGCTTGAAACCGGCTTCATCCAGTACGCCTGCCCAGGTATCGAAAATCTGGACCGCATCCGCGCCCGCATCCAGCTGTCGGATGAGATAGCGGATCGAGGCGGTGACGAGCTGATCGACGAAACGCTGCATCAGGTCAGGATCGCGATAGGCGCCCACACGAGCGGCAACCTGATCCTGGGTGGTGTGGCCGGCAACGGAATAGCAGGCAACCGTCCACGGAGCCCCACAGAAGCCCAGAAGCGTCGTTTCCTCTGGCAGCTCCGCACGCAGGCGGGAAACCGTCTCTATGACCGGTTTGAGATGATCCTCGGCACGATCCTGTTCCAGACGATCCAGAAGATCGGCAGACAGCGGTTCCAGAACGGGACCACGTCCTTCTTCAAAACGAACCGGGTACCCGATGGCGTCCGGTACGACGAAGATGTCGGAAAACAGAATGCTTGCATCAAAACCATACCGGCGGATCGGCTGGAGAGTGACCTCTGTTGCAAGGTCGGGCGAATAGCAGAACTCCAGAAAGTTTGCCGCCTTCGAACGCACTTCGCGATATTCGGGAAGATAGCGTCCGGCCTGACGCATCATCCAGATGGGAGGCGGCCAGAGCTTTTCTCCGGAGAGTACCCGCATCACGGACCTGTCTTGGGATTTCATGAGGTCGCCTTTCCCACATTTCAAATCAATAAAGATTCTTATTTTGAATCTGTTTTTTCTATTTGTGCGTGGATTACCGGGATCATTTTCTATCCACAATCCATCAGCCTGATTTTCTCGGCGGGAAAAAATCCGCTACTTGTTAAGCAGATTTCCTCCCCAGGAGTCGATAACAGGATTACGAATTGAATTACAATCACTTGTCCGCTTGTTTACGTTTCGTTAAGGAATTGGGCGGCAGTGGACAATCTGTCGATATGTCACAGCGCCTTTGTGAATCCACATCCATGCACAACCGTTTCGGGATCAGTTTCCGCTCGTTTAAGCATTGTTAATAAATTCGGCTGAGCGGGCATAAACTTCGTGCTAGGCACTGGGTGGCAGACATCTTACCCAAATCATCAACAGGCCTGGGGATGACAACGTGAACAAGTCGAGACACTACTTCCATCTCCATCTCGTGTCCGACTCCACCGGCGAAACGCTGATGACAGTGGCCCGTGCGGCAACGGTCCAGTACGAGAACGTGCAGGAAATCGAGCATGTCTATCCGTTGGTGCGCTCCCAGAAGCAGCTCGACCGGGTAATCACTGAAATCGAAAAGGCACCCGGCATCGTCCTCTATACCCTGGTCGATGTGGAAATCGCCGGCCGGCTGGAACTGAAGTGTCGCGAGCTGGGTGTGCCCTTCGTCAATATCCTGGATCCGGTCTTCGCGGTCTTCCAGTCCTATCTCAATGTCACCCAAACCCACCGGGTCGGCGGACAGCATGAACTGGATGCGGAGTATTTTCGCCGGATGGAAGCGCTCAACTACACCATGTTGCATGATGACGGTCAGATCTGGGACGATCTGGAATCCGCCGATATCGTGCTGATCGGCATTTCGCGCACATCCAAGACGCCAACCTGCATCTATCTGGCCAACCGGGGCATCAAGGCTGCAAACGTGCCGCTGGTCCCGGGCATTGCCCTGCCCGAACATGTGAAGAAACTCAAGCAGCCGATGATTGTCGGTCTGATCGCTTCTGCCGAACGCATTCAGCAAATCCGCCGCAACCGTGTGCTGTCATTGAATTCGGAAGGCTATAACGACACGTATGTCGACCGGAAGGAGATCTCCCAGGAGATCAACATGACCCGCAGGCTCTGCACGGAACATGGCTGGCCGCTGATTGACGTTACGCGTCGTTCTGTCGAGGAGACAGCTGCGGAGATCCTGACCCTTTTCAAGGAATTCAAATCAGGGCAGGAAGGCGGAGGAGAAACCGGGCGCGCCGGATAACCAACAAAAGGGATGGAAATGGCACTTGTCTTGGCAAGCGGAAGCAGGATCCGCGCTGATCTTCTGAAAAACGCCGGGCTCGACATCGAGGTCGACCCGGCCGATGTCGACGAGCGTGTTGTCGAAGCTCCGCTCCTGGAAGCAGGCTTTCCTCCGGAAGACCTGGCAAGCGTTCTGGCGGAAGCCAAGGCGAATGACGTCAGTGACCGCCGCGCCGGAGATCTTGTCATCGGTGCCGATCAGATTCTGGCGTTCGAAGGTGAAAGACGCACAAAACCGGAGGACATGGAAGCTGCGCGCCGGCAACTGCTCGCCTTTTCCGGCAAGACCCACGAACTGCATTCCGCCGTGGTGATTTCAAAGGATGGCGAAGCAATCTGGCGCCACGTTTCCACGGCACGGCTGACCATGCGCGAACTGAGCCCGGCCTTCATTGGCCATTATCTGGCTGCGGCCGGTGAGGACGTGCTTTCCAGCGTCGGCGCCTATCAGCTGGAAAGTCTCGGCGTGCAGCTTTTTGAAAAGATAGATGGCGACTATTTCACCATTCTTGGCCTGCCGCTTTTGCCTCTTCTGGCAGAACTGCGCAGCCTGAAGGTGATCGAAACATGAGCGGATCCGTGAAAAAAGCGGCCATCACAGGCCATCCGGTCACACACTCCCGCTCTCCGCTGGTGCATGGATACTGGTTGAAGAAGCATGGTATCGCCGGAGAATATGGCCGGGTCGATGTTCCGCCGGAAACTGCCGAGGACTTCTACCGGAATTTTGCTGACGCGGGTCTGTCCGGCGCCAATGTCACTGTTCCGAACAAGGAAGTGGCTGCCGCAGCCTGCGACTGGCTGGACGATGCGGCAAATTCCATGGGGGCTGCCAACACGATCTGGCTGGACGACAGCGGCCGGCTGTGCGGGGCCAATACGGATGGTCTCGGCTTTCTCGGCAATCTTGATCAGCTCGCCCCCGGGTGGGACGTTTCACGTGAATCTGCCGTGGTCCTGGGGGCAGGCGGAGCCGCACGTGCCGTAGTGTGGGCATTGCTCTCACGGAAATTCACAAGAGTGCATATCGTCAACCGGACATTCGAAAAAGCAAAAGCCATTGCGGATATGTTTGGGTCCGGAACAATTGCCCATGAATGGGACAACCTGGGGACAGTGCTTGAAGAAGCTGATCTTCTGGTGAACACCACTTCGCTCGGCATGGCCGGCAAGGCGCCGCTGGAAATCGACCTGTCACCCTTGCCGAAGACGGCAATCGTCACTGACGCAGTCTATGCTCCACTTGAAACCGATCTGCTGCGCAGCGCGAAGGCGCGGGGCAACCAGACTGTGGACGGCCTTGGCATGCTGCTGCATCAGGCCGTCCCGGCTTTCGAACGCTGGTTCGGGGTTCGGCCGGAAGTGGACGACACCCTGCGCAACCTCATACTCGAAGACCTTGGAGTAACCGTGTGATCCGGATCGGCCTCACCGGCTCCATCGGCATGGGCAAATCGACAACGGCAAAAATGTTCGCCGCTGAAGGTGTTCCCGTGCACGACGCCGATGCCACGGTTCACGCGCTCTATTCGGGCCGCGCCGCACCGCTGATCGAGGCGGCGTTTCCCGGCACGGTATCGGACGGCAAGGTCGACCGTACGCTGCTCTCTCCGCATGTGCTTGGCAAGCCCGAGGCCATGAAAAAGCTCGAAGCCGTCGTTCACCCCCTGGTGCGTGAGGAAGAGCAGCTCTTTCTGCAACGCGCCCGGGCGGACCACCGGCGTATCGTCATGCTGGATATTCCGCTGCTGTTTGAAACCGGCGGTGAGGCCCGTGTGGATGTCGTCGTTGTTGTCACCGCCGATGCGCAGGTTCAGCGAGACCGTGTCCTCGCCCGACCTGGCATGAGCGAAGACAGGTTCGAGGCGATCCTCGCCAAGCAAATGCCAGACGCAGAAAAACGCCGCCGCGCGCATTTCCTGGTCGATACCGGCCGGGGCATGGAAGCGGCCAAGCGGCAGGTGAGAGCGATCCTGAAGGCACTGGCCGCGACAGGGTGACGTCTCTCTGATCTCCTCTTGCACCGAAGCTCTTTTCAACTTCGCCCTCATCCTGAGGAGGGCCTGTAAGGCCCGTCTCGAAGGATGGGCGGCATACTCCGAAACCAGTAACCCATCCTTCGAGACACCCGGCAATGCCGGGCTCCTTTGAATGAAGTGTTGGACGGAACAGGCACGGGGGCACTGGGATCAAACGCCAGAACCCCAGAACACCGGGGAAAACCGCGCGCAACTCTTGCCACTCACCCTGCAAGCTGCACAGTGAATCCATAGGCAAAAGGCGGAAAAATGCGCGAGATCTCGTTCGATACGGAAACAACAGGCCTGAACCCGCGCGGAGGCGATCGGCTGGTGGAAATCGGCGGTGTGGAGTTGATCAACCACATCGCGACGGGCAATTCCTATCATGTCTACATCAACCCGCTGCGAGACATGCCGGAAGAAGCTTTCCGGGTTCATGGCCTGTCGGCGGAGTTCCTGTCCGACAAGCCCTTGTTCGAGCACGTTGCGGATGAGTTTCTGGAGTTCGTTGGCGATGCCACGCTGGTGATCCACAACGCGGCTTTCGACATGGGCTTCATCAACATGGAGCTGGAACGGGCCGGACGGCGCACAATTCCGAATACCCAGGTGCTCGATACGCTGGATCTTGCCCGCCGCAAGCACCCATCGGGGCCGAAT
Organism: Labrenzia sp. CP4; assembly: GCF_001579905.1. Lineage (NCBI taxonomy): Bacteria > Pseudomonadati > Pseudomonadota > Alphaproteobacteria > Hyphomicrobiales > Stappiaceae > Labrenzia > Labrenzia sp. CP4. The sequence continues at coordinate 167,372 of NZ_CP011927.1, read as the reverse complement.
TCGCTGGATGCGCTGTGCTCTCGCTATGGCATCGACAACTCCAAGCGCATCAAGCACGGCGCTCTTCTGGATGCGGAAATCCTGGCCGAAGTCTATCTGGAGCTTATCGGCGGCCGTCAGACGGCCCTTGGCCTGATGACGGACGAGGAAGAAACCTCTTCTGCAGGCTCCAGCTTCGAACCTGGCGAACTCGGCACCTTTAACGCCCGCCAGCGTCCCTCGCCGTTGCAGCGCCTGCTGCAGGAAAGCGAACTTGAAGCCCACAAGGCCTTCATCGAAGGCATGGGCGACAGTGCGATCTGGTCAAAATACAACGGCTGAGGCTCGAAAGACCTCTTAAACGGATTTGGTGGATCAATTGTCCGCCAGCAACCAGCGCACTGTTTCAAAGTGCCGCTCGGCATAGCTGCTGCTGAATGCCCAGGCCATGGTCTGGCCGATGGTCCAATATCTTGCCCGCTCCCGGTCAAGCTCCAGTTCTTCCGACAGTCGGTCCAGGCGGTAACGCGCTTCGGCTTTCGAATGTCCGAATTCGAAGCTCCTGACGATCGGGCTTAGCGCAAAGGCAGGATCGCCGGCGAGAGGCTTCGGGTCGATGGCAAGCCAGGTATCTCTTTCAGAGGACAGAATGTTGTGTCCGTGCAGGTCCTGGTGGAGCAGGACCTCTTCCGACTCTTTCTCAAGACAAAGGTCCTGCAAGGCCTTGCGCGCAGCGTCCGCGAGATATTGCTCGCAAGGCTTCCCGGCAGCCATCCAGTTATGGTCGAGGCTATCCCGCCACCGTGCGGCTTCATCGCTGAGGCGGGTAAACGGATCACCGGCGGGGATTGTCAGGAGACGCAGCAACCCTGCAACAACGCCAATCCGGTCAATTTCGGTGTCGTCAGCCAGAAACTGTCCCGGCCTGCAGCGCTCCAGCAGCAGTGCGCCCAGTTCCGGCGCATGCTTCAAAAGCCGAACAGCACCCTTGCCGTTCCAGCACCCCAGTGCCTCGGCTTCGTGGCGGCATTCGTGATCGGGAAACTGCAGTTTGAGGACAACATCCTCACCGTCGTGTCTTGCCGGAACGACGAGAGATACATTACCGCCAGAAAACGGGCTCCCAATTTCTGAAAGTCCGAAGTGTTCGCAAGCGGTTTCAAGCAGCACCGGCAGCCTGTCGAGCCAGATACGGCCGGTTTCGGTCGCCCTCAGCCAGTCGAGACTGGCCGGCACGGCAACCGCGCTGCCGATGAAACGATCAGCCAAGACATGAGACTCGCAAACGGGTCAAAGCATCGATGGCAGAACACGATCCGGCGGGCGGTGTCCGTCCATGAAGGTCTTGATGTTGATGATGACCTTCTCGCCCATTTCGATACGGCCCTCGATTGTGGCCGACCCCATGTGCGGCAGCAGCAGAACGCTTTCCAGCTTGGCCAGCTTCGGATTGACCGCGGGTTCGTGCTCGAACACGTCCAGGCCGGCGCCGGCAAGCTCACCGCTCTCGAGCATCCGGATCAGGGCGTTTTCGTCGATCACCTCGCCACGGGCGGTGTTCACCACGTAGGCATCCTTTTTCAGAAGCTTCAGGCGGCGGGCGGACAGAAGGTGGAACGTTCCCGGCGTGTGCGGGCAGTGGATGGAGACGACATCCATGCGCGCCAGCATCTGGTCAAGGCTGTCCCAGTAGGTTGACTCAAGCTCTTCCTCGACACTTTCGGCAAGGCGGCGGCGGTTGTGATAGTGGATCGACATGCCGAAGGCCTTGGCACGGCGCGCAACGGCCTGGCCAATGCGGCCCATGCCGATGATACCCAGGCGTTTTCCCCAGATCCGGTGGCCAAGCATCCAGGTCGGCGACCAGCCGGCCCAGTCGCCGGCTTCCAGCGCCTTGATGCCTGTGGCAAGTCGACGCGGCACGGCCAGGATCAGCGCCATGGTCATGTCCGCGGTGTCTTCGGTCAGCACGCCCGGCGTGTTGGTGACATTGATTCCCCGGTTGTTGGCACTCACGACATCGATGTTGTCGACACCATTACCGAAGTTTGCAATGAGCTTCAGGTTTTCACCAGCCTGCGAGAGGACGGATGAGTCGATCCGGTCGGTAACGGTCGGCACCAGAACATCGGCGGTTCGCACCGCTTCCACCAGTTCCGCCTGGCTGAAGGGCCTGTCATTATCATTGAGACGCGTCTCGAAAAGCTCACGCATCCGTGTTTCGACCACGTCCGGAAGCTTCCGGGTCACCACAACGACAGGCTTCTTTTTCGCCATACCAATTGCCTTTCGCGCTTCGTTGAGGACTTGTTAACCTCAACGGTACCACTTTGACGCTGCGCGTTGCGCGAGCGGATGAGACCACCCCTTTTCCTTACCAGATGGTCCGGCAGAAACAAGGGATCGGTTTCAATCGCTGCGGATCGCCAACCGGCCAAATCGACCAAGCTGGTTTTCGCGCAAATTTTTCGGTAGAGATTTGCCTCAAATCAAAGATCAATAACAATTGGACAACCGGACAATATGGCTCGCTCGTTCCAGGCTACCCGGATCTTCCTCACTGTGATGACATTGCTGTGCGGTCTGCTCGCAACTTCGGTCGCTTCGCAGGCCCAGGGCACCACGACCGGCGCAAGCGGCCTGCCGGTGCCGAGATTTGTCAGTCTGAAGTCCGACCGGGTCAATGTGCGCATCGGGCCTTCGCGCGAACATGATATCGCGTGGACCTTCGTGCAGTCCGGTTTGCCCGTGGAAATCGTCGGTGAATTCGAGAACTGGCGCCGCATTCGCGATTGGGAAGGCAAGCAGGGCTGGGTGTTCCGCTCGCTGCTGTCCAGCCGCCGCACGGCTCTCGTCACCCCATGGGAAAAAAGCGACCGCACACCGCTGCGCTCCCGCTCCCGCTCCGACGCCGATATTGTTGCCGAACTGGATCCCTTCGTGCTGACGACGGTTTCCGAATGTGCCGGAGGCTGGTGCCGGGTCAACGGCGAGAACTATGACGGCTGGCTGGATCAGACCCGCCTGTTCGGTGTCTATCCGGACGAGCTGATCGGAGACTGACGTCCTCCTCCCTCGATTGCCTGGGTTTCCTGATCCCTCATCCTGAGGAATACGGCGCGGAATTTCTGAAACAAAAAAGGCGGCCATCCGGCCGCCTTTTGCATGTTTGGATTGTTGGACAGGCCTCAGTCGGCCTGAACTTCCTGAACCTTGAGCTCTTCCAGACGCGGCATCGACATGATGTTGTAGCCACTGTCGACAAAGTGCACTTCACCGGTCACGCCACCGGAAAGATCCGACAGGAGATAGAGGCCGGTTCCGCCGATTTCGTCCAGGGAAACGGTCCGGCAGAGCGGAGAATTGCGCTTCTGGAAGTTGAACATCAGGCGGGCATCGGAAACGCCGGATCCTGCAAGGGTCCGAACCGGGCCTGCGGAAATCGCGTTCACGCGGATGTTCTGCTCACCGTAGTCCACCGCCAGGTAACGGACGGAAGATTCCAGAGCAGCCTTGGCAACGCCCATCACGTTGTAGTTCGGCATGACCTTGGTGGAACCGCCATAGGTCAGCGTCACCATGGAACCGCCATTGGTCATCAGAGCGGCAGCTCGCTTGGCGATTTCGGTGAAGGAGAAGCAGGAGATCAGCATGGTGCGGGAGAAATTCTCCCGCGTGGTATCGGCGTATTTCCCGCGTAGTTCCGTCTTGTCGGAAAAGGCGATCGCATGCACCAGGAAGTCGATGCTGCCCCACTCTTCCTTCAACGTGTCGAACACGCTGTCGACCGATGCAATGTCTTCCACGTCGCACGGCACAAGGATCTTGGAACCGACGGAATCCGCCAGCGGCTTGGTACGGCGGCCGAAAGCCTCTCCCTGATAGGTGAAGGCAAGTTCGGCACCGTGATCGGCGAGCGTCTTGGCAATACCCCAGGCAATGGAGTGGTCGTTGGCAACGCCCATGATCAGGCCGCGTTTGCCCTTCATCAGATCAGACATTCAAAACTCCTCAGCCGTGAAAGCGCGACAGCGCGAGCGACGCGTTGGTGCCGCCAAAGCCGAAGCTGTTGGAAAGAACCGTGTCGAGGCCTGCATTGTCCACGCGCTCGGTCACGATCTCGCCCGGCTTCAGGGCCGGATCCAGCTCGTTGATGTTGGCAGACGCGGTCATGAAGTCGTTCTGCAGCATCAGCAGGCAGTAAATGGCTTCCTGAACGCCGGTCGCACCCAGGCTGTGGCCGGTGAGCGACTTGGTCGAAGACACCGGCGGCTGGTTTTCACCGAATACGCGGCGGATCGCTTCGATTTCGCCGATATCGCCGACGGGTGTCGAAGTGCCATGGCTGTTGATGTAGTTGACCTTGCGGTCGCCCAGGGTCGAGGTGGCAAGGCGCATGCAGCGCTCGCCGCCTTCACCGGAAGGCGCCACCATGTCGTAGCCGTCGGAGTTGGCTGCGTAGCCGGTAACCTCGGCATAGATTTTCGCGCCGCGCGCCTTGGCGTGTTCCAGTTCTTCCAGAACCACCACACCGCCACCACCGGCGATCACGAAGCCGTCGCGGGTCGCGTCATAGGCCCGCGATGCGGTCTGAGGGGTGTCGTTGTACTTGGAGGACATGGCGCCCATGGCGTCGAACAGGCAGGACAGGGTCCAGTCGAGTTCCTCACCGCCACCGGCAAACATGACGTCCTGCTTGCCGAACTGGATCTGTTCGGTAGCTGCACCGATGCAATGCGCCGAAGTGGAGCAGGCCGACGTGATGGAATAGTTGATGCCCTTGATCTTGAACGGCGTCGCCAGGCAGGCAGAGTTGGTGGAGCTCATGCCGCGGGTCACCATGAACGGGCCCATGCGCTTGGGCGACCCTTTTTCCAGCACGATCTGGTGTGCCTGGAACAGGTTCTTGGTCGACGGACCACCGGAACCCATGATCAGGCCGGTGCGCGGGTTGGAGATGTCGGTTTCTTCCAGACCGCTGTCGGCAATCGCCTGCTGCATGGAGATGTAGTTATAGGCGGCACCGTCGCCCATGAAGCGCAGCTGGCGCTTGTCGATGAGCGAAGCGATATCGACATTCGGCATGCCGTGTACCTGGCTTCTGAAGCCGTGTTCCGCGTAATCCGGAGCGAAGCTGATGCCGGACTTGCCTTCTCGAAGGCTGGACAGCACTTCTTCGGTGTTTGCTCCGATGGACGACACGATACCCATGCCGGTGACGACAACGCGTCTCATTGCGGTCTCCTATTGTCTTGACTGCACCACAGCTCTCAGGGGGTGTGTCGAGAGCCTGCAGGCACATACATAATATGCAAACCGGCGCCCCCAATGAAAAAGAAGCGCCGGTGCCATCAATTGATCCTGCGAACGGGTGTCAGGTCTTTGCCAGGCCGACGCGCAAATCGGTCGCCTTGTAAATCTGTTCACCGTCCGCCTTCAACCAGCCGTCGGCAATGCCGAGAACCAGGCGACCCTTCATGACCCGCTTGAAGTCGACACCGTATTCCACCAGCTTCACGTCCGGCGTAACCATGCCCTTGAACTTCACTTCACCGGTCGACAGGGCCATGCCCTTGCCTTCAAGGCCCAGCCAGCCAAGGAAGAAACCGGTCAGCTGCCACAGGGCGTCGAGACCAAGGCAGCCCGGCATCACCGGATTTCCCTGGAAATGGCACGGGAAAAACCAGAGATCCGGCTTGATGTCGAACTCGGCGCGAGCGAACCCCTTGTCGAATTCACCGCCGGTTTCGGAAAGTTCCGTGATCCGGTCGAACATCAGCATCGGGGGAAGAGGCAGCTGGGCATTGCCCGGGCCAAACAGCTCGCCGCGGCCGCAGGCGAGAAGTGCTTCATAATCGTAGCTGGAGCGGCGATCGGTCATTCGGGATCCGTGTTTTGTCTCCTGCCAGGGAAATTCCCAAGGCAGGTTCGGTTTGTTTTCGGTTCGTTTGAGGCGCCTTCCTAACACAGGGGAACCATGACCGAAAGATGTCACTTGCGCGAAGTTACTCGGTTTTTTCGGGCGTTTCGCCAAGTTTTGTGCGTATTCGACGTAATCTGCGCATCCGGCTCCGGGACACCGGCTTGCGGCTGTTTGGTCAGCGCTTGCACGAACCTTCCGAACGCGCCGCAGTTGCGCCCTGATTTCCGCTCAGGTTGCCCTTTACGTTTAAAACTTGCATCTTGGGTACAAGAAATGGCAGATATAGGCCAATGTTAGTGAAAACGGCCCGGCGCAACGTTTGCGCGGTATATATTTGCGCCGTTTCAAGAAGCGACCCTGGACCTGGATCGGATCGGAATGACAACACTTGTGGTGCATGAAACCGGCGACAAGAAGAATGTGACCGACATGCTGCGGTCTGCAGGCCTTCGGCCGACGCGCCAGCGTGTCTCGCTTGCAGAAATTCTGTACTCCCGGGGCGATCGCCACATCTCGGCCGAGCTGCTTCATGAAGAGGCGGTCGACGCCGATGTGCCGGTCTCTCTCGCCACGGTCTACAACACGCTGCACCAGTTCACCGAAGCCGGTCTGCTGCGCGAAGTCGCGATCGACGGCAACAAGACCTACTTCGACACCAATGTGTCCGACCACCATCACTTCTTCATCGAAGGCGAAAACCGGGTGATCGACATTCCGGGCGAAGGCGTGGGCATCGGCGCTCTGCCGAAAGCACCCGAAGGCATGGAAATCGTTCGTGTCGACGTGGTCGTACGCGTTCGCGAGAAACGCTGATCGTCACGATTGATTGCGGCGGCCCTCAGGCCAGACCGCTTTCCACATAACGCAATTTCCATTCGTAATAGTCGGAGGTCGTCCCGATCTCCGCCAGATGCCGCTGGCCATCCGGCTCGAAGCCAAGTTTCTTCAGGAGGTTGGCGGAGCGGACGTTCTCCGGATGCGTGATCGCGCACAGCGTGCGCAGCTTCAGTTCCCGGGTAACGAAGTCCAGCACGCTCTGCCCGGCCTCTCGGCCGAACCCCTTTCCGCGGTGGTCTTCCAGAAAGGCAAAACCAAGGTCCGGGTACTTCAGTTCCTTGCGCACCACCAGACCGCACACACCAACCGGTGTCAGCGACGGTTTCAGATCCAGGATCCAAAGCCCGACTCCATGGGCGGCAAAGCGCGCCAGCGTCTTGTTCTTGATGTAGTTGGCCGCGTCTTCCTCGGTCTTGATACCGTGGTCGGCGATAAATCGGATGTAATCCGGCTCATTCATGAGCTGGTGGTAAAAAGCGGCATCATTGCTGGAAGGCAAGCGGAAGCGAAGCCTCTCGCTCACGGGAAATGGTCCAAGCGGGAAACTCACGCAACTGTTTCCTTTTCAATAAGGGCTTTGGTGCGCAGGGCAATATCCGGCACCGCATCAAAAAGTTCTTTCTCCGTGCTTCGGCACAGATCGTAAATCACGCAGCGCCGGCACTCCGGTTTGCGCGCCTTGCAGATGTACCGGCCATGCAGGATCAGCCAGTGGTGGGCATGGAGCGCAAATTCCACCGGCACGACCTTCTCCATGGCTTTTTCCACGTCAAGAGGCGTCTTGCCGGGGGCAATGCCTATGCGGTTGCCCAAGCGAAACAGATGCGTGTCGACGGCAATGGTCGGGTGGCCGAAAAAGATGTTCAGAACCACATTCGCGGTCTTGCGGCCGACACCGGGCAGCGCTTCCAGCGCTTCGCGGTCTTCCGGAACCTCGCCGCCATGGTCGCGGATCAGCTGCTCGGACAACAGGATGACGTTCTTGGCCTTGTTCTTGTAAAGGCCGATCGTCTTTATTTCCTCCCGCACCCGGTCCTCCCCGAGCGCCACCATCTTTTCCGGTGTGTCGGCAATCTGGAACAGGTGTCTTGTTGCCCGGTTCACACCAACGTCGGTTGCCTGGGCCGACAGCACCACGGCAACCAGAAGCGTGAAAGCATTGACATAATCCAGTTCGCCCTTCGGTTCCGGGTTGTCGGCATGGAAGCGCTGGAAGATCGCAAAGGTTTCCGCCTTCGTATAGCGGGACCGTTTCAGCACCTTGCCGGGGTTGTCCACGGAGGGTGCTTTTCTCCGGGTCTGTTTGGATTTTGCGGGCCGGCGTGCTGCCGCAGTCTTGGAAGGGCTCTTTGCTTGCGTCATCTTCTCTCTATAATCATGCCTCATGAGCGAGAACAATCCGAAACCCCTGCAGGATGGCGAATTGCCGGATCAGGACCGGCCGTTTTTCACTGCCGTTCTGACCCCTCACCGGTCTCTGGGGCCAAACGGATTCCTGGTTCTCATGTGCTTCTTCGGCGGTGTCAGTTTCATCGCCGGTATTCTGTTTCTGCGTATCGGCGCCTGGCCGGTTTTCGGGCTCTTCGGACTTGATATCGCGCTGCTCTGGTTTGCCTTTCGGATGAACTACCACTCCGCACGAACTTTCGAGGAAGTGGTCGTCTCGCGGCACGAGATCGCGATCCGCAAGGTTGGTCCGGGCAAGAAATACCAGGAATACCGTTTCAATCCCTTCTGGGTCCGCCTGACGGTGGACCGGATCGAGGACGAAGGGGTCGTCAAGGTGACCCTCCTCAGCCGGGGTGAACAGGTCGATCTCGGCAATTTCCTGAATCCCGATGACAGAACGAGTTTTGCCGGTGCCATGGCCAATGCGTTGTCCGTCGCCAAGTCAGGCGGTGTCTAGGCTCCTTCTTCAATGACTTTGGGCTGCACCTTGAGCGTTGCAAGCAGAACGGCCAGGGCCGCGGTTGCAGAAAGCGCCGCGGTGTAAAGCACGGTTTGAAAGCTGGCCGCACTGGCGATGAAACCCATCGAAATGCTGCCGATCATGCCACCGAGGAACAGGCTGTTCATGTAAACCGCCGTTGCCCGGCCCGGCCGGTCCGGTGCGAAGCTCTGCACGAAGCTGATCGCGACACCGGCAAACAGGCCATAATAAGTCCCTTCCAGTACCGCGATGGCCAGCACCTGCCAGAGTGCGGTCACCTGGGCAAACAGCACCATGCTGACCGCGGCAAGGCACGCTGCCAGCATCAGCACCTGGCGAATGCCGATGCGCTCGGCAAGGCGAACCGAGCCGAAGATGACAAAGACTTCCAGCAGGCATTTGACCGACAGTGCCAGGCCTGGCGTTGCGCCGGGCAGATGTGTTTCCTGCACGAAGAACAGCGGCATCGCCGAGACGAACAGAGAATTGGTGATGACAAAGCCAAGGCAGGTCAGCCCGGCAATCTGAAGACCCCAGTTGATCGGCGCCTTGCCGTTTGTCTTGGAACGCTCTCGTGCTGACCTGAAGTCAGCCGGAACGACAATGTACCAGAGCATCAGGTAGACAATGCCGATTGCAAAGGCGCACAGGAAGGCGGCGGCGAAGCCGAAGGCTGCAACCACCGAAAAGGAGACCGCCGGCCCGATCATCCACGCAAGTGAAACCATCATGCGCAGCCAGGAATTGACCCTGGCAACGTCCATGCCCTCCTGTTCGGCAAAAAGGCGGCCGAAGGTAAAGACGACACCCGCGCCCATGTTGGAAAGGCTCATCAGGGGGGCGATCAGAACGAGCAGCATTGCAAGACTGCTGATCTGGGTCAGCAGTGCAGCGAGTGTGATATAGGCGACAACAGAGACGACCAGCAGGCTCTTGACCGGGAAACGGTTGTCCAGCCGTTCGCCTGCCCATCGATTGACGGCCAGCGTCAGCGGCATCACCAGACCGGAGTAAAGCCCCACCTGCCAGGGTTCGGCGCCCAGCCCTTCCACAATGAAAAAACTCATCAGCGGCACCAGCGCCGAAACGCCGAGGCTGTTGGTGAATTGAAGAAGCAGAATCAGCAATGCCTGTCGGGGCAGTTGCAGGAGGGACAACATGACGATCGCCGGAAAAGTGAAATAAGCAAGAATTACAACCTAACTGGGTTGTATCGCCCCGTCACCGCTTTTTTTGCCGAACGCGCGTCTGCCGATCGCGCAACCGGTTTCGGAAAGTTTCGAAAACCAGACAATCCCGAACGCTATCGTCACTCAAATCAGCGGCACAATTCGAACCTGACAACTAGTCGTCCGGGGTCAATCGCAATGTCTTCAGCCGGTACAGCGCTTCCAGCGCTTCGCGCGGGGTCATGTCATCCGGATTGATTGCCTCGAGAGCGACCGAAACAGGATCGGGTTCCGCAAACCCTGCCGGAGCGCTGGGCGCAGGCGCGGTCAGGCTGGCGAAAAGCGGCAGTTCGTCGATCAGGCTCTCAGCCGGCGAGCGGCGGTCCTGCTCTTCCAGCTGGCTGAGCACCTGCTTGGAGCGTTCGACGACGGATACCGGCAGACCCGCCAGCTTGGCTACCTGAATGCCGTAGGACCGGTCGGCTGCGCCGGGAACTATCTCGTGCAGGAAGATAACGTCGCCTTTCCATTCCTTCACCGAGACGGTGGCATTTGAAAGCCGGGCCAGCTTGGCGGAAAGGGCAGTCAGTTCGTGGTAGTGGGTCGCAAACAGGGCACGGGACCTGTTGACCTCATGAAGATGTTCGATCGTCGCCCAGGCAATGGACAGGCCGTCGAACGTCGCAGTGCCACGGCCGATCTCGTCCAGGATCACGAGTGAGCGGTCGCCAGCCTGATTGAGAATTGCAGCGGTCTCGACCATCTCCACCATGAAGGTGGATCGGCCACGCGCAAGATCGTCTGCCGCGCCGACGCGGGAGAACAACCTGTCGACCACGCCGATATGGGCTGCTGCTGCCGGCACATATCCGCCCATTTGGGCCATCACGGCAATCAGTGCGTTCTGGCGCAGGAAAGTCGATTTACCGGCCATGTTCGGACCGGTAATCAGCCAGATATGGCCGATATCCTCGTCCGCTTCCGGACCGAGATTGGCATCATTGGCAACAAAACTGTCACCGCCGGATTTCTTCAGCGCCTTTTCGACCACCGGATGACGTCCACCCTTGATGTCGAAGGCGCGGCTGTCATCGACGACGGGCCGGACATAGCTTTCTTCCTGGGCAAGTTTCGCAAGCGCCGCCGAAACATCCAGAATGCTGAGGCCGTGGGCGGCGGCCTTGATTGCTTCCCCTGCGTCGATGATCGCCTTGGCAAGCCGGTCGAAGATTTCCAGCTCGATGGCAAGCGAGCGTTCGCCGGCACTGGCGATCTTCGATTCCAGATCCGCAAGCTCCGTGGTGGTGAAGCGCATGGCGCCGGCCATGGTCTGGCGGTGGATGAACCGGCCGGGATCTCCGGTCAGCTTTTCCGTCTGCGCGGAAGGCGCCTCGATGAACCAGCCGAGCACATTGTTGTGCTTGATCTTCAGCGACCTCAGGCCGAGTTCTTCCGAATAGTCTGCCTGAAGCTTCGCGATGACCTTTCGGCTTTCGTCGCGCAGGGAGCGCAGTTCGTCCAGATCGGCGTTGTAACCGGTGGCGATGAAACCGCCGTCGCGTTTCAGAAGTGGCGGCTCTTCTTTCAGTGCCATCGTCAATTCGCTGCCGAGATCGTGCGGGGCCTGTTCCAGACTGGCGCGCGCAGCAGCGATTTCCGCCGGAATCGTTCCCGCCGTCGCACTGGTCTGGTCGAGCACTGCCCGCGCGGCCTCAAGCCCCTGGGCAACCGACAGGATATCGCGCGGCCCGCCGCGGTTGAGCGCAATCCGCGACAGGGCCCGGGCCATGTCCGGGGCGCCTTTCAGTATCTGGCGCAGGCCTTCGCGCATGATTTCGTTTTCAAGAAAGAAGGCAACGCCGTCGAGCCTGTGCTGGATCGCATCGACATTGACCAGCGGTCCGGCCAGGCGGCTGGCGAGCAGGCGTGAGCCGCCGCCTGTCACTGTCCGGTCGATTGTCGCCAGCAGCGAGCCCTGCTTTTCGCCCGAAAGCGTGCGGGACAGCTCGAGATTGGCCCGGGTTGCCGGATCGATCAGCATGCGCCCGGCGCCGGCCTCGCGCACGGGCGGATCCAGTGGAGGGCGTTCGCCGAGCTGGGTCTTCTCGATGTAGGCAAGAATGCCGGCGGCGGCGGAAAGCTCCGCCCGGCTGAAGGTGCCGAAGCCGTCGAGGGTCTTCACACCAAAGTAATGCGCAAGCCGGTCCGTGGCGGTGGAACTGTCGAAAAAGGCACGTGGCACCGGTGACAGCGCACCGCCCGCCTGTTCGGCTGTCAGGCGCAACTCGCTTTCCTGCAGCAGATTGTCCGACAGGATCAGTTCGCGCGGGGAAACCTGGGCAAGGTCGGCGGCAAGGCGCTGATGATCGGTTTCCGACACCTGGAAGGAGCCGGTGGACATGTCGATCCAGGCAAGGCCATAGACCGCGCTGCCGTCCAGCGAGCCGCCCTTCAACCGGGTCAGCGCCATCAGGTAGTTGTTGGCACCGGCATCCAGCAGGCGTTCTTCCGTCAGCGTTCCGGGGGTGACGAGACGCACGACATCGCGCCGGACGACGGATTTGGAGCCGCGTTTCTTGGCCTCGGCCGGATCTTCCGTCTGTTCGCAGACCGATACCCGGTGCCCCTTGGCAATCAGCTTGTTGAGATAGTCGTCGGCTGCATGCACCGGCACGCCGCACATCGGTATGTCGGCACCCTGGTGCTTGCCACGCTTGGTCAGCGTGATGCCGAGCGCGGCGGAGGCAACCTCGGCGTCTTCAAAAAACAGTTCGTAGAAATCGCCCATCCGGTAGAACAGAAGGCTGTCCGGATTGGCAGCCTTGATCTCCAGGAACTGGGCCATCATTGGCGTGACCTTGCTGTCCGCCGGGGTGATTTCTTGCGCGCTCTGTCCACTCATGCCTGATACCTAGCAAACTGAGCGGACCATTCCACCAAGGGCCTATTCCATCTTGGCTTGAGGCTTCATTTTCCAGGGGATAAGGTCGGGCTCCCGCCCCGTAAAGAGAGCGCGCAAGAGGAAACGCCCAAACCATGTCCGCCGACAAGAAACCGACCAAGACCAATGTCAGCTTCACCGACCAGGAAGCGCTGCAATTCCACCAGGAAGGCCGCCCCGGGAAGCTGGAAATTGCGCCCACCAAACCGATGGCGACCCAGCGCGACCTGTCGCTGGCCTATTCGCCCGGCGTGGCGGTGCCGGTGCGGTCGATCGCGGAAGACCCCAGCCGTGCCTACGACTACACCACCAAGGGCAACATGGTTGCGGTGATTTCCAACGGCACGGCCATTCTGGGCCTCGGCAATCTGGGCGCGCTTGCCTCAAAGCCGGTGATGGAAGGCAAGTCTGTCCTGTTCAAGCGCTTTGCCGACGTCGATTCCATCGATCTGGAAGTCGATACCGAAGAGGTCGATGAATTCATCAATGCGGTCCGCTATCTCGGTCCTTCCTTCGGCGGGATCAACCTGGAGGACATCAAGGCGCCGGACTGTTTCATCATCGAACAGCGTCTGCGCGAACTGATGAACATTCCCGTCTTCCATGACGACCAGCATGGCACGGCCATCATCGCGGCGGCGGGTCTCATCAACGCCCTTCACCTGACCGGTCGCGACATGAAGGACACGAAGGTGGTCTGCAATGGCGCGGGCGCGGCCGGCATTGCCTGCATCGAACTCGTGAAGGCAATGGGCATTCCGAACGAGAACGTCACTTTGTGCGACACCAAGGGTGTCATCTACAAGGGCCGCGAAGAGGGCATGAACCAATGGAAGTCCGCCCATGCGGTCGAAACCAAGGCACGTTCGCTCTATGACGCCCTCAAGGGCGCTGACGTTTTCTTCGGCGTTTCTGCAAAGGGCGCGTTGACGCCCGACATGCTGCGGGTCATGGCACCGAACCCGATCATTTTCGCCATGGCCAACCCGGACCCGGAAATCACGCCGGAAGAGGCGGCGGAAGTGCGCGACGATGCAATTGTCGCAACCGGGCGTTCGGACTATCCGAACCAGGTCAACAATGTGCTCGGCTTTCCCTATATTTTCCGCGGCGCGCTTGATGTTCAGGCCACCACGATCAACGACGCCATGAAAGTTGCCTGCGCTCACGCACTGGCGGAACTGGCGCGTGAGGAAGTGCCGGACGAAGTTGCGGCGGCCTATCGGGGCAATCGGCCGAAGTTCGGTCCGGAATACATCATTCCGGTGCCCTTCGATCCGCGCCTGATCCACACCATTCCGCCCGCGGTCGCCCAGGCTGCGATGGAGTCCGGCGTCGCCCGCAAGCCGATTGTCGATATGGAGGCCTACAAGCACCAGCTCTCCGCCCGCCGCGATCCTGTCGCCGGCACCTTGCAGCGGATCTTCTCCAAGGTGCGCCAGCAGCCCAAGCGGGTCGTCTTCGCCGAGGGCGAGGAAGAACCGGTCATCCGCGCAGCGACAAGCTTCGTGTCGCAGGGCCTGGGTGAGGCCATCCTGATCGGCCGCGAGGACGAGATCAAATCCATGGCCGAACGCGCCGGCATCGACATCGACCGGCCGGGCATTTCCATCCAGAACGCACGGCTTTCCAACCGCAACAGCGACTACGCGCAGTATCTCTACGGCCGCCTGCAGCGCCGGGGCTACCTGCTGCGCGACTGCCAGCGCATGGTCAACAACGACCGCAATTACTGGGGTGCGATCATGGTCGCACGCGGCGACGCCGATGCCATGGTAACCGGTCTGACGCGGAACTACTCCGTCGCCCTCGATACGGTGAAGGCCACCATCGATCCGAAGCCCGGTCACCGGGTCATCGGCGTGTCGCTGGCACTCGCCCGCGGCCGTACCGTATTGATCGCCGATACGGCGGTGATCGACATGCCGACATCGGAAGAGCTGGCGGACATCGCCGAGGAAGCGGCGCATGTCGCACGCAAGTTCGGCTACGAGCCGCGTGTTGCCATGCTGGCCTATTCCACCTTCGGCCATCCGAAGGGCGAACGCTCGGAAAAGGTCATCGAGGCGGTCAAGATCCTCGAACGCCGCCGGGTCGATTTCGAATTCGACGGAGAAATGGCCGCCGACATCGCGCTCAACATGGACCGAATGGCGGCCTATCCGTTCTGCCGCCTGTCGGGTCCAGCCAATGTTCTGGTCATGCCGGCGTTCCACTCGGCATCCATCTCCACCAAGATGTTGCAGGAACTGGGCGGCGCCACGGTCATCGGCCCGCTGCTCGTCGGCTTCGACAAGTCGATTCAGATTGTTCCCCTTGGCGCCAAGGACAGCGACATCGTCAACATGGCCGCCATCGCGGCGTTCAATGTGACGTGAGGTGGTTGATTATTCCGCTGAATTAGGGGCACCCCGATCCCGGGTCGCGCTTTGCTTGCCCGGGATGACAACTGAAAGGTTTTTAGCAGACCTATCTTCGTCATCCCGGACGCAGCGCAGCGGAGATCCGGGATCGGGGAGCCACCCAACCTCTCGAAACCTGGAGTGACCATCGCTTGACAGCCTGGGTCTATATCCTTGCCTCGCGACCGTTCGAAAC
Source organism: Labrenzia sp. CP4 (assembly GCF_001579905.1). Taxonomy (NCBI): domain Bacteria; kingdom Pseudomonadati; phylum Pseudomonadota; class Alphaproteobacteria; order Hyphomicrobiales; family Stappiaceae; genus Labrenzia; species Labrenzia sp. CP4. The sequence continues at coordinate 151,995 of NZ_CP011927.1, read as the reverse complement.
TCTTTACACGGGCGTAACGACGGACTTGGCCCGCCGGGCTTACGAGCACCGCGAAGGTCTGATTGAGGGTTTTTCCAACCGATACGGAACGAAATCCCTGGTCTGGTATGAACAGCACGAAGAGACCGGGGCTGCGATTGCCCGCGAAAAACAGATCAAGCGTTGGCGCCGACAATGGAAATTCGATCTGATCGAGAAGATGAATCCGGGCTGGCAGGATCTCTATCTGGAGCTCAATCGGTAATCATTGTCCGGACACCTATCGTCGTCATCCCGGACGCAGCGCAGCGAAGATTCGGGATCGGGGAGTCCCAAAGCGCTGCCGCAACACACATGGAAATCCAAAGTCCGGTGTCTCGTCGTACCCAAGTTGAAAGTCACTCGACAGGGGTGCGATAGCGTGCAATTGCGCCTTTTCGCTTCGCGACAGCTAATCTTTTTTGACAAACCCTGCCCCAACGGCGATACCTCGAAACCATGACGGATATTAAAGTCAAAATCTGCGGTCTTTCGACCGAGGACACCATGGCGGCGGCGCTGGATGCCGGTGCCGATATGGTCGGGTTGATGTTCTTCCCGAAGAGCCCGCGTCATGTGTCGCTCAGCCAGGCCTGCCGGCTGGCCGATATGGCGCGCGGCCGGGCGGAGATCGTGGCGGTAACCGTCAACATGGATCTCGACGGCCTGTCCCGTATCAACGAGCTGGTGAAGCCCGATACGTTCCAGTTTCATGGCGAGGAAGCTCCGGAAGCCCTGGCAGCGGCCAAGGTGATGCAGGGCACCAAGGTCATGAAGGCGATTTCGATTTCCGACCGTTCAGATCTGGAGCAGGCGCACTATTATGCTGTTGTGGCAGATCGTCTCCTGTTCGATGCCAAGCCGCCGAAAGGGTCCGAACTGCCTGGCGGTAACGGCGTTTCCTACGACTGGACGATCCTGAAAGACCTTGACCTGAAGAAGCCCTTCATGCTTTCCGGAGGACTTGATCCGGAGAACGTCGCTGAGGCGATCCGTTTGAGCGGCGTCAGCGAGGTGGATGTTTCCTCCGGCGTCGAGCGGGAAAAGGGCGTCAAGGACAGTGGTCTCATTCGCGCATTCTTGGCGGCGGCCAAGGGCGTCAAGGTTCCGGGCTGAACCCCGGGTGAAGGAGTAAACGCGTGAACGATATGGCTAACAGCATCCGGACCGGTCCGGACGATCGCGGGCATTTCGGTATTTTTGGCGGCCGCTATGTTGCCGAAACGCTGATGCCGCTGATCCTGGACCTGGAACAGCACTACAAGGACGCCAAGAACGATCCGGCTTTCAAGGCCGAGATCGAGACGCTGAACAAGCACTACACCGGCCGTCCGTCGCCGCTTTATTTTGCCGAGCGTCTGACGAAGGAACTCGGCGGTGCCAAGGTCTACTTCAAGCGTGATGAGCTGAACCACACCGGGTCGCACAAGATCAACAACTGCGTCGGTCAGATCCTGCTCGCCAAGCGCATGGGCAAGACCCGCATCATCGCGGAAACCGGCGCTGGTCAGCACGGTGTTGCGACAGCGACAGTCTGTGCCCGCTTCGGCCTGCCCTGCGTTGTCTACATGGGCAAGACCGACGTGGAACGGCAGAAGCCGAACGTCTTCCGCATGAAACTTCTGGGCGCGGAAATCGTGCCGGTGACCGCCGGTGCCGGTACCTTGAAGGACGCCATGAACGAGGCGCTGCGTGACTGGGTGACCAACGTCGAGGACACCTACTACCTGATCGGTACCGCCGCGGGCCCGCATCCCTATCCGGAAATGGTGCGCGACTTCCAGTCGGTGATCGGCAAGGAACTGCGCGAACAGATGATGGAAGCCGAAGGCCGGCTGCCGGATGCGCTGGTTGCCGCCGTCGGTGGTGGTTCCAATGCCATTGGCCTGTTCCATCCGTTCCTGGACGACAAGGACGTCAAGATTTACGGCGTCGAAGCTGGTGGTCGCGGCCTGCAGGGGGAAGAACACTGCGCTTCGCTCACTGCAGGCAAGCCGGGCGTTCTGCACGGCAACCGCACCTACCTGCTGCAGGACGACGACGGCCAGATCCTGGAAGGTCACTCGATTTCCGCCGGTCTCGATTATCCGGGCATTGGACCGGAGCATTCCTGGCTGAAGGAAATCGGCCGTGTGGACTATGTACCGGTAATGGACGACGAGGCTCTGGACGCTTTCCAGATGCTGACGCGCGTTGAAGGCATCATCCCGGCGCTGGAACCGGCCCACGCGCTGGCCCATGTCGTGAAACTGGCCCCGCAGATGGACAAGGACCAGATCATCGTCATGAACCTGTGCGGCCGAGGCGACAAGGACGTCTTTGCCGTTGGCCAGATGCTGGGCTTCGATCTCTGATAGCCCGCTTCGAACGGAATCCTGGAAAACCGCGTATCGAAAGGTGCGCGGTTTTTCTTTTGGCCGCTCCGGAGTGTCATCCCCTCCGCCAAGAGAAAGACCTCGCGCCTGCTCGTCATCAATGCGGGTTTTGGATAGGGCCGACGTTCCGCCTTGACCGCGATGACAACGCGGCTTGCCACCGGCCCCTAACGCCGGTTAACCAGCCCCGCCAGTTTGGAAATGCTGCAATGCAAACTTGTGCGTTGTGAATCCGCCGGGAAAGACTAAATCAGCCGCGAATGAAACAGGGTCGGCGCTATTGCCGGCCGCTTGAGGAAACCCCGAAATGGCTTTCGATCTTCTGACCGGCTTCGTCCGCGACTTTCGCGCTTCCCGCAAGGTTGCCGGCGAAATCGCACGCATGAACCACCTGAACGACGCCCAGCTTGCCGATCTCGGCCTGGAACGCAGCGAAATCACCAGCCGCGCCTTCGTCCGTCATTTCAAACGGCGCTAAGGCTGCAGCCGGTCAGGCGCTGCGTTTGAAAGCAGCGCGCGGTGGCACGGCTATGGGTTTTGCCGTCAACATGGCTTCCAGCAACTGCTGGCGGCCCCGGGCGTCCAGACCGGTCGCCTGTTGTGCCAGCGCTGGGTCTGATTGCTCGGAAGAAACTTCGGCAACACCCTTGCGCTGGGCAAAACCCAGGTGAAAATCCCTCATCCGGCGCCACAGCTTTTCAGTGAAAGGCTGAGGAGCGGGTTCGAACAGGGAATGGGCCATTTTCAGCTCCTTATTTGTTTGGTGGCTCAGTGGTTTGTTTTACAATAGGTGCACGCAGTGCATTTTTCTAGGCGCAATTTGTGCACATTTCGCCTATCAGCCATGCATTTTTCGCGGGTCTGACCTGCGCTTCCAGAGCTTGCTGCACTGCAAAAAAGCCATAAGGTGCGGCCCGGTTGCGATTCCGGATCGCGGCATCAATCTTTTTTGGTTTTTGAGATGAGCACCTTGCAGGCCCTCCATATCAGCGCGCCATCGGCAGCGCCCCTCGCCACCGTGTTTCGCGGTGCCGGAAACCCGTTCACGCGCTCCGGCCGGGCGAAGCCCATGGGCAGCGAACATGTCTACCGGGCGGATGCCGCCCTGCGCGCTATCGGCCTGATCGACTATCCAAGCCGCTGACCGGTCTGGGTTCGGAGCCTGTTTCAACGCTCCGAATCTGCATGAGACAATTGACATTGCACGCACTGCCCCCGTACATCGCTGAAACGGAAACGCCCCGGAGGGTCCCGGATGGCGCGAAAAAGGGTAGCAGTGAATGACGGATACGCGTATCGACCGCCGTTTTAAAGCCTGTGCGGATGCCGGCCGGCCGGCCTTGGTCACCTTTATCACCGCAGGCGATCCGGATCTGCAGACCTCGCAAGCCCTCCTGAACGCCCTTCCGGCAGCAGGTGCCGACGTTATCGAACTCGGCATGCCGTTTTCCGACCCGATGGCCGAAGGCATCCCGATTCAGCTTGGCAATCAGCGTGCGCTGGCTGCGGGGCACACCATGGACAAGACCCTGGACATGGTTCGTGAGTTTCGCAAGCAGGACCAGGATACGCCGATCATCCTGATGGGGTATTACAATCCGATCTACGTGCGGGACCCGAAGGTTTTCGTGCAAGTAGCCAAGGACGCTGGTGTCGACGGCTTCATCATTGTCGATATTCCGGCAGAAGCAGATGACGAACTCTGCATTCCGGCCCTGGAAGCAGGTCTCAATTTCATTCGCCTGGCAACACCCACCACTGACGACAAGCGTCTGCCTGCCGTTCTGGCCAACACCTCCGGTTTCGTTTATTACGTCTCCGTGACCGGCATCACCGGCGCCAATATCGCCGATACCGGTCGGGTGACCACCGCGGTCAAGCGGATCAAGGGCCACACGGACCTGCCGGTTGCCGTCGGTTTCGGCGTGAAGACCGCAGACCAGGCAGCGGAAATCGGCAAGGATGCCGACGGTGTCGTGGTCGGGTCGGTTCTGGTCAATGCCATCCGTGACAGCCTCGATGAGGCCGGCAAGGCGACTGACAAAACCGTTCAGACCGTCGTCGACCTGGTGTCCGACCTGGCCTCCGGATGCGCCCGGTCAAGAACAGCCTGACTGGTCAGCCATCGGCTGGTCTGAATTGAAGGATTTCGGACGGACCCCATATCTCCGTCCAATGGTAACTCGAGTAGCGGGACGCGTTTGACGTGAACTGGATCAATTCTATCGTACGCCCCAAGATCCGTGATCTTTGGAAAAAGCGCGAAGTTCCGGAAAACCTTTGGATCAAGTGTCCGGAAACCGGTGAAATGGTGTTTCACCGGGATCTGGAAGCCAATCTCTGGGTGATCCCGAATTCCGGTCATCACATGCGCATCCCGGCGCGCAAACGCGTTGAGGCTTTGTTTGACGGCGGCAAATACACCGAGGTCGATACCCCGGAAGTGCATGCCGATCCGCACAAGTTCCGCGACAGCAAGCGCTACACCGACCGCCTGAAGGAAGCCCGCACCAAATCCGGCGAAGACGAAGCCGTGATCGTGGCCCAGGGCCAGGTCAACGGCATGCCGCTGACCATTGCCGTGCAGAACTTCGATTTCATCGCCGGCTCGCTCGGCATGGCCGCGGGTGAAGCGATCCTTGCCGGCATGCTGAAAGCGGTCGAGGACAAGACGCCTTTCGTCATGTTTGCCGCTTCCGGCGGTGCACGCATGCAGGAAGGCATTCTGTCGCTGATGCAGATGCCGCGCACCACGGTCGGTGTGCAGATGCTGCGCGAAGCGGGACTGCCCTATATCGTCGTACTGACCAACCCGACCACGGGCGGCGTCTCGGCCTCCTACGCCATGCTTGGCGACGTGCACATTGCCGAACCGGGTGCCCAGATCGGCTTCGCAGGCCGCCGCGTGATCGAACAGACCGTGCGCGAAAAGTTGCCGGACGATTTCCAGACTGCCGAATATCTTCTCGACCATGGCATGATCGACATGGTGGTGCCGCGCCAGAAGATGAAGGAAACACTGGCACGCATCTGCGGTATCCTGATGAAGCGGGAAGTCGAACTGCCGAAGCTTGAAGCGCCGAAGGAGCCGGCACCGGAAGCCGAAGCCAAGCCTGCCGAAACGGCTGCGGAGCCTGCCAAGGGCGCGGAAGCTGCCAGCTAGGTGGCTTCGTTACACGAATACGTCGCGAAAGCGGCCTGACACGACATTTCCGGGCTGTCCGCTTGTCTCGCGGGCGGCCTTCCCGTAAAGGCGTTAGTCAAACGCAACCGGGAAAAAGGGACCCTGCGGAGGGCGCCTTGGATCAAATCACGAAAATTCTGGACCGTTTGCTGGCGCTGCATCCGAAGGAGATAGATCTCTCGCTCGGTCGCATGTACCGCTTGCTGGAAGCGCTCGGGCATCCCGAACAGCGCCTGCCGCCAGTGATTCACGTCGCCGGTACCAACGGCAAGGGCTCGGTTACCGCCACAATGCGGGCGATCCTGGAAGCTTCCGGAAAACGCTGCCACGTCTACACCTCGCCGCACCTGGTTTCCTTCAACGAGCGCATTCGGCTCGGCTCGGATGGCAAATTCGTCTCCGATCCGGTCCTCTATGAGGCCCTGCACCGCTGCGAAGAAGCCAATGGCGGTGAGGAAATCACCTTTTTCGAGATCACCACCGCTGCTGCCTTGCTCCTGTTCGCAGAAAATCCCGCAGATGTGCTGCTGCTTGAAGTCGGTCTCGGAGGCCGTCTTGACGCGACCAACGTGATCGACCGGCCGCTTGCCACGGTGATTACCCAGGTTTCGATGGACCACGAGAAGTTTCTGGGCGACGACCTGTCGGTGATCGCTGCCGAAAAGGCCGGAATCATAAAGCCGGGCGTGCCGGTCATCTGTGCTGCGCAGGAAGACAGCGCCATGGCAACGATTGCGCGTCAGGCGGCGCGCAACAAGGCGCCGATCGAAGTGTTCGGGCAGGATTTCGCAGCGCAGGAAGACCATGGCCGCATGGCGTTTCAGGACGAGGACGAGTTGATCGACCTGCCTGTGCCCGTGCTTGGTGGCCGTCACCAGTTCTCCAATGCGGCTGTCGCCATTGCGGCATTGAAGGCGGCGGGCATGTTGCCGGATGGCGATACGATTGCCCACGGCCTGAAAACGGTCAACTGGCCCGGACGGCTGCAGCCGATCACCAGCGGACCGTTGCATGACCTGTGTCCGGAAGGGTCGGAAGTCTGGGTCGATGGTGGCCACAATCCCGGCGCGGGCATTTCGATCGCCCAGTTCATGGGCGAACAGGAAGAGCGCTCACCCCGGCCGCTCTACCTCGTGTCCGGCATGCTGACGACAAAGGATCCCGTCGGATTCTTCCGTCCGTTCCACGGACTGGCACGCCATGTCGGCACGGTGCCGATCACCACGACACCCACCGCAAGGGAGCCGGAAGACCTGGCCGATCTTGCCCGCTGTGCGGGACTTGAAGCGACGCCGTTTCAATCACTGGACGCAGCGCTGGCAGATGTGGCAGCTTGTGCGGCAAAAGATGGCGAGCCGCCCCGGATTCTGATTTGCGGGTCGCTCTATCTGGCTGGTGAAGTTCTGGCGCGCAGCGGTCTGGCGCCGGTCTGAGGCGTCACCGGCCTCTGCCCGAGGAGGCCCTGAATGTTCGGTTTTGAAACCTGTCGCCCAAAGCTTGCAGGCGCTTTCCTGGGCGCTCTGCTCTTGAGCGTGCCTGCAAACGCGCTCACCGAACAATATGAGACGCCACCGGAGCAGGATCCGGCCACACTTCTCGACGGTAAGGAACTCGGCCCCGGCTATGCGGTACTCTCGCCGGTGCGCGGCGACGGTTTCCTGCGGATTTACCAGGTTCAGACCGATCTCGGCGTCGAGCAGATCGAAGGCGACGGCATGCTCAAGCTGCGCCTGCACGAAATCCAGGTGCTGATTGCCCTCGACAGTCTGAAAAACGACGCAAGCTTCGTTGACGGCCTCAAGCAGGCGGCCATGAAGCCGGTCGAGTTCGTCGAAAGCACGGTGACCGATCCTGTGGGAACCGCAAAGAACACCGTTTCCGGTGTCGGCCGCATGTTCGGCCGCCTCACCAAGGGCGTCGAGGCCGCTGTCAGCGGCAAGGGCGGATCTCCGGCAGAACTTGCCAAGTCGATCACCGGCCAGGCCAAGGCCCGGCGCGAACTTGCGGTCGATGTGGGCGTCGACCCCTATACGTTCTATCGGCCGCTATCGGAAAAGCTCGACGAAACTGCCAGCGTGACCACGGCAGGCAACTGGACGGTGAGCGCAATTACCAGCCTCCTGCCCGGCGGCATCATCGTCAACGCCGCGCGGCAGGCAGACAATTTCCGCAATCTCATTGTCGACAGCACGCCGACCGAGCTGCAGGAACGCACCTCCAGCGTTCTGCGCGCCGTAGGCGTGCCAGAGGTGACGAACGCCAAGCTCATGGGCAATCCGTTCTACACGGCTTCGGAAAAGGCCGCGATCGCCTATCAGATGCAGGCAATGCCCGGTGTGAAGGACCTTTACCTGATTGCCGAAAAGGCGGCTGATGCCGACAGCCGGGATCTTGCCTATTTCCAGCTTCGCCGTGTCGTTCTCATGGAAACCTACAACAGCACGGTTTCGCCGCTGGGAGACATCAAGCTGGTGTCCGGCATCCCCGTCGCCCTGCGCCGTGACGGCATGGCCGCCATCGTCATGCCTTTCGATCATGTGGCCTGGACGCAGACCGTGGCGCAGACCTTCTCCGCCATGCACGAAGGCCTCGGCACCTTGCCCTTCCCGCCTACGGGTGTCGACTTCCTGATCACGGGCGACGTCACACCCATGGCCGCCGAACGCATCGCCGCATTCGGCTGGGAAATCACCGGCAACTATCCGATGCCGAAGGGGCCGGTGTTTTAGGACATCCGGCTGTCATTCCGGACAAGTGAGGCGAGCCGAACGCAGATCCGGAATCCAGATGCTTTTCGCGCCGAATGCGCGGCCGCTTCTTCTTTCAAGCGGGTTTCGCTTCGCTCATGCTGATGTCTGGATTCCGGATCTGCGCGCATCGACGCTGCGCTTGTCCGGAATGACGGACAGTGGGTTCATTTGCCCCCCTCAAACACACTCCAGAACCGGCCCGGACAAGCCGCTTTCCCAGCCGAGGATGGCGCGTTTGCGGGTGAGGCCCCAGTGGTAGCCGCCGAGTTTGCCGCCTTTTGCGAGCACCCTGTGGCAGGGGACGACGAAGGAGAGCGGGTTGCGGCCGACTGCGGTGCCGACAGCGCGGGATGCCTTCGGGTTGCCGAGGCAGGCGGCGATGTCGGAATAGGTGGTGGCCTTGCCCATCGGGATCTTCAGCAGGGTCTGCCAGACCCTGATTTCAAAATCGGTACCAATCATAACGATGTTGAGCGGTTGATCCTCTTGCCACTTTTTCGGATCGAAGACGCGCCGGGCAAATTGCGCCGTCGCTTCCTGATCCTGGACGAAAACGGCTGCGGGCCAGCGCTCGCACATGTCTTCCAGGGCAGAGGTTTCCTCGCCCGGATCGGCAAATCCCAGGCCGGCCAAACCCTTGTCGGTGGCCATCACCAGAACCTGGCCAAAGGGGGAAGGATGAAAGCCGTAGGCAATTGAAAGACCCGCGCCACGATTGCGGTAATCACCAGGCGTCATGGCTTCATGCGTGACGAAAAGGTCGTGCAGCCGGCCGGATCCGGACAGGCCCACTTCGTAGGTTGCGTCGAGAACACTGGCGGACTCGCGCAGCAGCGCCTTGGCGTGATCCAGCGTGATTGCCTGCAGGAACTGCTTCGGCGTCAGCCCCGCCCAGCGCGAAAACACACGTTGCAGCTGGATGGGTTGAAGACCGGCTTCCCTGGCCAGCTGGTCCAGCGTGGGCTGCTCGCGCCAGTCTTCGGTGATCCGCTTCAAGGTGCGGCGAACGACGTCGTAGTGCTGTGCAGCCTCCTCGCCGATGGAGATCGGGGTCGGTTCGGACGTCAGGCTGGTAAGGTCGAGCGCTTTGGTCATGGCGGTTTCTTCATGCTGAACTTGAAGTCTGCTCCGATCTTAGTCGGCGAACAACAGGGGATCGACCCGATTTGCGATCCGTCTCATGATCCTTGGCGCTTTGGTACCAGTTTCCGCTTCACTCGGCCGGAATGACTGCAAAGAAACCGGGACTGGCGTTCCTACCCCAGAACATCCTTGAATTCGCTGGCCGAAACCGCCGGTCCCTTGCGGGTGGTCAGAAGCAGGCTCGTCTCCGTGCCGGTAATACCCTCGATCAGGCGAATGCGATTGAGTGCATCGTCAAAGGCAGCAAGATCGCGTGTGGCGACGTCCAGTACCAGATCCCACTTGCCGTTTGTGGAATGGATCGCGCGAACCTCCGTCATGGCGCTGAGCGAGCGGATCACCGGTTCGGTGTTGTGGCCGTCTACGACCACCAGCGTCACCGCGCGGATTGGAAGATCGCGCCAGTCGTCGCGCAGGACGGCGGTAAATCCCAGGATTTCTCCCGTGTCGACCAGCTTCTCCATGCGAGAGCGCACGGTGGCGCGTGAGACCTTCAGATCACCTGCCAATTCGGACACTGACCGTCGCCCGTCATGGCGCAGAAGCGAGATCAATCGAAGATCCAGATCGTCCATTTTTCCATTCCGATAAATTGAGCTTATCAAAATGATAAATCTGGCTGCTCTTTTGATCAAGTGTCCGGATTTACTCCGCCGCGGCGTTTCAGCACACTTTTGACAGTTGAATTTTGGGGCGGAGCAGGACGTGAACGTCGTTGAGAAACAGATTGTGCTGGTTGGAGCTCCGGTGGATGAAGGCGCCGGTCAGCGCGGCTGCCTCATGGGTCCGGACGCCTATCGAACCGCCGGCCTGCAGGAGACGCTACAGGAACTCGGCCATTCGGTCGTCGACCACGGAAATCTGAGCCCGGCGGAGGTTGGCAGCCTCACCCCTCCCAACAGGATACTGCGGAATTACCGCGCCTATGTTGCCTGGACCCGGGCGCTCCACCAGAAGGCGGCGGAACTTGGCGAAGGACCGGGTTTTCCGATCTATCTTGGCGGCGATCACGCCATGGCGGCGGGCACCGTTTCGGGTCAGGCAAGGGCAGCAGCTGCACTCGGGCGCCCGTTGTTCGTGCTTTGGCTCGATGCGCATTCGGATTTTCACACGCTGGACAGCACCGCCAGCGGCAACCTTCACGGTACGCCGCTCGCGTTTCTGTGCGGCCTGCCCGGATTTGACGATCTGCTTGGCAGCCCGCTGGAACACACCCTGAAACCGCAGAATGTCGAGATCCTCGGTGTTCGCTCGATCGATGATGCCGAGCGCAACCTGCTGGTCAGCCACGGCGTCGGTGTCAGCGACATGCGCCGGATCGATGAGGAAGGCATCGGCACTCTTCTGAAGCCGTTTCTGGAGCGCGTAAAGGCCGAAAACGGCCTTCTGCATGTCAGCCTGGATGTCGATTTTCTGGATCCGTCAATCGCCCCGGCCGTCGGCACTACCGTTCCGGGCGGCGCGACCTTCCGCGAAGCCCATCTGGTGATGGAGATGCTGCATGACAGTGGTCTCGTCACCTCTCTCGACCTGGTCGAGCTCAATCCCTTCCTGGACGAACGCGGAAAAACCGCGCGTCTGATGGTCGAACTGACCGGCAGCCTGTTTGGCCGCCGGGTCTTCGACCGGCCGACAAGAAGCTTCTAGAGGACCGAACAATGTCAAACAGCCCCATCAATCTCCTGCCGTCGGATCTGGCCTATGTGCCCTTCGTCAGCGTCGACAACATGATGCGCAATGTCCGCGCGATTGGCGTCGAAACCTTCATGCGTGGCATCGCCGAATATATCGAGCAGGATTTCCTGCGATGGGAAAGCTTCGACAAGAAACCGCGTATTCCGGCGCATGCGCCTCAGGGTGTCATCGAGCTGATGCCGACCAGTGACGGCAAGACCTTCGGCTTCAAGTATGTCAACGGTCATCCCGGCAACACCCGTGATGGTCTGCAGACTGTTACCGGCTTCGGTGTTCTGTCGAACCTGACGACCGGCTATCCGGTGCTGTTCACCGAGATGACCATCCTGACGGCCTTGCGCACGGCAGCCAACTCGGCGCTTGCCGCCAAATACCTGGCACCCAAGGGGTCCACCACGATGGCGATCATCGGCAATGGCGCACAGTCCGACTTCCAGTGCCTGGCGTTCAAGGACATGCTCGGGATCACCGACATCCGCGCCTACGACATTGATAGCGCCGCCAGCTTGCGCCTTGCCCGCAACCTCGCCAATTCCGGACTGAACGTGACCATCTGCAAGACGCCGGAAGATGCGATCGAAGGCGCGCAGATCATCACCACCGTAACCGCGGACAAGAAATCGGCGACGATCCTGACCGACAACATGGTCGGCACCGGCGTTCACATCAATGCGGTCGGCGGCGACTGCCCGGGCAAGACCGAGCTGCATCGCGATATCCTGTTGCGGTCAGATATCTTTGTCGAATTCCCGGATCAGACTCATATCGAGGGTGAATTCCAGCAGCTCGACCGCGATCATCCGGTTACCGAACTCTGGCAGGTCTACGCCGGCAAGGCCGAAGGCCGCACTTCGCAGGACCAGATTACGCTGTTCGACAGCGTCGGCTTTGCCATCGAGGACTTTGCCGCCCTGCGCTACGTCCGCGATCTTCTGCCCAGAACCGGTCACTTCGAGAAGCTCGACCTGCTGGCTGATCCGGACGACCCGCGTGACCTCTACGGCATGGTTCTCCGGTCTGCGGCCAATGGAGACAACCAGGCAGCGTGACCTCAGATCACGTGATTGTAGCAAACTGGACCACCGCTTCGGCGGTGGTTTTTTTCTTCTGGCCTTGGTCAACCGGCCGCTACCCCTGCTTTCCAGGGGAAAGAAACGGTTCCGGCAAGCACTTGTGTCATCCCGGGCAAGCATGGCGGAACCCGGTTCGCGTGGTTCAGGAGAGGAAGTGGGACCAGACAAGGTTGATGCCAAAAACGCCTGACGTCAGTCACTTATTTTAAGGTTTTCGATGTTGAGTGAGCGTCATCCTACCTTTTCGGGGACTTTTTGATGACATTCAGAATTTTGACCGGCCTCGGACTCGGCCTGCTTGCCGCTTCCGCTGTTCAGGCCAAGGAACAGTATTTTTCCTACAAGGACTGGAATGTAGAGATTCAGTCGTTTGATACGGGCGAAGACTTTCGTATCAACTGCACCATGTGGACTGGCGGCGACGGACTGCCCACCGTAGGCTTCGCGACGTCCAACAGCGATGCATTGCCGCCGGACTTCTTCCCCGGTATCCAGCTAACGGAACGTGCCGTCCGCGGCCACGCGACGGTTCTTCAGAATGACCAGAAGGTCAATTTCGTCTTTGATGACGGCGACAGCGCGCAGGCAACGGTCCAAGCCTATTTCGATGAAGACGGTTTCGCCGTCGCCAAGACCAATTTCCCGATTGAGGACGCTCAGCGCGTCCTGCAGGCGATGCAACGGAACGGGCAAATCGATATCGTCGGACCGAGTGGCCTCATCTATACCGCTTCCCTGAGCGGATTTACCGCGTCATATCGAAAAGTTGCCGAAGGATGCGGCTTTCCGGTTACCGGTGTTATCGACTAGCGGCGGCAGGTTCAGCGCCTCTTCTATTTCGGCAACCACGGCATCGGCCGCCGCACCCGGATCTTCGGCCCGGCTGATCGGGCGGCCGACCACCAGGTAGTCACTACCAGCCTGAATCGCGTCCGCCGGGGTCATCACCCGGCGCTGGTCTCCGGCGTCGCTGCCGGCAGGGCGGATGCCGGGGGTGACGATCACAAGCTCGTCTCCAAGGATGGCCCGCATTTTTGTGGCTTCGGTGGCGGCGCAGACGATGCCGCCCATGCCAGCCACACGGGCGTCCTTCGCCCGCGCTTCCACCACATCGGCAATCGGGCCGCGATACCCTGCATCGACCAGGTCCTGTTCGTCCATGGAGGTCAGCACCGTCACCCCGAGCAGGCACAGATCGGGATTGCCCTCTTCCCGCAGGCCTTTCACGGCAGCACGCATGGTTTTCGGGTAGCCGTGCAGGGTCATGAAGGTCATGCCCATCTTGGCGACGTTGCGTACGGCCTTTTCGATGGTGTTGTCGATATCGTGCAGCTTGACGTCCAGAAAGATCTTCTTGCCGTCACGCGCCAGGTCACGGGCGAATTCCAACCCGCCGGCAAACTGAAGTTCCATGCCGATCTTGTAGACACCGACCTTGCCTTCAGTCTGCTTTACCAGCTTCTCGGCCTCGGCAACCGTCGGCACGTCGACAGGCAACATCAGGCGATCCAGAGCGGTTTTCGGGGAGAAAGGGCTGGTCGGCATGGGCAGATCCTCGGATTTTGGGGCAGGTGCCAGTGCATAGCACCAAGGATCGCCCAGCGCCAGAACTACCCAGAACTACGCCTTGCCTGTGCGCTCGAATTCCGCGAAGGCATCCTTGTAGTCGTCATGCCAGCGCGACAGCGGCGGCCGGTTTTCAATGATATCGCCGATGGCCCATTCTGCCCGGCGATTGTCCCTGGTGCTGTCGACGTCATTGTCCGGGCACAGGATGTAGAAATCGCCCGCTGACATCCGTTCGATGAAGTGATCGACGGTCTGCTCGCTGGTCCAGGCCGAGGCCGGCTTCTCCGGAAAGTGGCTTGCGGTCATGCCGGTGTAGGTGAACCCCGGAACGAACAGATGCACCGAAATGGGCGCTCCGGCCTGCCGCAGTTCATGGGCAAGCTGTTCGCTGAGCACTTTCACGGCTGCCTTGGTGGTGTTGTAGCCGGGGTTTCCCGGAGGTGTCGTGATGCCCTGCTTCGATCCGGTGTTGACGATGACCGCCGGGCGGGCAGCCTCGATCAGGCGCGGTGTGAAGGCATGGACACCGCGCAGGACGCCGTAGAAATTGATGTCCATCAGGCGGACCCAATTGTCGAACCCCTCCCAGGCAGAGGTCGGCAGGCTGATACCGGCGTTGTTCATCAGGACCGCAACCGGCCCGGTCTGAAACGCCTTTTCGGCCAGGGCTTCTACCTGCGCCATGTCACCGACATCGGTCGGAACCGCGAAAATATCGACACCGACCGTACCGGCGGCACGCACCTTTTCCGTTGCCTCTTCAAGGGCCGGACCGGGCAGATCGGCAAGAATGACGCCCAGTCCTGCCTGGGCGAAGCGGGTGGCAGCGGCCAGTCCGACGCCGCTGGCAGCACCGGTAACGACGGCAATCCCGCCTTCTGAAATGGCTTTTTTGTACATGATGGATTTCCCCCAAAATGGATTTCAGGAACGCGGCGACAGACGAATGCCGATTTGCCTGTCAGCAAGATAGTCCGGCCACAGAACCCTTTCACTATGAAACCGCTATTTTCTTAGACGGTTCAGGCTGCTACAACACCGCGGTTCTTCTTTCCCATTACCCACGGGGCATCAGCACATGCGCACAGCGAGTGTATCGCGCGACACCAAGGAAACCCGCATCGCGGTCGAGATCAACCTGGACGGCACGGGCGCATACGACGTCCAGACCGGCGTCGGGTTCTTCGACCATATGCTGGAGCAATTGTCGCGACATTCGCTGATCGACATCAAGGCCCGTGCCGATGGCGACACTCATATCGACTTTCACCACACGGTCGAGGATACCGGCATTGCGCTGGGCCAGGCAATTTCCGAAGCGCTGGGCGACATGGCGGGCATCACCCGTTATGCCGATACCCATCTTGCCATGGATGAAGCGCTGACCCGCTGCGCGCTGGATGTGTCCGGCCGTCCCTTCCTGGTCTGGGACGTCACCTTCGACCGGGACAAGATCGGTGAATTCGACACGGAGCTGTTCGAGGAGTTTTTCCGGGCATTTGCGATGAATTCCGGGATTACCCTTCATATTGCCAACCTTTATGGCTCCAATTGCCATCACATCGCCGAAACCTGCTTCAAGGCGGTTGCGCGCTCCTTGCGCAAGGCGGTGGAGATCGATCCGCGGCAGGCAGACCGCATTCCGACCACCAAGGGCCAGCTCGGCGGCTAGGGCAGGAAACGGCGCATGAGCACATATGTTGTGATGGCTCCGCCAGAGTTTGAGGATTTGGCTGGCGATCCACGCCAGACCGACCGGCTTGCCTTCATTCCGGACGGCTTCTCGACGCTTGCGTTCCTGTTTGCCGTCATCTGGCTGCTGGTCAACCGGATGTGGCTGGTGCTGCTCGGCTATCTTGCCGCGACGCTGGCAATCGAAATCCTGGCGTTGTCTGTCAGTCAGGAAGCCATGACGGTTGTCGCTCTTTTCACCTCTATCCTGTTCGGTCTGGAAGCCCAGGCGCTGCGCCGCTGGTCGCTGGCGCGCAAGGGCTGGCGTGTTGTCGGCATCGTCGACGCGCACAACAAGAGCGAAGCCGAATTCCGATTTCTCCACAAGGCGGCTGACCGAGTGTCGCCGCCCAGACCTCAAATCGACCGGCAACAGCGCCCCGCCTCCCAACCGATCATCCCGAGGATCGGTAGCGAGCAGGTGGTGGGCCTGACTCTCGGTCCGGAGACCCGTCAATGACAATTGCGATTATCGATTACGGCTCGGGCAACCTGCGCTCGGCCGAAAAGGCGTTTGAGCGCGCGGCCCGCGCCCACGCCCACACGCCCGACGTTATCGTGACGTCCGACCCCGAAAGGGTACTGAAGGCCGACCGTGTCGTGCTGCCGGGTGTCGGCGCCTTTGCCGACTGCAAGCGCGGCCTGTGGGCTGTCGAAGGCATGCCCGAGGCGCTGGAACAGGTCGTGCGCAAGGACGGCAAGCCTTTCTTCGGCATCTGCGTCGGCATGCAGCTGATGGCAAGCCGCGGCCTGGAATTCGAGACCGTAGAAGGCCTTGGCTGGGTCGAAGGCGACGTTACCGCCATGGAACCGGCAGACAAGACGCTGAAAATCCCCCACATGGGCTGGAACACCATTGAGGTCCGCCCGGAAAGCCACCCGGTTTTCAAGGGGTTGGAAACGGGGCCGGATGGCCTGCACGCCTATTTCGTGCACTCGTTCCACTTTGCCTGCGCCAGGGCGGAAGACCGCCTGGCAACGTTCGATTATGCCGGCACCTTCACTGCCATGGTGGCGAAGGACAACATGATCGGCACCCAGTTCCACCCGGAAAAAAGCCAACGGCTCGGTCTGGAGCTGATCGCCAATTTCCTGGACTGGACCCCTTAAACAAGAAGCGCCTGGGAGGCCAACATGAGCAAAGGTTACTGGATCGCCCGTGTCGACGTGCATGACGCCGACGGATATCCGGCATACGTGGAAACGGCAAAGCCCGCCTTCGAGCGGTTCGGCGCCAATTTCCTTGCCCGCGGCGGCAAGACCGATGCCATCGAAGGCCCGGGCCGGGCACGCAACGTTATCATCGAATTTCCGAGCTTCCAGCACGCGGTTGATTGCTATAATTCGCCGGAATATCAGGAAGCGGTGAAAATCCGCCAGAAAGTAGCCGATGGCGAAATCGTCATCGTTGAAGGAATTTAAAGCGACATGATCCTCTTTCCCGCCATCGATCTGAAGGATGGCCAGTGCGTTCGCCTGAAACTGGGCGACATGGACCAGGCAACCGTGTTCAACGACAACCCGGGTGCGCAAGCCCGGGCGTTCGAGGATCAGGGCTTCGAATGGCTCCATGTGGTCGATCTCAACGGCGCCTTCGCCGGCGAGAGCGTCAACGGCGCGGCTGTCGATGCCATTCTGGGGGCAACGAAGAACCCGGTGCAGCTGGGTGGCGGGATCAGGACGCTGGAACATATCGAAACCTGGCTGGACAAGGGCATCAGCCGCGTCATCCTGGGCACTGTTGCGGTGCGCGATCCGGACCTGGTGAAGGAAGCCTGCCGCAAGTTCCCGGGCAAGGTTGCCGTCGGCATTGATGCCAAGGGCGGCTATGTCGCCGTCGAGGGCTGGGCGGAAACGTCCGAACTTACCGCAGTCGATCTTGCCCGGCAGTTCGAAGATGCAGGCGTTGCGGCGATCATCTACACCGATATCGATCGCGACGGCGTCCTGAAAGGCCTCAATATTCCCTCGACGCTGGAACTTGCCCGCGCCGTCTCCATTCCGGTCATTGCCTCGGGCGGCCTTGCGTCGATCGACGACATTCACCGCCTGCTGGAGCCGGACTGCGCTATCCTGGAAGGGGCAATCTCCGGCCGTGCGCTCTACGACGGCCGTCTCGATCCGAAAGAAGCCATGGAATTGATCCTGGCCGCGCGGAGCAAAGCATCATGACCTTGAAAGCCCGTGTCATTCCCTGTCTCGACGTCAAGGACGGCCGTGTCGTCAAGGGCGTCAACTTCGTGGATCTGGTTGATGCCGGTGATCCGGTGGAAGCCGCCAAGGCCTATGACGCGGCCGGGGCGGACGAGCTCTGCTTTCTCGACATCACCGCCAGTCACGAGGGCCGGGACACGATCTACGACGTTGTCCGGCGCACGGCCGAAGCCTGTTTCATGCCGGTTACCGTCGGTGGCGGCGTGCGCACGGTGGAAGACATTCGCAAGCTGCTGATTGCCGGAGCCGACAAGGTGTCGATCAACACGGCGGCCGTTACCAATCCGGATTTCGTGCGCGAAGCGGCGGAAAAATTCGGCGCGCAATGCATCGTCGTTTCCATCGATGCCAAGCAGGTCAACTCTCCGGGCGAACCGGAAAAATTCGAGATCTTCACCCATGGCGGCCGCAATGCCACCGGCATCGATGCTGTTGAGTTCGCCAGGAAGGTTGTCGAACTGGGCGCCGGTGAACTGCTGGTCACGTCCATGGACAGGGATGGCACCAAGTCCGGCTACAATATCGCCCTCACCCGGGCAATTGCCGATGCGGTGCCGGTGCCGGTGATCGCCTCGGGCGGTGTCGGCAATCTGGATCACATGGTGGAAGGCATCCGTGATGGCCATGCCACTGCGGTGCTGGCCGCCTCGATCTTCCACTTTGGCGAATATACCATTCAGGAAGCCAAGCACTACATGAACGACGCCGGCGTACCGATGCGCCTCGACGCCTGAAACGGCCTCAAGGGAACTAGCCGAATGACCGACTTCACTTTGGAAGATCTGGACGCCATTATTGCTGCACGTGCGAATAGCGCGGACGACAAGTCCTATACGCGCAAGCTCGTCAACAAGGGCGTTGCCAAATGCGCCCAGAAGCTGGGGGAAGAAGCGGTTGAGGCGGCGATTGCCGCCGTTCAGAAGGACCGGCAGGAATTGACGGCCGAGGCCGCCGATGTGCTTTATCACTTGTTGGTGGTTCTCAATGTCTCCAATGTCCCCCTCGGGGATGTTATGAAGGAGCTTGCGAGCCGTACGGGACAGACCGGACTGGAAGAAAAGGCGTCTCGGCCTCAGGAATAATCCAGGGCCTGCAGGCTCTGTACCGGATCCGACGTTCAGCCGCGCAGCAGGAACTGCGAAGTAATGGATCAGAAAGTCGCCACGGCCCTGGACATGGATCTGTCCCCCTACCAGGTGTTCACCGAGCGCGAGTGGGCAAGACTGCGTGCGGACACGCCCATGACGCTGGATGCGCATGAGGTGGCCCAGTTGCAGGGCCTCAATGCGCCGGTCTCGATCGAGCAGGTCGAGACAATCTACCTGCCGCTCTCCCGTCTGCTTGCCTTTTATGCCGAAGCAACCATCAGCATCTTTCAGGCAACGCAGAACTTCCTCGGCACCCGCGACGGCAAGACGCCGTTCATTATCGGTGTTGCCGGGTCGGTGTCTGTCGGCAAGTCGACCACTTCGCGCGTCCTGCGTGAGCTTCTGGCCCGCTGGCCGGCCAGTCCCAAGGTCGACCTGATCACCACCGACGGGTTCCTGTATCCAAACGCGGTGCTGGAAGCCGAAGGGCTGATGTCCAAGAAGGGCTTTCCGGAAAGTTTCGACAGGCCACGTCTGCTGAAATTCCTGTCGGACATCAAGGCAGGCAAGCGGTTCGTCCGGGCACCGGTTTATTCGCACTTCTACTACGATGTCATGCCCGGCCACACGGTGACGGTCGACCGGCCCGATATTCTGATTGTCGAAGGCCTCAACGTGCTGCAGACGCGCGAATTGCCCAAGGACGGGCGGGCTGTGCCGTTCGTTTCGGATTTCTTCGACTTCTCGGTCTATATCGATGCCGATGAAACCCTGCTGCTGAACTGGTATGTCGACCGCTTCATGCGCCTGCGCGAGACAGCTTTCCGCGATCCGGGATCCTATTTCCATAAGTATTCGCGGATCACGGATCAGGAAGCCGTCACGACCGCCAATCGCATCTGGAACGACATCAATCTGGTCAACCTGCGCGAAAACATCCTGCCGACGCGGCCTCGCGCCGACCTGATCCTGACCAAGGATTCCAGTCACAAGATTGCCAAGGTCGCCCTGCGCAAGATCTGAGCTGCAGCTGACGCCTGTCCCTCAGAGGAAGGCACCCAGCTTGGCCAGAACAAGATCCGGCACTTCGAGTTGCGGCAGGTGGCCGGCGTTCGGCAGCGCTTCGAATGTCGACTGCGGAATGGCGGCGTGCAGAGCCCGGCCCCGGTCGATCGGGATCCACGGATCGTCCTGTCCCCACAGGATCTTCACCGGGCACCGAAGGTCGCCGTAAAGCGGTTCGATCTCGTTGGTATAGGCTTCGTCTGCCTGGGCGAACTGGCGATAGAAGCTGCCGCGGCCTTCTTCGGTCAGCCAGGGGCCAGCCAGTGCCGCGCGGGCCTCGGCCCCGATTTCGTTGACAAGGGCGCCGCCGATATAGGCATCGACAACCGCGCGGTGGATATGCGGCGGGAGCCCGACAAAGGCTTCCACATGGCGGCCGACATGATCGAAGAACTCCGACCCCCAGGGGCTGAGGGCAACGACGTTCATCAAGACGTATTTCCCGAAATCGCAGCCGTGCAGAAGATGCGCCCGCAACGTTGTTGCCCCGCCAAAGTCATGGGCCACAACCGAGGGCCGCTCGAGTTGCCAATGATCGAGCATTTCGGCAAAGACCTTGCCCTGAATGTCTAGGGACGTGCGTTGGTCAGCTGACTTTGCCGACTGGCCGTATCCAGGCATGTCGTACCAGTGGACGCGGAACTTCCTGGAGAGTTCCGGAATGAGCCGATGCCAGGACCAGGACGACCACGGCCAGCCGTGTGCGAGCACCAGCGACGGCCCTTCACCCGCCCGGCCCGCCATGACGACACCGGCAGATGTCCGGATTTCTTCGGAAAGGTGCCAATTCGTGGTGTCGTTCATAATCTGGTCTCCATTGAACATGCATCGGCAGACATGCGCTGGAGAAGGTCAGTGTCCGTCTCCCAGCGCTTTCCGCACGTGGTGTGCCACGTCGCTGCTTGCAACCGTTGAACGGTTGGATTCGGTCCGGCCTGCCTTCAGGCTCGATGAAACCGGAAGGCAGGTTTGCCGAAAAGGTGTCAGGCGTCGCCGGGAATTCGTGCGATGACCTTGATTTCAAAATCGAAACCGGCCAGCCAGTTGACGCCGACAGCCGTCCAGTTCGGATAAGGCGCTTCTTCGAAAACCTCGTCCTTCACCTTCATCAGGCTCTCGAACTGGTTTTCCGGGTCCGTGTGGAAGGTCGTGACGTCGATAATGTCGTCCAGTCCGCAGCCGGCCGCTTTGAGCACGGCTTGCAGGTTTTCAAAGGCCAGGCGCACCTGGTCTTCGTAGTTTGGTTCAGGCGTGCCATCTGCACGGCTGCCGACCTGACCGGATACAAAAAGTAGGTCGCCGGAGCGAAGAGCGGCCGAATATTTATGCGTGTCATAAAGGGCGTGACGGCCCTCCGGGAAAACGGGTTGGCTCTCGGTCATGTTCTGTCCTTTCAGGGTTGGAGCTTCGGTGTGAAACCGGGCTTAACGGGGAGCGCTTATTGAGATACGCTGCGTATGTGAATAACTCACATACGCGCCGTATGTCAACTGACATACGCGCCGTATGCGAATTTGCGAGGTAAGGATGGCGCCGGGAAAACGAGCCGAAATGATGGAGGAAACGCGGGCAAAGCTGATAGCGGCAGGGCGAAAAGCCTTTGCCGAACAGGGCTACGCTGCTGCGTCCATGGATGAACTGACCGCTTCTGTCGGCCTGACGCGCGGCGCGCTTTATCACAATTTCGGAGACAAGAAGGGCCTGCTGCAGGCGGTGGTCAATCAGCTCGATGGCGAAATTGCAGCCGAAGCCAAGGAAGCCGCCAGCCGGCTTGGTGGGAGCGAATGGGAGTCTCTCATGGCAGAAGGCATTGCCTATATCGAGATGGCTCTGAAGCCGGAAGTGCAGCGTATCGTGCTGCTGGACGGACCATCCGTACTTGGCGATCCGTCACAGTGGCCGAGCCAGAATGTTTGCCTGCAGACAACGACAAGTGCGCTTGAACGTCTGATCGCCGAAGGCCTGGTAAAACCCGTCGACGCGGAAGCCGCTGCGCGGCTACTGAACGGCGCTGCCTTCAATGCAGCGCTCTGGATTGCGGCAAGCGATGACCCGCAAGCGGACCTGAAGAAGGTGATCGACTCTTTCAAGGTTCTTGGAGAAGGCCTTCTGACGACACCGCCGGGCTGACATACCACTTGGAAGCTGACACGAAAAAGCCCGCAGTCTTTGAGGGACTGCGGGCTTTTTGCGTCTGGTGTCCGGACCTTAGGCCACGGAGCGCTTGCGGACTTCCTGCAGGAAGGTGCCGACCTGATTGCGCAGCATCGAGGCGTTTTCCTTCAGCTGCTGGGCCGAGCTGTCGACCTTTTCCGCTGTATCGCGGGTGTTTTCGGCAGCCGCTGCAACGGTCTCGATGTTCGTGGTCACTTCAACCGTGCTACGCGAGGCTTCGGTCGCGTTGCTGGCGATTTCCTGTGTCGCGACGCCCTGCTCTTCCACGGAAGAGGCGATGGACGAGGCGATTTCGTTCATGTTGTTGATGATCTCGGTAACCGAGGAGATGGCACTGGCCGCATGACCGGTCTCATCCTGGATCGCCGTGATCTGGCTGGAGATTTCCTCGGTCGCCTTGGAAGTCTGGGTGGCCAGCTCTTTGACTTCCGCAGCAACGACCGCAAATCCCCTGCCGGCTTCGCCTGCGCGTGCCGCCTCGATGGTCGCGTTAAGCGCCAGGAGGTTGGTCTGCTCGGCGATCGCCTGGATCAGGTTCACGACCTCGCCGATGCGGCTGGCGCTTTCGGAAAGGCCATGCATGCGCTGGTTGGTTGCCTGGGCTTCTCCGGCAGCGCGGGCCGCAATCTCGCTGGAAGACTGCACCTGACGGCGGATTTCGTTGACCGAGGCCGACAGTTCTTCCGCCGCCGCCGCAACGGTTTCAACGTTGTGGGCTGCCTGGGAGGAGGCGTTGGAAACGCGACCGCTCTGTTCCGTGGTCTGTGCCGCGACGCCGGTCATGTCGGCGGAAGCAGCCTGCAGGTTCTGCACGGAGCTGTCGATGATGTTGAGCATTTCCATGATCTGACGATCGAAGTCGCCGCTGAGCTGCTGGATTTCGGCTCCCTTGCGGGCAGCGTCTTCCTGGCTGGAATTCTGCTGCTCTTCAAGTTCGCGCCGGGCAGCTTCGTTCCGGACGAAAACCTCCATGGCGCTTGCCATCTGGCCGATTTCGTCGCCGCGGTCGGTGCCGTCAATGGTGATGCTGGTGTTGCCATCGGCCAGCAGGCTCATGTTGTCGGTCAGCGCGCGCAGCGGGCGAACCGTGTTTCGGACGGCGACAAAGGCAATGCCGATCGCAATCAGGGCACCAACAAGCGCCAGAGCGATGATCGAAGTGGCAGCGCTCCAGTAGGCAGCTTCGAGATCGTCAACGTAAACCCCGGTGCCGATCATCCAGCCCCAGGGTTCGAAACCGGAACCCCAGCTATATTTTTCAATCGGTTCTTCGCCGGCTGTGCGCGGCCAGTAATAGAGCAGCGAACCGCCGCCGGCCTTGGCATCCTTGATCAGTTCGGCAACGATCTTCACACCCGTCTTGTCGGAGAAGCCGATCATGTTGGTGCCGACGAGCTTTGCGTTCGGATGAACCAGGTTCATGCCCTGGTAGTCATAGGCGAAGACATAGTTGTCGCCTTCGAACCGGATGGCGCCAATGGCTTCCCGGGCTGAGGCCTGGGCCTCTTCGCGGGTCATTTTCCCGCTTGCTTCCTGGCCATGGTAATAGGCGGCGATCGAAACCGCGCCTTCGGTGATTTCTTCAATCTTTTTGAGGCGTTCCGCGAACATCGCCGAATAAAGACTGTTGAGACTGACCACACAGATCGCGGCTGTGAACAGCAGGATGGTTGCGATCGGGAGGCTGATCTTCCAGGTAATGGGCCAACGGGCGAAGGACATGGTTAAGTGATTCCTATCGAACTCTGTCCGACAAGGTTTCCTCTTAATGATTGACCAAATGCTTAAGAAGACAGCCGATTTATGCCGTTAAAACGATTAGGGCACCAAAAACTGTCAGACAGTCCGGATTTCTATCAAGTATAAACCCTGTCGTTTTTTACAGGCGTGTCTGAAATCTATCTGCGGGCGCAGAACACGTCCCGCAATCCGGGACGGGACCAGGTGGCATTCTGAACCTGCCCCTTCAGCACATGCCCCTGGGACTCGTAATAGAACGTGTTGGCGCTGCCCTGTCTCTGCAGGGTGACGGCGCCATAGCCCATTTCAGCAACGGTTGCGGACTGCATGTCCGGCGAAAACACGACATTCAGGTCAATGCCGGCGGTGCACAGGTAGTCGGCCACATTGGCGCGAGCCGTCTGCTGTTGCTGGAAATTCGGCTGGTTTGAGCCTTCGATGGATCCCGGGGGGACGGGACCGGACGGGAAATCGTTGCCGGGCTGACCGTCGAAGCCGCCACCGTTGGGTGCTCCCCAGGTACCGCCATTGTTGTCGAAGCCGTTGTTGCCGAACCCGTTGTTACCAAAGCCGTTGTTACCGGGGGCACCGAAGTTCGCCGGTCCGTTGATCACGACCTCCCGGTACGGGGTCTTGGTGACATAAATACCCCGGCATTCGCCACTGGAGCCGCGCACGGTCCAGGCGTGGGAAACATAGGTCTGCTGTTCCAGGATCTGCCCCGGTTCCAGGCGCGCGTAGGGCCGCTCGCCACCGCGATAATCCACCCAGCTCACCTCGATGGGCTGACGGCTGGCGTTGCGGAACACGATCTGACCAGGCCGGACGGCTTCGACCGACCGCACCCGGCCGGCCTCGGAGCAGGAAAGATCCGAGTTCGCTTCTTCCGCACCGCTGCCGTAGGCGTCGTCCGAAACGATCTGCTGAGGCTGGGCGCAGGTGGCAACGAACAGGCGCACCGGGTTGGCGCTGCCTTTCAGGGAAACTTCGTGTGCAGGCAGACCTTCGACCGCGATCGACAGGGCAGACTGCTTGATCATGGCCTCCCACAGCGGGTCGGTCATTTCAATATTGACTTCGGGCAGCGATATGCCGGCTTCATTGGCGCTGGAGGAGCCGAAAGCATTGTAGACGCTGTCGAATTCGCCTGCAGAAATGCGCACTGCCTGCGGCATGCCTTCCAGAAGTCCGGCGGGAGCCTGCTGGAACGTGATCTTGGCAAACCCGGACTGAGTGGTGCAATCGGCCCGGAAATCCCGGTCGTCGGTTTGCGCAACGGCGTGCTGCAGCAGCGATGGTGTTCCGGGCTGCGTACCCGGTTCGGCCAGCCACTCGCGCGCCTCGTTCGGGCTTACCAGAACCGGCTCGGAATTGGCGGCACCCGGATAACCGTCACCGGTAACCGTGTCGATGTCATCAGGCAGGGAGGCCGTTTCGGTGCCAGGTGTGGAAATGGGAGTATCGACCTGGTCGAGCGGCTTCAGTCCGCCCTCTTCGGCAGGCGGATCGATTTCCTCGACGGATGGGGTCGATGATCCGTTGGAGTTGGAAGCGGTCTGCTGTCCTTCGGCAGGTCGATCCTGCTGGGAAGACTGTGTTGCCGCCGGAGCATTGGAAACCGGGCCGGCGGCCGTTCCGGAAGTTGTACCGACGATGCGGGCGACCGCGCCCGGCTTGCCGTCGTTCGAGACGTCGACCACAAGCGTGCCGCCGGAGCAGAAGCTGGCATCCCGATGCAGGACGCGGCTGTTTTCCAGAGTGACTTCAAGCTTGACGTCACAGGGCGGCAATTTGTTGTCGCTGCCCATCGTGTCGATGACGACACCCTTGTCGTCGCGGCTGATGATCGGCCGGTATTTCTTGTTCACGGTGATGGACCGGATGCCGGGTTGCGGCGGTTCCACGTTGATGCGCACGGTTTCGGGAACCGATTGAGCCTGTGCAGGCAAAGCCGACATCATAAGAACCACACTGCACGCGGCCAGCAGGCCGGATTTCAGCGCGGGGGTAACAAGAACATGGGCAGCATCAAGCCGCATAAGCGATCTCCGTGGGAGCGCAGGTTAGCACCGTTTGGGAATACTTAGGCAAAGTGGCAGTCTAAGGGCAAGCCCGCAATGGCGGGAAGCCCCGGCTTTCTCAGCGCGGCGCGCGCTTTGCCAGGATCCTTTGCAGGGTTCGGCGGTGCATGTTCAGCCGGCGTGCGGTCTCCGAAACATTGCGGTCGCAAAGCTCGTACACCCGCTGGATATGTTCCCAGCGGACCCGGTCGGCCGACATCGGATTTTCCGGCGGCTGCGCCTTGTCTTCGGGCTTGCGCGCAAGCGCGGCAACGATATCGTCCGGATCGGCGGGCTTTGCGAGATAGTCGATGGCCCCCAGTTTGACCGCCGTGACCGCTGTGGCAATGTTGCCGTATCCGGTCAGCACGATGGCGCGGGCATCCGGACGGCGCTGGCGAAGCTGTTCGATGACATCAAGACCGTTGCCGTCTTCAAGCCGCATGTCGACAATGGCGAAGGCCGGGGCATTCTGGGCAATCTTGCCGGCTGCGTCCTGAACACTGTCGGCTGTTTCCGTCGTAAAGCCGCGTTTTTCCATGGCGCGTGCGAGGCGCTGCTGAAACGGCTTGTCGTCGTCAACGATCAGGAGGGTCATGTCCTCCGAACTGTTCAGGGCAGGTGTCTGGTCCGTCATTTGGCTCTACCGGTCTTATTCTTGCGTCTTCTCCTGCACCCCGGATGGATTCACGGGCACAGCATGCATTGTTTGCGCTTTATTGCCGTTATGGGGTGAAAAAGCCGTTTCGTCCACTCTGCCGTCCTGTTCAAACACCTTGCGCGGCCAGCTTACGCGGATGTGAGCCCCTGTCTGGGGTGGGGCCGAATTTTCCAGATGCAGCTTGGCACCCGTGCGTTCCAGCAGGGTTTTGGCAATGAAGATGCCAAGACCAAGCCCTCCGCCGGTGCCACGTTGCGGCGACTTTCCGCCGCGCACGGAAACGTAGGGGTCGCCGATCTTGCCCAGAATTTCGACCGAAAATCCGGGACCGTCGTCCTTGATGGAAATCGAGAGTGTCGTTTCGTCCCAACTGGCGGACACATCGACGCGGGTCTTGGCGAAGTCGACGGCATTTTCCAGCAGGTTGCCAAGTCCGTAACGGATTGCCGCGTTTCGTGTGCCCACCGGCTCGGCGCCGGTACCGGACCCGGTGGAGTGGATCGCAACGCCCGTGCCCCGGTGCGGGTCGACCACATCTTCCAGCAGTTGCGACACCGGCATGCGTTGGTAGGTCCGGTCTTCCTCGCTCGACAGGCTCGTGAGCTGACGCAGGATCGACCGGCAGCGCTCGGCCTGTGAGCGGATCAGGTCCACGTCCTCGGCCCTGGGGTCGCTCGCCTCGAATTCGTCCGTCAGTTCCTTGGCCACCAGGTAGATGGTGGCAAGCGGTGTGCCGAGCTCATGCGCGGCCGCGGTTGCCAGCCCGTCAAGCGCGTTGAGATGCTGCTCACGGGCAAGCACGAGTTCGGTTGCCGCAAGCGCGTCCGCCATCTGGCGGGCCTCTTCGGCCACACGGAACGCATAGATCGCCATGAACCCGAGCGTGGAGACCAGCGCGGTCCAGATGCCGACGGAATAGACGATCGGAAGCGAGAAGTCGTCGCCCACCGGCCATGGCAGAGGCAGGTGGAAAACCGCAACCAGGCTGGCGCAAACCGTGGCCAGAATACCGAGGATCACCGTGTAACGGGCCGACAGGCCCGTCGCGGACACCATCACCGGTGCCATCAGCAGGAACGCGAATGGATTGCCCAGACCGCCGGTCAGGAACAGAAGCCCGCTCATCTGCAGGATATCATAGGCAAGCTGCAGGGCTGCGGCGCGTTCCGACAGGCGCATGGCCGAGGGCCAGCGGATCTTCAGGAAGATGTTGAGCCAGGCGGACAGGGCCACCATGGCAAAGGCAGGTCCGGCCGGCGTCGGATAGCCCAGACCGACATGCACGACCAGGAGCGCTGCGGACTGGCCGCCCACGGCAAGCCAGCGCAGGCGCACCAGCGTGTCGAGTTTCAGGCGCCGGTGCGGCAGGGTGATATTGGATGTCGGTTGTTCGTGCATCTGGACTTCTTGGAGAACGGCAACTTCCCTCTTTTGAAGCGGATTCCGGCGGCTGGCAAGGCCGGGGCTCTTGTGCCGACAAGGCGTAAGTGGTAGCCACCCGCTAACACGGCTGTCCGGATCACGCGGGCCGGCGGCCAGCCGGAGGGATTTAATAGCTCTTCATTTCAGATCAGCACCGCGCAACGGAATGAGATGATGACCGACACCAATGACGGCGGCGCTCAGCCGCAGGCGGAAAGCGCAGCAGCGCCGGGCATGCACATCCTTGGCCAGTACATCAAGGACCTGTCTTTTGAAAACCCGAATGCGCCGCGCTCCCTGGCACAGGGCGACCAGCCGAAGCTCGATATCAACGTCAACGTCGGTGCCCAGCAGATCGGTGACGATCAGTTTGAAGTCGTCCTGACCCTGACCGCCAAGGCAGAACGCCCGGACATGGTGATGTTCAACGTCGAGCTGGTCTACGCAGGCCTGTTCAAGATCACCGGCGTGCCGAAAGAGCACATGCATCCGTTCGTGATGATCGAGTGCCCGCGCATGATCTTCCCGTTCGCCCGCAACATCCTTTCCGAAGCGACCCGTAACGGCGGCTTCCCGCCGCTGATGCTCGACCCGATCGATTTCGCTCAGCTCTACCGCCAGAACATGGCCCAGCAGGCCGCTGCCCAGCAGGCGACCGAGCAGAAGCCGAACTAAGGTCAGTCAGACCACAATTTCACGGAACCCGTCCCGGGCAACCGGGGCGGGTTTTTGTTTGCCCGAAAGACTGTCCGGTCAGACTTGAGGGAAGCGGCCAACAGCAGGTTTCTCACTCCCTGCGGGAGGGCGAACTCGTGTCACGCCTCCTCCAGCAGCTCCGCCCAGGTTTTCGGCGTGTCGCCGTTGAGTGGGTTCTTCGCGGAACGCTTGTAGCGAATGGTTTCCATGCGCACGGTTCTGGCGTCGAAGAGGATCATCCGTCCAACCAGCCCCTCGCCCGTTCCGGTCAGCTCCTTCAGCACTTCCATGGCCTGCATGGCGCCAATGATGCCCGTCAGCGCACCCAGAATGCCGGCCTGGGCGCAGGTCGGCAGCAGGCCGTCGCGCGGCTTTTGCGGGAAGAGGCAACGGTAGGTCGGGTTGGCCGTGCCGTCCGGGCCGGTTTCAAAGGGCTTCAAGGTGGTCAACGAGCCGTCGAACTGGCCAACGGCGGCCGTCACCAGCGGTTTTTGCGCAAAGAAACAGGCATCGGACACCAGGTAGCGGGTGTCGAAATTGTCCGACCCGTCCACCACGAGGTCGTACCGGGAAACGAGCTGCATGGCATTGTGGCCGGCAAGGCGGGTGGGGTGCGGCTCGACCTTCACATTGGGGTTTAGCCGCGCAATCGCTTCTGACGCACTGGCAACCTTGGGCTCGCCCAGCTGGTCGGTATCGTGGATCACCTGCCGCTGCAGGTTGGAAAGAGACACCGTGTCGTCGTCGGCAACGCCGAGCGTGCCGACACCGGCGGCTGCCAGATATTGCAGCACCGGCGCGCCGAGGCCGCCGGCACCGATCACCAGCACGCGGGCATTTTTCAGCTTCTGCTGGCCGGCACCGCCGATCTCCTGCAGCACGATGTGGCGGGCGTAGCGTTCCAGTTCGGCGGGCGAAAGCATGTCAGGTCCTGTCTGGCTGGTCTCGGGTACACATGGGGGTGGCGGCGGCGGCAGGTCAAGCCCGTGCCCGCTCGGGAAATCCGGTATCCGGCAGGTTTATCCGAGTATCCGGCTCACCAGCCGGGCGGTGTAGTCGACCATCGGGATCACCCTTGCATAATTCAGCCGGGTCGGCCCGATGACACCGAGAACACCGACGATGCGCTGGTTGCTGTCCCTGTAGGGCGACACCACCAGGGAGGATCCGGACAGCGAGAACAGGTTGTTCTCCGAGCCGATGAAAATGCGCACCCCGTCGCCCTGTTCGGCAAGACCCAGCAACTGGATAAGATCCTTCTTGCTTTCAAGATCGTCGAACAGCAGGCGAATGCGCTCCAGATCCTCAACGGCGTCCAGATCGGTCAGGAGATTGGACCGGCCCCGCACGATCAGCGTGCCCGGATCGGTGGCGCTTTCCCCGCCCCAGACCGCAAGACCCGCATCAATGACCTTCTGGCTCAAGAGATCCAGTTCGGCCTGGTCCGCATCGCGGACCTTTTCCAGTTCGGAGCGGATTTCCGACAGGGTCCGGCCCTTGATCTGGGCATTGAGGTAGTTGCTTGCCTCCACCAGAGCCGATGACGGCAGGTCGCCCGGCAGATCGACAACGCGGTTCTCGACGGACCCGTCTTCGCTGACGAGGATCGCCAGGGCCTTCAGCGGTTCGATGCGCACGAATTCGATGTGTTTCAACCGCATGTCCGACTTGTGGGTCAAGACAACGCCGGCGCCCATGGACAGGCCGGACAGCATCTGACTGGCTTCCGTCAGCACCTGCTCGGCCGAATTCGCCTTTTGCGACGCCCGCACCTGGGCATCGATCGCCCGGCGCTCGTCCTGGGTCAGGTCGCCCACTTCCAGAAGGGCATCAACGAAGAACCGAAGCCCGATTTCGGTCGGCAGCCGGCCTGCGCTGGTATGCGGCGAATGCAGCAGGCCCATATGTTCCAGATCAGACATCACGTTGCGGATCGAGGCAGGGGACAGCGAAATGCCGAGCTTGCGCGAAACGTTCCGGGACCCGACGGGTTCGCCGGTCTCCAGATAGGTTTCCACGATCGAACGGAAGATTTCACGGGATCTCTTGTCGAGGTCGCTGAGGCTCAAGGCTTGTTCTCCGAATGTGACCACTCACCGGGGTCGACCGGGCTTTCATCAAAAAGATATAGGCGCAAAAGGGGGCTTGCGTGAAGTATCACAACGCAAGGCCTTTACGGCGAAGGAAGTTGGGGTCTACAAGGCCCCAACGAATACACTGGAGAAACGGCGGTTTTTCCGGAACGAAAGTCGAAAGGGATATGCATGCGTCCGTCCAAACGCGCAGCCGATGAACTCCGTGCGGTCACACTGGAGCGCGGGGTCTCCAAACATGCCGAGGGGTCCTGCCTCGTCAAGTTCGGCGACACCCACGTTTTGTGCACGGCCAGCCTGGAAGAGCGGGTTCCGCCCTGGTTACGCGGACAGAACCGCGGCTGGGTGACGGCTGAATACGGCATGCTGCCGCGCGCCACGGGCGACCGCATGCGCCGCGAAGCCAGTGCCGGCAAGCAATCCGGCCGGACGCAGGAAATCCAG
Source organism: Labrenzia sp. CP4 (assembly GCF_001579905.1). NCBI lineage: Bacteria > Pseudomonadati > Pseudomonadota > Alphaproteobacteria > Hyphomicrobiales > Stappiaceae > Labrenzia > Labrenzia sp. CP4. The sequence goes on along the minus strand of NZ_CP011927.1, from coordinate 120,799 downwards.
CGTCTCATCGGCCGGTCGCTGCGCGCCGTCGTCAATCTGGAAGCCCTCGGCGAAAACCAGATCACGGTGGACTGCGACGTCATCCAGGCCGATGGCGGCACCCGCACTGCGTCCATCACCGGTGCCTGGGTTGCCCTGCGCGACTGCATCGAGTGGATGAAGGCCCGTGACATGGTCTCCGGCGAGGTCCTGAAGGATCACATTGCTGCCATTTCCTGCGGCATCTACGAAGGTGCCCCGGTGCTCGACCTCGACTACGCCGAGGACAGCACAGCTGAAACCGACGCCAACTTCGTTCTGACCGGGTCCGGCGGCATCGTCGAAATCCAGGGAACGGCCGAAGGTGCACCGTTCTCCGAAGAAGAATTCGGCAAGCTCATGGGCCTGGCCAAGCTGGGCATCGGCAAGCTGGTCGATCTTCAGAAAATGGCCATTCTCTAAGGGCGCAAACCATGAGCCATCGCAAGTTGGAACCGGGCAAACTGGTTGTCGCAAGCCACAACAAGGGCAAGATCCGCGAGATCAACGAACTGCTTCAGCCTTATGGCTTCGAAGTGATCTCCGCCGGAGAGCTGGACCTGCCGGAACCGGACGAGACAGGTGTCACGTTCGAGGAAAACGCAGCCATCAAGGCCCATGCGGCGGCCAAGGCTTCCCGCTTGCCGGCCCTGGCTGATGACAGCGGCTTCTGCGTTGCGGCACTGAACGGCGATCCGGGCATCTATTCCGCGCGCTGGGCAGGGCCTGACAAGGACTTCGCGATGGCCATGCGCACTGTCGAGGAAAAGCTTCAGACCCTGGGCGCAACGACGGACGACAAGCGCCGGGGATCCTTTGTTGCCGTGTTGTGCTTGGCCTGGCCGGACGGCAGCGAAGAGTTCTTCCGCGGCGAGGTCGAGGGACAGATCGTCTGGCCGCCGCGCGGTACGCAGGGCTTCGGCTACGACCCGGTTTTCCAGCCGGATGGCCATCAGCGGACCTTCGGCGAAATGACCTCGGAAGAAAAACACGGCTGGTCGAAGGAAGGATCCGCCCTTTCACACAGGGCGCGGGCATTCCAGCTCTTTTCTGCCGGCTGCCTGGAAGGATAAAAAGACGTGACAGGTGTGGGGGCAGCCGAAGGAGGCTTCGGCATTTATATTCATTGGCCGTTCTGCGCGGCCAAATGCCCTTATTGCGACTTCAACTCCCATGTCCGTCACCAGCCGGTCGACCAGGCCCGTTTCGCGGCCGCTTTCGAACGGGAACTCTCTCATTTCGCCGATTTGACGAAGGGCAGGACGGTTCAGTCCGTGTTCCTGGGCGGCGGCACGCCTTCGCTCATGGAACCGGCGACGGTGGACCGCATCCTGAAGGCGGTTTCCGATCGCTGGTCGTTGGATGAGAACGTCGAAATCTCGCTGGAGGCCAATCCTTCGTCGGTCGAGGCCGAGCGCTTTCGCGGCTACCGGGCAGCAGGTGTCAACCGGGTCTCGCTGGGCGTGCAGTCGCTCATCGATACGGATCTGAGACTGCTTGGCCGCCTGCATGATGCGCGCACGGCCCGCACCGCCATCGAAACCGCGCGGGCAACCTTCCCGCGCCTGTCGTTCGACCTTATCTATGCCCGGCCGGGTCAGACACTGGCCGGTTGGGAACAGGAACTGAACGAGGCCATCGCACTCGCCGCCGATCACCTGTCGCTCTACCAGCTCACGATCGAGGAAGGCACGCCCTTCCATACGCTGTTTCACGCCGGCAAGCTGAAGATGCCGGATCAGGATCTCGGCGCCGAATTCTATGAACTGACGCAGGATGTGACCGCTGCTGCCGGTCTGCCCGCCTATGAAGTCTCCAACCACGCCCGTCCGGGCGCCGAATGCCGGCATAACCTCGTCTACTGGCGCTACGGCGATTATGTCGGCGTCGGGCCCGGTGCCCATGGGCGCATCACGGTGGGTGTCAGCAAGCTTGCAACCGCCACCGAGCGCCATCCGGAAACCTGGCTGGAAAATGTCGAAAGCCACGGTCATGCATTGACCGAAAACGCCGGTCTTTCCGAAGAGGAGCAGGGCGACGAATTCCTGCTCATGGGACTACGGCTGACCGAGGGGATCGACCTGAAACGCTACGAGCGTTATGCGAGCCGCTCCATCGATCCGCTCCGTCTGGCAGCCCTGATAGAGCATGGCATGGTGGAAGAAATCGGGGAAAACCGCATTCGCGCAACCCGTGAAGGTTTTTTCGTGCTCGATGCAGTGGTCGCAGATCTGGCCGCCTGAGCCGTTCTGGAACGCCGTTAATATAATGCTACCAAATTGATTTAAATGTTCTATTGGGTCTTTTGCATTGCACAGTGATTTGGTGCGAAAATGTCTTTCGCCGCGATCCTGAGCACTTAGGCGCGTATTCACTACCAATTAGAAGTATTGCGGGCTGCAACAGGCATAGCTATCCTGTTGCAATGCAATAGATGGTGTAAAAAGAGACGGGCCGAAAAAAATGTTTACGAACAATGCCAATGGGGCCGGCACCAATTGGTTCAGCAAAGGAGAGACGTCTTTGCCGTTTTACCACCTTTACGAACTGAACCACGCCGCGATGGCGCCCTTCAGAGCTTTGGCCGACATGACCCGGCTCTACTTCCAGAACCCGCTGAATCCGCTGACTCATACCAGCTATGGTCGTTCGATCGCTGCCGGCTGCGAGGTGCTTGAACGCACGACGCGCCGCTACGGCAAGCCGGAGTTCGGTCTCAAGGAAACCACCGTAAGCGGTGTGCGCGTTCCTGTACGTGAAGTCAGCGTCTGGAGCCGTCCGTTCTGCGACCTGATCCACTTCGAACGCGGGGTCACGACGCACCGCAACGATCCGAAGATCCTGATCGTCGCGCCGATGTCCGGCCACTACGCCACGCTGCTGCGCGGCACGGTGGAAGCGCTGATGCCGAATGCGGATGTCTACATCACCGACTGGATCGATGCCCGCATGGTTCCGGTGCAGGAAGGCAAGTTCGATCTTGATGATTATATCGATTATATCATCTCGATGCTGCACTTCCTCGGGCCGGACACACACATTCTGGGCGTGTGTCAGCCGTCCGTGCCGGTGCTGGCAGCCGTCGCTGTCATGGAAGACCGCGAAGACCCCTATGTACCCTCCACGATGACGCTGATGGGCGGACCGATCGACACCCGCGTGGCGCCGACGGCGGTCAACGACCTGGCGGTTTCCAAGGGCATAGACTGGTTCAAGAACAACGTCGTCATGAAGGTTCCCTTCCCGCATCCGGGTTTCATGCGGGACGTTTATCCGGGCTTCCTGCAGCTTTCCGGGTTTATGAGCATGAACCTCGACCGTCACGTGACCGCGCATAGGGACTTCTTCCAGCATCTGGTGGAAGGCGACGGCGACAACGCCGAAAAACACCGCGACTTCTATGACGAATATCTCGCCGTCATGGACCTGACGGCCGAATTCTATCTGCAGACCGTCGAAACGGTGTTTATCGAGCACGCGCTGCCGAACGGCACCATGATGCACAATGGCCGTCTGGTCGATTGCGGCAAGATTACCCGTACCGCCCTTCTGACCGTTGAAGGCGAGAAGGACGACATCACCGGCCGGGGCCAGACCAAGGCGGCGCATAAGCTCTGCACCAGTCTGGACGACGACATGAAAGCGCATTACGAGCAGCCGAATGTCGGCCACTACGGCGTTTTCAACGGATCACGCTGGCGGTCCGAGATCGCGCCGCGGGTCATGGATTTCATCCGCTCCAACCGTACGGACCTGCGCAAGCCTGCCGCCAAGGCTCCGGTCGCCAAGGCCGCTGCACCGGCTCCTGCGCCTGCCGCCGCACCGGCTGCGAAAGCAGCGGCCGAACCGGCCGTGAAAGCTGCGCCTGCCAAGGCAAAACCGGCTGCAAAGAGCAGCGGCAATTCGCTGGAGAGCATCCTGCTGACCAAGCCGGACGGTGCCGCGGATGATCTGAAATCGATCAGCGGTGTCGGCCCGAAACTGGAATCGGCTCTCAACGAAGCCGGTATCTTCCACTTCTGGCAAATCGCCGGCCTGACGGAAGAGCAGATCGAGGCCCTGGACACCAAGCTGGATTTCCGTGGCCGTATCGCCCGGGACAACTGGATCGAGCAGGCTCGCCAGCTTTCCGAAACGGTGAGCTGAAACAAGCATCGGTGAAGGCACCCACCATGGGTGCCTTTGGCCGCGTGCCTTTAACTTGTCCCAAAAAGTCCGGTTTCTGGCGGCAGGCTACCTGCTGCTATTGATTCTGGCCTTTCGGCCCAATACAAGTGCCGGTCAGACAGCGAGGCCGGAGGTTTCAGTAGTGCTCAATATTTTTATTGGTTTCGATCCGCGTGAAGCGATTGCCTATCATGTTTGCGCCAACAGCCTGACCCGGCTTTCGAGCGACGTGCTGGCGATTACGCCGCTGTCGCTGCACAATTTGAAGACCTACAACGAGACCCATACCGACGGGTCCAATCACTTCATCTACACCCGCTTCCTGATCCCGAGCCTGATGAACTACAACGGCTGGGCGCTGTTCATGGACGGCGACATGATTGTGCGGGACGACATTGCCAAGCTGTTCGCCATGCGCGACGAGAGCAAGGCTGTCATGTGTGTCCACCACGACTATCAGACCCGGCAGACCACCAAGTATCTCGGCTCGAAGAACGAGAACTACCCACGCAAGAACTGGTCCAGCGTGGTGTTGTGGAACTGCGGTCACCCGGCCAACAAGGTGGTAACGCCCGACTTCGTGATGAATGCCACCGGCGCGCAGCTGCACCGGTTCACCTGGCTGGACGACGAGCTCATCGGCGAGCTGCCGAAAGAATGGAACTGGCTGCCGGATGAATTCGGCCCCAACCCCGACGCGAAACTTCTTCACTTCACGCTCGGCACGCCCTGCTTCCACGAATACGCCAACGCGCCGATGGCGGCTGAATGGCACCGCGAGAAGCTCCTGGCGAACTATTCGGCGCAACATGTGATCGACGGCCCATTCGACTGATCCGTTTCGCATTTTACATATAAATCAATGAAGTAGGCCCGGTCCGCAACTTTGCAGACCGGGTTTTTCGTTGCGGGAATTCTGTGATCCCTGTCACGAATCCTTGAAGGAGCCTGCAATCGTCCCCACTTGGAAAGTCGTGGATGTCTGAAATGGATAGGACGATGACAACAGCCAAAAGTTGCATGATCAAACCTGCCTGGACGCCGGTAACTATCGGCCTGATGGTGCTGGGTTTCGTGGCATTCTGGCCGCTTGGCCTTGCCATGCTTGCCTACATTTTGTGGGGCGACCGCTTTGAAGGCATGCTCCGCGATGCGAAAGATCAGTGGCGGGGCAGCCCGCTGAAGGAAGCCTTCGAGCAGATGAATACGACTGCCTATGCCCGCACGGGCAACGTCGCATTTGACGACTATCGCGAGCGCGAACTGAAGCGACTGGAAGAAGAGCGTGCCAAGCTCGACACCATGCGCGCCGAGTTCGATGATTTCCTCCGTGAATTGCGCCGCGCGCGCGATCAGGAAGAATTCGACCGCTTCATGGCCAACCGGGGCCGCAGCACTGGCGACGAAGCCACACCGCTGTAAAGTCTCCTCCTCCCGGACCCGTTCCCCGACGGCCAGACCAAGAGCGGCGCCTGAAAAGGCGCCGCTCTTGTCCGTTTCAGAACAGCCAGAATTGCAGCCGGCCTTCAGAAAGCCGGAATCTCAATCAATTTGCCCCCTTTAGAATTGCCGGGAAATCGCTCGCAAATCCGCTAAAATCAAGACAACTGATTCGATGGACCTTCGCCCTTGATGTTTCTCCGCGCCGGCAAGAAAACGCTGCCCGACCATATCGAGATCCAGACCGGTGCCAGTGCCGTGCGCATCCGCCTCAAGGCCAATCCGCGCGCGCAGCGGTATCTTCTGCGTTTGCCGGCCGACAGGTCCGGTCCGGTGCTGACCGTCCCCAAGGGCGGCGATCTTGCCCGTGCCGAGCGGTTCGCGCGCCAGCACATCGACTGGCTGATAGAGCGTCTGCAGGACAGGGCGGACCACGTCACGTTTCTGCCCGGGGAAATCGTACCCCTGCGCGGTGAGGATCACGTCATCGTGCCAACCGGCAAGCTGCGCGGGTTGATTACCCTTGGCCGGAACGACGCCGGTTTGCCGGCGCTGTTCGTGCCGGGGGCTGAAGACCACATCCCGCGCAAGGTCACCACCTGGCTGAAGGAACAGGCCCGGGCGGACCTCTCGGCCCGCACAACACTCCACGCCGCAACCATCGGCAAGAAGGTCGCGGCCATCAGCATTCGCGACACCACCAGCCGCTGGGGGTCTTGCGCCTCCAACGGACGACTTTCCTTTTCCTGGCGGCTCATTCTGGCACCAACGGAAATCCTCGATTATGTCGCGGCCCACGAGGTGGCGCATCTGAAGGAAATGAACCATTCGGCGCGCTTCTGGCGCCTGTGCGAACAGCTTGCCCCGCAAACACCGAAGGCTCGCGTCTGGCTGAAGCAGAACGGGGTTCGCCTGCACGGGTACGGCTGAAATTGCCTTCCTAGCCGCCCGACCGGCGCAGGCGCGCTGAAGACGGCCAACTGAACAGGTTGACGCAAAGACCCGATACCACCAGCGCTGCTGCGCCCAGTTTCCACGGCTCCAGAGGTTCGCCCAGAACAAGGGCGGCTGAGAGCATGCCTACGATCGGTACCAGCAGGGTGAAGGGCGCCACGGTCGCCGCCGGATATCTTGCCAGAAGGCCGCTCCACACCGAAAAGCCCAGCAAGGTCGTCGGGTAGACGATGTAGAACAGAGCAAACAGCCCCCGCCACGAAACGGTTTCATAGACCTGCCGGTAGACGTCGAGACCCTCGACGAAGGCCGATAGCAGCAACAGCGGCAGCGGAGCCACAAGGCTGCCCCAGGCAACCAGCGACAGCAGATCAACGGTGCCGATGCGCTTGGTAACGAGATTGGCGATGGCCCAGGAACAGGCGGCCAGAACGACCAGACCAAGCCCGGTCAGTGTCGTGCTGCCCGTCAGGTTGAATGCCACAAGGCCAAGGCCCGCGGTCGCCAGCGTGGCTCCGGCAATCTGCGCCGGACTGGCCGTTTCACCCAGAAAGGCAACGGCCAGTGCTATCGTGATGAACACATGAACCTGCAGCACAAGCGAGGCCAGTCCTGCCGGTATTCCAAGGTGCATGCCGGCAAACAGAAGTCCGAACTGCAGCGCGAACATGAACAGGCCGAACAGGACGACCAGCTTCATCGACGTGCGCGGCCGCTTCAGGAAAAGGATGGCCGGAAAAGCTGCCAGGGCAAAGCGCAATGCGGCAAACAGGATTGGCGGCAGTTCCTGCAGACCGATCTTGATCACCACGAAATTGAACCCCCAGACCGACACCACAACGAGCGCGAGCAAAATGTCTCGTCTCTTCAAGACCGGGTCTCCGTCCGGCCTTCAGCCGCCGCTTGGCGCTTGTGCGCTTCGGTAATGATCGTCTTGTTGAGGATACGCACCTCGCCGACCATCAACAGGCGCATGTCGCGCACAATGTAGTCTGCAAGTTCGTCGTCCGAGATGGTCTCTCCGGGAATGTCGAGCCGGAAGCCCTGCCCCTGAATGCCGCCACCGTTCGAGAAATCGATCTCGAAATCGAAGCAGACCCGTTTTTCGTCATTTGTCTGGATGTGTGTCATGGCTTGTCTCCTCAAATGGACATAGCCAACCATTGGTCCTATTGTGAAATTAATTGTTCTGGACTTATTGAAAAGAAAAGTTACTCAATGGATGAACATGTCCTGCGTACCTTCGTCGCCGTCTGTGACCGGCAGAGTTTCCGTGCTGCCGGCGAGGATGTCGGGCGCACCCAGTCTGCCGTCAGCCAGCAGATAAAGGGCCTGGAAGCCGAACTCGGTGTTCAATTGTTCAACCGCTCCACCCGTTCGGTCGAGATGACGCCGGCAGGACAGACCTTCTACAGCCATGCCTGCAGCCTGCTCAGCCGGCACCGCGAGGCGGTATCCGCCGCGCGCGGGGCCTCGGTGCTGCCGTACCTGCGCATTGGCGCAACGGACGACATCGCCGCCTATGGCCTCGTACCTGTCTTGAGAGCGCTGGAAGACGGACCGGAGCCCTGCTCTCTCGATCTTGAAACCCACTCCTCGCAGATGCTTCTGGCAAGTCTCGGCTCCCGGTACGATCTTGTCATCGTGGTGTCGCCCCAGCGGTCCCGGACCGGTGACCTTGTTGCCAGCGTGCCGCTCGTCTGGCTCGGCAGCGCGTCGCTTTCAACATCACAAAATGCCCTGCCGCTTGCGGTCTATGCCGACAGATGTGCCATGCGCGATGCCGCCATTGCCGCGCTGGACACGAGCGCCGTGAAATGGACGACCAAGGCCACCGTGTCCGGCCTTGTCGTCATCGAGGCGGCTGTCCGTGCCGGCATCGCCGTGGCTCCGGCCCTCGCCGGGTTCCATGCCGCCGACCTGCCCACAGTCACCTCGTTGCCTGCCCTGCCGCACCTGGAACTTCGCATCGTCGCCGGAACGCCGGTAGGGGAAACATACCTGCCTTATGTGCGCAAAGGCCTGCAGGGGCTTCTGGAGGCAAAAGGGTAAGCGGCGGCCGGGCAAAACCAGTTGCAAACACGGGAGAATCTGCTTCGATTCCCCAGGGGAAGCTGGGAGATGCAACATGAAAAGCTTGAGATATCCGATCAAAGTCGTCGCGCTGGCCTTGCTGGGCTTTGCCCTGCCGGGACTGACATTCTCCGGTCAGGCCATGGCCGACAGCTGCTGGAACCACAATGGCTCGCTCATGCGGCTGCAGGCGCAGGGCAATCAGCGATGGCTGTCCTATGAAGTTCCAAAACCCGTCCTGCGCAACGCCGGCGTCCAGCGCGGCACGTTGCTCTTCAACGGCGCCAAGAACGGCAACTGGTATTCCGGCACCGCCCGGGTGTTTTCCAAATACTGTCCGGGTTCACCGCTGGAATATTTCGTCGAAGGCCCGGTGCGCGGCGACCAGCTTCAGGTTACGGTCACCGGCACCCGTGAAGTCTTCAACCAGTGCCGTCCCACCGGCCGCTACACCACCGACACGCTGGTGTTCACCTACAGCCATCAGTGCTGAGGTGGAATTAACGGATATGTGTCGCAGGTATTTCTGAGAAATGGAGCAAGTGGCCCATCCTTCGAGACAGGCCTCTGGCCTTCCTCAGGATGAGGAAGATGTGTGTTGAAGGCCAGGGAAGATCAACATAGTGAACCTCATCCTGAGGAAGGCTGAAAGCCTGTCTCGAAGGATGGGCTGCACACACACGGTCGGAACGCGCAGTTCCACCGGCTGAAGCCTCAAAAACGGCCTTATGAGCCGTGAACAGCAGTGCCCGGATCAGCCGCCACCAAACAGATTGCGCAGCAGGTTCAACGGGCCGCGGCGTTCGCCGTTGCCTTCGCCGCCGCCACCAACGGGGGCTGGCGGTATCGGTTCGCTGCCGGAGCCGACGGTTTCCACCGGGCCGGGCTTGCGCGGGGCGGAGACGGTTGCCGGTACATCCGGCACGCCGGGCAGGTCTGCCACCGGCAGGCCTTCGTGGGAGGCATCCATCACCTCTTTCCAGACAGTGGCGGGCAACCCGCCGCCGGACGCCTTGCGCGTCGGTGAGTTGTCGTCATTGCCGAACCAGACGGCGGTGGTCAGATTGCCGGTATAGCCGATGAACCAGGCGTCGCGGAAATCCTGGCTGGTACCGGTCTTGCCTCCGGCGGGACGCCCGCTTTCCAGCCGTGCCTTGCGGCCCGTGCCGGTTACCAGGGTTTCCGACATCATCATGTTCATTTCGCCGACCAGACGGCGGTCGATGACGCGGCCGCGTCCATCGCCGGAGCGGGAATAGAGCGTCTTGCCGTCCACGGTCTTGATCCGCCGGATCACATGCGGCAGCACGCCATAGCCACCGTTGGAGAACGGCACATAGGCACCGGCGATTTCCAGCGGCGTAACTTCGGAGGTGCCGAGCGCGATCGACAGGTTGTTCTTCATTTCCGAGGTGACACCCAGCCGTTTGGCCGTGTCGGCAACCGTTCCTGCGCCAACCTCATAAGTCAGCTGCGCGGCCACCGTGTTCAGCGACAGGCTGAGCGCCCGTGTCAGCGTCACCGGGCCGTAGTAGTCCTTGGAATAGTTCTGGGGCGACCAGTTGCCGAACCGGACCGGCTGGTCCTGGCGGATCGTCTGGGGTGAAAGGCCGTTTTCAAGCGCGGCCAGATAGACGAACGGCTTGAAGGACGAGCCCGGCTGCCGCTTGGCATAGGCTGCGCGGTTGAACTGGCTCTTGGAATAATCGGCCCCGCCAACCAGCGCCTTCACGGCGCCCGCGGTGTCCAGCGTCACGACGGCTCCCTGGGAAACGCCGTATTTCTCGCGGTTTTCCTTCAGGGCGCTGCGCAGCGCCTGTTCGGCAGCCCGCTGCATCTTCGGGTCGATGGTGGTGTCGACCACGATGTCGGTCTCGATCGAGCCGATGAAATGCGGCAGCACGTCCATCACCCAGTCGGCGGCATAGTTCTCGCTGGCGGTGGTGTAGCGGCGCACCACCTTGGCGGGCGCGGCCAGGGCGTTCTTGGCTTCATCGCCTGTGATGTAGCCTTCCTCGTTCATGGCAGCGAGCACAAGCTGGGCGCGGTCTTCTGCAAGGTCCGGGTTGCGGGCAGGCGAATAGCGCGACGGTGCCTTGAGCAGGCCTGCGATCGTGGCAGCTTCCGGAATGGTCAAAAGCCGTGCCGATTTGCCGAAGTACCTGCGGGCGGCTGCATCCACGCCATAGGCGCCGGAGCCGAGATAGACCCGGTTCAGGTACATCTCCAGGATCTCGTCCTTGGAATATTCGGCTTCCAGCCAGAAGGCGAGCACCAGTTCCTGGATCTTGCGCTTGATCGTCCGGTCCTGTTCCAGGAACAGGTTCTTGGCAAGCTGCTGGGTCAGCGTCGAGCCGCCCTGCTGCAGGCGGCCGGAGGTGAAGTTGGTGTAGACGGCGCGGGCAAGACCGACCGGGTCGACACCGAAATGGGAGCGGAAGCGCCGGTCCTCGATGGCGATGACGGCATTGGGCAGATAGGGCGGCAATTGCTCCAGGCGCACGGCCTCGCCGCCGGTGTCTCCGCGGTTTGCCAGCAATTCGCCATTGGCGGCGACAATCTTGACGTTGGGCGGTCGCGCCGGAACCTGCCATTCGGAGGTCGGCGGCAGAAAGGCGGCGTAATAGCCGACCAGGCAGACAACGGCGATGGTGCCCCAGATGCCGAGCACCATGCTCCAGTAGAAGCCGCGCTTGAGAAGGCGGCCGAAGGCAGTCGGGGCCTGGAACCTGTTCTTGCGTTTGGCCTTGCGCCGTTTGGCGCCGGACCGGCCACCGCCCCTTCCGTTGCCTCGGCCATTGCCGTTGCCGTTCTTGGCCGTCTTGCGGGGCGAGGATCCGGGTTTTTTCTTGGCTGGAGCCTTGCGGGTCTTGCCTTTGCCGGACGACTTGGAAGAAGGCGCAGCTGGACGGTCCTGCGGGTTTAAGCGCAGGTCGAGCAGGCTGCTGCCTGAATTTCCGAATGTCGGTTCAACACGCGGCTGGCGTTTCGCCCGAGGCGCCATTGATCCTTCGTCCCCTAACTCCGTACCAACCAGGGTTGGCGTTATCCGGCAAACGCCGGTTTCCCCGGAGATGAGCTTAAATTGCGGCGATTTAAGGGGGCGTTAAGGCTACGGGCTTTTGCACGGGCAAGACGACCGGATGATCAGCTACAGGCGGCGCGGTATGGCTCCATATCCATCCAGCACAAAAGGCAGCAAACCCGCAGCATCGGGAACCGATAGCCGCTCACACGCAGGAAAAATGCAAGGGCTTGTGCCTCCGCGATCCCGGCTAGGGGTCAAGCCTGGCCGGAAGGACGAAGGAAAGCTTGGCAGCAATCGCTGGAGCTAGCTGGAATAGCGGCTTGCGTCGGCGCCGTAATAATTGACGTAGCGCGTGTTCAGTTCGGACACCGGCATGATGATCAGCACATCCGTCGTGCCGAACTGGTGATCGATCACCGCCCCGTCGCCGATGAACGCGCCGAGGCGCAGATAGCCCTTCACAAGCGGTGGCAGGGCCCGCAGCGCTTCCTTGGAATTGAGTTCCTCGGCCGGCATGCGGTTCATTTCAACATATCTGTCTTCCACCGCGCGCACGCGCCATTCTTCCGGGGCACGGGCATTGTGATGCAGGAAGGCGAGCTGGCCGGCGATGGCATCCGGATTGGTGCCTTCGATCGAGGCACAGCCGAGCATGACATCGATGTTGTGGCGCAGAACATAGGACCAGATGCCATGCCACAGGAGCTCGACGGTCTTCTTGTTGCGGTACGGCTTCAGAACGCAGGACCGGCCGAGTTCCATGAAGCGCTTGCCCGGGTTTGCGTCGATCAGCGACTGGATGTCGTATTCGGCGGCGGTATAGAAACCGGCATGCTGATCGGCGATTTCCTGGCGCAGGATCCGGTAGGTACCGACGATTTCAGGCTTCAGGCGGCCCAGCTTGTTGCGCTTCTGCAAGTCGTGGTCGACCACGAGCAGGTGATCGCAATAGGCGTCGAAGGGGTCGGCATCACGGCGGGTTGCCAGCGTATGCGCATCGGCAATGGCCGACATTTCCTCGTAGAAAACGTCATAGCGCAGGCGCTGTGCCTTTTTCACTTCCTTGAAGTTGCGGGCCATCCGCACTTCCAGGGATCCGATCCGGCCGAGCGTTTCGCCGGTCTTGACCGGGGTTTGCAGCGCTGGCCCGATGCGCTGCGCGTTGGGGAGGTTGGCGTCCGGACGCATTGCCGGTGTGAATTTCCTGACCAGTTTCCTGGGAGAAAAAAGCCCTTGGCGCATTATGGACATTCCACCCTCGTGTATTCCTTATGGCGCACTGACAGGTTTCACAGGTTCTCGTCTGTTTCACTTGCCGAATTACCTTCGCCGGAACATTACGTCCGAACCCGGTCAGTGTGCTTCAAGCCTGCCGTAGAACATACTATTCCGACAGCTGGATGACACTCGGTTTTTTGCGCCGTGTTTTCCACGTGCAAGCTTAGCCCACTCTTGCGGCTTTGTGAATTTCTACGAGCGCCGGTGGAAGCGTTTCCACTTCCAGCTGTCGCGACAGGGAAAGTTCGCTGCGTCAGGCGCGGCTGATTTCGGCCAATGCGTCGGAAATCGCTTCCACGGAAAGCGGTTTCGTCAGATAGCCGGCAGCGCCCACTTCGGTCGCCTTGTCCCTTGCATCCTTCATGACATCGGCGGTCACGATCAGCACCGGTACATTGGCCCGGCCGGCGGCCTGTTCGTCGGACCGGATCTGGCGAATGGCCTGGAATCCGTCGAGGCCTGGCATGTGCAGGTCCATCAGGATTGCGTCATAAGCGCCGCTGGCGGCTTCCTCGACGGCCTTTTCGCCGTCGATCACCATCACCGGCACATGGCCGAGCTTGCGCAGCATGGCTTCGCTCAAAAGGCGGTTGATGTCGTTGTCTTCCGCCACGAGCAGGCGCAGCGGCCGGGCCGGAACCTTGTAGCGGTTTGGCAGGAAGCCGTTGCTGACGGGCTCCGCGCTTGCGTCCCAGGCGTGTTCCATGCCGTCGTCGTCCAGCAGGCCGGAAAAGATCTGGACCAGGGTCTCGATCCGCACCGGACGGATCAGATAGGCGGCATACCCGGCTTCGCGCAGATGTTCCAGGCGTTCGCGCTCCGGCGGGGCGATCATAACGACGGCAGGAGCCTTGCAGCCGGTCAGGCGGGCAGAGGCCAGCCAGCCGCCGCTGTCGGACAGGGCACCGTTGTCGACCACCAGTAGATCGGCCTCGGCCAGCGCGGCATCGAGATCCGAACTGCCCGGTGCATGCACGGAAACATTGGCCGCGTGATATTGCAGCCGTCTGGCCAGCAACGGGCATTCGATCTGGCTGGTGCTGACGAACACGATCCTGCGGCCCTCAAGCTTGGCCAGGCGCGGATCCGTGTCGGCAACAAGGGATTCGGGAATCGGCAAGGACACGCGGAACTGCGCGCCGCCGTCTTCGGAGGGCTGCGCGGCAATTTCGCCACCCATCAGGCCGGCAAGCCGCTGGGCGATGGCCAGACCGAGGCCGGTGCCGCCGAACTTGCGCGCCGGGCCATGGTCGACCTGCTCGAATTCCTGAAACAGCCGCTCGGCCTCCTGTTCGTCAAAGCCGATGCCGCTGTCGCGCACGTCGATATCCAGAAAACCGCCACCGTCCGGATTGGGACGCCCTGTCAGTTCGACGGCAACGCCGCCCTCATCGGTGAACTTGATGCCGTTGCCGATGAGATTGTAGAGGATCTGGCGGACACGGGTGGCGTCCAGCGTCACCTCTTCCGGCAGGTTCGGGTCAAGCATGGAGCCGATTTCAAGCGACTTGGCGTGGGCTTTCGGAGCAAGCAGTTCAACGACGCTTTCCACCAGGGCGCCAACCCGAACCGGGGCAGCCTGAATGTCGAGCTTGCCGGCCTCCACCTTGGAAAAGTCGAGCACTTCATCGATCAGGAGCAGCAATGTTTCGCCCGAGGTTTCCAGCGCCTCGATATAGGCGCTCTGTTCCTTGGTCAGGCGGGTGTCGCGCAGGAGCGCGGCCATGCCGAGCACCCCGTTGAGCGGCGTACGGATCTCGTGGCTGACAGTTGCGAGAAAGCGGGATTTCGCCTCGTTGGAGCTTTCGGCGGAATGACGGGCAGCCAGCAGTTCTTCTTCGATCAGGCGCCGCTCGGTCACGTCGCGCAGAACGGTCTGCACCAGCTGGCGGTCCGTCGTGGTGTCGCGCACCGGAATGTCGATACGTGAGAACCAGCGCGGGCCCTGTGCGGTGTCGATGTGGAGATCCTGAAAGCCCATGCCCGGGGTCGTCTTGTCCAGGGCCTGCGTGACGGCGCTTTCAAAGCCCACTTCCTCAAGCAGCGGCAGATGCAGGGTTGCACCCGGCTGCAAGGCATGTCCGAGCCCGAACACATCGTCTGCAGCAGAGTTCACATAGGTGATGGTGCCGTCCTGGTCGCGCCGGACGACGACATCGCCAAGCGTTGCCAGGATGCTGGCGTGACGTTCGTCGGATTCGCCAAGTTCCCAGGCACGGTCTTCCAGTTCCTCGCAGCGTGCCATCAGGCGGCGGATCTTGTCATCCTTCACCTGTAACGCCTGCACCGAGCGCTGCATGTCGTCGGCAAACAGCCGCCAGACAGCCAGCCCACCGGCAAAGAAGGTCAGGCCGAGACCGAGAAACCGGTTCAGGCTGTCGCTGGAAACCATGATGAAACCGGCGGCAAGGCCAATGATCATGCCCGCCAGGGCAAGATGCTGCAGCGATTTGGCAGGCGCGGAGACGGGCGCATCGGTTGCCCGTCGGCCTGGGCCGACTTCGGGACCGATGTCCTCCTCGTCGAGGGGTTTCGTGATGCTGGAAGAATATTCGTCTGTAGTTACGGTGTCCGCAGAGGAAAGCTTTTGCTCTTCGGCAAAGAATTTGTCCTGCGTGTCATCGGCTTCTGGCGCGGCATTGGCGGCGCGTTCGCTGTTTTGACTGACCAAGATAACTACTCTCTACAAGATCCTGTTGCCTTGAGAGTGCGTTGTAAACTTTGAGAAACCGTTTCATTGCCTGACAAAAAAAGTAAATCCGGAGTTTCAGCACGCTGTCATATCCAGTCTTTCAGGACAGGATGGGTCTCGACATTGGCAATTCCATCAAGGGCAGCAATACGGTTGCGAAGCTCGGCGAGGCTCTCCAGCGTCCGGGCGCGCACCAGCAGAACCATGTCCCTGTCGCCGGAAATCGAGCGGCACTGGAGAACCTCCTCGAATTTCGAAACCACCGGCGCAATCGCCGCACAGGTCGCCGAACCCGTTCGGATCCACAGATAGGCTTCGATTTCGGCCGGCTCCGGATCGCTGATCCGGATAGTGTAGGCGCGAATGACGCCGGTTTCTTCCAACTTTCGGACCCGGGCCTGAACGCTCGACCGGGCCAGGCCGACATGGGCAGCCAGCGTTTTCACAGGTGTCCGGCTGTCGGCTTCCAGCAGTTGCAGCAAGGTCCGGTCGATTGAATCCATGGGTCTTCTGTCATTGTCCTGTGTGTCGAACTGCCTGCGTTCACCGGCAATTGACCGGCCGAACCGGTCAAAATGCCGGAAGAAACGAGAGCCTGTCCGCGATAGCACCCTTGAGTGATTTTGCAGCGGGAGAGTTTCATGGATTTCCATCTCGATACAAGCAGCTTTACGGCGGAAAGAGCCTGGGGGTCACGTCTGATCGGTGAACTGGACGGCATCACGGTCCGCCTGCACTGGACGGACAAGCCCTACAAATGGCACGTCAACGACGGTCCGGAAGTCTTCGTGGTTCTGTCGGGCACTGTCGACATGCACTACCGCGAGGTCGGAACCGAGAAGGTTCAACGCCTGACCGAAGGACAGATCTTCTTCGCCAACGACGGCGATGCCCATGTGGCCCACCCGGTCGGAGAGGCAAGAGTGCTCGTTGTCGAGCGCAAGGATAGCGTTTGACAGTGTAGATCACGGAACCGGGCGGCGGGAGCAAGCCTGCTGCATGACTCAGCTGGCAAGTTCCTGCCGGCCGCGTAGGTAGATCATCGAACAGTCTCGTCGTCTCCGCTCGCTCGTCATTGCAGGGCTCGACCCTGCAATCCATCCCCTGACCTTCGCCCACCGCAAAGCTTTGCCGATTTGGAGCGTATCGGCATGGATCCCATGGTCGAGCCATGGGATGACGGAATTGAGGAAGGGGAAAAAGGCGTGCCTTTTCATCCCGGACAATGCGTAG
Source organism: Labrenzia sp. CP4 (assembly GCF_001579905.1). Lineage (NCBI taxonomy): Bacteria > Pseudomonadati > Pseudomonadota > Alphaproteobacteria > Hyphomicrobiales > Stappiaceae > Labrenzia > Labrenzia sp. CP4. The sequence goes on along the minus strand of NZ_CP011927.1, from coordinate 103,916 downwards.
CGAAGCGCAGGATTCAGCATTTGCTGTCGTCAGGACCGGCTCCCACGCGCTGCCATGATTTGTCATCCCGGTTTGGCGCAACGCGGCAAGACCGGGATCCAGTACGCCGTGTCGTCCGAGGCGAATAATCGCAAATCAGCTGGATACTGGATCCCTGCCTGTGCGGGGATGACGACCTGCAAGGGTATGAGGCGGATCTCCGCTTTTTTCCGGGCAAGGCGCAACGGTGTAAGGTGGAACGTTGCGGATTGCGGTTACCCGAACAAAAAACCCGGCAGAAACCTGCCGGGCTTTCAGGATCATGTTGTTGTCGCGTCGGTTTACCGGACGTCGAGGAAACCGATGATCTTGCGAACGTCCTTCAGCACCGGTTCGGCGATGGCGGAGGCCTTTTCGGCGCCTTCCTTCAGGATGGCGTCGATCTGTGCCTTGTCGTCCATCAGGCGGCGCATTTCGTCGGTCATCGGCGAGAGTTTCGCCACCGCCAGGTCGGACAGGGCCGGCTTGAAGGCCGAGAACTGCTGACCGCCGTATTCCTTCAGGACGTCGGCCTTGGTCGCGCCGCTCAGGGCGGCATAGATGCCGACAAGGTTGTCTGCTTCCGGACGGCCTTCCAGGCCGCCGGTTTCGCTCGGCAGGGCGTCCGGATCGGTCTTGGCTTTCTTGATCTTCTTGGAGATCGAGTCCGCGTCGTCCGTAAGGTTGATGCGCGACAGGTCCGACGGATCGGACTTCGACATCTTCTTGGTGCCGTCGCGCAACGACATGATCCGGGTAGCCGGGCCGGCGATCATCGGCTCGGTCATCGGGAAATAGAGATATTCCGGCAGTTCCGGAGACGGCGTCGGGTTCTCGATGCCGATATCCAGTTCCTTGATCCGGTCCGCAAAGTCGTTGTTGAACTTGGCGGCGATGTCGCGGGTCAGTTCCAGGTGCTGCTTCTGGTCGTCGCCGACCGGAACATGGGTCGCACGGTAAGCCAGAATGTCGGCAGCCATCAGGTTCGGATAGGCGAACAGGCCAACGGAAGCGTTTTCCTTGTTCTTGCCGGCCTTTTCCTTGAACTGGGTCATGCGATTGAGCCAGCCCATGCGCGCCACGCAGTTGAAGATCCAGGCAAGTTCGGTGTGTTCGCGAACCTGGCTCTGGTTGAAGATGATCGATTTCTTCGGATCGATGCCGGCCGCCATATAGGCAGCGGTCACTTCACGGGTTGCCTGGGCAAGCTCGTGCGGATCCGGAAACCCTGCCGTGATGGCATGGCTGTCGACGACGCAGAAGATCGTCGGCATCTGATCCTGCAACGGAACCCAGCGCGAAACGGCGCCCAGGTAGTTGCCAAGATGCAGGTTGCCTGTCGGCTGGACGCCGGAAAAGACACGGGGCTGGAACTCCGCCATTTCAAATCCCTTTGATGGTGCGGCCGGTTGGAAGGGCGCTATGAATGTTTGGGCGGGCCGGGTTTAAGCCCGGTCCGTTATGCATGCAAGCTGGAAACGGCGCGCGCCGGCGTTTCGCGGTCAGGTGTTGCGCCGTCTCAACGCTTTCAGCATGCCGACAAGGTCGGATCCACCGCTGAGCTGGGTGAAGACGGCAAAGGTGACCATGCCGACGAGCACGAGCAGAACGAGACTGCCCGCACGCACCGCCAGCCACGGCGCCGATAGCCAGGAGGCCATGTAGATGGCAGCAAAATGCACCGCGACCCCCATCAGCAGGCTGGCGAGCACCACCAGCGACAGCCGCCGGAGCAGCTTGAAATCGGGCTGGAAATGGCCCCGTCGCCACAGAACGATGATCAGGAGGCCGGTGTTCACCCAGCCAGCCAGCGTTGTGGCCAGCGCGATGCCCACATGCTGGAGCATGGGAAACAGCGCGATCGAGAGGCCGACGTTCACGACCATGCCGACAACGGCAAAGATCATCGGCGTCTTGGTGTCTTCCCGCGCGAAATAGCCGGGCGAAAACACCTTGTTGAGCACAAAGGCGGGCAGGCCAAAGGCAAATGCCGTCAGGGCTGCAGCCGTGCCTTCCACGGCGGCGGCATCGAAGCGCACCCGCTGGAACAGCACCGAGACGATTTCCTGCGGAATGACCGCCAGGGCAACCGCGGCCGGCAGGGTCAGCACCAGTGAGAACTCCAGTGCTCGGTTGAGGCTGTGCTGGTAAGCGCCCATCTGCCCGGCGCGCAGTTGCCGCGTCAGGCTGGGTAAAAGCACCACGCCGATGGCGATGCCGATCACCCCGAGCGGCAACTGGTAGAGCCGGTCAGCGAAATAGAGCAGCGCATTGGCGCCTTCCTGCATGGAGGCGATGATCTGGCCGACGGCAATGTTGATCTGGGTGACGCCGCCGGCAACGACGCCAGGAATGCCAAGCATCAGCAGGCGTTTGGCCGACTTGGTATAGCGCGGGCGGAAGACGGGGATCTTGAAGCCGAGGCGCTTCAGGTCGATGAGGACGACGATCAACTGCACGATCCCGCCAACAGTGACGCCGATAGCCAGAATGACCCCGAGCGCCGTGTCGTCCTTGATACCGAGATAAAGCACGGCACCCAGAACGGCGCTCATCACGACATTCAGCATCACCGGCGCGAAGGCAGCGGCGGCAAAGCGCTGATAGGTGTTGAGAATGCCGCCGATGAAGGCAAGCATCGACATGAAGATCAGATAGGGAAACGCGATCCGCGACATCAGAACTGTCAGGTCGTATTTGGTGGGGTCTTCCACGAAACCCGGTGCCAGTGCCCACACCACCAGCGGCATGAAGATCTGCGCAAAAGCAGTCAGCACCAGCAGGCAGAACAGCAGAGCTGCGCCGATTTCCCCGGCGAACCGCTTGGCGCCCGCATCGCCCTCTTCCTCGACCGTTCGCCCGAACAGCGGGATGAAGGCGGAGTTGAAGGCGCCTTCGGCAAACAGCCGGCGGAACAGGTTGGGCAGACGGAAGGCCACCACAAAGGCATCGGCAACCGGACCGGCCCCGACGACGGCGGCCAGAAGCACGTCGCGAACAAAGCCGAGCAGGCGGCTCAGCAGGGTCGCGCTGCCGACGGTTGCGAAATTGCGGACGAGACTCATGCCGGAAGGACTCCGAAGAGGAAGGTATGCACTTATGAAGCCTGCCGCTGAACCTTGCGGGTTGCCGGAGCTGCCGGATCGAGTTCCACATGGCCGTCAACCGCATTGGCAAGGCGCTCACGGATGATTTCCTGACGCCCGATGTTGGCAATTTTCTGTCCGGTGAGATCGGTGACGTAGAAAACGTCGACCACTTTCTCGCCGAAGGTCGAGATATGGGCCGAACCGATGTTCAGATTGAGCGTCGCGATGGAGCGCGTCAGGTCGTAGAGCAGGCCTGGCCGGTCGAGACCGGAAATCTCCAGCACCGTGTAATCGTCAGACAGCGCGTTGTTGACCAGCACTTCGCTGGCCACCTTGAAGGCCTTCATGCGGCCCTTGACGCCGGTCTTCTTGGAAACGGGCTCCGGAAGCCGCTCCTCGCCGCGCAGCGTGGTCTCGATCAGCTTGGCAATCCGCTCGCCGCGGCGCTTTTCGTCTTCGTCGTCCGGCAGTTCCCGGCCGATGAAGATCGTGTCCAGCGCGTAGCCGTCTGTGGTGGTGTCGATCTGTGCGTCAACGATATTGGCACCGGTCGTGTAGCAGGCCCCGGCAATGATCGACAGCAGGCGCGGATGGTCCGGCGCCATGATCGTCAGCTCGGTCACACCCTCGAAGGCGCGCGGGATGACCTGGAAAGCAAGCTGCCTCTTGTCCTTGTCGGCCTTGTGCAGAAGTTCGGCATGGGAGATCAGCCGCTCCGGCTCCGTACGCAGCCAGTAGGCCGGATAATGCCGGTTCAGATAGGCATTGCGGTCCTTGGCGGACCAGTGCTCCAGCTCGCTGCCGAGCTCTTCCTTGGCCTTGTCGATGGTCTGGCGATGCGACATCTTCGTGTGTCCGCCGGACAGATGGGGTTCGGTGGCATAGTAGAGCGTGCGCAGCAGCTGGCCTTTCCAGCCGTTGAAGACGCCGGGCCCGACGGCGCGAATGTCGGCCACGGTCAGGATCAGGAGCAGTTTCAGCCTTTCGAGCGACTGCACCGTGTTGGCGAAATCCGTGATCGTCTTGCGGTCCGACAGGTCGCGAGACTGGGCAATGGTGCTCATGTCCAGGTGATGCTCGATCAGCCAGGCAACCGTCTCGGTTTCCGCGTCGTTCAGTCCGAAACGCGGGCACAGCTTGCGCGCGACCCGGGCGCCGGCGATCGAATGATCTTCCGGCCTGCCCTTGGCGATGTCGTGCAGGAACATGGCGACAAACAGCACCTTGCGGTTCTGCAGCGTCAGGATCAGGTCTGTCGCCAGCGGATGGTCGTCGCCGGAGTTGCCGCGCTCGATATCGGCCAGCACGCCGATGGATCGGATCAAGTGCTCGTCGACCGTGTAGTGGTGATACATGTTGAACTGCATCATGGCCACGACCTTGCCGAATTCGGGCACGAAGCGGCCGAGCACGCCGGTTTCGTTCATCTTGCGCAAGGTCTTTTCGGGCGCGTGCCGGGAGGTCAGGATCGACAGGAAAAGCCGGTTCGCTTCAGGGTCGGCGCGCAGGCTTCCATCGACCAGCTTCAGCGAATGCCGCATCAGGCGGGTCAGCTGCGGATGCATGTTGTAGTCATGCTTGTCCGCGATCTGGAACACCCGCAGGAGGTTGGTCGGATCGGTTTCGAACACGCTGTCGGATACCGCATTCAGGCGGTTGTTCTCCACCACGAAGCCGGTCGCCCCTTCAACGGGTTTGGCGGTTGCCGAAACGCGGCCTGCGCGCAGGCGGCGCATCATGCCGGTCAGGCCCTTGCCGCGCGGCTCCTTGACGTGCTCTTCCTCCAGCGCGGCGCAGATGATGCGGGTCAGATCGCCGACATCCTTGGCCACGAGGAAGTAGTGCTTCATGAAACGCTCGACATCCTTCATGCCCGGGTGCTGGGTGTACCCGAGCCGAATCGCGATCTCGCGCTGGACATCGAAGGACAGGCGCTCTTCCGGCCGTCCCGTCAGGAAATGCAGGTGGCAGCGGACCGCCCACAGGAAGTCGTCCGACTTCTTGAACCGCGCATATTCCGAGCGGGTCAGAACGCCTTTCTTGACCAGTTCCGACTGTCTGTTGACCCGGTAATGGTACTTGGCGATCCAGAACAGGGTATTGAGATCGCGCAGACCGCCCTTGCCCTCCTTGATGTTCGGCTCGACCAGGTAGCGCGAAGCGCCCTGGCGCTTGTGGCGGTCATCGCGTTCCAGCAGCTTGGCGGCGATGAATTCCGAGCTGGTGCCTTCGACCACTTCCTTGTCGAAACGCTGGACGAGTTCCTCGAAAAGGGCCTCGTCGCCCCAGATGTAGCGGGCTTCCAGAATGGCGGTGCGGATGGTCATGTCCGCCTTGGACAAGCGGATGCATTCATCGATATTGCGGGTCGCGTGGCCTACCTTGAAGCCCAGGTCCCAGAGCATGTAGAGGATATATTCCACCACCTGCTCGCCCCAGGGGGTCTGCTTGTACGGCAGCACGAACAGAAGATCGATGTCGGACCCAGGCGCCAGTGTGCCGCGGCCGTAACCGCCAACGGCGGCAATGGCCATGCGCTCCGCGGCGGACGGGTTCTTGATCCGGTAGACGTGGTGCAGGGCGAAATCGTAGATCACGCGGATCAGCTCGTCCTGAATATAGGACAGCCGTCCGGCGCACAGCAGCCCGCCGCCATCCTCGTCCAGCATCGCCTGGGCCTTGCCGCGAGCGTCTTTCACCACCTGCTTCAGCATCGCAAGAACAGCCGAGCGGGTCTTCATGTCCGAACCGTCGCCGTCATTGCCGGCGGTCAGCGCGGTCAGGCGATTTCTCAGGTCGTCGGCATCGATCAGTCCGGCAAGGTCTTCCTGGGAGAGTTTCATACTGGTCCAGTGTTCCGTTCAGCAGGCGCAGGTTTGCTGGAGGTTATATAGAGGATGGGGTTGAAGGACACGTAAATCCTGAACTGACCTGAAAGAGGCTGCGTTCCAAGCGGTACAGAAACAGCAATGCACCGCCATGCCATGGTTTGAACCTGGCGAGGGCATGTGTCGTCACACACCGTCCTTCACGGCAGCAACCCGGAGCTGGTGCAGGAGGGCTGCAAGAGACTCTTCGGAAAGGCCTCCGATCTTCAGCGCAAGCTGGTTGGCAAGTTCGGTAGCCTTCGGGTCCATGCCGGCCGTGTCGATGGTGACGCGAGGGTCGGACAGTTCGGCCAGGCGCTGGATTTCTTCCGCTTCATCCCAGATGACGTTGAAATAGGTGATGATTCGCTGCACCAGAAACCAGGTTGGCTTGCCACGCTTGCCATGTTCCAGCGCGGACAGATAGGCACTGGAAACCGACAAGGCCGCTGCCATTTCCTTCAGCGACACATCCCGCTTTATCCTGAGTTCCCGGATTTTTGCGCCAAGTGGGGTCACGGCCCTACCTTCTTTTTCGAATGCGAACGTACAGTGCGCCGCCGCCGCCGTGGTTCGCGTGGGCTTCCTCGTAGCCAAGTACCACGGATCGCAAGTCGGGCATCGACAGCCACTGGGGCACCATTCTGCGCAAAACGCCGCGCTCGTCCATATAGGCGCGTGCGTCACCGCTGCCCTTGCCCGTGATTACCAGCACAACCTTATGACTTCTCGCCTGCGCCTGGTAGAGAAAGCCGCGCAGCCGGTCATGCGCCTGATGCTGGGTCAGGCCGTGCAGGTCTATCCGCGCATCGATGGCCTTCACGCCGCGCACCAGCTTGCGGCGGTAGCGGTGTTCCAGTTGATGCAGCGGCAGCGGTGTTGGTGGCGCCTTGGCCGCAGCGGGAGCCTGGATCGCGGTCGCGGTTTTCAGCGCCTTTGCGGGTGCCGCCGGTTCGGTTTCGGCGATTTTCTCAAGCTCGGCCTTGAGGTCCTGAGCCCTGTCCGGATGCAGCGGTGTCAGGGTTTTGGCAACCTTGCCCCACAGTTCCCTGTCTTCCGGCGACAGTGTCCCTTTTTTACCCCGTCTTGCCATGTCTCAGTCCGCCGCCACACCAGCGGGACCAAGACGGATGTTCGGCACCAGGATCGTGAAGTCGGCCTTGTGGCGGATTTCTCCGGCAATAGCGCCTGCCGTCTGCCCGGATCCGACGAAGATATCGCCCCGCGCCGGGCCCTTGATTGCCGATCCGGTGTCATCTGCCACCATCAGCCGTCGGAAAGGGTCGTCGTCGCTGTCGTGATCCTTCAGCGCGGAGGCAACGAAAACCAGGGATCCATAGGGAATGAAACTCGGATCGACCGCAAGGCTGCGGCCTGCCACAAGGGGAAGGCCCGCGGCCCCGACGGGCCCGTCGTTCACGCCGATTTCGTCGACTTCCCGAAAGAAGATGAAAGACCGGTTTTGTCGGAACAGCTGATCTCGCTCCTCCGGATGCGCTTCCAACCAGGCACGAAGTCCGGCAGCCGTGAAGTCCTCCGGCGTGCCTTCTCCGCGCGTTACCAGCAACCGGGCAATGCCGGTATAGGGGTGGCCTGTCTTGCCCGCATAACCGACCCGCATCGCGCTTCCGTCCGCAAGACGCAGCCTTGCCGAACCCTGAACATGCACGAAATAGGCGTCGATCGGATCGGCAAGCCAGACGAGTTCGAGATTTTCCGGATCGAGCTTGCCATCCATGATGGCGCTCCGATCCGGCATTTCGGTGACGCGTCCATCAACCCGCCGTCCATGGCTGAGCGTTTCGGGCCAGTCCTGTGGCCGGTTTTCCGGCGTGATCGCCTCCAAGCCTTCCGGCTTTTTGAGCAAGGGATACCGGAATATGTCGGTTCTGACCCGCGAGGCGGCCAGTTCCGGCTCGAAATAGCCCGTCACAAATCCGCTCTGGGCAATTCGGTGCGGCGTGAACCGGCTTTCGAAAAAGTCTCGCGGTGCTTCATCACCGGACTTTGCCGCCTTTTCGGCGTCGTTACAGAGCTTTTTCAGATCTGCTGTGGCGACGGAGGGAAAAACGGTGTCCTGGGTCAGGATTCCCGGTTTGCGGCACAGGCGCAGAAAACCGGCAAGGGCAGCGGCATGATCGTCGTTCAGCCAGCCCGGCAGACTGGAGAAGGAGATTGCCTCGAACCGGTCCGGGATCCGTTGGCCTGGTACCATGGCTGAGGCAGCTCCTGAAAAGAAAAGCGGCGCGGCCAGAACCGCGCCCTTTAGCAGTGGGACAAGCCGGAAGCTCGGCGGGGGCCGCGTGTTCCGCTTGCCCTGCATCGTGATTACTCTGCGGATTCGGTCGCGACCAGCTTCCAGTTCGGATCGCGGGACGTGGTGTCCCGGGCGAAGGTCCAGATGTCGATCACTTCGCTCACCTTGGCCGGATCGCCGTCGACCACTTCACCGGCCTTGTCGCGCGTGGCGGAAATCAGCTGGCTGTGGATCTTCACGGTTACCTGGGCGGTCGAATTCTTCAGCGCAGCTTCGACGATTTCGGCCTTGTCGATGCCGACAAAGGTCGATTCGATGGTCTCGCCACGCTTTTCGCGATCGTCGATTGCGGTGACGAAGCCTTCATAGACTTCGCGGGACAGAAGGTTCTTCAGCGCTTTCTTGTCGCCGTCCGCAAACGCCATCACGATCATCTCGTAGGCCGCGCGTGCGCCTTCCAGGAAGGGTTCCGGCTCGAAGCTGCGGTCGACGGACAGGATCTGTTTCAGGGCGCTGTTCAATGCGGAGCCGGCCGGGGCAACCTTGTCAATCACGACGTCGCCACCACGACCGCTCTCCTCGACCGGCTCGGCCTCCAGCGTGGTCTGGTTCGGCATCGGGATGACATTGTCCTGATCGTTGCCGTTTTTGCGTTCGCGCGGCTGATCGGGCTTGGAATAGGGGTCGAATGGCGGGCGCTCATTGCCGGTGCGTTTGCCCAGCACCGATCGCAGTCTGAACAGAATGAAAACCGCAAGTCCCATCAGGAGGAGGTTCAACGGGTCAAAAATCTCGTTCATCGTAACTTCCGGTTACCCTTTTTGAGGCCCTAGAGCCGCCTGCTCTAACTGCCAGGTGAGCGCAGCCTCGTACGCAAGGCCTGTCTGCTTCCTATTTAGGGGGTCCTTGAACCAGCATCCAGACCCAAGAGCAAGACTGAATCTTTGCATTCATAGCCATTTCGTGACTGCCTGCTCGCATTTTTGCGAGTGAATGTCTACCTTAGGTCCGAATAGCTTATCAGACGATGGAGCTCCCGTGGGACTTTATATCATTGCCGCAATTCTTCTTCTGCCCCTGATCGAGATTGCGATGTTCATCTGGGTGGGAGGCTTGATCGGTGTGTTCCCGACAATCCTGCTGACGGTGATCACCGCGTTGGCCGGGACAGTGATGCTGCGCCAGCAAGGCCTGTCGCTGCTGATGCGCATGCAAACGGAGCTGGATGCCGGCCGCACACCCGGAAACGAGGTGATGCAGGGTGCAATGATCGTTCTTGCCAGCATTCTGCTGCTGATCCCGGGTTTCGTCACGGATGCCATCGGCCTGCTCCTGTTCATACCGCCGGTGCGCGAAGCGCTGGCGCGGTTCATCATTGCCCGATCGAACGTCGTTATCGTCGATGGCGGCGGTGGTATGCGCCGGCCGGATGACGGCGTCGTGGATCTGGACGAAGGCGACTGGAGCGAAAAAAACAGCGGCACGGGTGGTGGCTCCGGCCAGCCGAAGCTTAGCCCCTGGCAGGATGGCTCGGACAACGCGAAGCCCTGATTTCCCAAACGCTCACTAAAACGTGACTGCTGGTGTATGCGTAAAATTTACCAGTCAAGGTTATGTCTGCGCTGAATTGGACCCGAAACCGGACTGAAGCGGAGCAGGCAGCGGGAGAATGAGCGCCAGGCGTGTAGATTGGGTGGATACCGCCAAGGGCATCTGCATCATCTTCGTCGTGATGATGCATTCGGTGCTCGGCGTGGAAGCCGCCGCTGGCCAGACAGGCTGGATGCATGTGGTCGTCGCCTTTGCAGCCCCCTTCCGCATGCCGGATTTTTTCCTGATCTCCGGCCTGTTCCTGTCGAACGTCATTACCCGCGACTGGAAACTCTATCTTGATCGCAAGGTCGTCCACTTTGCCTACTTTTATGTGCTGTGGATGACGATCCAGTTTCTGGTGAAAGCGCCCGTCTTCATCGAGGAAACCAGCGTTCGCGCAACGGTGGAACTCTATTTCCTGAGTTTCATCGAGCCCTTCGGTACCTTGTGGTTCATCTACATGCTGCCGGTCTTCTTCGTCGTGTCGAAGGTCGCCCACGACAAGCGTGTGCCGTGGCAACTGGTTCTGGCCATCGGCGCACTTCTGCAGATCGCGCCGATCCACACCGGCTGGCTGCTGGTCGATGAATTCGCGGCCCGTTTCGTTTTCTTCTATGCCGGCTTCGTTTTTGCTCCGCAGATCTTCGCTCTGGCCGACTGGGCGCGCGAGCGGATCGGGATCAGTCTCGCGTGTCTGCTGGTCTGGGGCCTGGTGAACGGCACGCTGGTTTATGCCGGCTGGGCACATCTGCCGGTCATTGCCCTTGTTCTTGGCGCGGCCGGTGCGGGTGCGATCATCCTCACCAGCGCGTTGATCGTGAAATGGGGCCGGTTCGGTTTCCTTCAGCATTTCGGCGAAAACTCGATCGTCATCTATCTCGCCTTCTTCTTCCCCATGGGCGTGACGCGGGTGATTCTGCTGAAGCTGGGCATCTTTGATATCGGCACAACGTCGTTGATCGTGACGCTGGTGGCGTCGGTCAGTCCGATGATCCTGTTCTGGCTGATCCGCCGCACGAACATCGGCTGGTTCCTGTTCCGCAGGCCCGCCTGGGCCTATCTCAGCGGAACCTTTGGCGGGAAACGTCAGGCACAGGCAGCTGAGTGATCGGCAAGCTTGGAATTTTTAACTTTAGGACTTTTCTCCAGAACAGGCTGCGGGCATGATCCGCGCCATGTCGACGCAAAGCACCTCCTCCGCCCTCACCGCCGATGACCATCTCATCCTGGTCGACGGGTCCACGTTCATTTTTCGCGCCTATCACGCGCTGCCGCCGCTGACGCGCAAGCCGGACGGGCTTCCTGTCGGGGCGGTTTCTGGCTTCTGCAACATGCTGTGGAAGCTGCTGCAGGAAGGTCTGACACCGGAGGAAGGCGACGAGCCCACCCATTTCGCGGTGATTTTCGACCATTCCGCGCAGACGTTCCGGAACGAGATTTATCCGGAATACAAGGCCCACCGGCCGGACCCGCCGGAAGATCTGGTGCCGCAGTTCGGCCTTATCCGCGAAGCGACACGCGCCTTTTCGGTTCACTGCATCGAGCAGGAAGGCTTCGAGGCGGACGACCTGATCGCGACCTATGCCCGTGAGGCTGCCGAACAGGGCGCGCGCGTCACCATCGTTTCAGGCGACAAGGACCTGATGCAGTTGATCGGCCCGAAGGTCGGCATGATCGACACCATGAAGAACAAGACCTTCGGCGAAGCCGAGGTGTTCGAGAAATTCGGCGTCGGTCCGAACAAGGTCATCGAGGTGCAATCGCTGGCGGGCGACAGCGTCGATAACGTGCCCGGCGTGCCGGGTATCGGCCTGAAGACCGCGGCCCTTTTGATCAACGAATTCGGCGATCTGGAAACGCTGCTTGCCAAGGCAGACACGATCAAACAGAACAAGCGCCGGGAAAACCTGATCGAATTTGCCGATCAGGCGCGAATTTCCAGGCAGCTCGTCACTCTCAAGCAGGATGTGCCGGTCAAGGTGCCGGTGGGCGAATTGTCGGTTACCGATGTTGACGGACCCAAGGCGCTCGGATTCCTGAAGGCGATGGGGTTCACCACCCTCACCCGGCGCGTTGCGGATGTGACCGGTGCCGATCTGGATACGGTCGATGCATCGGACCTCAAGGTTCCGGGATGGGATGTTCCGGACCACAAGGGCCGGATGATGGAGCGCGCAGCCGGCAGTGACAGCGCGGGTTCGGAAGCTGCAAAAACTCCGGGCGACGCCGATCCGGACAACTCCGGCCTGCTGGTGCCGCAGACGGTTGCCGATGCACGCGCCCAGACGATCCGGGCGATCCCGGTCGACAGCAGCGCCTATGAAACCGTCACCAGCCTCGACCGCTTGAAGGAATGGTGCGACGCAGCCTTTGAAAAGGGCTACGTCGCCTTCGACACCGAAACGACATCGCTGGACGCCATGCAGGCAGAGCTTGTCGGTGTTTCGCTGTCCACCGAGCCCGGCAAGGCCTGTTATGTGCCGCTTGGCCACGTCGACGGCGAGGGTGACCTTCTTGGCGGCGGCGGTCTTGTCGAAGGCCAGATCCCGCTGAAAGACGCGCTGGAAGTGCTGAAGCCGATGCTGGAGGACCGCTCGGTTCTCAAGATCGCGCAGAACCTCAAATACGACTGGCTGGTGATGACACGGTACGGTGTCGACATCACGCCTTACGACGACACGATGCTGCTCTCCTACACGGTCGATGCCGGCAAGGGCGGCAATGGAATGGACGAACTGTCCGAGCGCTGGCTCGATCACAAGCCGATCCCGTTCAAGGAAATCTGCGGCTCCGGCAAGTCGATGATCACCTTCGACAAAGTTGCCATCGACAAGGCAACCGCCTATGCGGCGGAAGACGCCGATGTGACGCTTCGTCTCTGGCTGATCCTGAAGCCGAGGCTCGCTTCCGAGCATATGGCGACCGCCTACGAGACGCTGGAACGGCCGATGGTGCCGGTGCTTGCGCGCATGGAAAAGCGGGGCATCTCCGTCGACCGACAGATGCTGTCGCGTCTTTCGGGTGAATTCGCGCAAGGCATGGCGGGCAAGGAAGCCGAGATTTACGAGCTGGCCGGTGAAAGCTTCAACATCGGTTCGCCCAAGCAGCTGGGTGATATCCTGTTCGGCAAGATGGGTCTTCCCGGCGGCAAGAAGACAAAGACCGGCGCCTGGTCGACCTCGGCGCAGGTTCTGGAAGATCTGGCCGCGGAAGGGCACGAACTGCCGTCGCGGATCGTCTCCTGGCGCCAGCTCTCCAAGCTGAAATCCACCTACACCGACGCCCTGCCCGGTTACATCAATCCGGAAACGGGGCGTGTGCACACATCCTACGCGCTGGCGGCAACCACCACCGGGCGTCTGTCCTCGTCGGAACCGAACCTGCAGAACATTCCGGTCCGGACCGAGGAAGGCCGCAAGATCCGCAAGGCCTTCATCGCCGAAAAGGGTCACAAGCTGATCTCGGCCGACTACAGCCAGATCGAGCTGCGCGTCCTGGCGCATATGGCCGATATTCCTCAGTTGAAGAAGGCGTTCGACGACGGGCTGGACATTCACGCCATGACGGCAAGCGAAATGTTCGGAACGCCGATCGAAGGCATGGACCCGATGGTCCGCCGCCGGGCGAAGGCGATCAACTTCGGCATCATCTACGGCATTTCCGCATTCGGCCTCGCCAATCAGCTCGGCATCTCGCGCGGCGAGGCAGGCGACTATATCAAGACCTATTTCGAGCGTTTCCCGGGCATCAAGGACTACATGGAAGCGACCAAGAAACAGGTTCATGCGAACGGCTATGTGACCACGATCTTCGGCCGCAAGGCGCATTATCCGGAAGTGAACACCAAGAACCCGAACATGCGCGCCTTCTATGAACGCGCCGCTATCAACGCCCCGATCCAGGGGTCTGCCGCGGATATCCTGCGCCGGGCAATGGTGCGTATGGAAAACCGGCTGGAAGGCTCAAAGCTGGATGCGCAGATGCTGCTGCAGGTGCATGACGAACTGATCTTCGAAGTGCCGGACGCGCAGGTGGAATCCACCATTCCGGTGATCAGGGACGTGATGGAAAATGCCTGCGATCCGGCGCTGAAACTTTCCGTGCCGCTTCAGGTGGACGCCCGCGCCGCCGACAATTGGGACGAAGCGCATTAAAGGGCTTGACTCTTTCGGCGGAATCGAGTCGCAAAAGTTGCATTTCAATGGTTTGTACACTAAGTTGCTTTACAAATGAAACTGTAAAACGAATCGGGAGCCTGTAATGGATATGATTCAGTATCTTGGTGGTGTAGTCCTGTTCGTCATAGCCACCGTATTTTTTCTAGCGGTTGTAAGGGTTACCTTTGGTAAGAGGTCTGCACTTCGTTCTGCAAAGGTGAGTTCGAACTCTTTGAAGCAAGCTATCACTGGAGATCTCAAGCCACTCCATGATGGGCGTAGAGACTTTCGTGTTGCCGCTGGGATAGCTTTAAAAGAAGTAGATGGAAAGAAAAAATGGGTTCCTCAGGGAAAACTCTCTGATGAAGCATTAAATTCTATCTAATTTGGATGAGCGAACAAACTACATCAATTGCTTATGTCGGCTGGATACCTACGGTTTCTGGCCGACTTTCGTTTTCAGAGTTTGGGAACGCTGATTATCCTACACCTTGCATACGTTCCGTTTGTACCGACGGAGCTAATAGGGTTATTCTCAACTATCAGAAAAGAAATCTATCGGATACAACTATACCAATAGTTTCTCAATTTCCTATTTTAAAGAATTTTTTTGATAAAATAATTTTAAGAAAAGATGGAAGTCTTTGGTTCTGCTCCACAACTTTCTATGATCCTGAAAATAATCTAATTTATGGAAAGGTCTTTGTATTTGACAAGGCGTGTTGGCGAGAAAAATCCGAATACTTAGTCCGCAATAAGATGGATCTATTCCCAGCATCGAATGGAAACGTAGAATTTATCAAAGAGCAATTAATTTCTTTAGAGGGGGAAATAAAAAATCTTAGCTCAACGACGTTGGATTATAACATAAAACGTTCTGGAGAAGTAGAGATAACCTTCTCTGCTTGCAGCCAAGGAGAATCTTACGTTAACGCAGTAGATGAAGATATTGATGAAGATATAATAACGCAGGTATATTACTATCTGAAGGATTGCTTACATAAACACCAGCACCATTCAAAAAATACAGATTCAATATTACAAATATACAACAAAGAAAATGTAGAAGATTGGAAGCTGGAGACTTTATATACATTGTATAGAAAAATAATTAGTAGAAGAAGAAGTAAAACTATTGTTGATTTAAGCGAATCATTGGGTGTTATTGCCTACGCAAATGCCTTTGAAAAAATTTTTGCTACTCATTTTTCGGCAATGAGTGATCGGGTTGTTTATAATAAAGAAGAAATAAAAGAATCTATTAAAGCTACAATATATTCTCTGGAAAATACAAAGACGAGATTTTCGATAATTTATAGAGACGCAGCCAAGTCAACTTTGGCTACAGGTGCGATTTTAATTTCAGCTTTCGCCTTAATATCTCTAACCGGCAAAAAAATTGATGTTAATCCGGACAAAATTTTACTTTTTTTAGCAAAAGAATTCGTCAAGAGCCCAGCTGAGTGGTTCTTCTACCTCTTTGTATCTCTGTTTTTATTATTTGGTTTTTGCCACACCAAGGACATTTTCCGTGAGGTCTATAAAGATGCCATTAGGCTATGTATTGCTGGCGGTAAAGCTACCGTTCTTGCTTTTTTTGTTTTAAGTATTGTAATTTATATTACATCTTTAATACTGATTTATTCTTCGATCTTCTAACGCGGTGGTGGGCGTTGAGCGTCCCCGTTAGATTACCTACGATCTCACTGAATAGGAACACCTTTGCCGGTGACCGAAGTGGGTGATTACCTTGACGGTGGTAGGGCAAACGCTTTGCACTACATCGCCAATAAATACCCAGACTATTCCTTCAAATTGCAACTTCGAAATTTCTCGAACGTGCTGTTTAGTTTAGATGTATGGCGACAATATTGTAGCTTAGATCGATGCAGCAGCCTCAAAGAATCGGCATCCCTTGGAACCGATAAGAGAGTATCATTGGCAGGCCTCAGGCCTGCTGAGCGCGGCGCCGGAACAGCGGCTGGATCAGCCGGCGATAGGCAAGCGCAAAGCCTGTGTAGAAGAGAAACACCGACGCCAGCGAGGCAAGCCCCGCGAGCGTTTGGCCGATGAAGCCATAGACCTCGCCGGTGTGCAGAAATCTCAGGAAGACCCTGGCGCGCCGGCCTGCCGGTTGGTCTTCAGCGCCACTGACGCCCAGCAACTCGCCTGAAACCCTGGAGACCGTATAGGTCGTCTGGCGGGAAAGCTGGGTGCCGTTGCCTGTATCGACGGTCATCACCACACGTGCAGCCTGTCCGTTGGGCAATTTGACCGAAAGTGTTTGCCAGTCCGGTTCGGCTTGTTTCAGCGTGTCGGCAATGGCCTGCAGGCTGACGGCTTCACCCTGAGCGCGGTTCTGACCCTGGCGTTCTTCACCGGCAGCGTGACCGGTAGCTGCGGGCGAAACCGGCCCGAAGACGGCGGCCACCATGTTGCTGGCCCAGGGATAGGAAATGACGACGCCGGAGACCACAACGGCAAACAGCGGTACGAGCGACCAGATGCCGAAGACATGGTGCCAGTTGTAGTCGCGTGCCTTCGCGGTCGGCAGGTTTCTGCGGAAGAGAAGGTTCAGTTTGACGATCCGCCAGGTCCATTTCTTCGGCCACCAGAGATAAATTCCGGACACCAGAATGAACAGGAAGCCGAGATTGGCAGCACCGGTCATGGCCCGCCCAAGGCTGCGGTTTTCACCTGTAAGGGCAAACCAGCGGTGCAGCGCGGTCACCGTGCCAAAGAAGGATTTTGTGCCCTCCGCGGCATTGTCGATCCGCTCTCCGGTATAAGGGTTGAGCAAATGGTTCTCGCGGCGGCTGACCGAAAGTGTGGCCGGGGCGCCGTCCTGCCTTGGCAGGACCAGCGAATTGCCGGGTTGGCCGCCGTTGGCCAGAACGGCAGTTGCCAGTTCGTCGACAGAGAGGAGCTGCGCATCGGCCGGTTTTATGACTGCGCGGCTTTCCATGTAGGAGATGATCTGGCGTTCGTAGGTCAGGACCACGCCGGTGGCTGACATCAGGAGGATAACGAGACCGAAGGCGACCCCGACGACGAGATGCGCCCAGAAAATGATGCGTTTGAAAGACATGGTGCTGCTGCCCGTTTCAGACCGGATTTGACGGTTGCCGGGTCCTCCTCCACCGGCTTCAACAGGCCTAAGCCGAAGATCTCGCTGCGTCAAAGGCAACAGCAGGGTGTTTGGCCGAGAATTTGTAACCAGTTGTCGCCACCGCGAAGAACCGGGCGCCAAGTGATTTCCGTCAGCAGCTCAAAAGCCCAGGGTTTCTGGGAGTCCACATCAGGTCCCGGTGCCAAAACCCTCAGGAGTGTCCCAAGCCGCATACAATTTGCCGCACCACCGGCTGGACGGAAAAGGCTGCGATAGTGACGGGAGTGGGTGACAGGGAGGTCCTGAGGAAGCGGTGCTTCACCCGATGACGAAATCCGGCGCGCGAGCAAGAAGCGCTGCCGCCTCTCGAACAGTGGTCTCCACGATCCTTGCCGCCGGTTGAACGGTTTTCACAAGATCGAGGGATTCTCCGGCAATCAGGGCGCGAACGGAATAGTCGTCCGGGTCGGCAGCCTCATAGGTTTTCTGGATCTTGTGAGCCGCGCCGGACAAGCCTGCCGGATCTTCCAGCCAGGGGCGGGAAAACGCATTTTGGACAACCCGCCCTGTAAACTGCGACGGCCAGTCAAGTCCGCGAGCAACGTCGAACACAATCGACCGGGCCGTGTCGTCCCCGTGCGCCTTGGTCAGGGCAACCTTGGCCTTCTCCGATCCGTTCGCTTCGACGCTTGCCCAGAAACGGGTTCCCATCATGACACCGTCCGCGCCCAGCATGAGAGCTGCTGCCAGTCCGCGCCCGTCCGCAAGCCCGCCGGCAGCCAACACGATTGTCTCCTTGCCGGCGGCATCGCGAACCGCAGGAAGAAGGGCGGACAGGCCCCGGTCCATGCCGTGACCGCCGCCTTCCTGGCCTTGGGCGACGAGGACGTCCGTTCCGGCCTTCAGAGCCTGTTCGGCCTGATCCAGTCGTTGCACCTGCCAGATTGTGGGAATACCGCGCTCCCTGGCGGCCTTTACGATCGGTTCCGCGTCACCGAAGGAAACGAACAGGGCCGCCGGATTGCGGTCGAGGATCCGATCCACGAGGGCCGGTTTTTTCAGAATACTCCAGGTGATGACACCAAGACCGACCCGCTGGTCGCCGGCCGCATCGAAGGCAGCGTCGATCCAGTCCAGGTCGCCGTAACCGGCGCCGATAATACCGAAGCCACCGGCGCGGCTGACTTCAGCGGCCAGACGACCATCCGAAATCCTGTCCATCGGCGCCAGCACGACCGGATGGGAGACGGCAAAGCGGCGGGTAAAGGGCGTGTCGAGCAGCGGTTTCATGCAGACACGCTGCCATGAAAGTCATTTCAGGAAAAATGATTGAAGAAGGAATTTGATATCTCTAATTTGGATAGTATGGACATCGTGCTTTTGAAAACACTGATGGCAGTCGCCGAGACAGGCTCCTTTTCGGGGGCTGCCCAGGCGCTGAACTGCGTGCAGTCGAACGTCACCTCCCGAATTCGGCGTCTTGAGGAACAATTCGGCCAGAAGGTCTTCCAGCGCAGCAAGGCCGGGGCCCGGCTGACGGAATTCGGTGAACAGGTTCATGCGCGCGCGATCGTGCTTCTGCAACAATTTGCAGCGGCCGAGCGCGATCTTCTGGAAGCTGCCGGGGCAGGTGCGCCGCTCAGGCTCGGCTCCATGGAAACAACGGCGGCCGTTCGCCTGCCCGCTCTTCTCAAACGTCTGAGAGACAAAAGCACAGCACCGCTTTCCCTGACGACCGGCCCGACCGCAGACCTGCTGTCAAAGGTGTGGGATCAGAAGATCGATGCCGCCTTTGTCGCCGGGCCTGTCGACAAGGCCAGGTTTCAGGCGGTTCGCGCCTTCAGTGAACAGCTTGTCTGCGCCATTGGTCCGGCCACTTCGGAGCAGGGCCCGCTGTTGGCCTTTCGCCATGGCTGCAGCTACAGGGCGGCGGCGCAGGCGTGGCTCGGCAGTATCGGCCAGAGCGACAGGGAAGTAACGGAAATGGGCACGCTGGAAGGAATTCTGGGCTGTGTGGAGGCCGGTCTCGGGTTCACGGTTGCTCCGGAAAGCGCCGTCCTAGGCTTTCGCAATGCCGACCAGTTGACGACGACCCCGCTCCCGCCGCCTTTTGGCGAAACCGTCACCTATCTTGTCTGGCGCGTCGACCGCAAACCGGTCGAGGCGCACAGGAAGCTGCTGGAAATCCTGGCAGAACGGGCCTGAGTCTTCAGGCCGTCAGACCACCCGCAAATCCGGCTGTATCTTGCCCGCCAGCGCCGAGCGCGGCGCGATGGCGTTCTGCAGGAGGTCGTTGAGATGCTCTTCCAGGTAGTCGACGATGGGCGATTGCGTTGTCGACTGGGTGTAGATCGCGAGCTGTGTTGCCGGAAGCTTCGGAAAGCCATCTTGCTCCTTCAGGATCTTGAAGCCTTCCAGAATGGCTCCCGACGGCAGGCAGCAAAGGCCTGCACCCGACAGAACGGCTACCTGGGCGGCGGCAACGCTGGTGGTGGTGATGCGCTCGTACCACTGCCGTCCGGCGCGGGCGAGCGAACCGAAGGAGATTTCCCGGAAAGGGCAGGGTTCGGGAAACATGATCAATGGCAGCGGATCGGTTAGCGGGCAGTTGTCGCCAACCGCCCAGTGCAGCGGCTCCTCGAAAATCTCGACCGGCATCTGCTTGGTAGACGAGACAAGGGCTATTGCGAGGTTGATTTCGTTGTTGGACAGCATTTCGTGCAGTGTGGCGCTGTCGGCGACCGTCATCTCAAGTTTCACGTTGGGGTGAATGCGCACGAAATTGCAGAAAATCGATTGCAGCTGGCCGGTCGCATACCATTCTGGCAGGCCGACATGCACCGTGCCGGTCAGTTCCGGCGCAGACAGGCGCAACCTGGCTTCCTCGTGTGAGCGCAGGATTTCCGTGGCGTGTTGATAAAGGATACGCCCGGCGGGCGTGAGGTTCATTGTGCGCGCGCTGCGCTCGATCAGCGGTTTGCCGACCCGTTCCTCCAGACGCCGCAGCTGAGTGCTGACGCAGGGTTGTGTGCGGTTCAACCGAGATCCCGCATGTGTGACGTTGCCTGCTTCTGCAACAGCCACAAAGGCTTCCAGCAACTCGATATTAAAACGGCCTATGGTCATGTCCCTGCCTCCGTTTTAGCGCAAGACGACCTATGCGGTTTTCCGCCGGTCCAGCGCCACACAAGCATAACGTTCCATTATGGGGCGCTTCAATTATAAATTTAAGGGTCGGTAAAAAATCCCGTAATCCGAGAGTCTCTTTTGTCAAAACAGGTATCCGCCATGACTTTAGCGCTTTCCTATGGCCAGCCGGAGCATGGGCCAGATCACCAGACGACCGGCCCCCTTTCGCTGCAACAAAGAGTTCACAGGGCAATTGCCTGCCACACGGAATTCAGTCTCGATACGATCCTGACCCAGGACAACCGGGTGAAATACACAAACGAAGGCAGTTCGGAGACCGCAACCGGTCCTCTGGACGAGGTGTTTCAGCTGATGCGCCAGCTGAACGAGACCGGCATCGCATCGGACACGCTTGGCCGAATTCATGAAGACGGCAGGTCTTTTCGGGCGGCGCTGGAAGAAAGCTGCGGGCGGATTGCAAACGAGCTTGCAGGCGAGCGGCTGGTGTATGTCGAACTGGGGCCAGAGCCGGTCAAGACCGGGTTCATTCTCAAGACACTGCAGGGCCTGGGCGTCATCATAGATCGTTATATCGCCGTCGACATCAACCCGATGTCGGCTGCGCCGATGCGGGCAGCCCTCGCGGCGACCCTGCCGGACACTCCACTTGAGTTTGTCACCGCGCCTTTCGAGGCCTGCCGCCTGGAAGACATGATCGAAGACGGTGCGCCACCCGCCCTCGTGACAATGCTCGGTTTTCAGGAAGGCAATGACGATCCGGCAGTGGTCAACGGCTGGCTGCGGGACATTACCCGGCCAGGAGACCTGCTGCTGTCCGAAAGCCAGCTCTACACCATCGAACAGACCGACAAGATCTCCGGTTTTTACGCCCACCCGGCCATGCAGCGGTTTTCGCGCATCGCGTTCGAACGGGCGGTGGACCGCAGTTTGCCGACGCTGAATCGCTTCTTTTTGCTGCCTGTCGTGTTCGAGGATGGCCAGAGTGCGCAAGTGGCCATTCTGGCCGAAGAATTCGCGCATTCAATCAGCGGAAGAAACTTGCATGTTTCCAACTTCTGCCTGAAACTCACGCGCGATCAGTATCGCTCGTACCGGCAGGAGGGTGGCCATTTCGAAATATTCGGCGAGAGCTACACGGATGACCAGACACTTCACTTCCAGCTCTCCCGCCGGGTTTGAGATGACCTTGGCACAGACCCGCGGTCTTACTGCCGCGGGCCTGGCCATCGTCGCTGTCACCTACGGACTGGCACGTTATTGTTTTGGCCTGTTCCTGCCGGAAATCCGTCAGGAATTCGCGCTGTCGCCGGAAACGGTCGGCCTGATCGCCGGTCTGTCCTATCTGGGCTATCTGGCGGCGACTTTCGTCGGTTCCTGGCTGTCGACGGTGTTCGAACCGCGCTTGCCGATCCTGCTCGGCGGCCTCGCCGCCACAACAGGCATGGCCATGATCGCCCTGGCACAGACACCGTTCATACTGGCGCTTGGCGTCTTCGTTGCAGGAGCAAGCCCGGGCCTTTCCTATCCGCCCTTTTCCGATGTCATCGTGCGTCATACGGAACTCAGCCGGCAGAACAGCGTCTATGCCTGGATCAACTCCGGCACCGGTTTCGGCGTTGCCTTTGCCGGGCCGCTGGCACTCTTCGCAGGTGGTGACTGGCGGCTCGCCTGGCTGGTTTTCGCGGTAATCGCCTTCAGTGTTACGATCTGGAACGCAGCCACCTTGCCCCGGCGCAGCGTGCATCTGGAACATGCCCGTCCCAGGGTGTCCGTCTGGATCCTTATGGATCGGACAGCGCGCGGACTGTTTGTCGCGGCATTTCTTTTCGGCATCGTCACCGCCGTCTACTGGACCTATGCCGTCGAACTCCTGACCATGCTGACGGGCAATCCACGAGACGCAATCCTGTTCTGGATCGTGTTGGGCATTTCGGGCGTTACCGGCTGCTTCGCCGGTGGTCTTGTCGATCGCTGGGGTTTGCAGGCTGCCTATCGTGTCCTGGCGGTTCTGGTCGGGACCGCAATCGGCACTCTGCCGCTGCTTGTGGAAACAAGACTCGGGATCTACGTGTCAGCGGCCTGTTTCGGCGTCGGTTTCATCGTGATGACCGCCCTTTTCGGCATGTGGAGCATGAGGCTGTTCCGGCAGGCACCGTCCATCGGATTCGGCTTTACCTTCTTCCTGATTTCCCTGGGGCAGGGGGTCGGGCCCGTGCTGAGCGGCTTTCTCATTCCGGTTGTCGGCCATTCGGCGCTTTTCTTCGCAGCCGGGCTTCTGTGCTGCGGCCTGGCGGGCTTTGCGGCCGGAAGGCAGGCCGAAGGGGTCAGACCATAACAGCGGGTTATGGTGGCCAACGCCCACATAACCGCTATGTGCTGGCCTTTCCCGGAAATTGCAAGCATGTTGGCAGCACGCTATGATTGATGAACAGAATGCGATTGGATCGATGATACTCACCGCCGCCAACACCGCCGGGGCCAAGCTCGACATGGAGCTGTGTCGGGCCCTCTATGAAAAAGACCCGGACCGGCTCCTTGAACTTGTGTCCGACTGGCTGGAAACCAACGGTTTGCAGCCGAGTGAAGACTTTAAGGTGCCCGCTTATCTCGATGCAGTTCTGACCCGTGCCAACTTCACTGTTGCCAGCGGAAGCAAGCTGCGCGTGCTGGTATCCTGACCGGACTGACTCTGTCTGTTCCATATTTGTTCTTGCGTCTTTTATCGACATATGCTTCGTTGACCTGCATCTGTAAGTAGAGGTGAATATGGTCAGCCGGATCACGACAGTCGCGTTTCGGGGCATCGAGGCAGTTCCGGTAGACGTGCAGGTACATGTCGGGCCGGGCATGGTTGCCTTCACCATCGTCGGCCTGCCGGACAAGGCCGTTGCAGAAAGTCGGGAACGAGTTCGCGCGGCGCTTGCCGCTTCAGGCCTGGCCCTGCCGGCCAAACGCGTCACAGTCAATCTCGCCCCTGCCGACCTGCCCAAGGAAGGCTCGCATTACGATCTGCCGATCGCGCTGGGCGTTATGGCCGCCATCGGCGCCATACCGGCTGAATTTCTGGAAAGATACGTTGTTCTGGGCGAGCTTGGTCTCGACGGCACGCTTGCGCCTGTTGCTGGTGTCCTGCCGGCCGCCATGGGCGCCAACGGCATCGGCAAGGGCCTCATCTGCCCGGAAGCCAGCGGCGGCGAGGCCGCCTGGGCCGACGCAGACATGGACATTCTCGCGCCCCGCTCGCTGATCCAGCTCGCCAATCACTTCAAGGGAACACAGGTGCTCTCCCGGCCGGTGGCCCGGCTGCGCGGCAATGCCGGTGTGCTTCCGGACCTTGCGGAGGTCAAGGGACAGGAAAGCGCCAGACGGGCGCTGGAGATAGCCGCTGCCGGCGGGCACAACCTGCTGATGACCGGTCCTCCCGGCTCCGGCAAATCCATGCTGGCGCAGCGCCTGCCGTCCATCCTGCCGGCCCTGACCCCGCGCGAGCTTCTGGAAGTGTCCATGATCGCCTCGCTCGCGGGCGAGCTGGCCGAAGGCAAATTGACCGATCGACGTCCCTTCCGCGCGCCGCATCACTCCGCCTCCATGGCCGCCCTGGTCGGTGGCGGGATGCGCGCCCGGCCCGGTGAGGTCTCGCTCGCCCATAACGGAGTGTTATTCCTCGACGAGCTTCCCGAGTTCAATCCGCAGGTTCTCGACAGTCTGCGCCAGCCGCTGGAATCGGGCGAAGCGGTGATCGCCCGCGCGAACCACCGGGTCACCTATCCGGCCCGCATCCAGCTTGTGGCGGCCATGAACCCCTGCCGCTGCGGCCATGCGGGCGAGCCGGGCCACCAGTGCCGCCGGGGCGAGCGCTGCGTCACCGACTATCAGGCCCGGGTGTCTGGACCGCTGCTTGACCGGATCGACGTCAGGATCGATGTTCCGGCCGTTACGGCGGCCGACCTGATCGGTCCTGCGGCCAGCGAACCGTCAGCCGTCGTGGCCGCTCGGGTCGCTGAAGCGCGCAGCATCCAGGCAGAACGCTTCCTGGAACTTGGCCTTGCCTGCCGCACAAATGCCCAGGCACCTGCATCGATTGTCGAAACCATGACACGGCCAGATGACAAGGGGCTCGCTTTCCTGCGCGATGTTGCCGAGCGTCTTGCCCTGAGCGCACGCGGATATCACCGCGTCCTCAAACTCGCCCGCACGCTGGCCGATCTGGACGGTGCGGATCAGGTTGGCCGCATTCACCTGGCGGAGGCCTTGAGTTACCGCGGCGAAGACATGTCCCGCAAGGCGGCGTGACAGCGTTGACCGTGACACCGCGAGGGATTGTCTGACGCAATGACAGCAGACGTCATCATCATCGGCGGCGGTGTTGCCGGGCTGAGCGCGGCCTGTTTTCTGTCCGAGTTTGCGCAAGTGACGCTTCTGGAGCGCGAGCCGGCGCTAGCAACGCAGTCTTCAGCCCGCACGGCAGGGCAATTCACGGCCGGCATTTCCGCCAACACAATGCGCGCGCTGGCCGCGGCAAGCCGTGCGTTCTTTCAGGCGCCGCCGCCGGGATTTTGCGAGCAGACGCTTGTCGCGCCCCGCGGCTGCCTGACGGTTGGGGGTGAGGAGCATCGGCCTGTTCTGGACAGGCTGATAGCAAGGCTGCAGGAGGCCGGGTCGGACTGCCGGTTTGTTGACAGACAAGAGGCTTTGGCCCTGTTTCCGGCCCTCCGGCCGGAACGGGTACATGCGGGCGTTTTCGAAGCAGATGCAATGGATATCGATGTCGATCTGCTGCTGCAATCCTATCGCAAGGCGGCTGCTGCCAATGGCGCTCGCTTCGTCTGCAAGGCGGAAGTCACTTCCATCCGGCGGATTGCCGACACATGGCAGGTAACGGCCGGAGACCTGACCCTTTCGGCGCCCGTTCTGGTCAATGCGGCCGGGGCCTGGGCGGACCGGGTTGCGGATCTTGCCGGTGTCCCGGCGCTTGGCCTCAACGTCTTCCGCCGTTCGGCCTTCACGTTTCCGCTTCACCGTCAGGAAGCCGGTGTCTGGCCACATGTCACGACGGCCGATTACACCTGGTACGTCCATCCGCAGCCGCACGGCTTCACGGCGTCACCGGCAGAGGCTGATCCAGTTTCTCCGGGAGAGGTTTATGCAGATGATCTTCGCCTTGCAGAGGCGATCCATCATATCGGCATCGGCACCGAGCTGGCCGTGCCGCGTCCATCCGCAAGCTGGGCAGGACTGCGCACGTTTGCGCCTGATCGAAACCCTGTCTGCGGCGGATTTCCCGATCATCCGGGTTATTTTGTCAGCGCAGGCCAGGGCGGATGCGGGGTTCTGACATCCCCGGCGATGGGCAGGGCACTGGCGGCCCTCGTTGCCGGCCGGAACCTGCCGGGTGATCTGTCCGCCTGCGGTATCACACTGGACCAGCTTGCACCCGGACGGTTCCTGCAGGCCTGATCTTCTTCATTTGACAATGACGGCAATTTCCAGGAAAAAATTCCTCAAGCCAGTCGGGGTTCGGCAAGCCAGATAACCTGTAATGCCGGAGATACCCCTTGCGTTTTCTGTCCAGCCTTTGTTTTTGCGCAGCCCTGGTGCCAACCTTGTTGCCCGGCGCCCTGTCCGCTGCCGAGATCACCCACGCCATGGGCACCACCGAGGTGCCAGACACTCCGCAGAAGATTGTCGTTCTCACCAACGAAGGCACCGAGGCAATGCTCATGCTGGGCAAGACGCCTGTTGGGGCTGCGTCTTCCTGGTATGGCGATCCCTGGTACCCGCATCTGGGCGACCGGATGGCCGGAGTTGAAGTTGTCGGGACGGAGCTTGCGGTCAACCTGGAACGGCTGGCCATGCTTGAGCCGGATCTGATCCTCGGCAGCAAGAAGCGGCACGAGGAAATCTATCCTCAGCTCTCCGCCATTGCGCCCACGGTGTTTGTGATCAATGCCACGGATTTCAAGGACAACATGAAGCTCTATGCCAGCTCGGTCGGCATGGAAGCGGAAGGCGAAGCGCTTGTCAGTGCCTATGAGGCGGACGTTGCCCGGTTGCGCGCCGCCCTCGGCGAGAATGCCGGGGACACGGTTTCCGTCGTCCGTTTCGTGCCCGGCCAGCTTTACGTTTATCGCCATGACAGTTTCTCCGGTGTTGTGCTGAACGACATCGGCTTCAAGCGGCCCGAGGTACAGGCGCAGGACGGTCTGGCTCTTGCCGTCGGCAAGGAAAGCATCCCGAACATGGAAGCCGACCGGATGTTCTACCTGACATATGACACCGGCAATGGAGAGGGCACGGCCCTGGAGGGCGAGACGCTGAAAGACCCTCTCTGGGCCAATCTGGAAGTCGTCAAGGCGGGAAACGCCCACAAGGTCGATGACGGTGTCTGGGCAACGTCGCAGGGCATTCTTGCAGCCCGCGCAATGCTTCGGGACATCGCCCGGATCTACGGGACGGATGTCGACCTCAGTTCCAACTGAACTCCTTTGAAGCAACAGGGCCCGGATCAAGAGTTTTGACCCGGGCCACCTCGCCGTTCCGAGCTTCTGGCACGGAGCAGATATGATTGTCGGAGCGAAGAAATACAACCCGGCGTCTAAATCAGGTTGTATTTCAAAAGGATGCCGTCACACCACCGTGACGGACAACAGCCGGAAACCTTCCCTTCCCTGTAAATAAGAGCTAGCCTTACGTTAGGTAATTAAGCGCATCGGCAGTTGAAGAGCCGGACCATGCGTTTGACCCACCAACGCGAGAGGGCGGGCTGAATGGCCTCGAGAGAACCGGCACCGCCGGGCAAATCGGAAACCGGTGGAGACGCGGGGCTGATCGACAGCATCGCTCGTACCAATGCCGAGGCCATTTGCACGGTTCCCGGTCTGGCGCGCCGCCCACAGCACCCGAAACACCACGGCTGTGTCCGCGCCCGCTTCATGATCGGCGAAGTGCCGGAGGACTTGCGTCACGGTCTCTTCGCCTTACCGGGCACATATGACGCCCTTGTCCGGTTTTCCAACGGCCGCCAACTGGATGACCGGAAGCGGGACGCCCACGGCATGGCCATCAAGGTGCTGGGCATCGACAGGGAATGGCTGTCGGCTGAAAACCCGGACGGCAGGGTGCAGGACTTCATTCTCGTCGACCATGAAACCTTTTTCACCGGTGACCTCGGCGACTATGACGACATCAACACCCTGGTGCTGAAACGCGGTCTTGCCCGCCTGAAGCCCTTGTCCCGGCTTTTGTTCACGGGCTTCTATCTCTTCGGCAGGATCCGGGCCTTTGTCTCTCATCGCCCGGTATCTCCGCTTGCAAGCCGATACTTCAGCACCACGCCTTATCGGCTTGGCGATCTTCTGGTGAAATATACCGCAACGCCAAGACCGGTGCCGGTGGATCCCCCTGAGGTCCGGTCCGGACGCGATCAATTGGCCGTCGCGCTGAGGGAAACCCTGATCCGTTGCCCGGTCACTTTTGAATTCGGCGTCGATGTGCAGATAGATCCGGCCACGCAGCCGGATGATGATCCGTCGATTGCCTGGTCGGCGGTGCCGGGCGCGCGTCACGAAAAGCTGGCGACGCTGGAAATCTTTCAGCAGGACGTCGATCAACACGCCCCACTGGCGGAGAACATCGCCTTTTCACCCTGGAACAGCCTGCCGGCGCACGAGCCCGTCGGCGCCATCAACCTTGCCCGGCGACAAGCCTACGAGAGTGCCGCTTGCAAGCGGCATGAAGTCAATGGCGTTGTTCCACCCGTCTTTGCCGGCATTCCGGAAAGCTACAAGATGCAACAACCCTCCGTATCGCCCAGAAACGACGGCATGCCGCTTTGGTTGGCGATTGTCGCCGCGCTGCTGCTGATCGCCTGCCTGGTCCTGGAAGGCAAGCGCCTCACGATCAAGCCGGGTCCGCCGCAAACCTTTGACAACCCGGTCGCCGAATTCAAATACGGTTCCATCGGCGCCGAATGGGACGGTTTCCCCTATATCGTCTGGCGCGAATTGCCGGCGATTTTCAAGGACGAGCTGCCCGAAGGCTGGCGCACATTCGGCTTCATCGAGGAACCGGGACAGGAACTTCCGATCGGCTTCAGCATCCGGCGCGTCGGTGTGCCGAGGGTCGGCTTCAATTGCGCCACCTGCCACAGCGCGGAAGTCACCGCAGGCGGCAACACCATGTTGTTGCTGGGTGCACCTGCGGAAAAGCTCGATATCCAGTCCTACATCCTGTTCCTTGGCTACGTTGCCGCCAGTGACAAGCTGACGGCGGATGCGGTGATCGAAAGCGCCGCGCAGGCCGGCAGACCTCTGGGGCCAATCGACCGTCTGCTGGTGCGCACCATTCTGGTACCCGGCATCAAGGACCAGGCCGATGGACTGGCGACCGCTTTCAGCTGGATGAAGGTGAAACCGCAGCATGGCCCCGGGCGCACGGACGCGGGTAACAACTGGCGCGCGCGCTGGGGCTATGGCCCGGAAAAGGACGAGGCGGTCGGAACGGTCGATTTTCCCTCGGTCTGGAACCAGGGCATCCGCGAGGGGGGCTGGTTCCACTGGGACGGCAACAACAATTCGCTGATCGAGCGCAACTATTCCGCCGCCCTTGCCGGCGGCGCCAAGGAATGGCTGCTGCAACGCGGGCTGATAGATGCTCAGGCGGAATGGCTGCGGGACCTGCCGCCGCCCGCCTACCCCTTGCCAGTCAATGCTGACATGGCAGCAGACGGCGCTGCGATTTACGAAAGGGAAGGCTGCGGCACGTGTCATGACCCAGGAGGCGAGAGCTTCGGGCAGGTCACGCCGCTTTCGGACCTTCAGACAGACCCGGCACGTTCTGACCTCTTCGACGAAGCCTTCGTCAGCCGCTTCGGCGATGTCGGCAAGGGGTACACTTGGCGGTTCTCACACTACCGGGCAACGGACGGCTACGCCAACACGCCGCTGGACGCCATCTGGGCACGCGGACCCTATCTCCACAATGGCTCCGTGCCGACGCTTCGGGCGCTTTTGTCACCGCCGGAAGACCGTCCGGCGACCTTCTATCGCGGCTGCACGGATTTCGATCCGGTCGACGTCGGCTTTGCCTGCGAAAGTGGCTTCCTGTTCGACACGCAGCTGACCGGCAACGGCAATGGTGGACATCTTTACGGCACCGGTCTTCCGGACGGCGAGAAATCCGCACTGATCGAATATCTCAAATCCAAGCAATATGTGGGGCGGTCATGAGGCTTAGCGCATCCTTCAAGGGAACGTTTCTCGACATCATCTGCCTGCTCGTTGGTACGATCATGGCCTATCGCGGCGTCGAGGAATTCTTCCGCTACGATTTCGATCCGATACACATGATCCTCGGGCTGGCGCTGGGGGCCGGTGCCTATGCCAACTGGCTTATGTTCCGGCGGCTGCGCATCGGTTTCTGGATCTTCATCGGCGGCAATGTGGTCGTCGCCTTTGTGTTCATCTTCGTGCTTCAGGATGTCTGGCACCACCACGTCTGGCCACATATCCTCTATGCACTGGTGTTCGTGCCGTTTCTGGATCAGCTCGGCACCCGCTCCGAAAGGGACGTTCTGCGGGATCCGCCGCTCCACAAGCGGATCCTCGGTTTCATCGGCGGCCAGGCATTGAAACTGGCCGAGGCCTTTCCCGCCCTCGTCAGGCTGGTCAAGCGTTGCGGTCCGCTCAGCCGGGTGATCAACCGTCTTGTCATCAACGGCATCTCGAACGCGCCACCCGGTCGTCCGCTCCCGCTCTCCCTCTGGACACCGCATGATCCGGAAACGCATCTGGAAATGGTTGCGGGCCCAAAGGATCCGGAAAAGACCACCAGCACCTTCGCCAGCTGGCCGGGTCTGGTTGACCGCCGCTACACCGGCCGGCACCTGCCACCCGTCGATCAGGATTTTGTCGATGCCCTGCCGGAAGTGCCGAGGGTGGCGGAACTTTACCGGCGCAAGGCGATGGTCGAGAGCGACACCAGCACGCTGTTCTGCTTCTTTGCCCAGTGGTTCACCGACAGTTTCCTGCGCACTCACCCGCTGAACAAACGGCTGAACACCTCGAACCACGAAATCGATCTTTGCCAGATCTATGGTCTTGGCGAGGAAACCACCTCGTTTTTACGGGAAGGTGCTTTTCTGAACTCCCGGCAGACGCCCGTCGGCGAACTGCCACCGCTGCTCGCGGGCCCGGATCTGGCAGTCAAAGCCGAGTTTGCCGGTATTCATTTCATGCCGATGTGGGCAACGACCTTCCTGGGGGCTGATCCGGAATGGGGCGCGGCGAAAAAGCTTCGGGAACTCCTGGCCGGTATCGGGGATTGGGCCGTCACGCCGGAGCGCTGGAAATGCCACTATGCGGCCGGCCTGGAACGGGCCAATTCCACGATCCTCTACAGCGCGCTCAACACGATCTTCCTGCGCGAGCACAACCGTCTCGCGCGCGAGATCGGCAAACGGAACCCGCACTTCGGTCCGGACCGCGTCTTCGAAACGGCCCGCAACATCAACATCGTCAAGCTGCTCAAGGTCATCATCGAGGACTATATCAACCACCTTGCCAATTCGCCGTTCAAGATCTTCGTGGAGCCTGGCGATGCGGACAAGCGCCTGTGGTACCGCACCAACCGGATCTCGCTGGAATTCGACCTGCTTTACCGCTGGCATGCCATGGTTCCGGATCGGTTCCTGTTCCAGGGCGAGGTACTGGAGAACGAGAATTTCCGCTTCAACAACACGATCATCGAAAAACACGGCGTCGAGGCGGTCATTGATGCGGCGGCAAGCCAGCGGGCAGGCAAGCTGACCCTTCACAACACCCCGTTCTTCCTGCAAGGCGCGGAAGAGCGCACGCTGGCGTTTGCCCGCAGGTTCCGGCTCGCCCCCTTCAACGCCTACCGCGCCTCCTGGAAGCTGCGTCCGTACGACAGTTTCCTGGAACTGACCGGAGGCGACGCCGGTCTGGCGGGAGAGCTGGAAGCACTCTATCCCGACTGGAACGGCGTGCGCGGCATCGATCGGGTCGATCTTCCCATCGGACTGCTGGCAGAAGACCAGATGCGGGCGCGCCCCCTGCCGCCCCTGCTTCTGGCCATGGTTGGGTCCGACGCCTTCTCCCAGGCACTCACCAACCCGCTTCTGGCAAAGAATATCTTCGGTCCGGAGGTCTTCACCGAGTATGGCATGACGGAAATCGAGGCGACGTCCACCTTCCAGAACATTGTCGATCTCAACGTTGCCGCCAACGCCAGAAGGCCGAATGCGAATTTCACCATCAACAAGGACACGCTTCTGACCTGGCCAGGCTGATATCCCTGGCCGGCTTCCCCGCTGCACAAGCTTTACGAACGCAGAATTGCGCCGGCAAAATTTGCAAAGCCTGCCCGAAAGGCTATCGTGAAGTGCTGTGTCAAGGGAGGATGACATGCGCGACCTTGAACATGTGAGTGAAATCGACCGCGTATTGAAGGGGTACGAGACCGGCAGGGATGGGCTGGTGTCGGAAAGCTGGCGGCGCTGTGTCCAGACGTACGGCATGGATCCGGCGCGTCCGGAACCGGCACATATCGTCACCGAGCAGCAACTGCGCGAACATCAGGAGCAGTCCGAGCGGTTGATCGCGACGGCTCGTTCCGGCCTGCGCACCCTGTTCAAGCAGGTGGCCGGGCACAACTACGTACTGCTGCTGGCCGATGCCAAGGGTGTGTGCGTCGACTTCTTTGGCGATCCTCGGTTCGAGGACGATCTCCGGCAGGCGGGCCTTTATCTCGGGTCCGACTGGTCCGAGGATCTTGCGGGAACCTGCGGTGTCGGCTCCTGCATCGTGACGGGGGAAGCCGTCACGATCCACCAGAGCGATCACTTCGGGCTGTCGCATACACCGCTGTCCTGTACGGCGGCCCCCATCTACGACACCTGCGGCAAGCTGGCGGCGGTTCTGGATATTTCCCTCCTGCGCTCCCCAAGCCCGAAATCGAGCCAGAACCTCGCGATGAACCTGGTGAAGGCTTCCACTCGCCGGGTCGAGATGGCCAACCTGATGGCGACCACGCGCAAGGAATGGGTCTTGCGCTTCTCGACATCGCCGGAGTTTCTGGAAGTCGATCCGGAAGCCGCCATCGCCCTGGACGACAGCGGACGGATAACAGGAATGACGCACGGCGCACTCGCCTGTCTGGCCCCGACCGGTTCCACAGACCTCATAGGTAGCCGGATCGACATGTACCTGGACCTGGATGTCGACGATCTGCCGTCCCTGATGCGAGGCCGCCCGGCGGAAGATCGGGTTCTGCGCCGGCGCGACGGTGGTGGGTTATACGGTCATGCCATCGCTCCGCAAGCCGCTCGCATGGCACGCAGCCCCGTTTCCGGGACCTTGCCCACGCCGCTGCGCGGCATCTGCGGGCAGGATGCGACGCTGTCGCAGGTGGTGTCGAAAGTTGCCCGGCTTGCACCAACGCAGGTTCCCATCCTGCTGTCTGGCGAAACCGGAACGGGCAAGGAATATCTGGCAAGGGCCATCCATGTTCTGGGTCCGGCCGACCGGTCGTTCCATACGCTCTGCTGTTCCGCTCTGAAACCGGAAAAGGTTGGCGCCTTGTCTGACGCTGCAGCCGGAACGCTGTTCCTGCGCGGGATCGAAGATCTTGATAAGGCGGGCCAGGCTGCCTTGCTTGCCTTGCTGGAACATCGAAGTGACCTTCGCGTGGTGGCCACCACGCGGCAGGATCCGGCAGGTTCCACAAGCATCCGCGCACTGCGGCCGGAACTCTATTTCAGGCTTGCCGGGTCTCTCATCCGGATCCCGCCACTCCGGCACCGCCAGGATTTCGACTGGCTGGTCGATCGCCTGTTGCGACGCTCTCCGCGGGACCTGCGCCTGTCACCTTCGGCACGCGCCGAACTCAGCGGCCGGCATTGGCCGGGCAACATCCGTGAACTCGCGACCTTGCTGGATGTCGCGACAGCGCTTGCAGAAACCGATGTGATCGACCTTACCGATCTGCCGCAGGCGTCTCTGTCCAGACGCGTCGAAACCGATCCGAAACAGGATCTGGAAGCACTTCTGGACGCCTGTGGCTGGAACATGTCCCAGGTTGCCCGAAGGCTTGGCGTCAATCGGTCGACGGTGCTCCGGCGGATGCGCTCTCTCGGCCTGGAGCCACACCCCTACCCGCGTGCATGACTATCTGTTGCGTCCTGTTGCGTGCGCAACAGCAAACGGAGTTTCTGCCCCTTAACGTCATCAATTGACGGGCGTTCCATGGAAAAATGCAGGGGCGCTCTGCATTGTTTCCTCCATAAACAGGGAGGAACTGGAATGCTCGACAAACCATTGGTTCACGAGACCGAGACTTTTCTCAACACTTTCGGCAAGGCGCTGGAAGACGGCAAGATCGACGCTGCAACGGACATGTTCCTGGACGATTGCTACTGGCGGGACCTGATTGCCTTTACCTGGAACATCAAGACCGTCGAGGGCAAGGATCAGGTCCGCGACATGCTGGAAAAGCAACTGGCCTCCACCGGGCCGAGCAACTGGCGCATCGCGGAAGGCGAAATACCGACGAAAGAGGGCGATGTCGTCACGGCCTGGATTCAGTTCGATACCGAACGGGCCCGCTGCTTCGGCCTGATCCGGCTGAAAGGCGGCAAGATCTGGACCCTGCTGACAACCATGGCCGAGCTGAAGGGCCATGAGGAGCCAAAGGGTTTCAACCGGCCGCTGGGGGCCAAGCACGGCGCCAGCAAGCACCGCACCAGCTGGAAGGAGGAGCGCGAGCGTGAACTGGCGGACCTCGGCTACAAGACCCAACCATATTGCCTGATCATCGGCGGCGGCCAGGGCGGCATCGCGCTCGGCGCGCGCCTGAGGCAGCTCGGTGTGCCCACCATCATCGTGGAAAAGAATGACCGGCCCGGCGACAGCTGGCGCAACCGCTACAAGTCCCTCTGCCTGCATGATCCCGTCTGGTACGACCACCTGCCCTACATCAAGTTCCCGGAAAACTGGCCTATCTTCAGCCCCAAGGACAAGATTGGCGACTGGCTGGAAATGTACACCAAGGTCATGGAACTGAACTACTGGACCCGGACCGTTGCCAAATCCGCAACTTACGACGAAGCAAAGAAGGAATGGACAGTCGTCGTGGATCGTGACGGCGAGGAAGTGGTTCTGAAACCGAAACAGCTGGTCATGGCAACCGGCATGTCGGGCAAGGCAAACGTTCCGAAATTTCCCGGCATGGACACCTTCAAGGGCGACCAGCATCATTCGTCCAGACATCCGGGGCCGGATCAGTATCGCGGCAAGAAGGCGGTCGTGGTCGGCTCCAACAATTCGGCGCACGATATCTGCGCGGCGCTTTGGGAAAATGATGTCGATGTGACCATGGTGCAGCGGTCCTCCACCCATATCGTACGCTCCGACACCCTGATGGACGTAGGCCTCGGCGCGCTTTACTCGGAAGAGGCGGTCCGGTCTGGTGTGACGACGGAAAAGGCGGATCTGATCTTCGCCTCACTGCCCTACCGGATCCTGCACGAGTTTCAGATCCCTGCCTATGCGGAGATGAAGAAGCGGGACGCGGACTTCTACGAAGGGCTGGAGAAAGCCGGGTTCTGGCTGGATTGGGGCGACGACGAAAGCGGCCTTTTCCTGAAATACCTGCGCAGGGGCTCCGGCTACTACATTGATATCGGCGCCAGCCAGCTGATCATAGACGGCGAGATCAAGCTGAAGGGTGGCCAGGTCACCGAGATCGTGGAAGACGGTGTCATCCTGGACGATGGCACGAAGCTGGAAGCGGACGTGATCGTCTATGCCACCGGCTACGGTTCCATGAACGGCTGGGTTGCCGACCTGATGGGCAAGGACATGGCCGACAGGGTTGGCAAGGTCTGGGGTCTTGGTTCCGACACCACCAAGGACCCGGGGCCCTGGGAAGGCGAACAGCGGAACATGTGGAAACCGACCCAGCAGGAAGCGCTCTGGTTCCATGGTGGCAACCTGCACCAGTCGCGCCATTACTCCCAGTATCTGGCGCTACAGCTGAAAGCGCGGATGGAAGGCCTGCCGACCCCGGTCTACGGCCTTCAGCAGGTGCATCACCTGTCCTGACCGGAAACGCGGACAGAACCTGACCAAATGGAAGAGCCGGGGGAAATGTCCCCCGGCTCTTTCCTTTTTCACGACACCCTCACCCACACCCTCACCATCGTCATCCCGGACGTAGCGCAGCGAAGATCCGGGACCGGGGAACCACCAACGCGTGGCTGCAACAGGTTAGCGTCCATATCGAAACGTTCGTGCCTCCCCGATCCCGGCTCGCGCTTCGCTTGGCCGGGAAGACGACGTGAGGTTGGTGACAGAATTGCTTGGAAAGCGGCCTACCATTTCACGAGTGCGGAGAGGCCCTGGAACAGCGTCTCCCTACCCCACCGAAGGCTTGAACCTTTCCCGCCCCGAGACGCAGCGGTCTCTGCGGGTAGCAGAGCTTTGGCAACGCCGCAAAAGAACAACGTCAAAATCACTTTTACCGCACCGGTTTGGCGCCTATTGTGCGAAAAAACCACAGTAATTTCCGTCAGGATACGGTCCATGAGCAGGTTCTGGAGCCCCATAGTCAGCAAGCTGGTGCCCTATACGCCGGGTGAGCAGCCAAAGGACCGCAGCTTCATCAAGCTGAACACGAACGAGCATCCCTATGGCCCGTCGCCTATCGCGCTCGGGGCAATCCGCGCAGCTACCGAAGACAGCCTGAGGCTCTACCCCGATCCGTCAGCCGGTGCGTTGCGGGCAACGATCGGGGCAAGCTTCGGTCTGGGTGTGGATCACGTCTTTGCGGGCAACGGCTCGGACGAAATCCTGGCCCATGCCTTTCACGGCTTTTTCAGTGGCAAGGACAAGCTGCTGTTCCCCGATATCACCTACAGCTTCTACAAGACCTATTGCGAGCTTTACGGCATTTCCCACCGTTCTGTGCCACTCGATGATGATTTCCGGATTGATCCGGCCAGCCTGGGTGGGCCGTGTGGTGGCATCGTGCTTGCCAATCCGAACGCCCCGACCGGCATTGCGCTTGATCTTGCGGCGGTGCGAAGCGTTCTTGAGCGAAACCCGAATGTGGTGGTGCTGGTTGACGAAGCCTATGTCGATTTCGGCGCGGAGAGCGCCGCTCGTCTGGTTCCCGAGTTCGACAATCTTCTGGTGGTGCAGACCTTTTCCAAGTCGCGCGGCCTGGCGGGCCTGCGTGTCGGATTTGCTCTTGGTCAGCCGCACCTGATCGAGGGGCTGCAGCGGATCAAGGACAGTTTTAATTCCTACCCTCTCGACCGCCTGGCACTCGCTGGAGCAGAAGCCTCCTGGCAGGACACCGCCTGGTTCGAGGAAACCCGGCGCCTTGTGATCACGGAACGGCATCGGATGGCGGAAGGCCTGCGCTCTCTCGGGTTCAACGTGCTGCCGTCGGCAGCCAATTTCCTGTTCGTCTCGCATGAAACAAGGGCAGCACGGGATCTTCTGACAGGCCTCAGGGATGAAGGCATTCTGGTGCGCCACTTCAACAAGGACCGCATCGACAACTGGCTGCGCATTTCCATTGGAACGGAAGAGGAGGGCGAGGCCTTGCTGAAGGTGATGGCGGGACTTGTCGCCGGCTAACCTCTTCCAATCCAGCCGTTTCTTGCAAAACCACGAGGACGAACCCATGTCTCGAACATCGGTTCAAAAGGGAGACAATGCATGCTGGTCACCACCACCAACACCATTCAGGGCAAGGATCTGGACTACAAGGGTCTGGTGACGGGCGAGGCGATCCTCGGCGCGAATATTTTCAAGGATTTCTTTGCCGGCATCCGTGACATTGTCGGCGGCCGCTCCGGTGCGTACGAGGAAGAGCTTGGCAAGGCGCGCAAGATCGCCATCGACGAAATGTGCCAGCAGGCCCAGGCAATGGGCGCCAATGCGGTGATCGGCGTCGATCTCGATTACGAAACCGTAGGCCAGAACGGCTCCATGCTGATGGTCAGCGCCACAGGGACCGCGGTCTTCATCCGCTGATCCTGTCATGTCATC
Organism: Labrenzia sp. CP4; assembly: GCF_001579905.1. NCBI lineage: Bacteria > Pseudomonadati > Pseudomonadota > Alphaproteobacteria > Hyphomicrobiales > Stappiaceae > Labrenzia > Labrenzia sp. CP4. The sequence continues at coordinate 66,601 of NZ_CP011927.1, read as the reverse complement.
CGACATTTTCATTTCTCCCGGCTTCCCGGAAGACCAGCGGCCGGTTGCCGCCAGCCTGTTCTGGCAGGCCTTTTCCGGCAAGCTCGGCAAGGTGCTGGCCCCGGAAGAAAAAGCGCTTCGACTTGTCGAGCGCATCCTCAACCCGGATTTTGCCATCAGCGCTCTCGACCGGGAGGGACGACTATTAGGCCTTGCCGGTTACAAGACCCGGGACGGGGCTCTTGCCGGCGGCAGCCTCGCCGACATGACGGCGGTTTACGGAACGTTCGGCGGCCTCTGGCGCGGACTTCTTCTGGAAGTTCTGGAACGCAGGATCGAGCCGGACTGCCTGCTGATGGATGGCATCTTTGTGGCCGAAAGCGCCCGCGGCCGCGGCATCGGCGGCACCTTGCTGAAAGCCATTGGCGAAGAAGCACGCCAGCGCTCGCTCACCCGTGTGCGGCTGGATGTGATCGACACGAACCCAAGGGCAAAAGCTCTTTACGAGCGCTCGGGGTTCAAGGCGGTTGGGGAAGAAAAGACCGGGGTTCTCGAGCTTCTGTTTGGCTTTTCCTCCGCGACACGTATGGAAAAGCAGGTTTAGGGAGTTCAGCCAGGTTCAGAGCCAGTAGTTTTTTGGTTGCCTCAACCCCGCCCTTTCCCCCCTTCCGTAATGATGCTCTAGTTGGCCGGTCCCCAACAGGAGCCTTTGAATGTCCTCACACGGTTATGAAAGCGGGCGATTGAACCTGCCCTTTGTCGGCATCTGCACCTTCGGCAAGTTTCCCTATCAGCCGGATTGGGACGCCATCGATGCGGATGTTGCCGTCATGGGGGCTCCGTTCGACTTCGGCACCCAGTGGCGTTCGGGCGCGCGTATGGGGCCGCGTGCGATCCGGGAGGCCTCGACGCTGTTTTCCTTCGGCCATGCGGGCGCTTATGATTTCGAGGACGACATCACCTACCTGCCGGCGGAAACCACCCGCATTGTCGATCTGGGAGACGCCGATATCGTCCATACGGACACGATTGAAAGCCACAGACGCATCGAATTCGGCGTACGCAAGATCCTTAAGGCCGGTGCCTTGCCGGTGGTGCTGGGCGGCGATCATTCGGTCAACATTCCCTGCATCAACGCCTTTGATGGCGAAGACCCGATCCACGTCGTCCAGATCGATGCGCATCTGGATTTCGTCGACGAACGACACGGCGTCCGCTATGGCCACGGCAACCCAATGCGCCGCGCGGCGGAAAAGCCCTATGTCACCGGCCTGACGCAGATCGGCATTCGCAACGTCTCCTCCACCTCGCGCGATGGCTACGAGGACGCCCGCAGGATGGGTTCCGACATCCTGTCTGTGCGGCAGGCCCGCAAGCTCGGCACCGAGGCGCTTCTGGCCCGGATACCGGCCGGCAAGCGCTACTACCTGACGCTCGATATCGATGCTTTCGATCCGTCCATCGCACCTGGCACGGGCACGCCGAGCCACGGCGGATTTCTTTATTATGAAGTGCTGGAGCTGCTCGACGGTCTGGCAAGACAGGGCGACATCGTCGGCATCGATCTGGTGGAAGTTGCGCCGGACTATGACCCGACCGGTTCCACAAGCACCCTTGCGGCACAAGTTCTCATGAACACCATTGGCAGGGTTCTGCATCACCGCAAGACATGAAAAACCCCGCCGGCCGGAGTGAACCGGCCGACGGGGTGAAATTTCGCGACTGGATGCTCAGAGGCCGTCGAACAGCGCCGTGGAAAGATACCGTTCTGCGAAAGACGGAATGATCACCACGATGTTCTTGCCTTCCATGCCTTCGCGCTGACCGACGCGGATGGCAGCGGTGAGCGCGGCGCCGGAAGAAATGCCTACCGGCAGGCCTTCGGTCTTTGCCACTTCCCGGGCCATGGCGAAGGCATCTTCGTTGGCGACGGTCTGGACTTCATCGTAGACGGAGGTGTCGAGCACGCCCGGCACGAAACCGGCACCGATGCCCTGGATCTTGTGCGGGCCGGGCTGGCCACCGGAAAGCACGGGGCTGTCGGCCGGTTCGACGGCAACGACGTGAAGGCCCGGCTTGCGTTCCTTCAGCACCTGGGAAACGCCGGTGATGGTGCCACCGGTGCCGATGCCGGAGACGAAGACGTCAACGCCGCCGTCGGTATCGTTCCAGATCTCTTCCGCGGTAGTGTTGCGGTGGATTTCAGGGTTGGCGGCGTTTTCGAACTGCTGCGGCATCACCGCACCGTCGATTTCGCTGATCAGTTCCTCGGCGCGGGCGATTGCGCCCTTCATGCCTTTTGGCCCTTCGGTCAATTCCAGCTCGGCGCCCAGGATCTTGAACATCTTGCGGCGTTCCACCGACATGGTCTCCGGCATTACCAGGATAAGCCGGTAGCCCTTGGCGGCAGCGACAAATGCCAGCGCGATGCCTGTGTTGCCGGAGGTCGGTTCGACGAGCGTGGTCTTGCCCGGAACGATCTGGCCGGCCTGCTCCATCGCCTCGATCATCGCAACGCCGATCCGGTCCTTGACGCTGGAAATCGGGTTGAAGAACTCAAGCTTCGCCAGGAGGTTGCCCTTGACACCGTGCGCCTTGGCCAGTCGGTCCAGCCGGACGATCGGTGTATCGCCGATGGTCTCGGTGATGGAGGAATAGATTTTTCCGCGACCACTGGTCTTGATCGTCATGGCAGGTCTCCCAAGTTGGCCGGATCTTCTTCCGCCGGCATCGTTCGACTATCGGAGCGATAAGATAGTACGGGTTTCGGCAAGTTATAAGGGGCCGAAAGCACCTTTGCGATCCTGCGGGTAAAACCTTTTTCCAGAAAAGCTTCAGGTCTTGGAAAAGAGCAGGTCCGGCAGATCCGCCATTGCCTCGAACAGGACGGCCCCGGCGCCCTGCATGGCCTCGCGGTCGCAAGCGGGATCCTCGACAAAGGCATAGACGCCCATGCCCGCTGCCCGGGCTGCCAGAACGCCGGGCAGGCTGTCCTCGATTACCGTACAGTTTTCCGGGGCGTGGCCCATGGTGCGTGCTGCCAGCAGGAACACATCCGGCGCGGGCTTGCCGCGCTCGCAGTCCTGTGCGGAAAACAGCCGGCCTTCCAACCGGGGCAGCAGACCGGAACTGCCGAGCGTTGTGCGCATCTTTTCATATTTGCCGGAAGACCCAACGCAATAGGCGACGTCGCGCCGGTCGAGTTCGTCCAGCACGCCGGCGACGCCTTCGATCGCCGGAACACCCGCCTTGAAGCTCTCCAGATCGCGCAGCCGCACCTGGTCCGGCCAGTCGGTGGGGAGTACCTGACCTGTCAGGTCTTCGATCATGGACTGCACGTCTTCCAGTGTCCGTCCCATGAACCTGCGCTGACACTCCGGCCCGGTCATCGGAACGCCAAGCTCGCTGATGATCGCGGCCATGTTGGCGTTGGCCATGCGTTCCGTATCGACCAGAACGCCGTCGCAATCGAATATGATCAGCTCGGACATCACGCGCGGCCAGTCGAACCGAAACCGCCGGAACCGCGCTCGGTCTCCGAGAGGACCTCGACTTCGACAATGTCCGCCTGCAGAACAGGTGCAATCACCATCTGGGCGATCCGGTCTCCCCGTGAAATCTCGAAGGGGTCGTCACCGAGATTGATCAGGATCACCTTCACCTCGCCGCGGTAGTCGGCATCAATGGTGCCCGGCGTGTTCAAAACGGTGACGCCATGTTTGGCGGCAAGGCCTGAGCGGGGGCGAACCTGAGCCTCAAAGCCGGCGGGCAGAGCCATGGCAAGACCAGTTGGCACCAGGGCACGGGCACCAGGTGCAAGGGTTATTGCGCCGTCTACGGCTGCCAGAAGGTCAAGTCCGGCAGCCAGAATCGACTGGTAGGCGGGCAATGGCAGATCGCGACCGTGCTCCAGTCGCTTCAGTTCCAGGGTAACAGGCATTGAAGGTGTCCGGCAGTGAGTGTTGCTGGCGAGTGACGATATTCGCCGGTCCGTGTCAAGGCTGGCGGACATTCACGAAACTTCGCATAAAAATCAGATATCTACTTGAAGTCGTAATCTTCACCTGAAACACTCTGACGCATCGTAACGTGCCAGCGATTGGGAGATTGGCAACATGAGACGATTGATTTTTGCATTTACCACCGGGTTGATGCTGGTCGCTGCACCGGCTGCCTTCGCCCAGACTGTCGGCTATGCCGACGCTATCAAGATCCTGGCCGCCAGCTGTGGCAAGGACATCGAATCCTATTGCAAGTCCGCGACGCTGGCCAACAACGGTATCACCCAGTGTCTTGAACAGAACCAGTCCAAGGTTTCGGAAAAGTGCAACGCCGACCGTCTGGTCGTGACTTCGCTCATTCAGGCGCGACTGGCGGCCCAGGCCGAAGCGCCCAAACTGTGTCAGCGCGATGCCGCGCAATATTGCAAGGGCGTCAAGGCCGGTGCGGGCCATCTTCTGCGCTGCCTGCTGAAGGCCCAGCCTTCCGTCAGCGAAAAATGCAACACGGCCATTGACCTGGCCGGCTACCGCTAACTCGGCACCGGGAGATTTTTCATGAACAAGATACTTCTGGCCGGTTTGTCGGCCGCCTTTCTCGCCGTGTCCGCTTCGGGCCTTGCCGCCCAGACCAAGCTGAGCCGCAACGAGATCATCAACTCCCTGCAGGGGGCCCAGCAGAAGGTCGATCTTACGGCCGATGAACTGCAGAAAGCAGCGCTGGAAAATATCCAGAAATATCCGGGTGCAAACGCTCCCAACACTTTGCCGCTTGCCGACAAGCTGGCCTCTCTGCGCCAGTTCAACGTGGAAATCACGTTCGATTTCGACAGCGCGCGCATTCGCCCGGAATCCTATGAAACCGTTGGCCTGATCGCGGATGCCCTGCACACGCCTTATCTGCAGGGGCAGACTTTCTTCATCGTCGGTCACACGGATGCAAAGGGTGCACGCGAATATAACCTGGAACTTTCGCTGAAACGCGCGCAGGCGGTGCGTGAAGCACTGGTGACCACATTCCGCGTACCGGGCGACTATCTCTTCGCTGTGGGCCTGGGTGAGGAGCAGCTGCGCGATCCGTCCAAGCCGGATGCCGCCATCAACCGGCGCGTTCAGCTGATCAACCTGGGTTACAGGTAAGGGCCGCTCGGGCGGGTTTGGGCCAGGCGTTCTGAAGCCCGCTTGATACCGGCAAGCAAGGACACATACCGCTCCCGTAAGCGGAAGCGGTATGGCTGAACAGTGGAAATCGAAGGCCGGGATTGTTCACATGTGTCGAACGAGCCTTCTTCCCTTTCTGGTCTAATCCTTCCGGCCGAATAGCTTATCTTCTCGGGTAGAAACAATTCTCCCGAGGAGTGGTCACATGACGGCTACACCAAACCGTATTTCGCCCGTCTTTTTTGCTCACGGTGCGCCAACCCTGGCACTTGAAGACACCGCTGCCAGCCGGTTCCTGAAGAGTTTTGCCGCAAGCCAGCCACGCCCCAAGGCAATCCTGATCCTGTCCGCGCATTGGGAAACAGACGGTTTGAAGCTGTCGGCACCGGGACCGCTGCGGACCTATCATGACTTCCGCGGTTTCCCGCGCCCGCTCTACGAGATCTCCTATCCCGCAAAGGCCGATGTGGATCACGTCGACGAAGCGGCACGCCTCCTGGAAGCTGCCGGCCACGATGTGGAACTCGACAGTCACTGGGGGCTTGATCACGGTGCCTGGGTGCCGCTGTCGCTTGCCTATCCGGATGCCGACATTCCGGTCGTGGCGATGTCTCTGCCGCACGGCAGCACGCCCGCATCCGTCTATGCGCTCGGCCAGGCGCTGGCACCGCTCAAGGACAAGGGCGTGTTGCTGGCAGGGTCCGGCAGCACCACGCACAACCTGCGTGAATTCGGGCCGCAAGGCTCGCCAACGCCTGTGTGGGCGTCTGATTTCGACCGCTGGCTGGACGATGGCCTCAAGTCCGGATCGATCGGATATTTCGACGATATCCAGAGCGCTCCGAACTTTCGCCGCAACCACCCGACGGACGAGCACCTTCTGCCGCTGTTCTTCGCCTTTGGCGCAGGCGGAACGGATGCAAAGGCCCAGCTTCTCCATAGAAGCTACGAGTACGGCTCCATCAGCATGAGCTACTTCCGCTTCGCAGCCTGACCAGCCCCATCGACCGCCCCTGCTCCTGCAGGGGCGCAGGCCTGCAGAACGGTTTCGGTGAAACAGAGCAGAAAGCTGCCGGGCAGAAGCACCAGCCCTTCATCGCGTACGATAGTGAAACTGTCTGGCTCGGGTCAGTCCGAGCCGAGCGCCTCGGCTGCGCGGGCGATGATCCTGCGGGCGACCTCACCCTTGTCCATTTCCGGCCAGTCTTCGACGCCGTCACGGCTGACGACGCGAATGGTGTTGGCGTCGCCGCCCATGATGCCTGTCTGCGGACTGACGTCGTTCGCGATGATCCAGTCGGCCTTCTTGCGTTCCAGCTTGCCACGAGCATTGTCGATCAGGTTTTGCGTCTCGGCGGCAAAGCCGATCAGCAACTTTGGCCTCAGGTCCGGATGATGACCGACAGTCGCCAGAATGTCCGGGTTTTCCGTCAGCTCCAGCGCGGGCGGTTTGCCGGAGCCATCCTTCTTGATCTTCTGGGCGCCCTCGCTCGCGACACGCCAGTCGGCGACGGCGGCGGCCATGATGGCGATATCCGCCGGCAGGTTGCCTTCCACCGCCTTCAACATCGCGGAAGCGGACTCCACGTGGATGACATGGATATTGGCCGGATCCGGCAGTGTTACCGGGCCGGATACCAGCGTTACCCGTGCGCCCGCTTCATAGGCGGCACGGGCCAGTGCATGGCCCTGCTTGCCGGAAGACCGGTTGGCAATGTAGCGGACGGGGTCGATCGGCTCATGGGTCGGGCCTGAGGTGATCAGAACGTGTTTTCCGGCGAGCGGCAGGCTGCCGGCCCGGATCGCCTCTTCCCGCAGCACGGCCTCGGTAGCTGCCACGATCTCCAGTGGCTCGCTCATCCGGCCGGTGCCGGCTTCGCCCTTTTCCGCCATTTCGCCAGATGCTGGGCCGCAAAAGGCAATGCCACGCGCCTTGAGTATCGTCCGGTTACGCTTGGTCGCCTCATGCTGCCACATCTTCGGGTTCATGGCAGGGGCAACCAGAACAGGCTTGTCGGTTGCCAGCAGCACCGCTGTCGCCAGATCGTCGGCAATCCCGTGGGCCATCTTGGCCATCAGATCGGCGGTGGCGGGCGCAATCAGGATCAGGTCATGGTCGCGGGCCAGGCGGATGTGGCCGACGTCGTGCTCGGCCTGCCGGTCGAACAGGTCGGTGAAGACGGTTTCCGCAGCCAGAGCCCCGGCAGCCAGAGGCGTGATGAATTCTTGCGCGCCTTTCGTCATCACCGGGATCACCCGGGCGCCGCGTTCCTTCAGCCTGCGGATCAGGTCAAGGGACTTGTAGGCGGCTATGCCGCCGCTGATGATCAGGACGATCTGCTTGCCGCTCAGCATCTTAACTCAGCACTCCTAGGGTGTCGGCGGATAAGATCAGAATCCGGTGCGGAAATCCCGTGGTGCCGGAGAAATCACCTGTGTGCCCTGCCCGGTGATCTGGTAGACGGCAAGGCCCCGCTGGTTGAGGCCATTGGATTGGAAGCGGAACAATCCGTCAATGCCGATGAAGCCATCGCGGTTGGTGATGATGCTCTGCTGGAAGCGCTGCTGTCCGGCGGAGCGGATCAGGCCCGCGGCCAGCGTGACACCGTCATAGACCAGGCTGGCATTGCGCGGCGGTGCGGAGCCATAGATGCTCTGGTAGCGTTGGGCAAAGGCCAGGAAACCCTTGTCCTCCGGCCCGGCGAACCAGGCACCGGCAAGCACCGGGTTGTTCTTGACCTGGGGAGAGTCCCACTGTCCGGTCCCGAGCAATTTCACATTGCCCAGATTGGCGCCCTGGCTGACCAGGGTCTGCACGACAACCGCCGGCACACCGCCCCCGGCCGGTACGAACAGGGCGTCTGCATTGTTCAGAACCGATTTCAGCGCCGTGGTCTTGGAAACAAGATCGGATGTGTCCGATCCGTTCATGGAATAGCGCTGGATCGATGCGATCCTGCCTGCTCCTCGGCCGACTTCCTGGCGGAACGCAGCCTCGACGATGGCACCATAGGAGCCTTCGGGGATCAGGGCGGTATAGGAATGTCTCTTCTGGCTGTTGGCATAGCCGACGACCCGTTTCACGTCGCTTTCCGGCAGGAAGCTGAGCAGATAGACGCCCCGGGATGCGACGGAGGTGTCGGTAGAGAAGGCAATGACCGGAACGCCTGTTGCCCGTGCAGCCTGTGCAGCGCCGGATACTGCCGGTGAGAACACCGGGCCAAGGATCAGTTCCGCCCCTTCCGAAATGGCAGCCTGCGCTGCCGCGCGTCCGCCTTCGGACGTCCCGCCGGTATCTTTCACCAGCAACTGCACATCCGCGCTCGGGAAGTTCTGCAGCGCCAGAGAGGCGGCGTTCTTGAAAACCGTACCGATGGAGGCATTGCCGTCGGAGCTTGCCAATGGCAACAGCAATCCGATGCGCACCCCGCCCGTTCCGATGATTTCACCAGTCGGTTGCGGCTGGGCACTTGGCTGGATCTGGTCACCCGGCAGAGAGCCGAGCGTGGACCCCATGCAGCCACCCAGCAACATCGTGCTGGCTCCAGCCAGCGCCGTTTTCAAGAAAACACGTCTGTGCTGTTGCACTATGTCGCCCCGTCTTGCACTTGCCATATTTGTTGGTTCACCCTTTGGGAAAGACTTACGTATTCGCTACAGGCCTGTAAAGATTTAGTGGCCTTTCAATGGCATATCGGCCCGATCAACGGTGGATTTGCCTTGCATCGGTTGTATTGAAAGGCTAGCGCAAGGGCGCAAACGGGGCCGATGCTGCAATTCGCGGCGGACAAGAGGAAAGGCGACATGGTCAAGGAAACAGCCGGGCCGGCTGCGGACAAGAACCGCTACAGCCTCTCCGAACATGTCTTCACTGCACCCAATCTGGAACCCGCGCTCTACATCGTGTCCACGCCGATCGGCAACCTCGGCGATATCACCGTCAGGGCCCTGGAAACGCTTGCTGCAGCAAGCGTAATCGCTTGCGAGGATACGCGGGTCACGGCAACGCTCACCCAGCGGTTTTCGCTGAAGACGCCGCTTCTCCCCTATCACGAACACAATGCCGACAAGCAGCGGCCGAAGATCCTGGAAGCTCTGGCGGAAGGCCGCGCCGTGGCGCTGGTGTCCGATGCTGGCACGCCCCTGGTTTCCGACCCGGGCTACCGGCTGGTGCGTGATGTGGTCGCAGAAGGGCATAAAGTCATCCCGATCCCCGGTGCGTCGGCGCCGCTGGCTGGCCTTGTCGCGGCGGGTCTGCCGAGCGACACGGTGCTTTTCGCCGGCTTCCTGCCTCAAAAGGGAGGCCCGAAGACCCGGCGGCTGGAAGAGCTGGCCAAGGTGCCTTCGACGCTGATTTTCTTTGAATCGCCCCACCGCACCGCCGCGACCCTGACGCTGATGGCGGAACTGCTCGGCCCCGGCCGCGAAGCCGTCGTTGCGCGCGAGCTAACCAAGCGGTTCGAAACCTTCGAGCGTGGCACTCTGGAAGACCTGAGCACCCGGTTCGAGGGCCGGCAGGTAAAGGGTGAAATCGTCATTCTTGTCGGTCCGCCGGAAGACAAGCCGGAAGCCGAGGTGGACGATCTGGATGCCTTGCTGAGTGAGGCGCTCACCGAAATGCCGGTCAGTGCCGCGGCCAAGAAAATCTCGAAAGCGACGGGGCTTGACCGCAACGAGGTCTATAAGCGCGCGCTGGAACTGAAGGCGGACGACGCCTGATGGCACGTCGTCCCGGCGGAGCCGGAAGGCAACCGGCAGAAACCGATCGCCGCCGCCAGGCACATGCCCTGGGCCTTTCTGCCGAAACCCTTGCCGCCTGGTACCTGCGCCTCACCGGCTGGCGCATTCTCAAGCGGCGCTACAAGACCAAGGCCGGCGAAATCGATCTCATCGCCAAGCGGCGCAAGACAGTCGCCTTCATCGAGGTCAAGGCCCGTAAATCGCGGCAGGCGGCGCTGGAAGCCGTCACGCCCGCCAGCCAGAAGCGCATCTCGCGTGCCGCGAAGATCTTCGTCACGGAACACCCGAAGGCCGGGTTCTTCATCCTGCGCTTCGATATTATCGTCGTCCGGCCCCGCGCGTTGCCCGAGCGGATCGTGAATGCGTTTCAGGCCTGGGAGTAGTTCGGGAAGCAATTTTTTGGCTGCCGAGAAAATTCACCTTCGGCGTCACGCCGGACAAACGCAGCGCAGATCCGGGGCTTACTCGCTGTCCTGCTTGCTCACAGTGGTCTCAATGTCCCGGATATTTGCGTCGCCTTGCGAGCGCTCTTGAAACGAACAGGCCCCGGGTCTCCCGTCGGTCGCCGGGGTGACACTGACTATGGCCGAGAGACTTCACCTCATTTGCCGGTGCCCGGAGCCACAGGAACCGAACTCGGATCCTTCTGACCTCCCCCTCTGGACAAAGCCGACTGCGCACCGCATATCTGGACCAATCGTTCTGAAAATCCCAAAGGCGCTCAAGCGGCGCCGCCCGCCGGGAGTTGCCTCATGGCTTTGAAAGTTGCGGTCCAGATGGACCATGTTTCGTCTATCAACATTGCCGGCGACAGCGCCTTCGCAATGATGCTGGAAGCACAGTCTCGCGGACATGAACTTTATCACTACACGCCGGACCGTCTGGCGATGCGCGGTGACGAAGTGTTCTGCGCACTGGAGCCGATCGAAGTGCGCGATGTGAAGGGTGATCACTTCACATTGGGTGAAAAGAGCCGGTTCAACATGCGCGAGATGGACGTGGTGCTGATGCGCCAGGACCCGCCGTTTGACCTCTCCTACATCGCCGCGACCCACATTCTGGAAAAGATCCATCCGGACACTCTGGTGGTCAACGATCCTGCAGCCGTTCGCAACGCGCCGGAAAAGCTGTTCGTGACCGAATTCGCCGACCTGATGCCGCCGACCCTGATCACCAAGGACAAGTCGGAAATCGATCTGTTCCGGAAGGAATACGGCGACATCGTCATGAAGCCGCTGTTCGGCCATGGTGGCGCGGCTGTCTTCCGCATCACCCAGGATGACCTCAACTACGGTTCGCTCTACGACTTCTTTGCCGCGACCTTCCGCGAGCCCTGGGTCATTCAGCAGTTCCTGCCCAATGTGAAGCACGGCGACAAGCGCATCCTGCTGGTAGATGGCCAGTTCGCCGGTGCGGTCAACCGCGTTCCGGCCGCGGGCGACCTGCGCTCCAACATGGTGCGGGGCGGTGCGCCGACCGACAGTGAGCTGACCGAGCGCGAACGCGAGATCTGTGCGCGCCTCGGGCCTTCGCTGAAGGAGAAGGGCCTGATCCTGGTGGGGATCGATGTCATCGACGGCAACCTGACAGAAATCAACGTCACCGCCCCCACAGGCATCCGCGCCATCCGCAATCTCGGCGGACCGGATGTGGCTGGCATGGTCTGGGACGTTCTGGAAGCGAAGGTGAAGGGCTGAGCTGTCCTTCCCGCCAGCCAGTTCGAATATCCGCTTGACCTCAATTTAGGTTGAGGTTGTAGAGCTTTTTCTCCTTTCAAATCCCAAGGTGAAAAGCATGAAATCGGACACGGAATCCCGGCCTATCTACCGCGTTGACCGCTTTGAAGTGCCGCTCGAGGCGCGAGACGTTCTGCTGGAACGGCTCAATGTCATTCGCGGCCTGCTTCAGAACATCGAAGGGTGCCGCCAGAACCTTGTGCTTGAGCAACCTTCCGGCGAGGGGATGGCAAAATTCGTCACCTTTGTCGAATGGCAGAACGAAGAGGTCTTTCTGGAGGCGAAGGCCCGGATTGCAGACGAATACCGCAAGGTCGCGTTCGACCCGCAGGCCTTCCTGCAGCAAATCGGTGCAAAGGCAGTCATGGCGAACATGAACGCTGTCTGATGTCTGTCGGTACGAACGGGAATACCCGCATGCGGAGGTCGCGCACACAGCCCGCGCCAAGGCAAAAAAAACCTCCGCATGGGGGTGCGGAGGTATAAAGAGTTTGTGCTTAGACAATGCAACAGAGGGCCTACTCGGCAGCCTCTGTATGTAAAACCCGTTCCACATGGAATCGTTCCTTGGAAAAACGTGATTCACGTGAAATTTTTCAAGTTTCTACTTCAGGCTGTCGTTATCGTATTGAAAAGACGGGATTAATCCGGCCAAGGACGCTCAAGATTTTTTTCCATTGATACCCGCTGAAACCCCGGATCGCGCTGTCAGCGAGGCGCAACACCCGGAAATGGCGTGACTTTTCGTGTTCCCCTGGGGCATGTCGCTTGGCAGGGCGGCCACTCCTTCGGGCCGTGCAAACAAGATCAAGTCCTGAGCTAGGTCCGAGCTTTGCTGCGTCGGAAAAAGAATAATCTGGCCCGCAGGGCAAAACAAAGGCCGCTTTCCCGAAGGACAGCGGCCTTTCAGAAGCAACCTGCAAGTGGGATTATTCGGCTGCTTCAGTCTTGATGACGCCGCGGCGGATCTGGTCTTCCTCGATCGATTCGAACAGGGCGCGGAAATTGCCTTCGCCAAATCCTTCGTCACCCTTGCGCTGGATGAACTCGAAGAAGATCGGGCCGATCACGGTCTTGGAGAAGATCTGCAGCAGGATCTTGGTCATGCCGCCGTCGATCACACCCTCACCATCGATCAGGATGCCGTGGCGCTTCATCCGCTCGATCGGCTCGTCGTGGCCGTTCACCCGGGCATGGGACATCTCGTAATAGGTTTCCGGCGGGCCGGGCATGAATTTCAGGCCGTTGTCCGCCAGAAGGTCCGTGCTCTGGTAGATGTTGTCCGTGCCGACAGCAATGTGCTGGATGCCTTCGCCGTTGTACTTCTTCAGGTATTCCTCGATCTGGCTGGTATCGTCCTTGGATTCGTTCAGCGGAATACGGATCTTGCCGCAAGGGCTGGTGATCGCGCGGCTGACGAGACCGGTGATCCGCCCGTCGATGTCGAAGAAATGGATCTGTTTGAAGTTGAACAGGTCGCGATAGAAGTCCCACCACTTGTCCATGTTGCCGCGATAGACGTTGTGGGTGAGGTGGTCGAGATAGTAGAAACCGACGCCCTGCGGCTTCGGGTCGAACTCGCCCAGCCAGTTGAATTCCCTGGAATAGGCCGAGCCTTTGGCGCCGTAGGTATCCACGAAATAAAGCAGCGAGCCGCCAATGCCAACAATTGCCGGAACGTCCAGGGTCTTGTCGTCGCCTTCATAAGGCGTCGCGCCCTTGGCAACCGCATGCTCGAACGCCTTTTGCGCATCGACGACGCGCCAGGCCATGGCAGGCGCGCACGGGCCGTGCGTGTCCACGAACTTCATGCCGAAGCTGCCCGGTTCGGCATTCAGCACGTATGTGACGTCACCCTGGCGATAGAGTGTGATGTTCTTGCTCTTGTGCTTTGCAACGGGGAGGTAGCCCATCTTGCGGAACAGTTCGTCCAGCTTTTCCGGTTCCGGATGGGCGAATTCGACAAATTCGAAGCCATCGGTCCCTGCCGGATTTTCAGACGTGATCTGTGCCGGCGGCGCGTCGTGCGGGAACGGTCCCATGAAAGTCCTCCTCGGTAAAACGGGTCATTGTAGCCAGAATGCCGCGAAGGGCGCGCAGTGTGTGTGCAATCCACGTGTTTTCGCGTAAGATGATGCACGAAACATGCAGGATATTACGGAGTAACGCATGACCATTGCGCTGGATGGCTTTGATGTGAAGCTGCTCGCCGCCTTGCAGAACAATGCCGCCCTCACCAATGCCGAACTTGGCGACGTGATCGGCCTGTCCGCAAGCCAGGTTTCCAGGCGACGGCAGAAACTGGAAGAAGCGGGTGTCATCCGCCGGTACCGGGCGGCACTGGATCCGGAAGCCCTGGGTCTGATGGTGACGGCCTATGTCGGCGTGACACTTGGCGCGCATTCCAGGGAAAACGCCCGCAAGTTCCGCAACATGGTGACCGCTATGCCGGAAGTGCAGGAGGCCCACACGCTGACCGGCGATGTCGATTACATGCTGAAGATCGTGGTGCCGGACCTGAAGGCGCTCAGTCACATCATCAACGACGAGCTACTGCCTCAGGAGGCGGTCCATCATGTGCGTTCGTCCATTGCCATGGAAACCTTGAAGGACGACAATCTGCTGCCGCTGAAATGACCGCTCAAAGCCCCAGCCAGCCCATGAGATCGGTCCAGAAATCCTTGCGCAGGCCTTTGAGATCCGGTGCCGGGTTGCCGTATGGGTCCGCCAGGCAGACATCTGAAAACCCGGTCTTGCCGGAGAGAAGACATCGCTCCGGTTCACAGGTGATCGTGTCGGAGAGATAGATCCGTTTTCCCGCAAAGGTCTTGAATGCGAGTTCCGGTTTGTCCTGCCTTGTTCCCGAGGTGAAGACATAGGTCGGAAACTCGCTGCCGCGCGGCTGGCCGCGGTCCTGGATCGCATGGATGTACAGCAGGCTTCCGGGCGCGTCTTCACGCGAGCAGCCCTTGATATTAAAGGCATAAAGATTGCCGGTCGTGCTTTCGCCTGCATCGGCAAGCGTGCGCGAATAGGCGCTCAGCAGATCCTCCTGCCAGATCTTGCGGTAGGTATCGGCCTCGTCGTTCAGCGACAGGGCATGCGCACTCCCGCTCCCCAAAGTCCCGGCGATGAGGCAGCATCGCAGGGAAAGACTGCGGACTGAGGCGAGGAAGTTCAAGATTGTTCTCGTTGTTGTCTGGAAGACAAGCTTTGTGGATTGGAGAAGTGTGACCGAGTGTAACGCAAACTTGCGTCCCTTGCAGAAAATCCCATTTGATAGTGCAACCGTGATTTAAGCCGTTCCACGCGGCAATTTTAAGGAGCCGAATATGTTCGACGCAAAATCCTTGCTGGATCAGTTTCTGGGGACCCAGGGCGGTGGTCAATCCGGCCAGCGCGGGACTGCCCGCAAGGGCGGATCCGGTGATCTCCTGTCCCAGGGCAAGGATTTTCTGTCGTCCCAGGGTGGCGGTCTGGCACTCGGCAGCCTGGCCGGTCTCATGCTTGGCAGCAAGAGCGGACGCAAGCTCGGCAAGAAGGCAGTCACCTACGGCGGCCTCGCACTGGTTGCCGGCCTTGCCTACAAGGCCTACCAGGGCCACAAGGCCAACCAGCAGAACGCACCGCGCCCACAGTATCCGGCCGATGATCCGATCCCGCTGGAAGCACCGCGCGGCACCGCCTTCGATCCGTGCGAGCATCCGGGCGGCGAACATCAGGCCGCAATCGCTCTGTTGACCGCAATGATCTCCGCCGCAAAGGCCGACGGTCACATTGATCGCGACGAACAGGACCGGATCTTCGACAAGATCGACGAGGCCGGACTGGACAGCGAGGCGAAGGCGTTCCTGATGGACGAATTGCGTTCGCCGCTTGATCTGGACAAGGTCGTGGCCAGTGCAACCTGTGAGGAGACTGCGGCCGAAATCTACGCCGCGTCGCGTCTTGCCATCGATCCGGATCATCCGGCGGAAAAGGCTTACCTGCAGATGCTCGCTGCCCGGCTTGGTCTGGAAGACGGCCTCGTTCAGGAGATCGAATACGCCGTTCGCGAAGCGCAGATGGCGGGATGACCGGCAAAACGGCGTAAATAAAATCGGGCGTCCCGTGACCACAGATCACGGGACGCCCTGAATAACCGGCACATGCCGCGCGGCTGTCGAAAAGGCAAGCCGCGAAGCGAGCCTAAAGGCACGCAGCCCTGTGGGGGGAGCCGCACACCACCCCTGGCCGGCTATTTCCCGGTGTTCTCCTCGATCAGCTCGATGGCGCGATTGTAAAGCCCTGTGCCGTCCATGCCTTTTTCGTCCATTTCGGCCACCCATTTTTCAATCGTCGGTGCCGAGGCTTCCTTCCAGCGGGCAACCTCTTCCGGTGGAAGGACAATCATCGTCGCCCCCTTCTCGATCGCTTCGTCGCGAGGCTTGGCATCGTCCCGCTGCATCTGGCCACCTGCGAATCCGGACAGTTCAAGACCGGAGTTCTTGTCGATGATCGCCTTCAGGTCGTCGGGCAGTCCGTCATAGGCGGCCCGGTTCATGCCCAGCACGAAGGTTGCCGTGTAAAGAGCATCGTCACCGAAGTCCGTGTGGTTGCTGACGAGTTCGTTGATCTTGAGTGCGCCGGTCACCTCCCACGGCACCACGGTGGCATCGATAACGCCCTTGGAAAGGGCTTCCGGAACCGCCGGCACAGGCATGCCGACAGGTGTTGCCCCGAGTGAACTGAACATGTCGTTGGTCACCCGCGTCGGGGCCCGCAGCTTCACGCCGTTCAGGTCATCGAGCGAGTCGATCGGGTCCTTGGAATGGATCAGCCCGGGTCCATGCACCCAGAGCCCCAGAACCTTCATGTCCTTGAAGTCCTGGTCCAGCATGGTTTCCTCCGCCAGTTGCCAGAAGGCACGCGACACGGCCTCGGCATTGGTCATGACGAAGGGCAGTTCGAAGACTTCCGTCCTTGGAAAGCGGCCGGGCGTATAGCCAGGCAAGGTCCAGACGATGTCGGCGATGCCGTCGATGGCCTGGTCGACCAGTTCCGGCGGCTTGCCGCCAAGCTGCATGGCCGGGAAATGCTGGAACTCGATCCGCCCGCCCGATTCTTCCTCGATCCTGGCCATCCACGGTTCAAGGATGTTCTTCGGCACACTGGCTTGCGCCGGCAACATCTGGTGCAGCCGCAGCGTGACCTCCGCTGCCACGGCCTGGCCTGCCGTAAGGCTCAGTGAAAGCGCTGCCACGGCAACCGCTCCCACGGTGACCGCACCTGCGGCCACCGATCTCATCATCCGGTACTTCGACATGGTTTCCTCCCTTGTTCGAAATCGTTTCCTCACGCCTGCTCGTCCGGCAGATGCACCACCAGTCCGTCGAGCGCACCGGTCAGCCTGATCTGGCAGGACAGGCGGGATGTTTCGCGCAAGTCGGCGGCCGCGCATTCCAGCATGATTTCCTCGCCGTCCGTGCGCGCGCCGGTCTTGTCGCTCCACGCCTCGTCCACGTAGCAATGGCAGGTGGCGCACATCATCGCGCCGCCGCATTCGGCAAAGATGCCATCGACCCCGTGGCTGACAGCCGTTTCCATGACGCTCGCCCCTTCGCTCGCATCTATGGTCTTCCGGCTGCCGTTCGGCTGGACGAAGGTGATCTGCACCATGCGGTTTTCCTTTCAGCCGGCTCTAACCCGGCCGGTTGGTTTCTTTATGTCAGTTCAGTTTGACGGGCAGGTTCAGGGGGCCACGGAAACCGAAACCGCTCCAGACAACGTCTTCGGGCTTGTCCAGCGTCATGCCGGGGAACCGTTCGAACAGCATCGGCAGCATGATTTCCCCGACGGTCCGCCGCGAGATATGGGCGCCGGCACAATGGTGCGGGCCGTTGCCGAAGGCCTGATGCGGCGCTTTCTTTCGAAAGACGTTGAAGGATTCGCCGTCCTCGTAGAGATCCTCGTCGCGATTGGCCGAGGCCTGGATGGTCATCAGTGTCACGCCTTCGGGAATGTCGATGCCGTCGATTTCCAGGTCCCGCGTCGCCCGGCGAGACGACGCCTGGATCGGCGCGACCCAGCGGACACCTTCCTCGAATGCATCCGCCCAGGCGTTCTGCCGCTTCACTTCCTCAAGCTGGTCCGGATTTGTCAGCAGGCCATAGATGATGGTTGCCAGCGCATCGCGCGGCTCGTTGATGCCGCCACCGATGGCAATCTTGATGTTGGCGTAGATCTGGCTTCTGGGAATCGGGTCGCGGGCATTCAGCATGACGGAGAACGCGGAGTTGTTGGGCTCTGCCAGATGCCGGGCAATCAGGCTGTCGAACACGGCATCCATTTCGGCATTGGCCGCATCGGACCGGGCAAACGGTTCATCCGCGAAGCCGAAATTGCCGGCGCCGTCGATCAGCACCTGCGACCAGCGCTGCATGTCGGCGTCGCCGACTTCGTCGAGACCCAGGATGTGCGCGAGGATCCGTGCCGCCACCGGTCCGCACAGGTCGGTGAAGAGGTCGACAGTTTCGCCTCGTGGCAGCCGGTCGAGATACTCCGCGGCAATCTTGCGGTAGAGATCGGCCCAGTCTGTCTTGATGACCTTGGGCGAGAATGCCGGCTGCATGGCCATGCGCTCGCGCCGGTGTTCCTCGCCGTCCTTGCGCATCAGCGTGTGGGCCAGAAAGGCGCGCCGCATCGGTGTGACAGGATCGTCCGAACTGTAAAGCTCGGGATCGTCCTTCACCATCTTGGTGTGTTTCGCCTTGGTCAGAAAGATACGGTTTGCCGCCGGAACCTGAACGATCGGCGTTTCGGCCCGCATCCGTTTGTAGATCGGATAGGGGTCGCGCGTCAGGTCCGCAAGCGTCAGCGTTTCGTCGACAGGTGCGACCGCCATCTGCCTTCTCCTCCCAAATCCGGCACTGACGGCAGGTTAAGCGGGCGGAATAATATCAAGCAATACGATTGACTTTATAGTTGTCATCGAATTTTTTGATTTTACAAACCGTGGCGAGTGTTCTTGCCGGATCCGGGAGGAAATTGCCGATGCCGGGCGATCCGTTGGAAGTCGATTTTCGGGCGCTGCAGGTCTTGGTCTGGGTGCACCAGCTCCGTTCGTTCACGCGTGCGGCGGAAGAACTCGGCGTCAATCAGTCAGCGGTCAGCTACACGATCAACAAGTTGCGGGACGTGTTTCAGGATCCGCTATTCGTCCGTCAGGCCCGTCGGCTCCACCCGACGCAACGCTGCGAAGATATCGTCCATCAGGCCAAACGGTTGACGGCCGAGTTCCGGCAACTGGTCGCTCCACCTGATTTCGATCCGAAGACGGCGGCGCAGACCTTCACCATCGCCTGCAACTTCTATGAACGCGTGCTGATCATTCCGGAAATCGTTCATTTTCTGAAACGCGAAGCGCCCAACCTGGACCTGGAGATCATCGATGCGTCGGGGATCGGTCACGAGCGCCTGCTTCGCAATGAGGCGGATCTCCTGCTTGGTCCGTTCGAACGGTCGGACCCGCATTTCTACAGGCGCGACCTCTATCAGGATCGCTACGTCTGCCTGCTCGATCCGGATCACCCGAAAGCCGGAGCGGCACTGAGCCTGGACGATTATCTGGATCTCGACCACGTGCTCGTCACCTACGGCGGTCAATGGCGGTCGCGCTACATCATCGAGCTTGAGCGCATGAACAAGGACTTGAAAGTCGCCTTGCGTGTGCCGAGCCCGGCCGGGCTGGAGCGTCTGGTTGCCGGATCGAACCTCGTCGCCACGGTGCCGGAACGGCTGTCCAGATCAGTTGCGGATGGACTTCTTGTAGTTCCCTGCCCGGTCGAAACGTCGGTGACGATCAGTCTCGTGTGGACCACGCTCAACCACCGTGCACCGCTGCACATGTGGGTGCGCGACATGGTCTACCGGCTGAACACACGCGCCCGGAAGGCGGATGATCCGCCTTCCGGACTGGGTATCTCGCGGTAACAGGCTTTCAGCCGGTCTCCGTTACGCGGGGCTCGGCCCGACATAATGCGACGATGGCCGGATCAACTTTCCGGTTTCCTGCTGTTCCAGAACATGGGCGCACCAGCCCGGTGTCCGGCCGACAGCAAACAGCGGCGTGAACAGGGTCCGGTCGATGCCGATCGCGTCCAGCAGGACGGCGGTATAGAACTCCACGTTGGTTTCCAACGGCCGGTCGGGCTTGGCAGTTTTCAGTGCGGCAAGCGCTGCCTGTTCAATCTCCTCCGCCAGACGCACTTTCGGGTTCTCAGGCCCAAGCAGGCGCAGCCCTGCCTTCAGGACGTCCGCGCGCGGATCCCTTGTCCTGTAGATCCGGTGACCGAAACCCATCAGCCGCTCCTTGCGTGCCAAGGCTTCGCCAATCCAGGCAGCTGCGTTTTCCGGACTGCCGATCGCATCGATCATGTCCAGCACTGGGCCAGGCGCGCCGCCATGCAGCGGCCCGCTGAGCGCGCCCATCGCACCAAGCACGGCCTGTTTCAGGTTCGCCTGGGTCGAGCCGATCACGCGCGCCGTGAAGGTGGAAGCGTTCAGCCCGTGATCCAGGATTGTCACCAGATAGCGATTGAGCGCGGCGGCATGGTCGGCAGGCGGCAGCTCGCCTGTCAGCATGCGCAGAAGATCGGTCGCGGTCTCCAGAGTGCTGTCCGGTACGATCGGCGTCTGTCCCCTGGCAATCCGGTGAGAGGCGGCCAGAAAGACGGGCAATGCGCCGCTGATCGCAATCGCGTCGGGCAGGCCGGTGGACATCGGCAAGGCAGCCAGGCCCAGCTGCATGCGTTCATAAACGCCGAGGCTGGAAGGGGCAGCTTCAAGAACCGGCATGACGGCAAAAGCAGCCCGCCGGGCTTCCCCGAAAACCTCACGCAGGGAAGAAGCCTCAGGCATCTGAAAATCCTGCCACAGATGCCGGACGGCCTCCTCGAAGCTCAGCTTGCCGGCCAGATCTTCGATATGGCGGCCATAGAGGATGAGGACACCCTCTTGGCCGTCGACATGGCTGAGCATGGTTGTGGCTGCAACAACGCCCTCCAAACCGGCAATCGGGTCCGGCGTCATCCGGGCGGGGTTCGGCGCTTCGGTCATGGCTATCTCCTTTTCTTTCCCGGTCAGATAGAAAGAGAAGATTGCATTGATCAATGTTGATAATTAAAATCAATGTATGAGCAAGCCAATCTACCTGTCCGCCCGTGAAGCCGCCGCCGAACTCGGTGTTCAGCCGGCAACCCTCTACGCCTATGTCAGCCGGGGGCTGATCAATTCCGTTGCCGGTCCGGGCAAGCAGCGCCGCTACGACGCGGTGGATGTGCGCCGCATGAAAGGCCGCAAGGCTGCCGACGACTACTCCGGTGCGCGGCCCCTGACCGGCGACCCGGTGCTGGAAACCGAACTGACGCTGATTTCGGAAGCCGGTCCGGTCTATCGTGGCCGGCCCGCGGTCGATCTGGCGCAAACCTCCACGCTTGAAACCGTGGCCACCCTGCTCTGGGCGTCGCAGGAGGACCCGTTTGCCGAAAGCGCTCCATTGCCCCCGCCCGACCTGCCGGAAGGGCTTGCGCCGCTGGACCGGCTGATGGTCGCGCTTGCCGCCTGGCCGCTGCAGGACAAGGCGGCTTACACGCAGGCACCCAAGCTTCTGCAGGTGAAAGGCGCTGCCCTGCTGCGCTACGCGGTTGCAGCTCTCCTCAACGCAGATCCGGTCGACGTGCCGATCCACACGCAGATTGCCAACGCTTTCGGCGTATCGTCTTCAGCGAAGAACGTGATCCGGGCGGCGCTGATCCTGTGTGCCGATCACGAGCTCAACACCAGTGCCTTCGCGACGCGCTGCGCTGCCTCCACCCGGGCACCCCTCCACGCAGCCCTCATTTCCGGTCTGGGGGCTTTTGCCGGTCCGCGCCACGGTGCTGCATCCGACAGGACAACGGCATGGCTGTCCGATGTCGGACCGGACACCGACATAGAAACCCTGCTTTCGGACCGGTTGAGCCGGGGCGAGCCCCTGCCCGGCTTCGGTCACACGATCTACCGCGGGCCGGATCCGCGCGCCGCTTGCCTGCTCGACGTGCTTTACCGCAGCGAGCCCGCGCACCCCTTCGTCCAGCGTCTGCCCGGTTTGATTACGGTCGCGCGTGACCTGTTCGGCGAAGCGCCGAACATCGATCTCGCTCTGGCGGCCACACAAAAGACCTATGACCTGCCGAAGGACGCCGGCAAGATCATCTTCTGCGCTGCCCGCATGACCGGATGGATCGCTCATGCACTGGAGCAATACGCGGCGCCGGAACAGATCCGGCCTCGGGCCGCCTATGTCGGCGAGCGACCGGAATAAGCCTGGTCACTTTTGCGGGATGCTTGTATCGGGGCGTCTTTGCGACTACTTGTAACGGGCACCTTCGAGGTGCGTCCCATGGAGATTGGATGTCAGAGATTGCGTGAGCAGGCTCTCTGAAGATCAGAGAGCCTTGAATACATGAACCGGTGCCTTGGCGGGCGCCTGATGACGTGTGTTTAATTCACGAGACAATCCAATGGTACGGAACTATTCCGACTTCTTTCCCGCACGCCCTAAAAACGATGGGCCGGACAAAAACACTTCACGACTTCTTTCACTTGGCTGGCGGCCCTATTTTGCACAACAGATCAGCTCCGACGAGCTGACGGCAACACCGCCCGTCCGGGTTGTCGAGGTCCATCGAAACGCGTTTCACGTGGTCGGCGAAGGGCTTGACGAAGCGATCCTGCCTGTCAGGAACGCCACGGTAGGCGACTGGTTGCTGCTGGACCGCGCTCATCCGCCATCAAGCCGGGTGCTGGAGCGGCAGAGCCTGCTCAAGCGTCGTGCACCCGGAACCGATCGACAGATCCAGCTGATCGCAGCCAACCTCGACACGGTGTTCGTGGTGTCTTCCTGCAATCAGGACTTCAATGTTGCCCGGCTGGAGCGGTACATCGCGCTTGCGTTCGAAGCCGGTATCGATCCGGTGATCGTCCTGACCAAGTCGGATCTGGCGAGCGATCCGGAAAACTATGTCGATCAGGCTCGGACGATTTCGAATTCGGTTCCGGTCGTGACGCTGGACGCGCGCGGCGATGAGCCGGGCCTGAAACTCGCGGCCTGGTGCAAGCCGGGCAAAACAGTTGCCTTCCTTGGCTCTTCGGGCGTCGGCAAGTCGACGCTTACCAACGCGCTGTCCGGCACCGAGGACATAGCCACGCAGGCTATTCGCGAAGACGATGCCAAGGGCCGTCACACGACGACCCACCGGCAACTCCACGTGGTTCCAGGCGGTTGTCTGGTGCTGGATACACCGGGCATGCGTGAACTGCAGCTGACGGATGTGGCAGCCGGGATCGATGATCTGTTCTCGGATCTGAACGAACTGGCATCCCGTTGCCGCTTCAATGACTGCCGGCACGAGACGGAGCCCGGTTGCGCCGTTCAGGCCGCGCTGGCGGACGGCACCCTGGAACCTGGCCGGCTGAACAGGTGGCGAAAGCTGAAGGCGGAAGAAGCCTTCAACTCTGCAAGTCTGGCGGAGCGCAGGTCCAAGGACCGGGCATTCGGCAAGATGGTCCGAAGCGTCATGAAGCAGAAGAAGCAGAAAACCTGGGGTCCGGAGTAGCGGGTTTGGAAGGCCAAGGCTTACGTGGCTGCTGACATCCGGGGCCTGGCTCTGCCCGGCCCCGGATCAATGCTTTCCAGCGCACCCGGAGTTGGCAAGCAGCTTGGTCACAGTATCAGCCGCATGTGGACGATCCGCTTGTCGCCGCGCTGTTCCTCATGGGTTTCCGCGAAGCCCGCACGCTGGTACCAGGCGCGGTTTTCGGTCATGAGCACGTTGGTATAGAGCCGGATTTCGCTCAGCCCGAAGTCCGCTGCCCGCCGCCGCGCCCAGTCGAGCAGCTGCCTGCCACGGCCCTTGCCCTGCTCTTCCGGATCAACGGCAATGCTTTCGATCAGGAGATGGTCCGGATGCCGGATCAGAACAAGGCTGGCGGCAAGAGAGGTGCCGGAGCGGAGCACCCAGACGTCGTCCTGCCGGATATGGGCGGCATAATCGGCGGTCATTGGCACGGGCACGGCGTTGATGATCGGGATATAATGCGCATAGGCCCGCCGGGCGAGTTCGGTCATTGCGACTGCATCACCCGGGTTCGCCAGGTCAAAGCCTTTGGAAACCTGTTGGGCGTCCATTACGGATCAGGGCCTTGTTTTCATGAAGGATTCGAAATCGGGAATTCCTTCCGGCATGGTTTCGGTCCTGTCGAAACAGCCGAACGTGCCACCGTCTTTCATGTCTTCGGCAGCAGCAATGAAGGCGCGGTAGGCAAGCCGTGCCAGACCTGCCCCGATGGAGACACGCGTAACGCCCATGTCGCCCAGTTCCTTGCGGGTCAGGTGGAAGTTCTTGCGCCCGGCCAGGACGTTCATCGGCGCTTTCACGGCGGCCAGAACGGCGGCAATCTGTTCCTTGTCCTTCAGCTCCGGTGCATAGACGCAATCGGCACCCGCCTCTGCAAAGGCGTTCAGGCGCTTGATGGTCTCGTCAAGTTCATGCTGCGTCTGGACGGGTCCTTCACTGCGGGCAGTCAGAACGAAATCCGGCGCCAGCCGGTTCTTGGCATCCACCGCAGCCTTGATCCGCTCCACCGCCAGCTCCAGTTCGTAGTAGGGATGTTTCGGATCGGTTGTGTAATCCTCGATAGAGCAGCCGGCGAGGCCAACCTCGATCGCCCCCTTGACCGTTGCCACCACATCGTCCGGGCTGTCGCCGAACCCGTTCTCCAGGTCACCGTTCACCGGCACGCTGGTCGCGGCAATGATGTCGGCGGCATGTCCGAGCGCATCGTCGCGCGTGATCAGTCCTTCGGCATCCTTCACGCCTTGCGTCCAGGCATATCCGGCGCTGGACGTGGCCATCGCGTCAAACCGCAACCCGTCCAGAATGCGGGCTGTGCCGATATCGAAGGGATTCGGCATCAGGAAAGCACGCCCTTTTTCGTGAAGAGCTTTGAAGGCGGCACGGCGTTTGGCTGCGGTCGGCATGGCCGGATCTCCCTTGAGGTGTATTTCGCAAAGATTACCGTTAAAGTTTAAATCGGCAATGCGATCCCTTTATGATGGGTGCGATGTTGCTCAGGTAAGATCCAGTTTAGCCAGAATCGGGGCGCCAGTTTGGAAAAACCGTGATTCCAGCGAAACGCCTTGTCTTTGCGTTCGCAGCGCCGTTTGATGGTGAAAGCGCCAGCAGGCAGATCCAGGGAGGTTGCCATGCCGGAAGATCCCACGACACTTTCAGATTTCAACGACCCGATAACAACGGTTGACCAGCTCGAAGCCCATGCCGGAACCGCGCCCGAAAAGGTGAGGGTAAAGGAGATCAAGGCACTGGACGACCTGTGCAGGCAGTTCATTGCACGGTCCCCCTTCTGCCTGATCGCGACGGTTGATCCGGAGGGCGTGATCGATGTGAGCCCCAAGGGGGACCCGGCCGGTTTTGTCACCGTCTTGAGCGACACAGTGCTGGCGATCCCCGACCGCCCCGGAAACCGCCGCCTCGACAGCTACCACAATCTGCTGAAGGACCCGCGCGTCGGACTTATTTTCCTGATCCCGGGCAAGGGCGAGACCTTGAGGGTGTCGGGCAGAGCCCGCATCGTCCGGGATGCCTGGTTGCTGGAACGGATGCAGGTGGAGGGCAAACAGCCGTCGATGGCGCTGGCAGTGGAGATCACCCGGGCATTCATGCATTGCCCGAAGGCCATGGTCCGCTCGAAGATCTGGGAACCGGAAAGCTGGCGCAATGCTGATGACCTGGGCGACATCGGCGATGCGATGATCCGGCATGGCAAACTGGAACAGACCCCGGAGGCACTTCTGGAAGAAGCCACCTCCGAAGGCTTGCTCAGGCTTTATTGATCAGGTCCATGCAGTGCGTGAGACCCTTGCCGCGTAGCAGCCGCGGCGAGCAAAATGCAGGTGAATGTAGTCGACTTGCGGATTGTCGAAGAACGTCCGGATGACACCTTCCAGCTCGCGGCCTTCAACGACTTCCGCATCGATCATCTCGTGGGCCCGGTTGAAGGCGCGGGCCGACAGCAGGCGCTTTGCCACGACTTCCGGGATGGTGTCAGGGGCCGGATGGCTTTCCTTCGCACCATCGGCGACAAAGATCGCATGCCGGGAGCGGTAGGGCGTTTCGCCTGGTTGATGCTCGAAATTGAGCAGGTAAACCCGGGTTCCCGGGGCTGCATCGGCAAGTGACACACGGCAGGGAAACGCGCCGTCCGAAATGTGCACCTGAATGCCCTTCTGCGCGAGTTCCGTGTCACTCAGGCTGCTCAAATGTGCAAACTCGGTGGCGGGAAGAGGCTCGATCTGAAACATGGTGTTGTCTCCTCAATGGTTGTGAGAAGACCCTAGGCGGCTCAAAACGCCCAATCGACCCGATTTGCGAGCGGGAATATATTTTCCCGCTGCCGGTCTGTCAGACCGGGTTTTTGACACCTGCCCGGCGTGCCATACCCAGGGAAACCGGCGCGGTTTCTTCAAAGCCGAATTGGGCATAAAGCGCATTGGCGGGAACATCGGCAATCAGGCTGACATAGGTCGAGGGCGGGAATGCGCTTTCGATATGGGCAGTCAGGGCTGCCATGATGCGCTTGCCAAGGCCCTGCCCCTGGTAGGCGGGCAAAACCGCGATATCCGTCACCTGGACAAAACAGCCGCCGTCACCAATGAGACGCCCCATGCCGATCGCTTCATCGCCGTCATATAGCATCACGCAAAACAGGCTGTTCCTCAGCCCGATTTCCGCCGCGTCCCTGCCGTAGCCGCTCAGCCCGGAATCGACCCGCAGGCGCAAATAGGTATCGACGTCGGGGACCTGGGTCTTCAGCGAGATTGACATGCAGTGTCCTGGAATCGGCTGCAACAAGGAGGGAACTCGACCCTAGCCGATCGCACCGGTGCTGGCCATCGGAATAGACATGCTCTAGCCGGTCAGGGGCTGTTGACCCCAGGCACGCTGCTTTGCATTGACGGCTCAAGACAAACGACATCTTGCGTTCCTGCGGTGTTCTAACCGATAACGGCAGGTGGCTGACAAAATTCGGCCACGTACCGGAACGAGAAGACTGAGCAGACGTGGATTTTTTCAATCTCCAGCCCGGGGAATGGCAGGCCCTTCTCTTGACCCTCAAGGTCGCTTCTGCCGCCCTCGCTGTCGCGCTGCCGCTTGCCGTTCTGATGGCCTTCGTACTTGCCCGCTACCGGTTCACCGGCCACGGCGCCGTCAATGCTCTTGTGCATCTGCCGCTCGTCTTGCCACCGGTGGTCACGGGCTACGTGCTGCTGCTGACCTTTGGCCGCAAGGGTCCGGTCGGATCGTTTTTGGACAGTGTCTTCGGTGTCACCTTCGCCTTCAATTGGACCGGCGCAGCGCTCGCTGCCGGTGTGATGGCTTTTCCGTTGATGGTCAGGCCGATCCGTATTTCCTTCGAAGCCGTGGATCCGAAACTGGAAGAAGCGGCCAAGTCTCTCGGTGCCCATCGCCTGACCGCCTTTCTGACGGTCACCCTGCCTCTTGCCCTGCCGGGCATTCTTGGTGGCGCGATCCTGGGTTTTGCAAAGGCCATGGGCGAATTCGGTGCGACCATAACCTTCGTCTCCAACATTCCGGGGGAGACAAGAACCCTGTCCCTGGCACTCTATACCGCCACCCAGACCCCTGGTGGAGAACTGGCTGCCTTCCGCCTGACGCTGATTGCGGCCTTTGTCGCCTTCGCGGCGCTGATCGCCTCGGAAGCACTGGCGCGCCGATTGCGCGCGCGCATGGGGGGCGGTCATGCTTGATGTCGACATCACCGGCCGTGTCGGTCAGCTCGATCTTGAAGCCCGGTTCAACAGCCGTGGTGGGGTGACATCGCTTTTCGGCCAGTCGGGGGCCGGCAAGACAACGCTCACCAACATGATCGCCGGGCTGATCAAGCCGCTCAGCGGACATATCACCGTCAACGGCACGACCCTTTTCGACGCGAACAAGAATATCAACCTCTCGGTGCAGGCACGCAGGATCGGTCACGTCTTTCAGGATGCCCGGCTGTTCCCGCATCTCAGCGTTGCCTCGAACCTCACCTATGCGCGCTGGGCGGGCCGCAGGCCTGGGACCCGGGACATGGCCGAAGTGGTCGATCTGTTGGGGTTGGGCGGGCTCCTGGAGCGAAAGCCCGGAACTCTTTCTGGCGGCGAGAGGCAACGGGTGGCCATCGGGCGGGCGCTTCTGTCGGACCCGCGGCTCCTGATCATGGACGAGCCGCTGGCCAATCTCGATCAGGCGCGGCGAAACGACATTCTTCCCTATCTGGACCGTCTGTGCGTGGAAGCGGGAATCCCGATCCTCTATGTCAGCCATTCCATCGAGGAGGTGGCGCGCCTGTCCAACACGCTCGTGATCCTGTCGGATGGACGCACGCCCGCCTTTGGACCGGTGGCCGACATGCTCGCCCGGACCGATCTGGGCCGGGCAACCGGCCGTCACGAGGCCAGTGCGCTGCTGGAAGGTACCGTCACCAGATGTGACCCGGACTGGGGCCTGACCGATGTCGATATCGGCGGAGCCACACTGCAGATTCCGGATATGGCAGCCGTGCCGGGCGATGCGGTGCGCCTGCGCATCCGGGCCAGGGACGTTGCCCTGGCGGTCAAGCCGCCGGAGGGTCTGTCCATCCGCAATGCCTTCGCGGCGACGATCCGCAGTATCTCCAGTGAAAGCGGTCCCTATGCGGAAATCTTGTGCTCCGTCAACGGTCAGGTGCTGCGTGCCCGCATCACGCGCGCGTCCGTTGCCGACCTCGATCTCCATACAGGCAAGGACGTCACGGTTCTGATCAAGAGCGTTGCCATTGACCGGCGCCAGCGTGCGCCGGCCCTCTCGGACACGGCGACCGGGGAGGATTTCGCTGGATAAGGCTCCCGCTTCACGCGGCGCGCGGCTTGTTTATACTGACGCGATGTTGCGCAAGACCAAGCGCCGGACCTGGCGCAGGCTGAAGATCGGTATCGGAGCGGCGGCGATCCTGTCGACGGTCGCACTGATGTGGCTGACCGGGCTTGCCAGCTTGCGGATCACGCTTGCGGAGGTGGAAACCGGTGCGCGGGCCAATCTTGCGGTTCAGACAGCCGTTCTCGAAAGACTTCTCGACAAGTTCCGCCTGCTGTCGCCGCTGTTGGCACGTGGTCCGGATATCGGTCAGTTGCTGATGAGCACGGGCAGGTCTGGAGACCCTGGCATCGCCGCGATCGCTGCCGGCATGTCGGGCGCGGAAGAGATCTGGCTGATGGACAGGCAAGGCAATGTCGTAGTCTCCAGCCAGGATGGTGTGCCGACGGGCTCCTTTGGCGGGGCGGAACGCATCGGACATGCCTTCGAACAGGCCCTACAGGGCCAGCTCGGCCGGCAGCTCATTCCCGGTACGCCAGAGGCCGCATCGAACTATGTCTTCGCCTCGCCCTTGCGTCGTGGCAGCTCCATCGTCGGCGTGATTGCCGTCCGGGTCAGTCTGGAAGACGTCGAGCAGGCCTGGGCACTCAGCAAGGAACCGCTGGTCGCGCTGGATGGCAGTGGCCGGATTGTGGTCACCAATGTGCCCGCATGGCGCGGCAAACGGATGGACGAGCTTTCTGTCGGCCGGGATATCGCCGACATGTCGGTGGCGGAGCGCATCGAGGTCCTGCTGCCGGCAACGCCGTCTCCCTACTATTACCTGCAATTGACCGAGAACTTGGCCGTTCTCGGCTGGCAGGTCAGAACGCTTGTGACGATCGAGGATGCCCGCCAGCGATCCGGCTGGGCCATGCTGGTCGCGCTTCTGGTCTGCGTGATCGCCGCCGGAGGTATCGCCATCCTGATCGTCAGGCGGGAAGAATTCGTGCGCCAGGAACGGCGCAACCGGGCGAGCGCACTGCGCCTGGAGCGCCGTGTGCAATCACGGACTGCGGATCTTCGCCGCACCAACGTCCTTCTGGAACAGGAAGTGCGCGAGCGCGAACAGGCTGAAGCCGATTTGCGTCTGGCCCAGGCCGAACTCGTGCAGGCAGCCAAGCTCGCAACGCTCGGCCGGATGTCTGCGGCTCTCAGTCACGAGTACAACCAGCCACTGGCAGCTATCCGTTCCGATGCCGAAGTGGCAGGCATGCTGATCGAGCGGGGGCGTGCGGACGAGGCCCTCGGCAATCTCTCGCGGATCGAAGGCATGGTCAGCCGCATGGCCGAAATCGCCAAGACGCTGAAAGGCTTCACGCGCAAGTCGGGCACCGACATCAAGCCGGTGTCCCTGCGCCAGGTGATCGACGAGGCAACGCTTCTGCTGCAGCCACATATCAAGCAGAGCAAGGTGCGTCTCGATCTGGCGCTGCCGACAGAGGATATCATCGTCAAGGGCGGGCGCATCCGCCTGGAGCAGGTGGTCATCAATCTCCTGTCCAACGCTCTGGATGCCGTCAGCGGCAACGCCGCATCGCTTGCCATGCCCGAAGTGCGGCTGGAACTGAGGCAGGAAGGCAGCGAAGCGGTTCTGACCGTCAGTGACAACGGCACAGGCATCGATGCCGATGTGCTGCCACAGATCTTCGACCCGTTTTTCACCACCAAGGATGTCGGCGCCGGGCTCGGGCTGGGCTTGTCGATTGCCTACAAGATCGTTCATGACTTTTCCGGATCGCTGAAGGCGGCGAATCGCGACGGTGGCGGTGCGGTGTTCACCATGCGCCTGCCGGTGGCCGATGAGCATGTCCTTGCAGCGGAATGAAATGAGATAGGCGTTAATGGATCAGGCGACCGTCCTACTGATAGACGATGAAGCGGACCTGCGCGGCTCCTTGAGCCAGGGGCTGGAGTTGTCCGGCCAGGCGGTGTTTGCAACCGGCGAACCGGAAGAAGCCCTGGAACGGGTCAACCGCGGGTTCTACGGCGTGCTTGTTACAGATATTCGCATGCCCGGGACGGACGGGTTCCAGGTCATGAAGCGGGCCTTCGAGATCGATCCCGCCCTGCCCGTGGTGCTGATCACCGGCCATGGCGATGTGCCACTGGCGGTCGAGGCCATGCGCGCCGGTGCCTATGATTTCATGGAAAAGCCCTTTTCCGTTTCGCGCCTTGCCTCCGTGGTGGAACGCGCGCTCGACAAGCGCCGGCTGGTGCTGGAAAACCGAAAGCTGCGCGAGGAGCTGGCAGACCGAACGGGCCTTGAAAGCCGTCTCGTGGGGCGCACCGCCGCCATGGAACTGCTTCGCCGCAATGTCACGGCCCTGGCGGCAACCGATGCCGATGTGCTGATCCTGGGCGAGACCGGCTCCGGCAAGGAGGTGGTCGCCCGGGCACTGCATGACGAAGGACCGCGCAAGGAAAAGCCTTTCGTCGCCCTCAATTGCGGGGCGCTTCCCGCCGAAATCATCGAATCTGAACTCTTCGGCCACGAGAAGGGCGCCTTTACCGGTGCCAGCGGACAGCGCATCGGCAAGCTGGAACATGCCCATGGTGGCACCGTGTTTCTGGACGAAATCGAATCCATGCCGCTGGAACTGCAGGTCAAGCTGCTGCGCGTGATCGAGACCCGGACAATCGAACGGCTCGGCTCCAACAAGGCGATCGAACTGGATGTGCGCTTCATTGCGGCCACCAAGGAAGACCTTGAGGCCGCCGGCAAGGAAGGCCGGTTCCGGCTGGACCTGTTCTACCGGCTCAATGTCGTCAACGTTGCCATACCACCGTTGCGCGACCGGCTGGAGGATATCCCTCTCCTGTTCCGGCATCTGGCGGTGGAAGCCCGGGCACGCTACCGGCGCGAGATCCCGGATATCAACGAGGAATACCTCGCCGAGCTGATGGCTCGGGACTGGCCGGGCAACGTCCGCGAGTTGCGCAATGTCGCCGACCGTTTCGTGCTCGGTGTCGAGCTGGTCAACGCGCCCAGCAGCGGGGCCGGATCCACCTTGTTCGAACAGGTCGCGACATATGAACGGGCGTTGATCGTCGCCGAACTCAAGCGCAACGACGGTGCCATCAAGCCCACTTACGAGAACCTTGGGCTCTCGCGAAAGGCGCTCTACGAGAAAATGCGCAAATACGGTCTCGGCAAGGACGAAGCGCTTTCCGTCTGACAATGACCTGATTTCCTTGCCGTCCCGGCTCGCTGGGCGGGTCGGCAAAACGAATGGCCGAAAAAAGTTTCGGGCCGGTGTCACAAATCGCTGCACCCGGTCGTCAACCCTGTGTCACACCCTGAAACCTGAATGGAAGACACGCCAATGACGACCTCTAATGCCATCAATCACTACGAAAATGTCCCCGATATCGTGAAGCGATTCGTCGCTGCCAGCGGTGAGATCGGCAAGGCAGGGCTGGAGCCGAAACTGCGGCATCTCATCGATCTGCGTGCCTCGCAGATCAACCAGTGTGCCTATTGTGTGAAGATGCACACCCAGGAAGCACTCGACGCGGGCGAGACCCAGGAGCGTTTGCAGCGCCTGACGGTCTGGCGGCACGTTGATGACTACACGCCGGCGGAGAAGGCGGCCTTTGCCTGGACGGAAGCCTTGACCAGTCTTCAGGTCGATACGAACTATGAGGCATTGCGCGGTGAATTGCGCCGCCACTTCGATGACGCCGAGATCAGTGCGATCACCGCCGCGGTCGCAATGATCAATCTGTGGAACCGGGTACAGGTATCGAACCACTGACATGAGTGACGCTCCAGGCATCGATGTTTTCGAGACGGTACGCCCGAAGCTGATGGGGCTGGCCTATCGCATGCTCAGCTCCATGGCGGATGCCGAGGATGCGGTGCAGGACACATACCTGAAGTGGCAATCCACGGATCGTGCCGGCATCCTGAATCCGGAAGCATTCCTCACCACGGTCTGCACCAATTGCTGCCTGGACACTCTCAAGGCCGCTCACAGGAAACGGGTCGACTATGTCGGCCCGTGGATCCCCGAACCGCTTCAGTTCGAAAGTGGCTCAGACCCGGAGACCGACCTGGACAGGGCACAATCCCTGACGACAGCGTTCCTCCTGCTGCTGGAGCGCCTCAGCCCAAAGGAGCGCGCCGCCTACCTGCTGCGCGAGATCTTCGCAAAGCCCTATGACGAAGTTGCCGAAACTCTGGGGGTTACCGAGCAGGCCTGCCGCCAGTTGGTGTCCCGCGCAAGCAGACATGTGCAGGGTCCGACCTCCCGTTTTGTTCCTCCGGCCGATCATCAGGACCGGATCCTGTCTGCCTTTCTCACTGCGATTGAAACAGGGTCCACGGACCACCTGACGGGTCTTCTCGCCGAAACCGTACAACTCCAGTCCGATGGTGGCGGCAAGGCAACGGCCATGAGCCGGATCCTGGAAGGCGCGGACGAGGTCGCTCGTTACGCGGTTCTTATTCTTGGCCGCCTCTGGGAGCCCTGCCGGATCAAAATACTGGATCTGAACGGCACACGTGGCCTCGTCATGTTCTACGGTGACGAGATCGTGACAGCTGTGATGTTCGCCTATGACGCCGATGGGCGGCTGGAGCGTATCTACAACATGCGCAATCCGGACAAGCTGGCACGCCTGAAGGTCAAGCTGCGCCACGACCGGTCTTCAGGCGCTATCTGGCACTGATAATTCGCCGCTTTACGGCTTAAAATATGATGTAGCAGGCCGGAAATGTGTCGGTTTCGACACATCAGGTTTGATGCCATGTGTCTGACTCGACCCATAAACGAAAGTCTCTCCCGACCAGGTTCATTTGAAACTTTTTGTTAACCTGCAGAAATCGGCGCTTTTTGTTGCTCTTCCGGCACTTGGCACGGACTTTGCCAATAGGGTGCCGACCAGCCACCACGCTGTCCGGCCCGAATGGCCGTCATACTGAAATGTCTGGGAGGACATCCGATGAAAAAATTCGCTCTCGCCGCAGCTATCGCGGCGTCTCTGGCCCTGTCTGCGAACGCTTATGCGGCTGACGATTGCAATGACGGTGAAATCGTCATCAAGTTCAGCCACGTGGTTGCCGCAACCGGCCACCCGAAAGGCGACGCTGCCACGCTGCTGGCGGAACGCGTCAACGACGAGATGAACGGCAAGGCCTGCATGCAGGTGTTCCCGAACTCTCAGCTGTTCGACGACGACAAGGTAATGGAAGCTCTTCTGCTCGGCGATGTTCAGCTTGCTGCGCCGTCGCTTTCCAAGTTCGAAGCCTACACGCTGAAGTTCCGCCTGTTCGACCTGCCGTTCCTGTTCCAGGATCTGGACGCCGTCGAGCGCTTCACCACCGGTGAAAACGGCAAGGAACTCCTGAACTCCATGACCGACTACGGTTTCCAGGGCCTCGGCTACTGGAGCTCCGGACTGAAGCAGTTCTCCGCCAACAAGCCGCTGCTGGTTCCGGACGACGCAAAAGGCCTGAAGTTCCGCGTGCAGACCTCTGACGTGGCTGTTGCCATGATCGAAGCCATGGGCGCCAATGCTCAGAAGCTGGCCTTCAAGGAAGTCTACGGCGCACTGCAGACCGGTGTTGTGGACGGTCAGGAAAACTCCTGGTCCAACATCTACACCCAGAAGTTCTTCGAAGTGCAGGACGGCATCACCGAAACCAACCACCAGCTGCTTGCTTACCTGCTCGTCACTTCTGACGAGTGGCTGGACAGCCTGGATCCGGAAGTTCGTGACCAGTTCCTGACCATCGTGGAAGAAGTCACTGCAACCGCAAACGGTAACGTGGCAGCTGCTGAAGCCAAGAACCGCCAGAACGTTCTGGATGCCGGTTCCACCATTCGTGAACTGACCCCGGAGCAGCGCAAGGCATGGGTTGGCGCCATGAAGCCGGTTTGGGACAAGTTTGAAGGCGATATCGGTAAGGACCTGATCGACTCCGCCGTCGCTTCCAACAACGCCAGCTAAGGCTGACCTGAAACAACTCCTGGAAGGGCCGGATCGTCCGGCCCTTCTGCCAAGGTCCCGCGGCCGCCCGCGCAACCATGCCGGCGGACACGCTGATAACCAAGAGGCCAATTCGGGGGAAACGCATGCAACGCGTCGACAATTGGGTCACGCGCTTCGAGGAAGGTGTACTCGCCTTTCTCCTGGCCGCCATGACCATCGTATCCTTCACCCAGGTGGTGGCGCGATACGGCTTTAATTCCGGCTGGACCGGTGCCCTGGAATTCACACGTATCCTGTTCGCCTGGCTGATCCTGTTCGGCATGAGCTATGGCGTCAAAATCGGCTCGCATCTGGGCGTCGATGCGGTCATCCGCCTGTTTCCCAAGCCGGTGTTCCGGGCTGTTGCCGTATTCGGTGCACTCTGCGGCGTTGTCTATGCGCTGACGCTGCTCTGGTCGGAGTGGCTGCACATCTTCGGTCTCGATACCAGAGGCGGCGCGATCGACTATTGGTCCAAGATGTACAAGATCGGCATCGGTCTCGATGACCTGCGCTATCCCGACGCGATCATTGAAACCTTCGGCACGAAAGAGCGGGTCCAACGCTGGATCGCCTATCTGATCCTGCCCATCGGCCTGTTCCTGTTCATGTTCCGCTGCATCCAGGCGGCCTGGCAGATCATTACCGGCGAGCGCGAGATGATGATCGCCGCGCATGAGGCGGAAGACCTCGTCGCTGAAAACAAAGACGTCTTGAAGGACTGAGGCCGGGGCAATGGAAGCAGCAATTCTCTTCATTCTCGTCCTCGGCTTCTTGTTCCTGGGCGTTCCGATCTCCATTTCGCTCGGCTTGTCCAGCGTTCTGGCGATTGCCATCTTCTCCAACGATTCCATCTCGTCGGTGGCGCTGCAGCTGTTCACGGCGTCGCAGAACTACACACTCCTGGCGATTCCCTTCTTCATTCTGGCATCGGCCTTCATGTCGACGGGCGGTGTTGCCAAGCGCATCATCCGCTTCTCGATCGCGTCCGTCGGTGCGATCCGGGGCGGTCTGGCCATCGCCGGCGTCTTCGCCTGCATGCTGTTTGCAGCTCTGTCAGGCTCCTCGCCCGCAACCGTCGTTGCCATCGGTACCATCGCCATCGCCGGCATGCGGCAGGCAGGCTACACGAAAGAGTTTGCCGCGGGCGTCATCGCCAATGCCGGTACGCTCGGCATCCTGATCCCGCCTTCCATCGTCATGGTGGTCTATGCGGCTGCAACCAACGTTTCCGTTGGCCGCATGTTCCTTGCCGGTGTGGTTCCAGGGCTGATCGCCGGTCTGATGCTGATGATCGCCATCTATGTCATGGCACGCGTCAAGAACCTGCCGGCCCAGCCGTGGCCGGGCTTCAAGGAAATCTGGCATGCCATGATGGAAGCAGCCGTCGGCCTGTTCCTGATGGTCATCATCCTGGGCGGCATCTACGGCGGTATCTTCACCCCGACCGAAGCTGCGGCAGTGGCGGCCGTTTACGCCTGTCTGGTGGCACTCTTCGTCTATCGTGACATGGGCCCGCTCAGTGGCATTCGCTGGGTGCAGGAACAGGACGGCCCTCTGGGACTGGCCGGTTTCAAGACCATCACCTACGGGTTTGCCGCAATGTTCGCCTGGTCGAGCATCGCCGGCATGGTCACGGACAGACAGGGTTTCTACGGCATCGACAGTGCCATTGTCCTGCTGGCTGCGCTGATTGGCTATCCGCTTCTGCGTGGCCGTGTCAGCCCTGCCGAGCTGCCGTCGATCTATGGTATCGGCGCAAAGATCTGGGGTCGGAATATCGGACTGATCGTCTGGAAGTTTCTTCCGGCCATGTTCCACAAGGACACCAAGAAGGTGATGGTGGATGCGGCGAAGACGACCATCATGCTGATGTTCATCATCGTCAACGCCCTGCTGTTTGCCCACGTGCTGACATCGGAGCGGATTCCGCAGGCAATCACCGACTGGATGGTCGGAGCCGGTTTTAACTGGTTCACCTTCCTGATCGCGGTCAACCTGCTGCTGCTGCTTGGTGGTCAGTTCATGGAACCGTCGGGCCTGCTTCTGATCGTGGCGCCGGTGGTATTCCCGATCGGCATGGAACTCGGCGTCGATCCGGTTCACCTCGGCATCATCATGGTCGTGAACATGGAAATCGGCATGATCACGCCACCAATCGGGCTCAATCTGTTCGTCACATCGGGGATAACGGGGATGAGTCTGGTGCAGGTGGTCAAGGCGGCAGCGCCGTTCGTGCTCATCCTGCTCCTGTTCCTCATCCTGGTGACCTATGTCCCGGCCCTGTCCACCTGGCTGCCCTACAGCCTGATGGGACCGGAAATCATCACAAACCGGTAACGACCCGGACCATCCTGACACTCCAACGGCGGGCCTTGCCCGCCGTTTTTTTGTTTGCCGATTAGATGACCAGTCCACATGTCCCTGACCCGCCCTCCTCCTCACCACCTCATCCTGAGGAGCCCGGCTGTACCGGGCTCCTCAGGATGAGGGTGATGGGAATGGGGGAGGTGGGAGTGGTGATCGTGGAACAAAAAAGCCGGCCCTGTTGGGACCGGCTTGAAAAGGTCTGCTGTAAAGGCTTGCTTAGACGATGCTGCCGAGTTTCATGGCAACGCTCATGTCACCTTCCACCTGCATCTTGCCGCCCATGAAGGCAGCCGTCGGATTCAGATCACCCGAGAGAAGGTCACCGAGGTCTTCGGCGGACATCTTGATGGTGCAGTCTGCCTCGTCATCTTCGTTGGAAACGCTGGAGCCTTGCAGGAAGATGATACCCGTTTCCCCAAGATCGAACTTGACGGATTCTTCAATGCCGCCATCGGCAACCTTCGCGCGGACACCTTCGGTAAGCTGTTCCAAGGACATGTCGTTTTCTCCCGTTTGAATTGGGCCGGAGCCCGTCTTTGCCCTCTTGAAGCATGACGTTTACGTAATCGTCAAGTAGAAATCTGTGTCGAAAGAGATGCGCCGCCGGGAGCGTTTCGCCACACGCTCC
Organism: Labrenzia sp. CP4; assembly: GCF_001579905.1. Lineage (NCBI taxonomy): Bacteria > Pseudomonadati > Pseudomonadota > Alphaproteobacteria > Hyphomicrobiales > Stappiaceae > Labrenzia > Labrenzia sp. CP4. The sequence goes on along the minus strand of NZ_CP011927.1, from coordinate 29,019 downwards.
GTCATCCCATGGCTTGACCATGGGATCCATGTCGCTTCATCGGCAGCGCGGCCGCCGTGATCATCGCATGGATTGCCGGATCAAGTCCGGTAATGACGGAGAATTTCAACATTTCGCGGTGCCAGAGGCAATCCAACTGACAGGTTCGTCAGATCAATGGTTGTCCCGTGGCAGCCCCTTGGTATGCGCGACGTCCTGGTATTTAACCGCCGGCTCCAGAACCATGCCCTTGTCGAACTGCCCGATCATTGCACGCTGGATCTCCTGCCAGGGTGTCTGGCTCTCCGCAATCTTGAAGCCGCCCGCCGCCTCCAGGTCCGTACGACGTTGTGCAAGCTCCTCATCGGAAATCAGGATGTCGGCAGTGCCCTTCCTCAGATCGATGCGCACACGGTCCCCGCTTTTCAAAAGCGCGAGTCCGCCCATGGCGGCAGCTTCCGGTGATGCGTTCAGGATCGACGGCGAACCGGATGTACCCGACTGACGGCCGTCGCCGATGCAGGGCAGGGATGTTATCCCGCGTTTGATCAGGGCTGCGGGTGGCTGCATGTTGACCACCTCGGCACCGCCCGGATAACCGATCGGGCCGGTGCCGCGAATGAACAGCATGCAGTGCTCATCGATCTCAAGGTCCGGATTGTCGATGTTGTCGTGGTAATCCTCCGGCCCTTCGAACACTACGGCACGGCCCTCGAACGCTTCCGGATCGTCCGGATTGGAGAGATAGCGGTCGCGGAACTCTTCCGAGATGACGCTGGTCTTCATGATGGCGCTGTCGAACAGGTTGCCCTTCAGGTTGATGAAACCGGCCTTGTCTTTCATCGGATTGTTGAATGGCTTGATGACGTCCGGCAGGTCTGTGACGACACCGTCGCAATTGTCGCCGATGCCCTTGCCGTTGACGGTGAGCGCGCCCGGATGCGGCAGCTTGCCGTTTCGCATCAGCTCCGCGACGACGGCAGGCACGCCGCCTGCGTGGAAGTAATCCTCGCCCAGATATTCTCCGGCCGGCTGCAGATTGACCAGCAGCGGCACGTCATGGCCGATCTCCTGCCAGTCGTCGTTGTCCAGTTCAACACCCAGATGGCGGGCAATGCCGTTCAGATGGATCGGTGCATTGGTCGAACCGCCGATGGCCGAGTTGACGACAATGGCGTTCTCAAACGCTTCGCGGGTCATGATGTCGGAGGGTTTCAGGTCCTCGCGTACCATGTCGACAATGCGTTTGCCGGTCTCGTAGGAAATTGCACCGCGCTCACGGTAGGGCGCCGGAATGGCGGCCGCCCCCGGAAGCTGCATGCCCAGGACTTCGGCCAGCGAGTTCATGGTCGTCGCCGTGCCCATGGTGTTGCAGAAGCCGACGGACGGCGCTGCAGAGGCGACGAGATCCATGAAACCCTTGCGATCGATCTCGCCTGCGGCAAGCATCTGGCGGGCCTTCCAGACGACGGTACCGGAACCCGTGCGCTCGCCCTTGTACCAGCCGTTCAGCATCGGACCGACGGACAGCGCGATGGCCGGAATATTCACCGTCGCGGCGGCCATCAGGCAGGCAGGTGTGGTCTTGTCGCAGCCGATTGTCAGCACCACGCCGTCGATGGGGTAACCGTACAGCAGTTCAACGAGACCAAGATAGGCCAGGTTCCGGTCCAGTGTCGCGGTCGGGCGCTTGCCGGTTTCCTGGATCGGGTGAACCGGAAATTCGAAGGCAATACCACCGGCCTCGCGAATACCTTCGCGCACACGCTTTGCCAGCTCCAAATGGTGGCGGTTGCAGGGCGAAAGGTCAGACCCGGTCTGGGCGATGCCGATAATCGGTTTGCCCGACTGCAGCTCTTCACGTGTGATGCCGAAATTCAGGTAACGCTCGATATAGAGCGCGGTCATGCCCGGATTGTCGGGATTGTCGAACCAGGCGGCGGACCGCAGTTTCGGTGTTTTGGTGTCGCTCATGTCGCGTCGCCCCTCAATGCACTCACAAAGTGTCAAAAGCCGATAAACACCAGCTCCATGAGGCTGTAAAGGCGCTGAAACCCGATTTCGGTTCCACAATCTGAGAATGCGCCCGTCACGTATTCCGGTGCAGCGTATCTGCAATGGAAAATCGGGCAAATGTCCAAAGGACGGCGAGACAGATAGCGAAAAGAACGGGTGCGGCCGACAGAGGAAGGAGGGTCAAGGCACCGCACAGGCCGGCGAAAAGCCAGAGACCTGACAGCAGCCGGCGGGCGTGGACGGCCAGCAGATTGCGGCGCATGGCCAGCGCTTTCAGGGCAGTGAAGGCTCCAATGTCGTCGGTGTCGCTGACAACAAGGGGGGAATGCCTTGCATCCGTCCCGTCCTTTCCGGGCGTGGCGCCTTCGCGCAGTTCCAGCGCCATGCGGTCCTGCGACAGAGTCAGGACTAGGGGAGGCATGTCCGGAAAGCAGCGGGAGGCGGCCTCGGGCGCGGTTTCTCCCGGCTTCGGATCATCGGTCAGCTCTAGGCCAAGCATGCCCGCCAGCGCGCTGCGAGTGTTTGGGCTGTCACCACTGAACAGCCACGGCACGAGGCCCTCTTTGCGCAGGGCCATCCCCGCAACGCCGGCGTCCTGACGCAATGTGCCTTCCAGTCCCAGCACACCCACGACGCGTCCCCCGACCGCGACACGCAGCACCGTCTTGCCGTCTGCTTCCAGCGACCGGGCAATGGCGTCGGCGGTAAAACTGTCGATCTTGAGGCGCTTCAGGAGGTCCGTCGTGCCGATCACCACGGTCTGTCCGCCGAGCAGCGCAACAACACCCAGACCAGGCGTCGGTTCGAACCGGTCCGGCATCTTGAGGGCGACCTGCCACTGGCTGGCCAGTTCGCGCAGGGCCAGGGCGACTGGATGGGATGATCCGGCTTCCGCGGAGGCGGCAACGGCCAGGAGCGTTTTCGGCTCGTTGTTGAAGGCCATGACATTGGTGACCATCAGGTTGGGTCCAGACATCACGGCAGCCTTGTCGATGAGGATATCGCGGGCATGAGCGACCTTGGTGAAGGCGCCGGGGGCAATGTCACGGGCGCCTGCCGCCAGTGCTGCCTTGTGAAAGACCTTGTCCGCGAATGCGTTGATTCCGTCGATCAGTTGCGGCCAGGAAAGAAGCAGAGCGGCGGCAAGAGCGGCCGGGGCCTCGGTCCTGTCGAGGACCCACCACCAGGTACCGGCAGCCAGCAGCGCCAACAGGACAGACCATGCCGCTTGTGGCACTCCGCTGAGGTCACCCCTTGGTGGCAGCAGAACCACACCGAACGCCCGCAGCACCATCAGGAAAGCTGCGGCAAGGGCAGGTGCATTTGTCTGGGGCGATGTCGGACCGGACAGGTGGAAGCCGGTCGAAACGGCAAGCAATCCGGTGCTGACCAGCGCCGTGAAAAGCGTCAAGGGCCGGCCGACAGAGGTGTTGAGCGAAAAAGAGAGGCCGAGAAGCGAAAAAATCGCGGAAAACATGCTGAAAATTAAGGCGCTGTAGGAACCGAAAACCAAAACTGACGTCGCGGCGTCAGAGGGTTCTCCGCCTGCTGTTGCCAGAGCCAGAACAAGGCACACTACGGCAATGACAAGAAAAAATGCCCAAAGAACTGAAATCAATGATGTTTTCGGCATAGCCGGTCGGCTCTCGTATCTGGAATTCTTCTGCTGGAACCGGGTCGTGGGCCAACTGGAGATACAAACGGCACGCCCTGGGGACCGTCTGAAAATGCGGGAGCGGCCGGAGACAGGCAATGCCGCAGAGTCAGTTCGGTAAGCATGTTGCCTGTCCCAGTCGCAGTGCATCGGAATGGGTGCTGACCATTTGTGCAGCGTGGAACTTGAGCGAAACTGAATTGCGGGTAGTATAAAAGGGTAATTTTTTAAACGGCCTGCAAGTATTGAGGGCCTGTATTTAATAGTCCTCTGGACGAAGATTATTTCGGGGTGTGGTATATTAATGGGAGAGCCGAAAGGCTCTCCCTTTTACGTTTGGGCGCGCCGGAAAAACATGGTTAACGTCTGTTAACAATCAGGTCCGGACTAAAAATCAGAATGAATCTATTTGGGTGCAGATCGTAGTGGCGCCCTGGGCGGCAAAAACTGCCCGGTTCGGACTGGATTGTGACTAACGTTTTGCGGTCACCGGAGAATCGGGGTGGGGCTTGGAGTCAAGTCAGCGACTCGGCCGAATCCGAAAAAAGACTCATCTTCAAAGACTTGGGAAGGCCGGCGACAACGCCGCCGGTTCCTTCAGGCCGTTGCGAGGTTTGCCCGCGACAGCAACTCCAGTGACGGCATCAGGTTCAGGAGTTCGCGGGTATAGGGGTGTTGCGGCGCTTCGAAGAGCTGGTCGCAGTCTGCCACCTCGCACAACTCGCCATGGCGCATGACGCCGATGCGGTTGCACATCTGCCGGATCACGGCCAGATCGTGGCTGATGAACAGCATGGTCAGCCCAAGTTCTTCCTGAAGATCCTTCAATAGGTTCAGGATCTGCGCCTGGATCGACACGTCGAGTGCTGAGGTGGGCTCGTCACAGATCAGGAACCTGGGCCGCGTCGCGAGCGCCCGTGCGATGGAGATGCGCTGGCGCTGACCGCCGGAAAACTCGTGCGGAAATTTCCTGCCGGCCGCCGCGCCCAGACCGACATGATCGAGTAGGTCATCGACGATCTGGCGCACTTCCGCATTGCTTGACGCCAGACGGTGGAACTTGATCGGTTCCGCGATGATGTCGCTGACGCGCATGCGGGCGTTCAGCGAGGAATAGGGATCCTGAAAGATCATCTGCATCTGGCGACGCATCGCCAGAACGTCCTTGCGATTCTTGAGCGACGTCAGCTCGGTCTTGCCGAACAGGATCGACCCTCCGGTCGGCTGGTAGAGGCCGGTGATCAGGCGCGCGATGGTCGATTTGCCCGACCCGCTCTCGCCGACAAGACCGAAGGTCTCACCTTCGTTGATGTCGAAACTGACCTTCTTGACCGCCTGGAAGTATTTGCGCTTGGACGGGAAGATCGAGCCACGGGTCTCGAACCGCATGTCGAGGTCCGTTGCCTTGACCAGCGGACCGGACACTTTTTCATAGTCGCGTGCCTTGCCGAGCCAGTGTGTGGCGATGTCGATTTGCTTCTGTGGTGTGCCGGCTTTTTCGATGTAGTTGACCACCGGAAACCGCTCGACCTTGATATCTGGGCGTGGCACGGCGGAAATCAGGCTCTGGGTGTAGGGGTGTTCCGGAGCGCCCAGCACCTGGGTCGTCTCGCCGTATTCCACCAGTTCACCGTGGTACATCACCGCCACATGGTCCGTGATGTCGGCAATCACGCCCATGTCATGGGTGATCACCAGCATGGCGACGTTACGCTCCCGGCACAGCTTCCTCATCAGTTCAAGGATCTGCGCCTGGATGGAAACGTCGAGCGCGGTTGTCGGCTCGTCCGCGATCACCAGTTCAGGTTCCGCACACAGCGCAAGCGCGATGACCACCCTTTGGCGCATGCCGCCGGAAAACTGATGCGGATACTGCTTGATGCGTTCGGGCGCATCTGGAATGCCCACGGCCTCAATCAGTTCGATCGCGCGCTGGCGGGCCTGCGATCCGGAGAGCGGCAAATGGGTGCGGATCGTCTCCACAAGCTGGCTTTCCACCGTCTGCAGCGGATCGAGAGACGTCAGTGGATCCTGGAAAATCATGCCGATCTTTCGGCCGCGCAAACGACGCTTTTCCTTGTAGGGCAATTGGTCGATGCGCTTGCCGTGAAGATAGACTTCACCGCCGGCTATGTGTCCGGGTTCCTGCAGCAGTCCGATCACCGCGTTGCCGACTGTCGATTTGCCTGCACCCGATTCTCCGACGACGCCGAGAACCTTGCCGGCATCGACGCTCAAAGTAACATCATCGACAGCGACGAAGACGGATTTTCGGCCCGGAAACTCGACCCTCAGGTCCTTGATCTCGAGAACGTTCATACCGGCCTCACCTGAGTTTCGGGTTGAGGGCGTCGCGCAGCCAGTCGCCCAGAAGGTTGACGTTCAGCACCAGCAGGGCCAGTGCGAGGCCCGGGAAGATGGCGATCCACCACTCCCCCGAATAGAGGAAATCGTTGCCGATGGCGATCAACGTGCCGAGAGACGGCTGCGTGGGCGGCATGCCGACACCCAGGAACGAGAGCGTCGCTTCAGTCACGATGGCAAGAGCCAGGTTGATGGTCGCGATCACCAGCACCGGTCCCGTGACGTTCGGCAGGATATGGCGCACCATGATGATGACCGAAGGAATGCCGATCACACGGGCGGCCTGAACATATTCCTTGTTCTTCTCCACCATGGTGGAACCGCGCACCGTGCGCGCATATTGCACCCAGAAGGACAGCGCCAGCGACACGATCAGAATGTAGAAGGCGAAGACCTCCCGGTCGATCGCGCCGAAAATGCCATGCGCGACACCGTCGATCAGAAGGGCGATCAGAATGGCCGGAAACGTCAGCTGAACGTCGGCAATCCGCATGATGATCGCATCCACCCGACCACCCATGTAGCCCGCGACCAGCCCCAGCGAGATCCCGATGAAGGCGGCGACGACAACAGAGCAGAAGCCGACGATCAGCGAGATCCGCATGCCGTAGAAGATGCCGGAGAGCATATCGCGGCCCTGATCGTCCGTTCCCAGGAGGAAACGGGGATCGGCATATTCCATCCAGACCGGTGGAACGCGGGCGTCCATGATGGAAATCGACGCCAGGTCGAACGGATCATGTGGAGCAATCCACGGCGCCAGGAACGCAAGGAGGAACAGGATTGCCGTGCCGGTGGCAGCGACTACGGTGACCTTCGATTTCAGGAACGAATGAAAGAGGTCGCTGTCGAGAGCGCGGGCCATCCGCCCGGGTTCCTTGACCGGTGCCGCCCTGTCCTGAACGCTGGATTTTGCTTCTTCGTTGGTGACGAAAGGCATGGCGTCGGTCTCCCTTATGGCCGACCGACCCGCAGACGCGGATCGATGAAGAAGTAAAGGATGTCGACGATGAAATTGATCGTCACGAACAGGAAGGCAGTCAGCAGCAGATAGGCGGACATGATCGGAATATCGACGTTCTGCACGGCCTGCAGGAACATCAGGCCCATGCCGGGCCACTGGAAAACGGTCTCGGTGATGGTCGCGAAAGCGATGATCGCGCCAAGCTGCAGCCCGGTGATGGTGATGACCGGAACGAGCGTGTTCTTGAGAGCATGCCGGAAATTCACCAGCCGGTCCGGCAGACCGCGCGCCCGGGCGAACTTGATGTAATCGGTCCGGATGACTTCCAGCATCTCGGCTCGGATCAGCCGCATGATCAGGGTCATCTGGTAGAGGCCGAGCGTGATGGAGGGCAGGATCAGCGCCTTCAGGCCGGAGATGGTCAGAAAGCCGGTCGTCCACCAGGATCCGATCTGCACGGTCTCGCCGCGTCCGAAGCTCGGCAGCCACTGCAGCGTAACGGAAAACAGGAAGATCAGCAGAATCCCGATGAAGAACGTCGGCAGCGAAATGCCGATCAGCGAAACTGACAGAAACAGCTTGGAAACGGGCGATTCCCGATTGAGCCCGGCGTAGATGCCCATGGGAATGCCGACAACGAGCGCAAACACCGCAGACGCGAAGCTGAGTTCGAGCGTGGCGGGTATGCGCTTGGCGAAAAGTTCGGAAACCGGCTGACGGAACTGGTAGGACGTGCCGAAATCGAATTGCGCGGCCTTGGTGACGAAACGGAAGAACTGGACCGGAACCGGGTCGTTCAGACCCAGGCGCTCGCGCAGGGCCTCCCGTTCTTCGATCGAGGTTTCGATGCCGACCATCTGGTTGATGGGATCGCCGACAAAGCGGAACATGGTGAACGCCAGAAGGGCGACCACCAGCATGACAATCATCGCCTGCACGATGCGGCGCGTTGCAAATCCAATCATTTCGGCTCTTTGAATGCTTTAGTCATGAAAATACGCTCCCGGCGGAGTTGCCGGGAGCGTCATTTGCTGTGCTTCAGGATCAGTTCTTGGTCACGAAGCGGAACTGGAACTGGTTGTCGGCACGCTGGACAAGGTCCAGCTTGTCGGAAACGCCCCATGCCAGGCTCTGCTGGTGCAGCGGGAGGTAGTAGGCGTTTTCGTGACTGATGCGGAAAGCTTCAGCAATCATGGCGTCACGCTTTTCCGGATCGATCTCGACCAGGATTTCATCGGTCAGCTGGTCGATCTTCTCGTCGCAGAAGCCACCGTTGTTGAACGGCGAACCTTTGCCGGATTCGTCGCGGCAGTTCATCAGGTTGTCCAGAACGTTCCAGCTGTCGAAGGATCCGGGGGTCCAGCCAAGCAGGTAGAACGACGTATCGTAACCACCGGAAGCAAGGATCTTGGCGAAGTATTTCGCCTTTGGCTGGGCGTTGAGGTTCACCTTCACGCCGATACGAGCCAGCATGGCGGCAACCGCCTGGCAGATCGCCTCGTCGTTGACGTAGCGGTCATTCGGACAGTCCATGCCGATGGAAAAGCCGTCTGCATAGCCGGCTTCGGCCAGCAGTGCCTTGGCGGCTTCCGGGTCATAGGGATAACGCTCGAAATCGGCCGACTTGGAGAACAGCAGCGGCGAAACCATCAGGGCAGACGGGTTGGACAGGTCCCGCATGACCTTCTTCTTGATCCCCTCGATGTCGATCGCCTGGTAGAAGGCCTTGCGCACCCGGGCATCCTTGAGCGGGTTCTTCCCCTTGACGTCGGAATAGAGCAGCTCGTCGCGCATCTGGTCCATGCCAAGGAAGATCGTGCGCAGTTCCGGACCGGTAAGCGCCTTGGTTCCCGCATTGTCGTTTATGCGTTTGATGTCCTGCACCGGGATCGGGTAGACCATGTCCATCTCGCCGGACAGCAGCGCGGCAACGCGCGTTGCATCGGAACCGATCGGCGTGAATTCCACCGTGTCGATGTTGTGCTTGGCTTCGTCCCACCAGCCGTCGTATTTTTCATAGACGGTCTTCACGCCGGCTTCATGGCTGACGATCTTGAAGGGTCCGGTACCATTTGCATTGAGCGCGGCATGGTTCGCAGAAGTGTCGGACGCCGAGGTGACTTTCACCGCGTCGTTCTCCGTCGTCCACTCCTTGTCCATGATGTAGAACGTGTCCCACTCGTAATGCAGGATCGGGTTCGGACCGGTGAGAACGAAATCGACCGTGTAGTCGTCAACGATCTCGACCTTGGCATCAGCCGGGACGCGGGTGGTCAGGTCAGACCCTTCCGAGCGCACGCGGTCGACGGAAAAGGCGACATCTTCTGCAGTGAAGTCGCTGCCGTTGTGAAACTTTACGCCCTTGCGCAGGTGGAAACGCCAGCGGTTCGGATCGACGATTTCCCAGCTCTCGGCCAGGGCCGGTTCAATGGCCAGATCGGGACCACGGCGCGTCAGGCCTTCATAGGTATTGCCGAGCGACGACAGGGTGAAGGTCTCGTTGAGACTGTAGGGATCAAGCGCGTTCAGTGCACCCTGAAAGGCAAATTTCAGCGTTTCAGCATGAACAGCAGTCCCCGTTCCCGCCGCAAACAGCGCTGCGGCGATGACAATTTTTCTTTTGTTCATAGTCCCCTCGTTTTCCGGTTTCGGCTTTGCTCCACGGCCGCACCCCCCTGCCAGGACCATGCGGCCATGTTGTCAAAAACGACTATGACATCGTAAATCTCTGTGTTCAAACCCGTTTAGCTGTCAAATTGCGACATTCTGTCAATCAGCTTGTCGAGGAAGGCAGCGCAGCGGTCGAGTTCGGAAAGCTCGATAAATTCGTCGGGTTGATGGGCCTGATCGATGGATCCGGGACCGCAAACCACGGTCGAAAGTCCGTGATCCTGGAAGATCCCGCCTTCGGTGGCATAGACCACGACGTTGCGGCTGTTGTCGCCGGTCAGGCGCCTGGCAGTCGTTTCCGCAAGCCCGTCCGGCTCCTCTCCCAGCCCAGGCACATAGGCAAGTTCTCTCACCTCGATGGCGCAGTCCGGAGAGATCGCTTTCATTCCCGGCAGAACCTCATTTTCGATGAAGGCCCGGTAGGCGGCGACCCAGTCCTTCGCGTGTTCACCCGGCAGCAGCCGGATATCGGTCACGAATTCGCAGTGCTGGGCCGTGATGTTGTGTGCCTGGCCGCCGGAAATGGTGCCGCAATGCAAGGTGGTGTAGGGCGGTTCGAACGGGCAGTCAGGATCGGCCTTGGCCCGGTTCTCCGCGGTTCTGGCATCCAGCCATCCGATCAGCCTGGCCGCCGCCGAAATCGCCGAAACACCCCGGTGCAACTGGCTGGAATGGACCGGATGTCCCTGGATGCGCGTCTTCAGTACCGTAATGCCCTTGTGGCCCGTGACGACCTTCATGCTGGTCGGTTCGCCCACAATCACCACCGAAGGGCGCGGGCCGTTTGCCAGCATTTCAGGGATCAGCACCCTGGCCCCGTCGCAGCCGGTTTCCTCGTCATAGGACAGCGCGATGTGGATGGGCCGTCTGAGCGGTGCATTCAGAAAATCCGGAACCTTGGCAAGTACAGTTGCCGCGAAGCCTTTCATGTCCGCCGCGCCACGGCCGTAGAGGCGGCCGTTTTCCTCCCAGGCGGAAAAAGGATCGTGAGACCAGTTCTGGCCCGCCACCGGAACGACATCGGTGTGGGCGGACAGGACGGTTCCGCCGTCGATATCCGGACCGATGCGGGCATAAAGAGCGGCCTTTTGGCCCGTTTCATCCAGCGCCCGCCCTGAAGTGACCCCCCATTGGCTGAGATAGTCTTCGACGAAGGTGATCAGATCGAGGTTGCTTCGATCCGAAACGGTGTTGAAGGAGATCAGTTTCTCCAGCATTTCCCGAGGCGTGTAGGTCCGGCTCACGTGGTCTCCAGAGGTTTTGTGACAGGGAGGATGGGTCTCAGGCGGGAACGGCGTCAGCGAGATGGAGACCATCTAAGCTTTTCACCGCAAGGATTTGCAAGGGGATTTCCTTGCCGCGCACCTTGATCTCGGCCTCTTCGGCACCGTCGATCCGCGCGCCTGCCGCATCGACAACAGCCTTGGAAACAACCATGAAGCTGCCGTGGTTCTTGTTCTCCGTTTCCAGCCGGCTTGCGGTGTTGACCACGTCGCCAAGCGCAGTCAGCCCGCCCCGTTTGCCTGCCGTTCCGGCGGCGCCGATGCGACCGAGAATGGCCGGCCCCAGATGCAGGCCGATGCCGAGCCGGATCGGATCGCGAAACTGCGGACCCTTCTCCTTGTCGAGCGATTTCATGACCTTCTCGATACGGCGGCAGGCGGCAAGAGCCTGCCGAGCGCCGGTTTCAGCGTTGCTGTCCATGCCGAAGATGGCCATGATGCCGTCACCAATAAACTTGTCGACATAGCCGCCCTCCTCCCGGATCGCGGCTGAGGCTTGGTCCAGGTAGCTGTTGAGCAGATAAACCACGTCATAGGCGAGCTGGCTTTCGGTGATGCCGGTGAAATTGCGCAGGTCCACGAACATGACCACCACATCCTGCTCGACGCCCCAGTAATAGGCATCCTTCAGGTGTTCGCCGATAATTGCACTGGCCTTGACCGGCACAAGGGGCTGCACTTCCACGTTGCTTTCCGGACGCGCCTGGCAGGCCAGCCGAATGTCGCTTCCCGCGCCGATCCGCGTTAGCACCGCAGCTTCGGCAACACTCGGTTTCGGCAAGGTTTCGCCGCCCTCCAGAATTTTCACGCGGCAGGTGGAGCATCTGGCCCGCCCGCCGCATACCGATGCGATCGGTATGTCGTTCATGCGGCTGATTTCCAACAGCGTTGCACCCGGTTGCGCCTTCACCGTCAGTCCGCCTGGGTAGACCACGGTCAGGCTGCGTGCTTTCAGGCTGAGAAGGTAACGGATCAGGATGGCCAACAGGCTGACGGCAATCAGGCCGAACACCACTGCCCGGAACTGAACGACGACCTCGCTGGCCCACAATTGCTGGTCCGGAGTGATTCGGAGGGTTACGTCACGGCTGAGGGCCAGCCGGCGGGCACCTTCAATCCAGCCCCAGATGGCAAGCACAGGCATTGCAAAGGCAAACCCGGCCGCCAGCGGCTTCAGCTTCTGGTAAACCGGATAAAGGCGCAGGAAGAAGTGCAGGCCGATCATGGCGTGGGTCCACACCATGAGCAGCAGAATAGACTGATTGACCGCCGCATTCGGCCACAGCAGCGTCAGCATCTGCTCGTAGAGCGGCAGGAAGCCGAACTCCTTGGCAACGCCCATGGTCGTGGTGACATGCGGTATCAGGAGCCAGGGAATGTAAAGACCGAGGGCGAGCTGCAAAAGCTCCCAACGGGACATCTTCAACGTTCGCCGTTTGCTTGTCCGCCACAAGGCGAGCAGCACATGGGTCAGCGCTGCGAGGATGAGGACAGTTTCCCCAAGCGGGCTTCTCCAGACCCAGTAGTGCCAGATCGAGGCCTGGTCCATCGCCTGGAAGGAAATGATGCCGAGGGCGTGATTTGAAAAATGGCTGAGGCAGAAAGTGAACAGGATCAGGCCGCTCCACAGCCGGAGCCGCTGACGCCAGTTCCCTCCGGCGACCATGACACTGTCGGACTTCTTGCCCGGTTTTGCAGCCGAAGCGGACTTTTCAGAAGATTTGGCGGCCGTCGCGGGCCTGTTTGGCCGGCTTGTGCCGGGGGCCTCTTCCTGCATGTATTTTCAGTCTCCGGTCTGGCCGTTCCGGCCTTCTGCCTGTCAATTGCCACTTGAAGCGCGGGGGGCAGCCGAGGTCAAGGAGGCAAAAAGGAAATGCGGTGAACTGCCCGTGAAGGCGCGCGCAACGTGGAAAACTCCTCGGCATGCGGGCACTGTCAGGTCAAATTTCGCAAAATTTCGGGTTTTCTTCGGCTATGACCTTGCATCCCGGGCGTCAGTCGGCACATTCCGGGCCGGACATCCAACAACCGGGAAGAGGCGATGAAGGTCTACGGCATCAAGAACTGCGACACCGTCAAGAAGGCGCGGAAGTTTCTGGAAGAGGCCGGCGTGCCTTATGAGTTCCACGACTACAAGAAGGACGGCGTCGATGCCGATCGACTGGCCGGCTTTGTCGGTGAATTCGGATGGGAGTCTATCCTGAACAAGCGCGGCACCACCTGGCGGCGCCTGGACGAAGCAACGCAGGACGGCGTTGTCGACGCCAAGAGCGCGCTCGACGTGATGATCGAGAACCCGTCCGTTATCAAAAGGCCGATCGTGGCAGGCGAAACCAAGAATTTCGTCGGCTTTGACCCTGTCGCCTGGGAAATGGCACTGGAACTGGGCGAGCTGAAGTAGCGTTTGCCGCCACTGGCCAATCAGGCCCGGTAGATACCGGGCCGGGCTTTTGCCTGCCAGGCGGTTACCAGGTCCGGCGCGGGCCGGTGTCGATGTGGTAGTGGCCGGAAGAATAGTGCTTGTATCCGCCAACTTCCGGCTGTGATTTCAAGAAGGCAATGACGGACGACGGGTTGCCACGGACCGAAAAATCGACCGCCCGGCAGTTGAGGTGATAGGAATCCCTGGCGCCCCCCTTCCACCAGTTCTCAAGCCACCAGCGCTTGGTCGAGCTGACAGTCACTTTGCCATAGCGGGATGCAACCCGGTTTAGAACCTTCTTCAGCTTGCGCGGCACGCACCAGGAACTGTCGTTATAGTCGATGGAATTGTGGGATGCGGTCATCCAGCCCATGCCGGTAACACCGGCGACGGTTCCGCAGCCGGCAAGTGTGACAGTTAATCCTAGGAATACGATCCAGGCGGTGAGGCGCTGACGCATGACGGGCGGCCTTCGGTTACTGATTACAATCTCGTCCCCCGCGCGCAGGCTGATTGAATTTTATTAAAATTCTAATGAAAAACGTGGTTAACGTGCCTTCGAAACAAATGTTTCAGGCGCTGATGTTTTCTGATACAAATGCGTCAACCCAATGTGGGCTGTCCCGTCAGTTGTCGGATGCGTTTGCCATGTCTCATGTTTTTCCCCGCCACACCAAAGCCGATCTTCCCGTCGCAGTAACAGGGGACGGTTGCTACATTCTCGATCGGTCCGGAAAGAAATATTTCGATGGATCTGGCGGCGCCGCGGTCTCCTGTCTCGGGCACAGCGATCCGGATGTGATCGCTGCCATCAAGGCCCAGGTGGACCGGATCGCCTTCGCCCATACAGGCTTTTTCACCAGCGAACCTGCAGAGGAACTGGCGGATCTCCTGATCGGAAAAGCACCGGGCAATCTGGACCGCGTCTATTTCGTCTCCGGTGGATCGGAAGCCATGGAGGCGGCGCTGAAGCTGGCGCGTCAGTTCTTCCTGGAGAAGGGGGAAGCGTCGCGGCACCGGGTAATTGCCCGCAGGCAGAGCTACCACGGCAACACGCTTGGTGCGCTGGCAACCGGCGGCAACCAGTGGCGGCGGGAGCCTTTTGCACCGTTGATGATCGATACCACCCATATTGCCCCCTGTTACGAGTATCGAGACCGCCGCGAGGGGGAAACCGCCTTCGACTACGGTCAACGGATCGCCAACGAACTGGAAGCGGAAATCCTTCGGCTCGGGCCGGAAAACGTCATGGCTTTCGTTGCCGAACCGGTTGTCGGTGCGACGGCGGGTGCCCTGCCGCCGGTCGATGGCTATTTCAAGCGGATCCGGGAGATCTGCGATAATTACGGCGTGCTTCTGATCCTGGACGAGGTCATGTGCGGCATGGGCCGCACCGGCACCCTGTTCGCCTGTGAGCAGGATGGTGTCGCGCCGGATATTCTATGCATCGCGAAAGGGCTCGGAGCCGGCTATCAGCCGGTCGGTGCCATGCTGTGCACCGCTGCCATTTACGAAGCCATCGAGACCGGATCGGGCTTTTTCCAGCATGGCCACACATACATCGGCCATCCGACCGCCTGCGCTGCCGCGCTCGCCGTTTTCAGGAAACTGACCGGCGGCGTTGCCGACCGGGTGATGCCGATGGGCGAGAAACTGACGACGGCGCTTAACGATGCTTTCGGTCAGCACCCGCATGTTGGTGATATTCGCGGCCGCGGACTTTTCCGAGGCATCGAAATCGTCGAGGACCGGGCCAGCAAGGCGCCGTTTGATCCGAAGAGGGGCATCAACAAGGCGCTCAAGAAGGCAGCATTCGAGGCCGGTCTAATCTGCTACCCGATGGGCGGGACGATTGATGGGGTGCTGGGCGACCATATCCTGCTGGCGCCGCCTTTCATTCTCGAGGACAGACATATCGGAGAGATCACCGACAAGCTCAACCAGGCGTTCAAGGCGGTCTTCTGAACATGAGTGCGCTTTTTGTTCCGCCGCCTTTATCATTGATCATGGTGGCTCCCAACGGTGCCCGCCGGACCAAGGCGGATCATTCCGCCCTGCCGATGACCATCGCCGAAACGGTGGTAGCGGCAAATGCGTGTTTTGAGGCTGGAGCCGGTGCGCTTCATGCCCACGTACGCGACCTTACCGGCGCCCATGTGCTTGACGCCGGGCTTTATCGTGAGCTCTTGTCGGAAATGCGTGTTGCGGTGCCGCAAATGCAGGTTCAAATCACCACGGAAGCTGTTGGAAAATACACTTCGGAAGAGCAACGCGAACTGGTCTACAAGGTCAAGCCGGATGCGGTCTCCGTCGCGATCCGGGAGATGGTTCCGGAAGGCGGGCAAGACCAGGCAAAAGCCTTTTACCACTGGGCGTTCGACCATGAATGTGCGGTCCAGCATATCGTCTACAGCGCGGATGATCTGGACCGGTTTTTCGACCTGGCGTCAGCCGGCACCCTGGCAGGGGAAAGCCATCAGCTGCTGTTCGTTCTGGGGCGTTATGCGGCAGGCCAGGAAAGCGCACCGGAAGATCTGGTGCCGTTTCTGGAAAAGCTCGCGGAACGCGACAAGGGGCAGTCGCTGGACTGGGCGGTCTGCGCTTTCGGACACCGCGAGACGGAGTGTCTGGTGGAGGCGGTCCGGCGGGGCGGCAAGGCCAGGATCGGTTTTGAAAACGGCCTGTGGAACAGGACCGGAGAACGCGCGATAGACAATGCCGACCGGGTCAGCGATCTGGTATCGGCCCTGAAGGAACACAGTCTGATGCCTGCCTGATTGTTCGGGCCGGCATCCGGCACGAAGCAAAATCAGCGGGCTGCGGCCCTCAAGGTTGGAGACTGGAAAATCATGGCGGATAGCCTTTACGTTCTGACGCTGTCTTGCGCGGACAAGCCTGGCATTGTGGCGGCCGTCACGACGGAACTGGCGGATTTTGGCGCCAATATTGCCGAAAGTGACCAGTTCTGGGACCGGGTAACCAACCAGTTCTTCCTGCGTATTGCCATTCTGGCTCCGGAAGGCGTGACCCTGGAAAGCGTTCAGAGGGCGCTTGACCCGGTCATCAGCCGCTTCGACATGAAGGCCAAACTGGTCGATACGGCCAAACGGCCGAAGGTCATCGTCATGGTGTCCAAATTCGACCATGCCATGTTGCACCTTCTCTACCAGATCCGCGTCGGCTGGATGGATGCCGAAGTGGTCGCGATTGTTTCCAACCACACCGATAGCCAGCGCACGGCCGAGCACGAAGGCATTCCGTACCACCATTGGCCGGTGAACAAGGAAAACAAGGCCGAGCAGGAAGAGAAACTGCTGAAGCTGGTCAAGGAAACCGGAGCCGATCTGGTGGTTCTCGCCCGCTACATGCAGGTGCTTTCCGACAGCCTTTCCAAGCGTTTGTTCGGCAAGATCATCAACATCCACCACTCCTTCCTGCCGAGCTTCAAGGGTGCAAAACCCTATCACCAGGCGCATGCTCGCGGCGTCAAGATGATCGGGGCCACCGCTCACTATGTGACGCCGGATCTCGATGAAGGCCCGATCATCGAGCAGGACGCCGAACGGGTAAGCCATGCGCTCTCCGCTGACGATTTCGTCGCCCGTGGCCGCGACATCGAATCCCGCGTGCTGGCCCGTGCCGTCAAGTATCACCTGGAAAACCGGGTGATGATGGTCGGCAACAAGACCATCGTGTTCACGCCGTAAGGCAAACCTTGGTGCTCCAAAAGCAATTGGCCCCGGTCGTCCGATGGATGGCCGGGGCTTTTTCATGATCCGGAAGCTTGGGTTGGGGGGGGCGGATGTCCTCAGGCAACAACTGCCATCGGCGCGCTGACAGGCATGCCGTCGCGCTTCAGTTCCGCATGAACCCAGTCACGGAACAGGCGGACCTTGCGGCTGGTGCGCAGGGCGGGCGGGTAACTCATGTACCAGCTTTCGTCATCGGCATGGCAGGTCAGCTTGAACGGCTGGATCAACTGGCCGTTTTCAAGGGCGGTCTTGCAGAAATAGGGGGTCAGGATCGCGACGCCCTGTCCTGCGATCGCCCGATTTGCCTCGAGCGCCTGTGACCCCATGCGCGAGCTAGGGTGACCGCTCAGGTCGACATTCGGCAGTCCCGCTGCCTCGAACCACATCTGCCACCAGGGGTCCTGCGGATCGACCAGCGGCAATTTCAGAATGTCCTCGGGCTTGCTGACGCCGCCGATCGTGTCCGCAAGCTTCGGGCTCAGCATCGGCGTAAAGTCCGCACGCACGATTTCATGGGCGAGCCAGTTTTTCGGAGGAGCCTTGCAGGCGGAGATCACGACGTCGGATTCGTTGAACTCCGGTTCAGCATGCGGGCCATAGGGAACGATGCGCACGCCCACGTCCGGGTTCTGCATCTGGAACTCGAACAGGCGGTTTGACAGCCAGTTGACCGCAAACGTGGTGTTGCTGGAGACGACAAGCTGGCCGGCGTTCTTTTCGGAAATATCCTCGAAGGCACTGCGAAGCGAGGAGAACGCATCCACCACCCGCGCCGCCAGTTGCCCGCCATTGTCGGTCAGCTCGATCTTGCGGGCCTTGCGGGTGAACAGCTGAAAGCCGAGACGATCTTCCAGGATCTTGATCTGGTAGCTGACAGCCGCCTGGGTCATGCCCAACTCGTCGCCGGCCTTGGTAAAACTCAGGTGCCGACTTGCAGCTTCAAAGGCCCGGATTGCGGAAAGTGGTGGCAAATTCACTGACATACATAAGTCTCCCTTATGCATGTTTATCGAATTTTCGTTGGTAAGACAACCGGAACCCGCCGATATGTAACTCACAAGAAACAGGAGTTATAGACGTGTTCAGGCTCTCCCAGACGAAATCGGGCTGCGCGACCCATCAGCAAGACTTGGGCTTTTCATTAAGGTCGCTTATCGGTTCTCTGTTCGCAAGGATGGCAACCCGTGGCCGCAAGCGTGTGAATGTGGCTCATCTGCCGGACGAGCTGCGCCGGGATATCGGGCTTGGCCCCAACCCGCATGAAACGTCGTTCGAGGCGCGTTGGCAAAAGGAACTGAAGGACCTGCAGCGGTAGAGTTTACCCGCTGCCTGACCTTCACCCGGCCGCGGTCTCCCCTGTGGCCGGTCGGACAGATCCGGCAGGCGCATGCTGCCGGATCTGTCTCGCTTCACGAAGTAGCTCCGGTCAGGTCAATTTCTTGAGCGCCGGCAAGGCATTGTACCTGTTTGCGAAGTTGGTCATTGGCGAGCTTCATTGCCGGTTCCCTGGCGATTTCTTCCGCCGTCTTGCCGTGCAGATAGCCGAAAAGCAGCGAGACTTCGCTAGATCAGCAGTGCCCAAACAGTCGCCGCCAACATGGCGATTGCCATGGTCACCGTGATGGCTCGCATGAGCGGGCCTTCGCCGATCAGGGCGAGGATCGACACGCCAACCAGGGCCCATAGGGAATGAAACACCATCCCGCCGAGGGTAAATCCCGCCACCAGGATCATCGCGTTTTCGTGGATTCCGAGCCCGTTGCCGGCCAGGAAGGTTGAAAAGGCAACCAGGTTCATGGCCCAGGTTTTCGGGCTGAGTGGGTGTATCAGCAATCCTTCCCAGAAACTGGGCAGCGCGACCTCGCCCTTCGGCTTGACGCTGAGGCAAACGATCCGCCAGGCAAGATAGGTCATATAGGCCATGCTCAGCACCTTGAAGACAGTCACCACCGTGCCGCCTCCGGCCATGACATGGCCCAGGCCATAGGCAACGCTGAGCTTGAGCGGCAAAGATCCGATCTGCGAGGCGACAATCACGGGAAAGGCTGTGCGGTACCCTGCGGATGCGCCGATGGCCAGAAAGGTCAGGTTGCCCGGACCGGGTGTCCCGGTCATGACGATGACGAACACCGCGAAGGCGAGGAACGTCGCGTAATCCATGGGTATCTCCAGACACAGCATCGAGTGTTTCGATACAATCGATACAAAATAGCGGAGATACTAATTGTCTTGAGGTATTGTATCAGTCAATGATAACATTGTTCTCATGACAATGTGGATCCCGAACATCGAAGCGGCCGGTGGCCCGATCTATCTGGCGATCGCGGACGCGTTGGAAGCCGACATCAAGACCGGGGCGCTTGCCCAGGGCGACAGGCTGCCGCCACAGCGCGAACTCGCCTATCAGCTTGGCGTGACACTCGGCACCATTACCCGTGCCTACGGCGAAGCCGAGCGGCGCAGGCTAGTGAAGGGAGAAACCGGACGGGGCACCTATATTGCCTCTGAAACCCAGAAGGTTTCGCCCCTTGCCCCGAAGGAAGACGAGCCGGAAACCTGCGATCTGGCGCGAAACTTTGCCTATCCGCATCTCAACCCGAGTCTTTCCGACGGGCTGACGCGGATGGCGCGGACGGTGGGGATCGACCGGTTGAACGGGTTCGTACCGTCTGAAGGGCTGAAGGCGCATCGCGAAACCGGGGCTCTCGTCTTCAAGGACTACGGTCTGGAAGCCGACCCGGACCGGGTCGCGGTTACCTGTGGCGCGCAGCACGGAATTCAGGTCACCTGCCAGGCCCTGTTCCGCCCGGGCGATGCGGTTGCCGTCGACCGGTTCACCTACCCGTCGATCTTCAGTTCCTTTGCCAGCATCGGCCTGAAGCCGGTGCCTTTGCCCGCATTGATACGGGCCGATGGCGGCTTCGGGGCCATGGATCCGGCAGCGCTTGCCCAGGCCGCGAAGACGCATGGTGTCAAGGGCGTGTTCCTGATGCCGAACATGCAGAACCCGACCACCCACACCATGTCTGTCGAAGAACGGCAGGATCTGGTGGCGGTTGCCCGGCAATTCGACCTGAAGATCGTCGAGGACGATCCCTATACGCCTTTTCTGCCGGACGCCCTGCCCGCCTTCGGTGCGCTGGCGCCGGAGCGCACGGCCTCAATCGCCAGTATCTCCAAGGTCTGTTCACCCGGAAGCCGGATCGGCTTCGTCCATGTGCCCGGGCCTTTCGGTGACAGCATTCGCAACAAGATCGGTGAAAGCACCTGGATGGCGTCCCCCATCACGGCAGAACTGATTGCCGGCTGGGTACGCGAGGGACATCTGTTCAAGACGCTGCGCCTTAAGCGCAAGGCAAACCGCACGAGGTTCCTGGCGGCGCGTGAACTGCTCGCGCCGCATTTCCTGCAGAGCGACGTCAACAAGGTGTTCGGCTGGCTGCGCCTGCCGGAAACCGTCGATCCCGACGCGCTTCAGAACGCGCTCGGACACCAGGGCATTTCGGTCTTGTCATCCCGGTATTTTCAGGCGAAGGACCACCAGCCGGCGCCCTATCTGCGCCTGACCTTCGGATCCGAACAGTCCGACGACCGTTTCCGCTGGGCCCTCCAGCGCATCAGATCCACCATCGGCCAATTGGCCGAATTGCCCGATCTCACCCGCCCGGTAGGGTAAGGCCTTGCGGTAATGTGTGATTTTGCCAGGTACCTGTCAGTCTTTGACAAGCCGGCAGATCCGACCGATAAGCTGCGCGCAAAACAGGACCGGCCCTTGCAAGGAGTGCCGTCCGCGACGAGGTGACATGGCATTCTGGCCCAAAAGCAGGAAACTCAAGGACAGGCCCAGTGTCTGTAATCCCGACGCCAGTCCCTACGCGGTCTTCGATCGGGTTGGCCTGAGTGTCGGCAAAGAGCATATCCTGCAGGATCTCACCTTGCAGCTTGCCGAAGACCGGATCGGCATCATCGGCCTGAACGGGTCCGGCAAGAGCTCTCTTGTACGCCTGTTGAACGGGTTGCGTACGCCGACGAGCGGCAACCTCACGCTTTTTGGAGCCCCCTCCGCCGAGGCGGAACTGGAGTTGCCGCGTCATGTCGGCTTCGTGTTCCAGAACCCGGATCATCAGGCCATTTTTCCCACGGTGGAAGAAGAGATCGCCTTTGGCCTCACCCAACTCGGGGCCGGCAAGGAAGAAAGCCGCAGCCGCGCGCGGGCGTTCCTCGCCCTGCATGGCTGTGAGGGGCTGGCCGGCAAACCGATCACGGAACTTTCCGGCGGTCAGAAACAGCTCGTCTGCATCCTGGCGGTTCTGGTCATGGAGCCGCGCCTATTGGTGCTGGACGAGCCGATGGCCAGCCTCGATGCACTGACGACAGTGCGGATCCGCCAGAAAATCCTGTCACTGCCGCAAAAGATCGTTCTCGTCAGTCACGATCTCAGCCAGTTCGACGGTTTCGACAGACTGCTCTGGCTGGAGGACGGACGTTTGCGCATGGATGGCGCGCCGGATGCGGTTCGGGCGGCGTTTCAGGAAGACGTCGTTTCGCGGCAGGGCATGGATGTGGAGGTTGCCGAGTTATGATGTCGGTCTATCTCCAGGGCAACAGCTGGGCCCACCGGATGCCCGCGGGCCTGAAGCTTCTGGCTGTTGCCGTCGCCAGCCTGCTGCTGCTGCGATACACATCATTTTGGGTTCTGCTGCCGGCTCTTGCAGCTGTTCTCCTGTGTTATGCCTCCCTCGGGCGCGAGGGACTGGCGCAACTGAAGCTCCTGCGGGCAATGTCGTTTCTGCTTGCCGTGCTGCTGGCGCTTCACTGGGTGTCCGGAAGTCTTCTGGAAGGGGTTACGATCATCCTGCGGCTTGCGATCATGATCCTGGCTGCAAATTTCGTTTCGGTGACCACCCGCATGGACGATATGCTGAATGCCGTCCAGCCGCTGTTCAGGCCGCTCGAGTTTCTCGGTTTCTCTCCCCGCAAACCAGCGCTGGGCGTTGCACTGGTGCTTCGCTTCGCGCCCTACATGCTCGTCGTCTTTGGTCAACTGCGCGAAGCCTGGCAGGCGCGAACAGGCACGCGAAATTCGTGGCGTCTTCTGGCGCCTTTCGCCATTCAGTCCCTGAGCATGTCGGATCATGTTGCCGAAGCACTGAAGGCGCGCGGCGGCTCGGAAGGCTTGTCAAGATGACCGAAAAGAAGCTCCATATGGCTGGCATTCGGCCAAAAACTGGGATATCCCGCCCACAGATGACGTTGCCTGACCCTCATGTGGTAAGATCCGCGCGAGGTTGAACGGCAGCACCCTTGTTAACGAGAAGAAGGTCGAATTCATCATGGCTGACAGGTCTCTTGTGCACGTTGCTTTCTATGCCGCGCTGATTGCCGCCCTGGGGCTGGTTCCGCCGGTGGCGATCGCCTTTCTCGGCGGTGTGCCGATCACGGCGCAGACCCTCGGTGTCATGCTGGCCGGTGTCATGCTCGGCCCGATCCGTGGTGCGCTTGCCGTGCTGCTTTTCCTGTTTCTCGTCGCGCTGGGCTTGCCGTTCCTGTCCGGCGGCCGCGGTGGTCTTGGCGTCTTCATGGGTCCGTCTGTCGGTTTCCTGATCGGCTGGCCGGTCGGAGCTCTCGTGGCCGGCTTGATCATGCAGTCGACCCGCGAGCTGAACATTCTGGTGTCTTCAGCAATAGCGGCTGCGGTCGGCGGCATTCTGGTGGTCTACGCTTTCGGCATCCCGGGCGTTGCCATCATGGCCGGACTTTCCCTTCCGAAAGCCGCGCTTGGCAGCGCAATCTATATTCCCGGTGACCTGGTCAAGGTCGCTCTTACGGCGCTCATCGTTCAGACCGTCGCACGCGGCCTGCCGGGCGCCGTGTTGTCCCGGTCTTAATTCCGAAGATCCAGCAAGGCCACATCATGGCCTTCGTCGGCGACAGTCTCGACCGGTTTGCCAGTGAGAAAGCCACTGGGGCCGCACTCACATGCGGTGCGAATTCTCTCTCCTGGCAGGAGCTTGCAGCCCGGATCAACCGGACCGAGGCAGTGCTTTGTGAGCGGACCGACCATGCTAGCTACGTGGTCCTGCGTCTTCGGGACCCTGCGGACCTGGTCGTCTGCTTCTTTGCCTGCGCCCGCACCGGGCGTATCGCCACAGTCATGGACCCGGACTGGCCTTCAGCCCAGGCATCAGCAGTTCTGGAAGCGGTCGGGCCAGACCTCGTCATCGATGACCAGTCCCTGCCGGTGTTGCTGACGGCTGATACCGGTTCCGCTGAAATACGAAGATCACCGGAAACTCCACCTGAGATCCTGCCGGACGAAGATGACCTCTTTTATGCAGGCTTCACCTCCGGATCGAGCGGTGTTCCCAAAGGCTATGTGCGCTCTCACGGATCGTGGCTCGAAAGCTTCAAACTGTCGGCACAGGCCTTCGGTATTTCGAAAGGCAGCCGCGTCGTCCTGCCCGGGCAGCTCACGCATTCACTTCACCTTTATGGCGCTGTCTGCGGCCTCGCCTGCGGCCAACAGGTGGTGCTCACGCCGCGGTTCGATCCGCGCGTCGTCCTGAGAGAACTCGGCAGCGCCCCTGAAGGCTCTGTCCT
This sequence comes from Labrenzia sp. CP4, assembly GCF_001579905.1. NCBI lineage: Bacteria > Pseudomonadati > Pseudomonadota > Alphaproteobacteria > Hyphomicrobiales > Stappiaceae > Labrenzia > Labrenzia sp. CP4. The sequence goes on along the minus strand of NZ_CP011927.1, from coordinate 5,315 downwards.
TTATGCAACGCCGACCCAGCTACACTTTCTGGCCGAGGCTGCCCGGCGCAGCGGTCCCATCGCAGCGGTGAAACAGGTTCTCGCGAGCGGTGCCAAATGGCGTGAAGCCGACCGGCAGGCCTTGAAGTCGGTTTTCCCCGAGGCACGCCTTTTCGAATTCTACGGGGCTTCGGAAACCAGCTTCATCACGCTGTCCTCACCTGAGGACAATGTCCCTGCAGGCTCGGTCGGGTGTGCCGCGCAAGGGGTCGATATCGTGATCGGTGACCCTTCGTCCCCCACTGTCCCTGGCCGGGCCGGGCTGATCTGGGTGCG